>NZ_RQFO01000016.1:87500-758363 GCF_004770045.1 Leptospira montravelensis
GCTTGCAACGTAAAATAACTCGCCGGCTCATTCTACAAAAGGCACACCATCACTCGTTTCCAAGCTCTGATACCTTGTAAGCGTACGGTTTCAGGTTCTATTTCACTCCGGTTCCCCGGTGCTTTTCACCTTTCCCTCACGGTACTTGTCCACTATCGGTCACTAGGAAGTATTTAGCCTTGCGGGGTGGTCCCCGCGGTTTCCCACAAAATTACACGTGTCCCGTGGTACTCAGGATACTTACAGGAGGACTAGCAGTTTCGTCTACGGGACTATCACCCTCTTTGGTTGGCTGTTCCAAAACCATTCCACTACCACTAATCTTTGTAACTCCTCGATGCATTCTGAACTGCACCCGTAAGTCCTACAACACCTCTGCTACAGCGATCCAGATCTGTAACGTAGTCAGAGGTTTAGGCTCATCCGCTTTCGCTCACCGCTACTGACGGAATCGAGGTTTCTTTCTCTTCCTCCAGGTACTAAGATGTTTCAATTCCCTGGGTCTTGCCCACATTGCTGTGTTACTAGGTTTTGCCTAGTAGGGTTCCCCCATTCGGAAATCGACGGATCAAAGCTTGTTTACAACTCCCCGTCGCTTATCGCAGCAAACCACGTCCTTCATCGCCTTCTAGTGCCTTGGCATCCACCGTACGCCCTTAATTACTTGACCATATTACTCTTGCGAATAATAATCCTAAAGTTTTTTTGTTCGTCTTTTTTGATGAACCATACATGACTCGGCGTCTGTATGGCCCTCGGCGCATTGTTTATTTTCTTTACAATGTCGTATATATGTTGTCAAAGAACGAATGTTTCCCTACAGACTAATCACCCAGGAGTATTCTCGTGGAAAATTAAAATGTCGGTTATTCGTTTTGCTTTCGCAAAGGAAGATCTTCCTCTCCCTCCGCCCACAGTCGCCTGCAAGCTACCGGTTTCATGAATCGAAAAGATTCGTGCGGTAAAAACCAAAGTAATTTCAAAACCCAAGAGGTCAACAAGCTTTTATAAAAAAGTTCGTGGTTCATGGAAGAAAGATAAGATTTTTTTATATGGGATTGGGTGTGATGAAGGTGTTTATGAGACATAATTCGGTTATGTGGGCATAAGGAAAAGTTGGCCGCGAATGAACGTTAGGTGGCTGGCTAAAGAAAGTAGCGCTTCCGATTAATGAGCGATATGTGGTGGCTGAGGGTTGTTGAGCTTGGTCTCGTGATGGATGCAAACGGAGCTAGCGCTTGTTTGCTGGAGTTTGTTAAGGAAGTGGATATTGATATAATTTATTTAATATAAGTTTGGTGGGAAAATGAAGTAAATGTGAACTTATTCAGAGATTTTTTTGTAAATGATGAATCTTTGTTGGAAGGATTGAAGGATTGTGATAGAAGGAAGTCATTGGGCGGCGGGTCTAGTTCCCCACCCTACAATCAGGGCGGGGTGATTGTACCCACAAATCAATCAAACAAACACTCTATTCAAAATTCTTTCTTCATTACCGTCACACTTCTTGGACCATAGACAACGGTTTCAACCTCAGCCCAACCAAGACGGTTATACAAGGAAACAGCCGTATCGGAAAATAAATAAACTTCCCGAATGCCGCGATCTCTAGTTGCGCCTTCAATATACTTACAAAGTTCAGCACCTATTCCTAGATGCCGAAATTCCGGAATTGTGTATACCAAACCTAACCAGTGTTTATGTTTCTTAAATCGAGGTTCCTTCTCTAATAGGCCAACATGATGATATATACCACCAGTTGCTACAGGCCTATCACCTTGCATAGCAATGACTTGGAACTGAGAATTATCCAACGAGATTGATTCCAGTTTTAATAAGGTTTTTTCGATCGGGATTTTCCATTCATCAAAATACCAACTAGCAATCAACTGGAATGTTTTCAATTCATTCGGCAACAAAACTCGAAAAGTCAAAAGATCCATCATCAACGATTCAATCTCCAAAAACTAATCCAAAAATAAAATAGCATTACTACCAAACACTATCCAAAAAAACAGAACCATTTAATAAATAAAAAGATTAACTCAAAATTTTACATTAGTAACGCATATTAAATTGCATATAACCATATCCCTCACGTGCATTCTGTCCATAACTTACAGCAGAAGGATTTAAAGGCAAATATCCAAATTCCAAAGTTTCTTCATCAAGTCCAAGGATATAAAAAGTAGCCGCAGATACGAGCATAAGCCCCATCATAATCACCATAGGACCTCCTACTAATTGCCGGTCTCTTCGATTCTCCATTGGAAGAGTTCCGGCTATTCGTTTTAAGTTTCGAGCTTTTGATTCAGCATCATCGATGATAGAATTCTGAACTCCATACCAAAAGAAAAACTCATTTGGATTATTTCCATAAAAAGATGAAATAGCACGTGCATCTACAAGAGTCACTTGAGACCTAGCAGCAGAATATGCCTGCCTTGATGCATAATTTAAATATACATAACTTGCATAAAATAAAAGGGAACCATACAAAGAATAGGTGGCAAAATCTTTATATGTATGATCCAAAAACACATTTTGTTTATTCTTATAATAAACTTCTGTATTACCTTCTCTCATTTCTATATTAAATTTTACTTCTTCATTGTCCACTGCGTCTACAGCTCGAAAGCTATCAATATAACCTTCCTTCGAGATTCGCAATCGATTCATTCCCGAAGGAATAGGAATATGATTCAAAGGAGTTTTCCCAAGATATTGAATTCCTAAGTAAACATCCGATTCTACATTGGAAGTAACCGATATAAAAGAATTACTTAATTTTAAGGAGAGTTTAACATCGAGTTGAAAGGATCTACCTTTTTCCAACTGAACATCTTGTTTATAAGGATGGAAACCTTCCTTGAAAACAAATAAGGATCGTTTTCCAACGGGAAACTTTTTTCCAGTTAAGGGTGTTTTTCCCAAATATATTCCATCTAAATAAACAAGGGCACCCTCTTCTCCTGAAGCAGAAACTTCAACAGAAGTTGTATCTTTTCCTTGTAATTTTTCTCGAATCAATTCTCCCAGTGGGCCCATTTCTTGGTAAGCACGAGTTAATGAAGTTTTGTGTTCAAAAGGGATTGTTTTTCCTTCAAAGTCATCATATAAAAAAACCTTAGTGACAAGGTCCGAATCTTTAACTTCGAAAGATCCAGTAATCATATAATCGCAATTTAACTTTGTTGCTAAACCAAAAGATTCATCAGGTTTAGGAGGTTTTCTATCCCAAAGCTGTCTTATTGTAACCTTTACATAACGTGGATCTTTCTCAGGAGCTAATTGTTTTTTACCAGACCGCAAATCCTGCAGATCTTTTTCATCATTAATCTCTCTCCTTTTTCTTTTCACATTTGGAGATTCTGCGTCTATCCTTTCTTGCAGAGTTGACGTAGGAGCCTCACCAAACGAATGATAAATCACATTTGCTTTTGGGTATTCCACATAGGTATATTCTAAACTGCGAAGTTCCGAAAGTAAAACAGAAGGAATTCCTTTAGAAAGATATTCCTTGGTGGGATCGGAGCTTGTAGCTGCGAAAGAAAACAAACACAGATTCCGAGAGGATTCGTAAATAACACTTCCTTTGTAACTTTGATTCGGAAAATTATAATAATCATCAATCGAGTACAATGGTATAACATTGCATACTAGTCCAAGGATGATGAGTAGTGCGGAAATTTTATGTTTCATTCTTTTTCTGGTTAGATCCCAAAGAATACACCAAAGTTAAAATGGCAACAATCGGAAGCAAAACGGAAACGGGTGACTTATCAAAATAATCTTTCGAAAATGAGATCTGTTCCCCAAGTCCAGGACCTGTTTCGCCAATTGATGTTTGGATTCCTAAATAGGAAAACAAAGCCGTTGTCATTACTACCCCCGGTAACCCGGAAAAAAACAAAAATCCGAACATATCACGAAGGGCAGGAAGATAATGCAAAAAAATAAGTTGGTAAGGTTTTGCACCCATACAAAGGGAAGCCAATAAATACGAACTTTGTTTGATTTCGCGAATCTTCGCCGTAAGCGTTTCATATGACAATGCCCAATCAGAAACCAAGATAGCAATAAAAATTGCAAATGGATTGTTGGGTAACAAACTAATCACAACCAAAGCAGACAATAGAGAAGGAATCGCAAGGGATACCGAAACAATCCCAGAAAGAACCCATTCCGATTTTTTAGGAAAAAAAAGTGAAAACGCAGACAAAACAAAAGAGACGATAATCGTTAAAATGCGAGCAGGAACCACAAGCAAAATGGTGGATAAAGATCCATAACAAAACAGCGCTAAGTTGTCACGACCCAATCGATCAGTACCTGCCAAAAATCCCTTTGAAAATATCGGTAAATTATTATGAGTTAAATCTACATTTGTAGGTGCGGACAAAACAATCACACCCACAAGAACCAGACAAAAAAAAGTGAACCTCACTAAGGTATGAATTGTCATCTTCACACCCCACCAGAAAAAAAACGCTGTAAGTAAAATCCGATTCTGTTTAAAACATAAAACAAAATTCCAGAATACATCAGTAACGTAGCTAGTAACTTTGTATCCATTGATTTAATCGAATAGTATAAGGTTTTTCCAATTCCAGGAAAAAAGAAAATTTCTTCCACCACCATTGCTCCCGACAACAATGACCCAAAATCCAAAACCAAAATGATGAGTGCGATAGGAAGGACTTTTAAAAAAATTTCTTTTCCAACAATATGACTCCACGGATAGGAACGTGTCTTTAACAACTGAACATATTTAGAATCTGCCTCCTTTCGAATTTCAGGCAATAAATACAAAGACATTCTAGCATATATTCTTGAACCCAACGCAATACCCGGCAATACAACATAATACGTGTTACCCGGTTCGTATCCACCAGGTGGAAAAACTTCCAATCGATAAAAAAACACTATCAACAAAAGAATGGCGACTATAAAGATAGGTGTAGACAAAATCAAATTGGCACTAAATGAAACAATGTTATAGAAAATACTCGAACGAAAGTAAGTGGCACAAAGAGAAAGTCCAAAAGCAAAAATAGATCCAAAAAATAGACTAAAGATAGCTAAATGAAAAGTTGAAAGAAAACGATTTGCAATATGAGAATATACTTCTTCACCATTTTCTGTTTTTCCACCCGATTCTAAAATTAATGATTTCCAAAACTGAAGATAGGTAGACAAAAAATCTTTTTCTTGTGTAGAGGTAACCATTATCCCTGCATCCGCATACAAATATGATTTATCTTTTGTGTGGAATTCAGAAACAAAACTACTGATACAAGATAACAGTAACAGAAAATACAGAAAACGGAAAACTTCCGACTTCACTGAATTAACTTTTCGAAAGGAATGCCTTTTGGATTTCTTCGAAATTTTTGGCTTTAATGAGTTTTTCTCGTTCTTCTGGGATATTGAGAGTTTTTGCAATCAGTGCCAATGTTTTAATATGGTCTTGAAATTTATTTTTTGGAACAATGAGCATGATAAATATTTGTACCAAACCATGATCCAAAGCATCGAAGTCGATACCTTGAGGAGCAATTGCCATCGCACATTTTAATTCATTCAAATAGTGCACAGAACAATGAGGAATCGCAACACCGCTACCAATGCCAGTTGACATAGACTTTTCTCTATTCATTAAAGAAGAAACAGTTTCTTCTTCGTGAATAGGATCTAACGATTGTGTGGCGACCATGTGAGAGATCATTTTCCGAATTGCATCTTCTTTTGTAGATGCTTTGAAATCAAAAATGATATTTTTAGGGTCCAGAATCTCCAGAAGTTGATTCATATGGTTAACTTACTCCCACCTTTTTAAGATCGACTTATTTTCCAAGAAAAACCCTGACAAAGAGTCCTTCTAACAGAAAAAAAACAACCAATACCAAAACTGCACTTACCCCCATTTTACCCAAAAAAAACGCGATTGGAAGTAAAATGGCAAAACTAAGTAAGGAAACATAGTAGGAACCGTAGAAATTTCGTCCCGGACTCAAATGTAAAAAGAAAGCAAGGGAAGCAAAGGAGAGGACCCAGTTCAATCCAAGTTGGTTAGAACCAATTCCCCAAAAGGAAAACAATAATATCCAACCAAAGAAAAACCCAATTAATATCGTCCTTCGAAAGGAAACCCACGCGATTCCTACTAACGTATAAATCCCCAAAGTATCTGCGAAAGACAAAAATAAAAGGCCATCGATTGGGGTACTAGAAAACCAAGGTAAGGTCATTGGAAGCAAAGAAGACTCGAATGGAATTCCTGTCCAAGTTACCAGCTCAAAAGGTGTTCGAAAAGAATAACCAAGTAAAGAAAATACACTTTCCCAGATGAGGACAAAAAGAAGAACCAAACTAAAAATCGGCACCCGTAAGGAATACTGCTGGCTTAAAAGGTAATGAACCACCAAAGCAAATACTAAAGCAACAGGTAACAACACGGGATGTAACCAAGTAACTGGTAAAATCAGAAAAACAATTAACAATTGAGATAATAAACCAAGCCAATACGGGGACTGGTTTGCACGAATACAAAATCCTAAATATAAAACTGTTATCAAAGATCCAATAGCTATCGGTAAAAAGGGAATTGGCATTACGTGGGCAAGTGCAAAACCAAGAAATCCCATTAAGGTTAAAAAATAAAAAATATCTGCAAAGATCTCGGAAGATTTAACTCCCCAACTATTTTCAGAAAGAATATAAAGATTTTTTAACATAAATTAACGATAGTTAAATCATTGCTCCATTAATTCTTTTTCGAATATCAATTCCCGAAGGGCAATATACTGTGCAAATGCCACAGGATACACAAAGATTTTTTTCAAAGTCTTCGGTTTTCCCTTTGATGAGTTGCACAGGGTTTGCATGAGTCGGACAATAATTATTACACTCCATACAATCAATACAACTGAATTCTTTTCTAGATGCAGGAAGTTTTTCATAAAGTGTAATCGAATAATGTTCGTATATATTAAAATAACCTAAAGAAGTAATATCCAATGGTTTCACTTCTTCAAACACAGTTTCAAAGGAAGCAATTTTATATCGTTTGTCTAAGTTGCTAGGAATGAAAGCTAAGGATTGACCATTTGTCAAAAAGAACTGTCGCGGTTCCACATCCATTCTACCCTTTCGGTCTACTAAAAAAACAGCTAAATGTCTTTTGGTAAATGGTTCATTATAATATAACTTTTTTAAAATATGGAATATTGTTTCTCCACCTAAAAACAATACTTCATGATTCATCAAAGACTTTCTAGTTTGAAACACTGGCTCATGAAATTGTTTGTGTAAAAAATATTCAGGAATTCCATCGGGATGTTCAAAATCTAAAGATGGAATTTTAAAAAAATTGGCTATCTCTGCTTTAGGAAAAATAATTTGCAAAAGTTCAAAAAAAGCTTGGTAGGCATCCTTCATATCACGAAGGATCATCTCTTCAAAATTGAGATGTTGGTATCTGCAAAATGGTGATAAAACAATTTTAAAAGTAGAATCTTTCCTAAATTTTTGGAAATAATCCTTTAAAGGTGTTTCCAATAAATCCAAGGAAAACAACGCACCTTCGTCAAAGGATTCTAAGAGTGCAGGAAAATCATATTGTCGAAATTGGTAAGGAGATGTGGTAGACCAAGATCCATCTTGTTTGATTTGGAAAAATTTTTGGTCTGCAGTAAGACTTGCCACTCCATTCACTGGAGCAAGCACCTTCTTTCCGTTATGCGCAAGCATAACTTGACCATGAATCACACGAGTGGGATAGGAATCAGAGAGGACGCTGCCCGCAGGAACGGGGATCAGGAATTGACCCTGAATCGTCCGTTCTTTTTTATTTTCAGTTTTGTGAAGTTTGCGAGCGAAGGCGCGAGGTAACCTGGGAAACAACACGCCAGTTATAATTTAGACGGCTTTCACCATGTAGATTTCGTCTTTGATTGGGAGTTCTTTTTTCAAGTTCTTGATATAAGGTAGAATCTCTCCCATTTCTTCATAATACTCGCAGTTGGTTTGCATACGACGAGCTACAGTAAAGTATTTATAAAGTTTTTCTTCACCGGAACGTTTTGACCATTTCTTCTTGTTACATTTGACTCGAAGAATGTATTTATCTTGCTCCGATTCGTATTGGCGAACGACAACACAATGCAAACAGTTCGCGCAGTAGACTTTTTCACTCATGGATGACCCCTGAACCTAGGTTGAATTTACAGCTTTTTGGAAGGAAAGGTTTCGTCAAGTAAGTACCATCGCTCTTTCCTTAAGCGACGGCACGAAGTTCCTTTTCTGCTTTGGTCGCTGGTTTAAATTTCCAAAACGACTCTGCAACAGAGAGGTAAGAGACATAGAAAAATCCAATGGAATAGAGAACCATAAAACCGATCATATATGGTTTTCCGACCATGAAGGATAAATAAATGCAAAATACACAATAAGCTCCCATAAAGAATTCGAGGAAAGCTCGGTAATCAACAGGAACCACGTATTTGATTTTGTCCTGTAAACTATCCCCTTCTTTTTCGATTCGGAGTTTCGGAGTTCGTTTGAACCCGGATTGGATGCCAAAAACGGCTTCCACCCAAGCATAGGTATTCATAACAGCAATTCCCGTACCAATCATTACAAGGATAGGAAGGTAAACCAATTTGGATTTCCAGTTTTTGTGGATTTCTCTTTGGGAATAAGCATAAAAAATCACGGGTCCCATAGAGCCAACGGAAAGAACCGCGGCGGATCCAAATAGAATTTCCATAGGGAGGTCATCCATCTTAAATCCAGCCCAATATTCCATAAGAAGGAGAGGAGCTGTGAGAAGGATATTGATGATCATGAGAGGATGAACAGAATAATTAATTAAATGGGTGATTGCTTCCCCTTTGATTTTCCAAGACTCTTTGGACTTCCAAATGCGTGGAATAAGTTTCACAGCAGTTTGGATTGAACCTTTACACCAACGGAATTGTTGGGCTTTGTATGCGTTCATAGTCGCAGGAATCTCTGCTTTACAAACTACATCTTTGATGTAACGGAACTTCCAACCTTTGAGTTCGGCACGGTAAGAAAGATCGAAGTCTTCTGTGAGCGTGTCATGTTCCCAACCACCAGCGTCTTCAATACACGAACGTCTCCAGATTCCGGCAGTTCCATTGAAGTTCATCCAAAGGCTTGAACCGTTTCTTGCGACTTGTTCGATCATAAAGTGCCCGTCGATTCCAAAACTTTGTGCTTTGGTTAAGATATTATAAGTTTCGTTGATATGGCCCCAACGAGTTTGTACCATCCCAATGGACTCGTCTCCAAAGTATCCCATTGTGCGAAGGAGAAAATCAGAATCAGGAGTGAAGTCGGCATCGAAAATAGCAATGTAGTCCCCTTTTGCTTTTGCCATACCTTCATCCAAGGCTCCCGCTTTGTGTCCTTTGCGATTGGTTCTGTGAACATGTTCAATCCAAATTCCTTTTTTCTTGTACTGCGCTACAAGAGTTGCGACCTTTTCAATGGTTTCATCTGTGGAATCGTCAAGAACTTGGATTTGGAGTTTTTTTGCAGGGTATTCTAAGTTACAGGCAGATTCGATCAAACGATCTACCACATAAAACTCGTTAAAAATTGGTAATTGAACCGTTACAGTCGGAAGGTTTTTATCCTTAATGGATAACAACTTTGTTTCGTCTTCCGCACAGTTTTGTTTGTATTTGCTATACAAAAAAACCATGAGGTAAGTATGCAATCCGAAGTAGAACAAAACTAAAATGTCAAAGCCGTAAAGAACCAAAAACGATATAGATAAAAACGTGAGCATAGTTATAGTCAAAATCGGCATAAGGGCCCATTTGGTCAAACATTTTGTGCACCGCCAAATAAAATAAGAATTTCTTTAGTTTGCGAATGTGGGCTATCAAACATCTTTGGTAGCAAATTCTATGGATTCTCAATGGAAACGTTTCTGGGAAACCGGCCTATTCCCTTCACTGGAGTTTAGTCTTAGCCTTTCAATCGGTTATGTACTATCTTTATTTTTTTATGTAGCCGGATCTGAACTAGCACTTATCGATCGCACTGATACTGCGTATCCCATATTACAAATCCTACTAGTTATTTCCTTTTCGGTTGGATTCATTTACAGAAAATACAAACAGATGTTACCTGCTGGTTTGGCAATCGCACTGTTAGTTGCAGCGGTCATTCAGATTTTTTGGTTTTTTAGAGCCAATTCAGCAGAGTTTCTGATCGATTATATTTTTTCGTTTGAATTTGTTTTACTCAGCGGAATTTTATCAGCATTCTCCGTCGGTATTTATGGCGGTTCCTTACGTGATTTCCGTTTTTTAAGTTTTGCGCTTGGTGTAACCACTTTTACATTCTATTCATTGTTCGAACCAAACCAAAACTATTCCATGAAAGTTTTACTAGGTGTACTCTACATTTTTTTATCATTCTATTTTATAAGTAATTTTGTACAACGGAGTCCCTATTCAAGTAAATTCTACAAGATCCGTTCCAAAATCGGCAAACACCCGCTATTTGCACCATTCTATAGGTCAGCACTTTCGTTACTTATCTCTTACTGTATTCTACATATTTATTTTCAACCTGGACCAAAAATTCCACTGATCCTCTCGATTTCTTTTTCGGTGATATTCGGAAGGGTTTTGTCTTTACTTGGTGGTCTAAAAAAAGAAACAAAAGCAGTATTCTTGATTGGAAGAGTTGCTTTACTTTTTGCTTTTTTCTTTTTTATTTACCAAACTTATTGGAGTTCCTTTTTCATTGCACTTTGTATTATTACCGGTTCCATAGTTGGATTTTTCAAACCTAACAAAACCGCATACAAAGAATATCTTATCATAGGAATGGAAACGAGTATCTATCTTGGCCTTTCGTTTTTATTATACTTTTGGAATTTACCAACTGGATTTAGAACTATATTAACTTTGATTTTTGTACCCGTTTTGATGTATCCTTACTTGATGCAAAAACACATCATTCGGACTCCAAGATTATTGATGTTGGTTATTGCAACTCTTATTGTGTTAATTTTCTTTTCTCCACCAACGATACGCACAAATTCTCCTTTTTCCAAAAAAGAAATCTTTGATCCTATTCCTTTTGCAACAACGAACATTGCGTTTAACGAAGAAGAATTTATATTTTATAAATCCGTTTTACCGTTTAAATCAAACCCCTTTCTACCGAAACGTTCAGAAATCAAAGGAAAAACAGTAGTTTTAGGGCTTAGCTCCAACCAATCGCAAATCATTTCTTATATAGAAAGGCTGAGCCAAGAACAACATCCATTTTTAATTCTTACAACTCGAAATAAATCCAATCAGTTTCACCATATCAATGCTTTATCTCTTTTAAACAGAAAGTCTTATTGGAATTTTGATATTTATTATCCCAGTTATATGGAATCCAAAATTGGATTTGCCTCAACTCTTCCAAACGACTGGAAACTAAAATATTTTAATGAAAAATTAGATAATGCGTCTGCACAGGAAGTCGTTATAGCTTTGGATTCGGTATTAAAATATTCTTCTGGAGATTTAAGAAAAGATGCGCTTGAGATCAAACATCTTTACTACGAATCTTTCGCAGAATACGCAAGATTCTACCACAACATCAAACAAAACAAACTGGCGTTAGATGCCATTACAATTGCAAGAAAATTTGAACCACCAAAACCAGATTTATTACGAATAGCGTTTAATAGCTTAAAATTTACTACTCCTGAGGCAGAATACATTCCAATCCTTGAAGACCTAAGTTCTGACCCTGAATTTCAAGAATTTGCATGGAACTCATTAATTCCAATGTTTGAATCTTTGGGGGATTGGAACCATGCTCTTGTAACTATGAGTTCACTAGAAAAGTTTTATAGATCTAGAAACCAAATCGAACAAGCCAATGAATTAGAATTAGCGCGCGTTCGACTATTCATAAACCAAGAAAACTGGAAAGAAGTGGAACCACTAATCTCGCATAGAATTCGAGAAAATCCTGATTCAGTAATTTGGGAGAGATTAAAAAACGAAGTTATAGAAAAAAAAGATTCACTTCGTAGGTTGAGCATTCGACCTGATGTGAGAGAGGCAAGAATTCAATGATCCATTCAACACTACTCGGAATCCTAGCAGCCGTATTATCGGTGTTCGTTGCAATTTTAATCGAAGGTGCATCGCTAAGGTCTTTTTTTCATCTTCCTGCAATGCTACTGATCGTCGGCGGAACGTTAGGTGCCACTTTTGCATCTTATTCCATTTCCCAAGTTACGAAAGCAGTAAGAGACACACGTTTTGCTCTTACAAGAAAAAAAGAAAGGGATTTAAAGTTAATATTTTTTCGATTTTGGGAAAAAGCTAGAAAAGATGGATTATTATCTTTAGAAGATGAAGCGAAAAAATTAGAAAACCCATTTTTACAAAAAGGGATTCAGTTGATTGTGGATGGATCCGATCCAAGAACAATTGAAGAAATTTTATGGGAAGCGCACGAAGAAGAAGAAAAGAACGATTTAAAATCAGCGAAAGTTTTTGAAACCGCTGCAGGTTTTTCGCCTACAGTCGGTATCATTGGAACCGTTTTAGGTCTAGTTACAGTTCTTGAAAATTTAGATGGAGGAACTAAAGTTCTGGGGCAAGGAATTGCGACAGCCTTCATTGCTACGTTTTACGGTATTTCTTTTGCAAACTTGATTCTACTCCCTATTTCAAACCAACTCAAAGTTGTCGCCAAACGAGAAAGTAACGAAAGGCAGGCTATTATGCGTGGCATTTTGTCTTTGCAGTCTGGTGAAAATCGAAGAATCCTTGCAGAACGAATTGATCCATTTGTGAAATATTAAAATCAACGATTTGGTTCTGGTTGGATGCAGAACAATTGATGAACTTTTTCATCTCGAAAATCTGCAGGAATCGATTCCCTCGTACGATTGGTACATAGAAAACCACGTTCGGTCCACTCGTCATCTGCAACTTCCATTTTGAATTTCCGAAAGTTCGTTGAGAACCAAATCTCGCCATTATCTGAAAGAAATTTTGTTAAAAGTAATAAAAGAAGATTTCTATGTTTTGTTTGTACATCCCATTCCTCTCGCATTTTCTTACTGTTGGAAAAGGTAGGTGGATCCAAAAATATTAAATCATAACGTTCTCTATTTGGATTTTTTGTTTCTTCTTCGATCCATTGTAAAATATCTGCGTTTATAATTTGGTGATTTGAAGATTTGAAACCGTTGTGTTCCAAGTTTTTCAATGCCCAATCGCAGTAAGTTTTTGATAGGTCGACACTTTTAGTTTTTTTGGCACCACCTGACGCAGCATAAACGGAAAATGCACCTGTGTATGAAAATAAGTTCAAAACAGATTTACCCTTGGATGCGTTTTTTAACCAATCTCTAGTAATACGATGATCCAAAAAAAGACCAGTATCCAAATAATCAGATAGATTAACACGAAATTCTAAGTTTGATTCTTTTACCCATTCAAAATTTCCTTCAATGGATAATTTATCATATTGATCTGAACCTTTTTGCTTTTTCCTTCGTTTTAAATACAATTTGTCTTCTGTGATTTGAAATACATCTTTCACAATCGTTGCGATTCGATCAAAACGTTCATCATGACCTTCCTCTGCTTGGAAGCGCGTCGAACTTTTATCGTATAACACGAATCCATTTGGATACCGATCTAAAATACAAGAAATTTGCGGTATGTCTTCTGAATAAACACGATAACAAGTAATCGATTCTCTTTTCGCCCATTTTTCGCGTTCTTTCTTTAGCTTGCGAAGGCGATTTTCAAACATGGTGAGGGCACCAAATCCCCGTTCGGTCATACAATTCCTTTTTTTAGGGGAGGTTGGGATTTTTAGGTAGATGTCCCCGCCCTATCTGGACTGGGTGGGGTTATCCACCCGCCACCCAATACGCTCCGTTTACCACGGAGCTGTAAAAAAGTCCTGCATAAATCAGAATCCAAAAGATTTTTTTATGATCAGTTCATGTTTTTGATTGGAGAAGATTGATTCATAGAAAAGACTGTCGGCTATGTCGTCAAAAGATACCACCTTCATTTATTGTGATGGTAGTTCCCGTGGGAATCCTGGCCCCGCTGCCATAGGTGTTTCGTTTCAAGATAATGATGGTATCGAATTTTTTTTCCTATCGGAAAAAATTGGGAACGCAACGAATAATGTAGCTGAATGGCAAGCGTTGTATCGAGGAATGGAAGAAGCCATAAAACAAAATTTACAAAAAATTAAGTTTCGATTGGATTCTGAACTCGTCGTCAAACAGATGATAGGTGAGTATAAAGTTAAAAACAAAGACCTACTTGTTTTTAAGAATAAATGCGATTCTCTAAGAGTATCAATTCCAAATTTTGAAATTCAATATATTCCTCGTGAACAAAACACTAGGGCAGACCAGTTAGCAAATTTGGCACAGGATAGCAAGACTTGATTTTTCGGATATACATGACTCTTTTGGTTATTTCGGTAGCCACCTGCTTAACCCAATGTAAAAAATCTACCACTCGCCAATTAGATGAATTATTGGAAACAGGCACCTCTTTCAAAACTGCGACATTTTGCGAAAAAAATAAGAGCCTTCTTACTGATCGTAAGGAGGATTGTGATCGAGTGACAAACTCCGCCAAAGAAGAAATCGATTCAATCCTCAATCGAAAACTGGATTTGGGTATTGCTCCTGTCATTGTGGAAAAAACGAAGGGAATGGAAATTGAAGAGTTTTTACAGGTCCATACTCGTATGGGAATCCGGTATTGGGAAATCTGGAAATCAAACGTGATTTTAGAATAGACAATCTTCCCCCATCACAGGATAAACAAATCATGGCAGGAGATCCCTCTCAAATACTTAAAAAAATCGGACTCAAGGTTACGAAAAATCGTGAACAAGTTTTGTCCATTCTACAAGGATCACCAAGGCCACTCAATCACCAGGAAATTATGGAAAAACTTCCGAAAGAAGAATCCTGGGATCGTGTGACCATCTACAGAGCTTTATCCGATTTGGAAGAAAAAAACCTCCTAAATTCATTACATTCAACTGATCGGGTCACCTATTTTGAGTTAAAGTCAGATGGGAATCATGTAGTTTCAGCGGCGCATGGACATTTGATTTGTAATGTCTGTGGTAAAATTGAATGTATCGATGATCCTTGGAACGGAATTCCATCCGCCAAACACTTGAAAGGTTTTTCTACTGAATCAGTTGAGATCGTTTTTAGAGGCAAATGTAGAAATTGCCAATAGACTTACGTTCCCATATCCCCTCAAAATTTTTAAATCACCTATATCAAATTGTTTCTGCTCTGAAAGGAGCAGGATACGAGTGTTACCTAGTTGGTGGATCAGTACGTGATTTAGTTATGGGAAAAACTCCCAAAGAATACGACCTGACAACTAACGCAGAACCGAAACATGTGAAACGATTATTTAGAACAGTCATCGATACCGGAATAGAACATGGCACAGTAACGGTTGTTTTGGATAAAATTAATTACGAAGTCACGACCTATCGGATTGACAAAGATTATACTGATGGCAGAAGGCCAGATCATGTAGAATTCGGTACCACATTGTCAGAAGATTTAAAACGTAGAGATTTTACAATGAATGCTTTAGCTTACGATTTATCGACGAACCTTCTTGTAGATGAACATTTTGGACAAAGAGATATTAAAGAAAGGACAATTCGTACCATTGGAAATCCAATTCAACGTTTTTCAGAAGATGGATTGCGCCCTATTCGAGCATTAAGATTCGCAAGCACTTTAGATTTTGTCATCGAACCAGAAACAAAAAATGCGATTCAAAAAACAAAACACATTACAAAAAAAATATCATTAGAGAGGTTCCAGGATGAAATACTCAAATCATTTTTAGGTCCTTATCCTTCTCGCATGATACAACTATTAGCCGATGAAAACATTTTTCAGATTTTCATCCCCTTTTTACAAACTCCACTTTTTGTTAAAAATCACATATTAGATAAACTAGACAAAACCTCTAAAGATTTAATTGGTTTACAGTTGGCATTGTCATTTTTCGCCATATTAAATAATACTACCACGTTAAAGGATTTAGAAACAATCCTTAGGACTTTAAAATTTTCTGGTCAGAATATAAAGGACTGTCTTTTGTTCTTTGAATTTATAATCAAGTGGGAAAACACAGAAAGCACAACAAAAGATGACGAGTTTATTCTTAAAAAAGAATACCTTGCACCCGTTAAACGACACTTCCAGTCACGTTTTCCTATCACTCCAGAATTCATTTTAAAACTTAAACCAATTTTTGGTGAAACAGTGAATCGTTTTGTCCAAATTTGGGAAGAAGTTCCTCCTCTCCTTCTAACGGATATGAAATTGAATGGCAATCACCTGGCTGAAAACTTCCCGGATCTGGCAAAAACCAACTACGGAATGGTGTTGAACCAGCTTTTAGACCTGGTCCAACACTCGCCTAAAGAAAATGAATATTCAAGACTATTGCAACACTCTGCTCAATTTATAAGCAACCTGATCAAATAATTTCAAAAATCGCTCCAACAATTGAACCGAATTGTTCTTTATTTAATCAAAAACTTATTTTTTTTTCCTTAGAACTCATTCAAATACAGTGTTTCTCTTTTTTTCTTCCTAGTACCTAGGCCCTTGTCGCCAACCTGGTACACAACTTGCACAACAAGTTCACATAGGAGAAATGGCAAATGAGAAATAAATACACTCTGTTGGCGACGATCGTTGCTACCTTATTTTCCCAGGCTTCCCTTTTTGCTCAGGATAAAAAGGAAAAGGATAAGTCTTGGTATGAGTTGGTAAATTTTTCCGGATATGTGGACGTATATTATAACTATACTACAAATAACCGGCAAGGGGCTACCCAAGATACAGCGGGAACTTTCCACACTTACAACAAGCAGTTTGCTGTGAACTCAGTAAAACTTGCAATGGAGAAGTTAGCTGAGAAGGACAGCCCGTGGGGATTCCGTATTGATATGCAAAACGGACAAAACAACATGTATCAAGAGCGTCCGTACCAAACGACAAACTCTCTTCATAATATGCAGTTGTTACAACAAGCTTATGTTTCAGCATACTTCCCAGTATTCAAAGGGTTGACAGTTGACGTAGGTAAGATGGCAACACATATCGGTTTGGAACTTCTTGACTCAAAGGATAACATCGCTTACACGATTGGATACGTGTTCTTTAACACAATCCCATTTATCCATACCGGTGCGAGAGCAAACTTACAAATTAATGATAGACTATCGACTGGTCTTTACCTTTACAATAGTGCCCAAGGAACTGGTTATACAGGGAATGGCCAACAATTTGGTTACAATGGATTGACACCATATGGTGATGCTGCGGGTGGATCTAGTTTAACTAACACTTCACAACATGCTTATGCTGATGGACCAAATCCTACCAGAGCGATTGGAACTCAAGTAAAGTATGATGTTGTACCAGATAAATTCCAAGTAGTATGGAACACATTGCAAGCTAATGATAATATCAAAGGCAGACAAAACAATTCTCTATACTATCTTGAACAATCTACTGGAACATCGTTTCCTAAACAATCATCGTTCCATGCTGACCACTGGATGATTCAAAACTTAATTTTGATCTTCAAACCAACTGATAAGTTGACGACTATCTTTGACTATACTTACGGTGAAAGAACTGGTCAAACAAATACAGCTGCTTACGGATACGAAGCAAGTGGAGTTACCAAAGCTAAGTTAGATACTGCGATGCCGGGCCTTGTTCCAGAACTTGATCCAGGATTAGTTACAGCTGGTCTTACAAAGGATACAAACCTAAGCCGCGAAAACAAAATCAAAAGAGTTTACCAAACTTACCAATTACAAGCTAAGTATCAGTTCACTAACTTCTTTGCACTTGGTTTCCGTTTTGAGTATCTTGATGACAAACGTTACGGTGGATCACTTGTAGTAAACCCACCTCTATTTGCGGTAACACCAGCAGACAGATATGACCTTAAATTCCAAGATTCTATTGGAACAAGAGCAGTTAGTAACTATGGACAAATCAAAACTCTTACTTTCACACCTACTTTTGATCTAACGGAAAACCTCCAAGTAAAAGTAGACCTAAGAAGAGATTGGGGTCCTGGTCAACAATTCGTAGACACTTCCGGAAGACCGGCTTCATACCAAAACGGTATCATTGTCGGTATGGTAGCTAAATTCTAAGGAGAAAATGATGAAAATGAACAACAAATCCTTTAAATCTGGTTTAGTAGGTATCTCTTTGGTTCTCCTTATGACAGCTAACTTAGTTAGCTGCTCTGATTCTGGATCAAAAAAAGAAGATAACCCAACGGCTCTACTTTACTTGGTAAACAACTCAGTAATTGACTCTGAGGTAAAAGCAAACTGTGTTGCTGCTTATACGGCTGCAAACTCTTGCGTTGGTGGAAAAGAATACTTTAACGCCGGCACAGGTTGCGCCTCAACAAAGTTGGAAGGAAAAACAACTGAACAAATGAAAGCATTAAAAGAATGCGTTCTTTCTAAAGTAAATGATCCAATTCAACCATGTAGCTTACCACAGTTTACTTATGGCCTTGCGCAACAAGCCCTTGCTGGTGCTTTTTCCGCTTGTAACAAGTCTTACACTACAGCTGCTGGAGTAACAGTAGACTTAAAAGACTACTTAGTATACTAGCAAACACTGAAGTCAGGAGAGAACATCTCCTGACTAATTTTATCCTTCCCAAACAAATCAAAACAATACCATTAATGGAATTTCAAAAATGCTAAAGTCAAAAGGGACAGATCAATAACAAATGTTATGGCTTACGATAATCGACTTTTTCAACAAAGGAACGTCGAAATATAACGGTGATTTCTTTATCAGGCAGAGATTCACTGTCATACTTACTAATAGGACGTTTATAAACCCAATATTCTCTATCACCTCCACGTTTAATCTCGTCAGGATCACCTATGTATTCTCTAACAAAATTACCATTTTTTCCAGTTAATGTGTTTTTAATATCCTTACGAAGTTTCATCCCAGCTAATTGTTCTTCTGTTAGCTGTGCCAATGCTGCTTCACGTTGTTGTTCTTCAGACTGAATCTCTTTTGCTGAGCTAGACATGAATTCACGACATTTAATTTCATCTTTGAAAGTCTTCATACAATTTTCAAAAAGGCTTTCTTGGTTTTTAACTTCCAAAGTACGAGCACAGGAAATTGCGGTTAATAAACATACAAGTATCAGGGATTTTTTCATAAACCCTCCAGTTCTACTCTATAAAATTAAATGATTGATTTATTGAAAATCAATTATCGTTAGAAGGTATGTGGATTTTTATTTCGTCCACTTTAGGAAGATACTAATTCTTATGTCAAAATTTCTCTCCAGATTTTCGATTCAAATTAGATTATTACTTTTACCTCTGCCTCTCATTGTATCACTATTCATCATTTTGCTTATTTTAGTACGTTCACTAAATGGAACCATTTTGTTTGCAGAAAAAGAAGAGTTAGGCATTCAGGCTTTAAAACCGATTTATTTAACCTACAGAGAAGGATTGGTACGACTTAAATTAGGAGAAGAAAATACTAACAACTTAATTCCACTCATTGAAATCTCAAAAAAGATGATCGAAGAAACCAATTTGCTAGCGGAGGACTCTAAGTTACTTACGTCTTGGGAAAAGTATAAAACAATTCCATCTTTTGATCAATCCACTAGTATTCAATTTCTTAATGATACACAAGAATTAGCATTAAAAATTGGTGATTTTTCAAATCTAATTCTAGATCCCGAAGTAAATTCGTATTATCAAATGGAAATAATTTTTTTCAGAGTACCTGAAATTTTAAAAAACGTAGCAACTTTAAAGGAAATTATTCGTAACGAATATACAACCTCTGAAAACAAGAACAAACAATACTCTAGTGTTAATTACACAAAGGCATTGATTTCTATCAATTTCATTGAAACAACCTGCAAGGAAATCCAAAAATCATATACTAAATCCATTGAAGACAAATCTCCATATAAAATAGAATTAACAGAAGCTAAGAAATTTGCGAATACATCCTGTGAAACTTACGTTAAAGAACTAAAAGAAACTTTTAATCTAAAAAACTCTAAACCATCCTCTCACAATCAATTATTCACAACAATTCACAAAGGGACATTAATTGCAGGAGAAATCCAAGACCGTTCCATTTTAATCCTTGAAAAACTGGTAAATGATCGAATTCAATTATTGTCTTTTCAAAGAAACATAAACATTCTTTTCGTATTAGGATCATTGATTATATCTAGTGTCTTTGTCATTTTTATCATTCGAAGCATTAATAAACCTTTGGTAACAGTTCTTTCAAAGGTAAATGAACTTTCTAGTGGCGAAGCTGATTTGACAAAAACAATTCCAGATTTTGGCAAAAATGAAATAGGTAAAATAGCAGGTTCTATAAACTTATTTTTATCAAATTTAAATCATATTATGAACCAATTAAAAATTTCTGTAAGTAATGCGGAAAAATCTTCATTTCAATTAAAGAAAGATGCAATGTCCGTTTCTGATAACGCTTCTTCGTTAGCTTCAATATCAGAAGAGTCGGCCGCTTCATTAGAGGAATTAACAACTTCATTTGAATTTATGTTCGAATTTATTACAAATGAAACAAAGAATATTAACAAAATTACAGAAGAAATGAAAACAATTGAAGGTTCAATTTCCAATATTGAAAGTGCACTCTTACGATTATCTGATCAATCGATTGCCTCTACAAATTTAGCAAACATTGGTAACACTTCAGTACAAAACACTGACAATGCAATGTCGGAAATACGTTCGGTAACTAAAGAAATTACTGGAATCGTAGATCTAATTACTGAAATTTCAGAAAGAACCAACTTACTAGCATTAAATGCAAGTATTGAAGCTGCTAGAGCTGGAGATGCAGGCATGGGATTTGCGGTTGTCGCGGAAGAAATTTCAAAACTCGCAGATAAAACACAATCCTCTGTTAAAAACATCAAACGCCTCATCGATAAAAGTAATGCTGTTGTCAATCTTGGTACCAATCATGTTCATGAAACAGTAAATGCATTAGGTGAAATTGTAGAACAATCCAACAGAATGCAAAGTGGAGTGAATCATCTAAAAGCAGAAATGACAACACAATCGAATAGTTTGCTAAACGTAGCAACAGAGCTTCAAGGATTACAAGAGATGGCCCAAACCATCGAATTTTCCAGTCGAGAGCAGAAAAAAGCATCAGAAGATATGGTGAACACAATCAATACACTTTCTGGAAATGCACAACAACTTGCGAATAATTCTGAAGATTTGAACCAAGTCAGTCAAAAGATTGGTGAAATAGCAAGCACCATTGCAGTAGTAACCAATTCATTTCGAACCCACTAAAAACTTGCTGTCGAAAAATTCTATTTACAATTTTCTAAAAAAAACAGATCTCTAAAAATCCAAATCTAAAAATTGAATTGCTGGAATTCAGGCCAAATTTCTGTTTGGTCTCATGGTCCGCACTTTTAAAGTTAATTCAAGTCATTATAGTATTCAAATATTACTTTTTTCAATAATTCATTTAACTTTCGTTAATTGCAAAATTAACGAACATAATGAAGAAAAAAATAAAATTATATTTCAATTAATAACGGCAAACTTCCTCTCAAATTATTTATATGCGACCGATTTACAAAAAATTGCTAGAGAACAAATTGGAATTTTATCCGAAACCATTCCAGGATCGGAAGAAGACACAGCTGCTAAAATTGCCTTAGGTAACAAAATATTTAGAGATAACAAACTTTCATCAAATCACGTACAGTCTTGTCTCACCTGTCACCCATTAGATGGAAATGCCGCTGGTATGGATCGCCAATCCACTTCGCGTGGGACCTTTGGACAAATTGGCAAAAGAAATACTCCAACGATACTGAATGTTGGATATTTACCCATTATTTTTTGGGATGGAAGGAGAGACTCACTATATAACCAAGCAATCGATCCCTTCTTAAATCCACTAGAAATGTCTTTACCTTCTGAAGCAGAACTACTTACAAGAATTCAAAATGATTCAAGTTATACTTCTTTTTTTGCGAATGCCTTTCCAGAATCGCCAAATCCCAGCATCCATTCGATTCGCCTAACATTAGCAGCATTTGAGAGATCACTTAAATCAAAATCCAAATTCGATGATTTTCTTGAGAATAATGTACTATCACTTAATAAATCGGAATTAGATGGTTTAAATTTATTTCTAGATGTTGGTTGTACCAATTGCCACAGTACAAGTTTGCTTGGTGGATCACAATTTGCAAAATTAGATTCAGTATATTCTTATAACATTAGTGATACAGGAAGAGCTGAATTTACAGGAAAACATGAAGATAAGTTTTTTTTCAAAGTTCCTCCTCTAAGAAACGTAGCACTTACCGCACCTTATTTTCATGATGGCAGCGTACCAACTCTGAAAGAGGCAGTTCGAAGAATGAACTATTACAATTTGAACCGCCAAATAAACGAATCTGAAATTGAATTGATCACTTCCTTTCTTAGATCCTTATCTGACAAAACAAAAGTAAACTAAACTCATTGACAAAAAACATAGAGGTAGAAACTCTGGCATTACCTTCAGGGAGGAAACAGGTGAAAGTCCTGTGCTGACCCGCAACTGTGATGCACCTTTTGTAACTAAAGTTACGTTAGGTGATAAGCCAGATCTTCCCCGCAATGTTTTCTCGTGGATTGGGAACTTTGCACACTTATATTGTTTTGGTTCTACAATCAATATAAAGGGGCCCCGAAGGCAAACTCGGGGCGCCCGTATGGAAAAAATAGTATTTAGAATTCTAATATTAGATTTTATCATTCTTCGTATTACGAAGTTGTTAAATCTATTTCCAGTTCGTGTTCCCCTAAATTCAAAAAAAATTTAGGAGAAACTAAATGAAACCAACTATTCAACTAACGATTGTCATCTTGGCAATTTTTATCTTAACAGCATGCAGCGAAGCAGGCAAAGTAAAAGAATCGGAAGCCAATACCAACCTACTTACAGGTTTAGTCGTCGGACAACAACAAGGGAAATCCAGTGTGATGGATTCTTTAGCAGAAATTAGGGGATATTGGAAAGGCGGATTTTGTAGTGGTGGATCTTGTTCCAGCTTCACATCTAATGTTTCCATTGTCCAAGACCCATCTGGTTTCGGAATTTGGGCTTCAGGAAGTAGTTATTTAAGAATCATTGCTGTTGATACTGTTAATAGAACTTTTATCTACCAATATCTTCCCAATGATACTTATAGTCCAAGTAAATATACAAAAGTAATTTGGACTGCACCTACAACAACTGGATGTGAAAATTCAGCAACCAAATGTTTCTATTACTGTACAGTCTATCCAAATTTCGCAACATTAAAAGAAGCAGAGAATGTAAACCTCTCTAGTTATAGTTCAGCTGATCCAACAAGAACTGGTTGTGGCGGATTCGGTTGGAGTAAAGCACTCTTTGTTTCTTCAAATCCAACTAATTGGTAATGATATCAAATTTGACCCTAAATTATTTTAGGGTCAAACGGAGTAATCACATGCAAACATTTCCACAAGGCTTTTATAATACTTTTTCCATTTTGTTTTTAGTTACCTTTTTATATACTTGTTCACCACAACCAAAAAATAACCAAAATGAATTATTGGCACTATTAGCTGCTGCAGAAATTTCTAATAATTCAAAAACAAATTGTCCTCCAAAGATTCTTCCACAAGGAATTCCAATTGCGAATACAGTTGTGTCAGCAAATTCTTCAGTAAGTGGATTCAATGATTCATCAAAAGCAATTAATGGAATTTGTGGTGGAGGGGAACTTTCAGGATCTTTGGATGTCTACGCACTAAACCTAACGGGTACAGGTGCTACACTTATTTTATCTTGGGGCGGAAAAATCGTAAAAAATGTTACCGGAATCGATTTTATTATTTATGAAAATCCTTTTCGAGTTACTGAAAGTAGCGATCGTTACGCATTTGATCCAATGGTTGTGCAAGTATCATACGATGGTACAAATTACTGCGGATTTGATCTAAGTGGATTTAATTCTTCAACAGCAGATAGCAACAAAATTTCATCCTGGCCAGGATTTGCCGGACTTAGACCAGTTCTTTATAATATGAGTTCCAATCTTCTTTCACTAGAACAATTGTTTACATCCACAGGCAGTGGCTTCCTGTTAGGTGGCGGAGATGGGTTTAACATTGATGATTTAATTACAAATGCATCATGCGACAATACTGCGCTAAATCAAATTAAATCTTTAGGATTTAAATATATTAAAATGACCTCGGCATCAGCCGTTACTAACCCGAACACAAGTTCAGGTTATGTGTATCCTCATTCGTATTCAAATGGTTCGGACATTGATGGGGTCGTTGCAAAGTCTGTAGAATAAGGAGAAATTTATAATCTGTAAATTTCCTTTTATTTCAAATTCTAACTATGTTTCATCTTTCTAAACCAAACTCAAACGAAAGAGCTAACGCTCGCATTTGAATGAGTTTGGTCGGTTATACTAGTAACCTATATCGCTATTTTTTTCTACGGCTTGACTTTCGTTCGGAACCGCCGCCAGAACTCGTGGTTGAAGAAACTTGCGGTTTTGATTTGTTTGATTTGATTTCATTTCCAAACATATCTACCTCAGCTCTTTGCTCTTCTCCTATTTTTTTATACTCTTTTGGGGAGGATTCGTCCTGGTTTCTGTCGGAATCAGTTACTTCAATTTTTAATAAAAAGGAAACTACTTCATTTTTAAGATTTTCAACCAATTGATCAAACATCTTAAAACCTTGCAGTTTGTATTCAATCAAAGGATTTTTTTCACCGTAGCCAACAGTCCAAATACCTTCTTTTAAATGGTCCATCGCATAGAGATGTTCTTTCCATCTATGGTCCAAAATATCCAAAAATACATTTCTTTCTATCGAACGCCAAACTTCTTCTCCAATTGAAGAAACTTTGGACTCATATAATTCTTTTACTATCTTGGACAAAACTTCGAATACTTTGAGTTGTGGGTTTGATTCTTTTTTGAATTGTTTTGGGTCAATTTTTTCTGTAATGCCCAAACTTTGTATCCACTCATTGAGTGAATCAACTTCCCAAGCATCCACACTGTTTCCTTCGCAGTAAAGAATCACTTGGTTTTCTACAACTTCATCAAAGAAGTCAACAATGGTTCGTGACATGTTTCCTTTATCTAAAAGTTCATTACGAATTCCATAGATATAAATCCTCTGGCGATTCATTACATCATCATATTCTAATAAGTGTTTTCTGATATCAAAGTTATGGCCTTCTACACGTTTTTGTGCACGTGCAATTGCATTGGAAACCATATTATGTTCCAACTCTTGGCCCTCTGGCATTTTCAAAGTATCCATAATGCGAGCAATTCGATCTGATCCAAAAATACGCATTAGATCATCTTGTAAGGATAAATAAAACCTAGAAGACCCTGGATCTCCCTGTCTACCAGATCGTCCTCTGAGCTGATTATCAATCCGACGCGATTCATGTCGTTCAGATCCAATGATATGTAAACCACCAGCACCAATAACGAAGTCATGATCCACTTTCCATTTTTTGGCTTCGGATAAGATATTTTCACAATCTTTTTTAATGTTATCGTTTCTGATTTCTGAAATCTTAGATTCTGCTTCATCAAATTTTTGTTTGATCAAATTTTCGCGAAAGCTATACACAACTTCCAGTTCTGCTTTTGTTTTAATCCCTAAAGAATCACAACGCTCATCTAATTTTTCTAAATCTTCTTTGTATTTAGGAGCACCACCTAACACAATATCCGTTCCACGACCTGCCATGTTGGTAGCAATCGTAATGGCACCTGGTCGTCCTGCATTAGCAACAATTTCAGATTCTCTTTCGTGTTGTTTTGCGTTTAATACGTTATGCGAAATTCCATGTGATGTGAGAAGTTTAGAGAGAACCTCCGACTTTTCAATAGATATGGTTCCCACAAGCACTGGTTGTTTACGAGAGACTTTTTCTTGGATATCCTTAACAACAGCATCGAACTTTTCACGTTCTGTTTTATAAACACGGTCCGCCATGTCTTGTCGTTGGATTTTTAAATTAGAAGGAATTACAATTACATCTAAATTATAGATTTTTTTAAATTCTTCCGCTTCCGTATCTGCAGTTCCAGTCATACCGGCTAACTTCTTATAAATACGGAAATAATTTTGGAAAGTAATTGATGCCAATGTCTGAGACTCACGAGCTATTGGTACACCCTCTTTTGCTTCTAATGATTGGTGTAATCCATCTGAGTATCTACGCCCTTTCATCAATCGACCGGTAAACTCATCAACGATGATGACTTCACCACCTTGGACAACATAATCTTTATCTTTAAAAAATATTTTGTGTGCTTTCAGTGCTTGTTGAACGTGGTGAACCAATTCAATATTTTCTGAATGGTATAAATTCTCTACACCTAACAATTCTTCGACGTGATGAACTCCAGCTTCCGATAAAATGACATTCTTCGCCTTTTCATCGATCTCATAGTCCTCACCTTCAATCAGTTTTGGGATAATTTTATTAACTTTGAGATATTTATCTGTAGATTCTTCCGCAGGGCCCGAAATAATCAAAGGAGTTCTAGCTTCATCAATTAGAATCGAATCCACTTCGTCCACAATAGCAAAGTTATGTTGTCTTTGTACACGGTGTTCTTTGTAACTCACCATGTTATCACGCAAATAATCAAAACCGAATTCATTATTTGTTCCGTAAGTAATGTCAGAATCATAGGCCACCTTTCTTTCTTCGTGGTCCATGTCATGTTGAATGACACCAACAGATACTTTCAAAAACTCAAATACAGGACGCATCCAGTTAGCATCCCGCTTTGCTAAATAATCATTTACAGTAACAACGTGAACACCTTCACCCGAAAGTGAATTAAGATAAATGGGTAAAGTCGAAGTAAGAGTTTTACCTTCTCCCGTTTTCATCTCGGAGATATTTCCCCAATGCAAAGAAATACCTCCCATCATCTGCACATCAAAATGGCGCATACCTAATGTTCTATATGAAACTTCTCTTACGGTTGCAAAGGCCTCTGGTAAAATATCATCTAAAGTTTCTCCTGCTGCCAACCTGTCTTTGAACTTTGTTGTTTGTTGTGACAAAGTTTCATCATCCATTGCTTTAATTGTTGGCTCAAAAGAATTGATAGCTTCTACAATTGGGTTTAGTCTTTTTAAATCCCTCTCATACTTACTGCCGAATAAAATTGTTAATATTTTTTGAAACATACCGGGTCCGTTATAATTTTATAATATTTCGAAATATAGTTTTAGCAGTTTCTGCCATTACCTTTTGTTTATTTGCGATCTCAGAAAAATCACCATTACCTTTTGCGATAAAGTCTTTATGTACGGACTGCCATACATTTAACATCTCCAAAGTTGGCTCCAAATGTGTTTGGAAAGCAAATATTCTATTTTTATAAGCAAACATTTGGTTTGCATAAAAATCACTCGCAAGTAAATGTTCGGCACCAACAGGAATATCAAAAATATCCTCATGTAAATGAAATGCCAAAACTGATTCTTTTTGTATTCCTGAAAAGATAGGATGTTCAGGTTTCAAAATCTGAAGGTCAGAAAAACCTGTTTCTGGACCTTTTGTTCCTGGGCGCACGTTGGCACCTAACGCCTTCGCAATGATTTGAGACCCCAAACAAATTCCAATTAATTTTTTATTCGGTAAGGCAACCAGATTTTTTACAATATCATAATAAGGTTTAAAAAATTCTTGTTCATTCGGATCAGCTACTGATTGAGGACCACCTAACATCACTATCAAGTCAAAATTCAGATGAATTTCTGGCATTAAATGAATTCGTCTATCGTAAGCATTTTGATAACTAACTCTATATCCCGCTTCGCGGAGTAAGGGTTCTAAAATCCCTGGTCCTTCACAATCGATAAATCTTATGAATACTGCTCTCATAATGATTCCATTCCAAATTGATAACGGAAAAAATTGAACTTAGCTTCTTTTCGAATGACATCGACAGAGGTTTGTTCCGAAATCGAACCCAAAAAATTATAATACAACCTCATTGGTTTTGTAACAAACAACATTGTCTCTGGGGTTCCAGTGATAAGCCCACCTTCTTTCACATGGAAGGGAGGTTTCATAAAAACAATTGGAACCTGTATCTTTCGGTTTTTAACTTCTGTTTCCATTCTTGTTTTTGCTAACTGATACACTTCACCAAACGGACGCTCTTCGGTCACATCTGGAACAATCTGGTATGGATCAACCACCATGTATAATGCTTTGGAAGGAAACCGATTTTCAATTTCTGCGTGAAGTAAGTTGAGGGCCGGTATCTCTTTCCAACAAGGAACACAATCAGGTGAGTAAACATTAAGGGCAATTTCCCCTTTTTCCAGTTTAGAAAACGAAATTTCGGCACCACCAAACGTAAGTCCCGACCAAGTCTCCTCACCGAAATAAGAAGATTTTGCTGGGGCACAGCTAATGAGACATAAACTAACAATTAAAATGAGGGAGGCTTTCATAAATCCCATATATTGGACGATCCTTCCCCATGTTTGGACTGGGAGAGTGCCTGTAAAGTCCGTTTTCGAACTTTACCTTGACATCTGACCCCTACGCCTCAACCTGGTCTAACATTCCACTCTCTTCCATCAGGGAATCAAAGAAAATGAGCCAATCGCATAAAGAAGACTTCGATATCGTATCCTTAATAGAACTTTGCCGGGAAAAAAAATACGAAACTTGCGTGGCCGGTTTCAGCACGATCGATAAAATTGATAAGATCACTCTCCCTAAAAAGTTAAAAAACCGTAAATTGACGGTCCAAGCATTATACGCACTTACAAATGATATGGTTCAGTGGAAATACCTTTCCTCTGAAGAAAAAGCCCTTCTCCAAGCAGAAAAAGACAAACTGGCAGGAGTTACATCCACAGCCGGAACTTCTTTTGCTCCTCATGCAGAAGAAGATATCGAAGAAGACTTCATCCCAGAAGAAGAAGCTCGTAAACCAGAACTTGATGAAGGTTACGAAAATGAATTTGGGGATGAAACAGAGGAAGAAGAGGAAGAAGAAGAGGATGATTTCGACGATGACTCTGATGACGATGATGATGATTCAGACGAGGAAGAAGAGGACTAAGAGGTTACTCCCATTCCTCTAATCCCTCACTTCCAAAACAAACTTCTCTATAACTTTCAAACTCCCGACAATTTTTTCCTACATTCAAAAGTCTCCCCTGAAAAGGAGGCTTCTCGGTTTCTATCTGGATTAGGTTCTGGTTCCATCCCTGTCATTCTTGGCATTGGGGCCTTACACACTGTTCGGTCTTATTTAGAAAACCCAATCGAACACCAAACTGTCGTTTTTTGGGAGCCTCATCACGAAATCTACGAGTTAACAGAGTTTCAAAAGGAAATCAACAGTTTAGAAGAGCGTTTCCAATCAAAAGGAATCCATTTATTTTTGGTTGTGGGTACAGACCCAAAATGGTCAAATTTAATAGAGAAAATCAAAAATTTCCCCGAGTTTGCCGGCTCTTTACAATCCAAATGGAGTTTGTATACCTCTCCTAGTTATGAAAGAAATTTTCCCGAACTAATCAAAGTCTGCCAAACCAATTTTCAGTCGCAGTTCTCTCCTGGTGACCTCAACAAAAACACCATCCAACATTTTAGTAAATTATGGACTCATAACTACTTAAAAAACAGAACTAGACTTTTTTTTAACGATACGAGTATCCAATGGTTCCAATCCTTTTCAGGAAAGAATATTCCAATTTTATTTCTGGGTGCAAGTCCTGGTTTAGAAATCGATTTACCTCGGATTAAAAAAGACAGAAATCATTTTCTTATTTTTGCCAGTGACACATCCATCGGTTATCTTTTACCAAATGGAGTTATCCCCGATTTTGTTGTGTCGTTTGATTCCGGTCGAGGGACAACCTACCATTTATTGTTAGATTTGCCAAAACAAATCCCCATCATTACCTGGTTAGGTGGCTCATCCTATATCTTTGAACTTACTAATCCAAAAATTTTAGTGAATACTGGTCACCCTTTGGACCAAATTACCCAACATTTATTTCTAAATCAACTAGGCAAAACCTGGCCACATTATTCCAATCCTAGTTTGAACTTACTGGGAATGGTTTTATCTATAACAGATTCAATAGAAGATAGGCAATTTTTTGTGAGTGGAGTGAGTTTCCTTGCAGAACGTGGGAAATCTCATTGTAAAGGGACAGGTTATGAAAGGTATTACCTTCCAGATACCAATAGGAAAAAAAGTTTAGAAGCAACCACCAAACGTTTGTATTCTGGCGATAGAAAAGGTAAAAATCAAATTGCCTGGAACGCGCTGAACCAAAAACAATCTTTACCTGGTTTTCAGTTTCTCTCCGAAGACAAGGAAATTAGTTTCCCATTCAATTATGACAAAATAAATTCTTTACAATCTTTTCAGGGATTTCCCCCATCGATAGCGGATTTGGCAAAGTGGGCCGACCAAGACCATTCCAGTATCATTCATAAAAAAACCCTCAACACTTGGTTGCGGTTTTCACTAAGTTAAGCACCGAATAGAACAGGTATTTCTTGTAAATTCCACTCGGCTTGTTCCTTATTTGCGGGAATTCGATCAAAGGACTTTGTTTTTTTGGACTTCCCCTTAGGTCTTCTTTCCATATCCTCTAAAATTTTTTCCAATCTCTCTTGCATAAGCAAATGCAAATTCATTTGGTCTAACATATCCATAGTGATTTCCTCCACTGATGTTCTCACTATACAAGTCCCCTGGGACAAAATAGAAATCGGATGCGAAAAAAATATCTATTGCGTCCTAAAGAAATCAAAATATAAGAGTGTTACGGGAAAAAGCGTTTGTGAATTTTCAAGATATTATCTCTCAATTAGAAACCGCAAAAGAATCGAGAATTAACTTTTACTTTGTAACAGAAGAACAAAATCAGGAGATATACGCATTACTTGTCCATGTAATGGGGTATATGGACAAACTTTATTTAGTAGAAGTCATCTTCACTGTCCTTAAAGAACTCCTTATGAACGCCAACAAGGCAAATGCAAAACGCGATTACTTCTCCCGAGAAAATTTAGACATCCAAAATGCTAGTGATTATGCGAAAGGAATGTCCCGGTTCCAAGAAAACATTATCATGAAATGGAATGAACAATTGAGCCGGTTAGATGGAGGAAATTACTACATTAGTTTGCTCATGAAAGTTGAGGGAAAATCCATTCACTTTGCTGTGGAAAACAATGCACCTATTACTAAAGAAGAGTTAGCGCGCGTTAATCGAAGAATCGAAGTCGCAAAGAACTACAATGACCTTTCTGATGCTTTTTCTGATGTTTCCGATAGCACAGAATCTGCAGGTTTAGGATTAGTACTCATCCAACTCCTTCTAAAAAATTCAGGAATCGGTTCTGAAAAATTTAAAATCTTTACCAACGACAAGATAACACGCGCTACATTGTCTGTACCAGAAGTGACAACTCCTGTAGAAATCCAAACAGACCTAAAAACAAAACTTTTAAACGAAATAGATGGATTACCGCCTCTACCACATTCTCTTACCAAAATCATTCAACTTTGTAACAATCCCGATTCTGATTTACATATGATTTCTCAGGAAATCGAAAGGAACCCTGCTCTTTCTGCCGATCTACTCAAACTTTCTAATTCCGCATTTTTTGCAAATCGAAGCCAAGTCAGTTCCATCTTACAGGCTGTGAAAGTTGTTGGTCTAAAAAACTTACGAAACCTACTCTATGTTTCTGGTGTCCGTAAAATTATGGAAGGCCAATACGGAAAGATGATGGATGTATGGGATCATTCCAGTCGATGCAGTTATTACGCTCGTTACTTGGCGACAGAAAACAATCATACAAACAAAATTGCAGATATCATTGCCGTAAGTGCTTTGTTACACGACATTGGAAAGTTCCTTTTACTTTCCGTGGACCGAGGTTTTTTCAAAAAAATTGAAACCTACCAAAGAGGAGTTGATTCTGGAAACTCAACTCTACTAGAAGAAATGGCCATTGGACTTAGCCACCCGCAACTGGGTGCACTCCTTGCAGAAAAATGGGAATTCCCCCTCGACCTTCGTGTAGCCATCGAATACCATCACAAACCATTTTTAGCTCCTGCGGAACTACGTGACCTAGTGGAAGTTATCTACATGGCAAATATGATGGCAGATTATCACGAACAGAAAAAAGGGTTTTATGCCATTGACAAAATCCTACTCGCAAAATTTAATTTAGATAATATCGATGTGTTCTCTGCTGCAGTGAATAAAATCGAACTTCTATTTAAAAAATCAAATGAGTGAAGTGATTCGTTTTGATTCTGTTTCGTTTATAAGAACTGACAAAAAAATTTTAGACAATGTAAATTTTTCCTTAAACCAAGGTGATTCACTTGCCATCATTGGAAGAAATGGCGCTGGGAAAACAACACTCATCAATTTACTTTTTGGTTATTCCTGGCCAACCACAGGTTCCATTTCTGCCTTTGGAGAAACTTATGGCGAAACTCCTATGGCTCCTTTACAAAATCGAATTGGAATGGTGCAACCAGGCCACCAAGAGACCTTACTACAGAAACTTACAACGTTTGAAATGGTTTTAACTGGGGTCATTGGAACTCTTGGCCTCTATAAAGAACCAACAAAAGAACAAGAACAAATCGCCGAATCGTTGTTAGCCTCAGTAAACCTAAGCCATAAAAAACAACAGATTTATTCCACTCTCTCGTCAGGCGAAAAAATGAAAGTTCTATTGTTACGAGCTTTTGGTGTGGGAAAAGAAATTTTGGTTTTAGATGAGCCAACAGCTACCTTAGACATTACAGCAAGAACCGATTTTGGGAAATCCTTATCCCAATTAAAAATGGGAAGTTCGTTACTCACAAGAATTCTCATCACACATAGAATCGAAGAAATCCCGGAAGACTTTTCTAAAATACTTTTGTTAAAAGAAGGAAAGGTAATTAGTTTTGGGAACAAAAACGAAGTTTTAACAGATAAAAATCTTTCAAAACTTTATGACTTAGATTTACAAGTGAATCAAAACAAAGGACAGTATTCCGTTACTGTCCTTTCATAAATTTTCATAAATTAAAATTTGAAAAGATAAAGGAAACGGCATCCTCTTTCAAAGTGCCGTTTCAAAAAGAAGGACTACTAATAATACATTGATCTTTCAATGAAATTATTGGCACTACAACCAGGTGTTCCCACATCAGAGATGGATTTATCTTGTGAGATACAGAAGATTTTCCACCAACGATTGGAATGGTTTGGTGCAATCGAATAATTTCTCACCTCACCTACACTTCCCTTGAAGATACGTACATTGGCTCCAGAAACTCCCATCAGTGCCTCACCAGACCAATTGTAAATACTGTAGTAACGATTTGGTTGGTTCCAAACGGATCCTTGCACGGTGATAGTCTCAGGGCCATATCCTGTTGTAATATCGTAATCTAAACTTCCATTCCCAGAACCGAGTGGAGTTTTATTATTCCAAACAATGCGGTCATTGGCGGAATTTCCATACTGTAAATGTGAATCTAAATCTCTTGGTTTGGCACCCCAAGAAAGCACCACTCGAATTTCGTTTTCTAAAAGGATAGGAGTGACAAGAATGTTTTGATTTGCAGGTGTTTCTGAACCTGCGGATACCACAGTTCTGTAAGTGGTTGAATAATTTTCTGTTACAGAAGTGCAATCCCCTCTTTTTCCAGAACCAGAAACTTCTAAAGTGTAGTTTCCCGGTGGAACCGATGGAATCACATAAGATCCGTCAGTTGCTGTTTTCACACTTGTTATCGTAACGCCAGCTGCATCAATCGCATAAGCCCCAGATTTTACGTTCACACCAGGACGAATACGTGCGGTTAGGTTACAAACTCCCGTGTTATACAAAGCAGACAAAGCACGGCCAGAAATAGAACCGCTAGTTTGGCTTCCAGGAACAAAGGTAATGATATCAAAATTTGTGGTGACATCGGCTTGGATATCCACAATCCCTTCTACAGTTTGGTATCCGGGAGAAACAAACCGAACTTTCCAACGACCCGCGTTGATATTAAAAATTGTGTATTGACTCGCATTAGAGAAAACAGTAGCACCCGTTGCAATGGATGTTGGCTGCACTCCTGCCGATGGACGTAATGTCCCTCCATTTGGATCCACAATTTCTAAGGAATAAGTTCCAAGGAAAGAAAATCCACCAGGAGTTCGCACGGAACCTGATAAATGCCCACGACCATCATTGGTAATGACAGGCGTGTTAACCACTACCGTTCCTCCACCAGTTCCCACTTCCACAGGGAAGTAAGTGGTGATTCCATTTTTTTCGACACGAAGTTGGTAAGAACCAGGAGAAAGGAATGGGAAACTATAACTCCCGTTTGATTGTGAACTTACCGATCCGACTACTTGGTCTGCACCAGAAGTTCTTGTGGCAGATACAGAACAGTTGGGAGAATCGAAACCGCCCGCGCAGTCTCTATGAACATCAGCTGTAAAATTTCCACCCACAAGACGGCCAAGAGTGACAGTGGCACCACTCACATTTTGTGTAGATACAGCATCGGTAACCACACCAGTAACAGTGGCCCTTGGACTATGCATCACGGTTCCATTGACATTATATAATGCAGGGGAAAGTGCATATTGGTTGGTAGCAACAGTAGATGTATCCACTCGTAAACTTGTGGATGATAAATAACTGGTTTGGTAAGAAGGAGCCACTCGGTCCACAACCATCATTTGGTATGAACTTTGTCGGAAATTGTATTCGTTTCCGTTGGTGATATCAACGGAAGCAGTACTATCATTGGCACGAGCTACGTTAGGTGTTTGCGATAAGAGAGTCGCAAGGCCAGAACCCAATTGGTAAATTGCATATCCTACACGGCCGGCTTCATCATTAGTAAACGGCGGAGGAAGAACCGCAGGTAAGGATACTACATAAGAACTTCCACCAAAACTAAACTGTCCGTTTGCCGTGGTTGTGATATGAGCCAACGCGGATCCATCTGCTAAGGTATTTCCGAGTAAAACCACAAAAAGACCAGACTGATTCGTATGAAGAGAATTACTTGTGGGTGCTGTATCACGAACCGAGATAGATCCAGCAATTTGAGAACGTGCAGCAATCGATGTCAAAGAGATCGTTCCCGCTTGGTAGTTGTTACCATTCAAACTAATTTGTAATGGATTTGAAGAACAAGGTGGGTTTTGAGAACCACAATAGTTTTCAAATCCGGGAGCAGAAATGTAATAAGACCAAAGCCCACTTGCACCGAGAAAAGAAACTTCTTTCGAAGTAGGATTTACTTCATAGAGTTTGTTTCCATAAGTTTGGTAAACCCAAGGACCTGATCCTTGTGTGGATACCAAACAAGCAGTTGTCGGATTCACAGCACAAGAACAGACAGAACCGGCTTGGTTTAGGGAACAATTGGTTCCTGCTACAGCACTTAATGCTTCCACAATCCAAAGTTTGATCGCATTTCCTAAAATAGGATCATCCTTCAAATAAAGGATTCGGGAAGGTGCTTGGTTTGCGGATGGCTTAACATTGATTACGGCACCGGCTACATGGTTTCCATTGGCATCTTTCACAAATCCAGTAACAAAAGAAGGTTTTGCCACCATAAAAATAGGATCTGTTAGATTTACGTTTTTTGTTCCCCCTGTTGGTGAAGCAGTAAACAAAAAGGATCGAGAGGCCAAATAAAAAACAGGATTGGATACTTCTAAATAATATACACCGTTTGAAAGAGAACTCCCTTCGATGACAAAACTTCCATTTCCCGTAATTTGTGCCGTTTGTAAAATTGCACCTTGTTCGTTCTTTAATTTGATAGTGAATATAGAAGTAGTATCAGAAGCGATTGCTCCATTCAGTATATTTCCTGTTAGGTGAATATCACTTTCTGTAGCCGCCATCCAAGGAAGACTTGTTTCTCCCAAGTCAACAATAGCCACTGTATTTGGATTGGTTCCAGGAAAGGTGAAATGTATAAATTCAGAAGTATTAGCAAAAGGTTGTCCAGATACTTCGACTGAATCTCCCGAATATACAACAGTATAATTTCCGTTAGGCAATGGATTGATGTTAATGACATAGGATCCGTTTGCATTGGTGACACCAGTTCCAATAGTGTTTCCACTTGCATCAACGATCGAAACTGTAATTCCAGCCACAGGACCAGCAGGTACGAGGACGCCGCCACCGGAAAATCCAGGACTTGTCACTAAACCTACAAATTGTGCTGGACCTTGACCATAATACAAACGTTCTGCGAGAAGATTTCCGACATTCACTAAAGTATAAGGAGATTGGGTAGGATCGAATACATAGGAAAAGTCTTGGTAGGAATAATTGAGTCCGAAACCTGTATTGATAAGAACTCTGTAGTTATTATTGGGAAGATCACTTAAATCAAAAATGAATTTTCCATCGGATCCTGCGTTCGTTGTCGCAACGAGAGTGTTAGCGTTTCCATTGGCAACTTCGATTTTTACAGAAATTAAAGTAAGATCAATACAACCAGGCGCTGCAGGTGCACCAGGATTTCCACAGACAACGTTTGCGGGAACACCAGAGACCACAGGAACAATCGTACCTATGATGCGAGCTTTTCCGTGATTGGGTACTTCTTGTTCGGAATTGTTTCCAGGAACCTCTTCTGGATCGGTGACACCGACAGAGTCTCCAGGGGTAGGAAGAGGAACACCATTAGAGTCTGGAGGAGTGTCTAAACCGCCGCTAGAATCAGCTACCGCACCACCAGTACCTAATAGGAACCAGAAAGGCATCGATTTCTTTTTTCGGGAACATCCCACAAAAACCAAAGATATGAGAACGAGTACAGTAAAGATTCCTCGAACGCGCATAAACCTACCCTCTAATCAAAATTCGCTTTGTAGTCATACTACAGTTTTTCAGATCTACTTCGGGAAATACCTAAATTTCGCCGGAGTTTACCTTTTGTAGTTCGTTTCCGTACACAAATCAAATCTTTTTTAGGGCTATCGGCAAAAAAAAATCCAACCTTACCTTTTCGCAGGAAAAAACAATCTCCCGAGGAATTTAGATTGCCCCAAACTTCCCTCCTAGGGCTTACTCAAAGCGAAATATGTGGGAGAATTGGATCACAGCGGAACAGTGGAAACTCCTGATGATTCCCTTTACCTACGGATTTGTTGGATGGGTGACTAACTGGCTTGCCCTAAAAATGACGTTTTATCCCATCCAATTTGTGGGAATTCCCCCTTACTTAGGGTGGCAGGGCATCATACCAAGAAAAGCCCATAAAATGGCGAGTAAGTCGGTGGATGTCATCACCGAACGCCTTCTCAACATCAAAGAAGTATTTTTAAAAGTAGATCCCAAAAAGGCAGAATTGGTATTTTTGCCAGCTTTAGAGTCTAGCATACGCTATACGATGAAAGAGTTTTCAGATACACTCGATCCAAAACTTTGGGATATGATCCCCCAAGTAGTCAAAGAAGAAATTTACCATAAAGTCAAACGAGAAAGTGGTGTTACCATTAGAAAGGTGATTCGAAAACTCCAAAATGATATCGATTCCTTATTTGATGTAAAGGCCTTAGTGTTAAAAAAACTTTCAGGTAAAAATGTTGGCCTCGTGGTTGAACTTTTTAAAGAAGTGGGGGCTCCTGAATTTCGCTTCATTGAAAGATCAGGGTTTTATTTTGGATTTTTACTTGGGTTTGTCCAAATGATATTTATGATTTATTTTCCATTGGTTTGGACTCTACCCATCCAAGGTGTGATTGTTGGATACCTAACCAATTACCTTGCTTTGGAAATGATCTTTCGTCCTCTTTTGCCTAAAAAGTTTTTAGGAATTTTTACTTACCAAGGTTTGTTTTTAAAAAGACAATCCGAGGTTTCCAGGTTATATGCAAAACTCGTGAGCGAAAAAATCCTCACGCCGAAAAATATATTATCGGAACTTATTTTTGGAAAGGCTTCTGATGATATTATAAACATCATTCGGAAGGAAGTAATCTCTCATGTGGATACGGTTACCTTCCTTGCCAAACCAGCGTTATTTGCTGCTGGGAAAATCGAAGAGTTTGATGCGGCAAAAGAAAGGATCGCTGTGGCAATGGCAGACAATGCAGTTGAAAAATCATTTCACTTAGAAGAATATTTAGGGGAAGCTTTAGAAATTGAAACAATGATGGGGGACAGAATGTCCGCACTTCCACCAAAGGAATTTGAATCTATTTTAAGATCTGCCTTTCAAGAAGATGAACTTTTGTTAATTTTAGTGGGTGCTGCACTTGGTGCAATGGTCGGTTGGTTTCAAATGGTATTTCTTGTATGACAAAAACAATTCTAATCACCGGAGGAAGTGGTGTTTTAGGAAAACAACTTTTATTTGGATTGATTGATGATTTTAAAATCATCGCCATTGGAAAAAATTATTCCAATTTTCCAGACTCCCTTCGTTTTCATAAAAATTTTAAGTTCTACGAGAGAGATCTTTCTAAAATACATTCTATCGATGAATTGATGATTCCCGAACCGATTGATTTGATCCTTCATTTAGCCGCAGTGGTATCTGGAATCAAAGTTACCGAAGAAGTTTACCACCAAATCAATGTTTATTCCACAAAACTTCTTGTAGAATTTGCAAAATCAAAAAACGTTCCCCACTTTGGATTTGTTAGTTCAGTTTCTGTTTATGGATCAAAAGAAGTCAGTTTAGAAATTGGCAGTGAAAGGACAGGAAAATCCATATATGCAAAAACAAAGGCTATGGCTGAAGATTACGTACTACATTCTGGAAAACCATATTCAGTATTTCGAATGGCAAGTATTTATGGAAAAGGAACAAAAAGTTTTATTTCCAAATTACGCTCTTTAATCAAACTAAAAATATATCCTTATATTTCTTCCGATCGCAAAAAATCCCTAATTCATATCGATGATGCTACGAAAGCCCTAGTAATATGGACCAAACAAACATTAAATGGAAAACCTCCACAACCAGTTTATGTGTTTTCGCATCCTGAATTTGTGACAGTAAACCAAGTCATTCGAACCTTCCAAGAACTGAAAATCATAGGAAAGTTTTTAATACCCATCCCAGTAGGCGGATTTTGGGGGAAATTAGTGGAATGGATTTTCCGATTGATTTCCTATGTAAGGCAAAAACCCTTTCACGGCTCTCCCCTCCAACCGCTATTAGAATCCGTGGCAGTTTACGATGCCCAATCTTTTGCAAATTTAGGATTTTTTCCAGAACGAGATTTACGAAAAGGTCTCACTGACTATCAATAATGAAGGTACTGGGGGCCGATATTCAAAGTATGAAAAAGCGATTTTGTCTAATTGTTTTATTATGTCTTACTATTTCTCATTTGGATGCAGCAACTTGGATTGAAGATTCGTTGAGTTTTGCTTTTGAATATCCAAGGGGTTGGGCAAAATCTGTTTTGCGGTATCCAGATACAGTTCGTATCCAGTTGTCCAAAACCAATAGAGAAGCAATTTTACAAATTGATGTGGCGCGTCGTACCAAAGAATACGATATCGACCGGTTTATTGAAGAAACAATGGATACATTTTTAACAAAGTACCCTGACTTAAAATTAGTTAGGGAAAAATTGCTTGAGAACGAAGTGGCAGGATTTGATGAATCCGTCTTTGTTGTATTACACTATACAGAACAAAAACAGTTAGTTTCGAATCGATTTTTATTTCATAGAAAAGGTGGATTATACTACGTAATTCAAGCAAAAACATCCAGAGCTCTTTTTTCTAAATATTCAAAAGACCTTGACTTAGTAATGAAAAGTTTCCGTCGAGAAACTCGTATCAAAAATAGATGGCGTAACGACAGTTTGGCGTATTTAGACCCAGTAAAAGACGAAAGAATCATCCAATACGTTTCCATTACCATCCGACCTATCGATTCATATCCTAGGGAACAGGGAACAAAAAACAACCAAGAGGATGGCTGGCTGTTTTCTGTGGAAGGAAATAAAAAACCAAATCCGGCAGAATGGGATAACCGAACTAAACCCTCACAAAATGAAAACGGATATACTCCAGCCGATGTGAAACCGGACACTCCTACTTCTGATGAACCGGTGGTCATCCCCGATAGCTCTGGATTATAGGGAAATGCATTCCTTTCCCTACCGATAGTAGCCATTACTCAAATCGACTCACCTCCCCTGAAGATTCAGGGGAAAACCTTTCATAAAAAACACAAAACCAATGTTTCCTACCAAAACGATTTCGAATTCCCTTGACAAAAAATAACAAACCAATTAATCGTATATTTACGATATACTATGGCATTAAACAAAAAAACAGAATTTCCCGCGAACATCCAAAAGATGGCGTCTTTTACAAAACTTCTGAGTCATCCGGCAAGGCTTGCCATATTGGAAGTATTAGCGAAACGACAAACATGTGTTTGTGGAGAAATCGTTGAAATCCTTCCGCTTGCCCAATCGACAGTTTCCCAACATTTAAAGGAATTAAAAGAAGGTGGACTAGTTAGGGGAAAGGTAGAAGGAACTTCTTCTTGTTACTGCATCGATTGGGAAAACTTAAACCAAGCCTTTGCTGAATTTTCAGAACATATCGCACTTATCAAACAATACCAATTTAAAAAGGAAGGAAACTGTTGTGAATGATCTAAAGAATATTTTAATCCTTTGCACTGGAAATAGTTGCAGAAGCCAAATCGCAGAAGGGTGGATTCGTTTTTATGCAAAGGAAAAAGCCAATGTTTATAGTGCAGGGATAGAAACCCACGGTGTCAATCCCAAGGCCATTGCCACTATGAAAGAAGTAGGAATTGATATTTCTAAACATACTTCCAATCACATAAACGAATACAAAGACATCCCATTCGATTTTATCATCACGGTTTGTGACCATGCAAAAGAAAACTGTCCCTATTTTCCTAGCGATGCCAAAAGACTACATCATAACTTTTCCGATCCTTCAAAACTAGTAGGATCAGAAGAAGAAGTAAAGGCTGCCTTTGCGAAAACAAGAGAAGAAATACGAAGTTACTGCGAAAACTTTGTGAACAAGGAATTATAGGAGAGAATAAAAATGAATACACTCACTTGGAAAGATTTTAACTTAAATTTGGACTTATATCCTGAACTTCATTTAAACTTTGAATACGAAAAGAATCAAACCATATTCCCCAATTACCATATTACAGAGTTCAAATTGGCAAAAATTCAATCAGTAGATTGTGGTGGGAATTCTGATTCTTGGACAGAGATTATTTTGCAAATTTTAGAGCCAAAAACTGAAAAAGATACGGAATCGATGACACTCTCGAAAGTGAATTCTATAGTTAAAAAAGTAACAAATGTAATGGAGATCCCTTCCAATGCAATTTTACGAGTTGAATTTGGAAACGATACATCAGCAATGCGTCAATACTTTGTAACGGAAATGATTCCAATGGAGAAAGCACTTCTCATCCAATTAAAAGATGGGCAAACGGAATGCAAAGCATCAGCAAGTTGCGGTCTTCCCAAAGACGTTATTAGCTTTCCGAAATTAGAAAAATCAAGTTCTAGTTGTTGTTCTCCTAAAGAAAAAAACGAAACGAATGAACCAGCAGGATGTTGTTAGGTGAAAGTTTTATCATTTTTAGACAGATTTCTTACTCTTTGGATCTTTGGAGCAATGGTAGTTGGGTTACTTATCGGAAAATTTTTACCTTCCGTTGTTTCCGGATTTTCCACTCTTTCTATTGGAACTACCAATATCCCATTGGCCATAGGACTCATCCTTATGATGTATCCTCCTCTGGCGAAAGTAAAATATAAAGAGATGGGAAAAGTGTTTCAGGATGGAAAATTATTAACACTTTCACTTTTACTCAACTGGATCATTGGTCCCTTACTTATGTTTTTTTTGGCATTAGTCTTTCTAGGAAATGAACCAGAATACAGAACCGGGTTGATTCTCATTGGTCTTGCACGTTGTATTGCAATGGTGATTGTTTGGAATGACTTAGCAGAGGGTGACCGTGAATATGCTGCTGCATTAGTTGCTTTGAATAGTATCTTCCAAGTTTTCTTCTATAGTTTTTATGCTTATTTGTTCATAACTATTTTTCCGCCTTACTTTGGTTTGGCAGGATCGGAGGTCTCTATTCAAATTTCAGATATCGCTGAAACTGTGGGAATTTATTTAGGAATACCATTTTTATTCGGATTTTTATCTAGATATGGATTTGAAAAGTTTGGAAAAAAAGAATTCTATGAAACAAAGTTCCTACCAAAAGTTTCACCTTTAACACTTTTCGCACTATTATTTACAATTGTTGTTATGTTTAGTTTAAAAGGTGAAATGATTTTTGAACTAAGTGATGATGTGATTCGAGTGGCGATCCCCCTGCTTTTGTATTTTGGGATTATGTTTTTTCTAAGCCTTTGGATCGGATACCAGTTAGGAGTAGATTATTCAAAAAATGCAGCGGTAAGTTTTACTGCAACAGGGAATAACTTTGAATTGGCAATTGCTGTCGCTATTGGTGTTTTTGGAATCCAAAGTGGTGCTGCTTTTGTTGGAGTGATTGGCCCTCTGATTGAAGTTCCAGCCCTTATTTTACTTGTTAAATTCGCAATTGCATTTCGTAACAAGTTCTACAAAGAAAATAACAAACAATTATAAACAGAAAATTTTTAACTTTAGTCCTACATTATCTAAAACTAAAGTTAAAAACAGTTTATTTTCTGATCACACAGATATTAAATTTTTTTTTATTAAGAGTGGTTACAAATCCACTTTTGGTATCTTTTAGTCAAACGAGACAAACGAATTTGGTCCATCACCAGGCGTACGATAGGTGAAATGTTAGTTTTGGGACGTTTATTTTCTGACAATCGATTGATTTGGTAACGTACCATCGCCATATTGGCTAAACCTTTTAGTGTTTTAGATTTCCAATTTGGATCTGGCAAACGACTTTCCAATTCTTGATTTTTCTTCCAATCATTGGGAAGATTGGGTTCGAGTGCCAATGCAGTGGCTATTCCCACTAATGGAACACCTGAATCTAACACTGATTCTGCAATTTGTTTTCTACGAATTCCACCTGTCACTAAGATGGGAACCGTTGCGGTTTTTGCGACTTCACTAGCAAACTCTAAAAAGTATGCTTCTCTAGAAATAGTAGATCCATCCCTAGACTCCCCTTGCATAGCAGGAGCTTCATAATTTCCCCCAGACAATTCAATAAAATCTACACCTAATGTTTGTATATTGGAAATAACTTCTTTAGCATCTTGAAACTGAAATCCACCTTTTTGGAAATCAGCAGAGTTTAATTTTACAGCAACAATGAAATTTGGTTTCACCATTTTTCGAACTGATTTGATTACTTCTATCAAAAACCTAGATCGATTTTCTAAACTTCCTCCCCACTCGTCCGTTCTTTGGTTGGCGATAGGTGATAAAAATTGACTGATCAAATACCCATGTGCTGCATGAATTTCCACTCCATCAAAACCTGATTCTTCGGCCAGTTGCGAAGTTTTTGCAAACCTCTGAATGGTTTCGAAAATTTCAGATTCTGTCATAGCCCTAGGTTTTCCTAAAAGTTTAGATAGTTTTCCGATGTCCACTGGCACGGCAGAAGGTGCCCATACATTACCACCTAACTTTGCCAATACTTGTCTACCGGGATGATTAATTTGCATGATAATCTTTCCACCAGTCTGTTTTGCTTTGGAGGACCACATACGAAATCCATCCAATGACGTTCCTTCCTCCAAAACCACACCCCCTGGACCCGTCATAGCTCTGTGGTCCACCATTACGTTGCCTGTAATCATGGTTCCAACACCGCCTTGGGCCCAAGTTTCATATAAGTTCCAAAGCGCTTCGTCTGGTTCTAAATTAGGGTTGGATAAATTTTCTTCCATTGCAGCTTTCACGATTCGATTAGGCAAAGTGGTGCCGCTGGGAAGCGTATATTGTGAATATAGTTGGGAACTTGAATTCATTTGTCTTTATTAGACAAACGCTAAATCCAGAGAATGAATTTAGAGGTTACAAATTTTCTTCTTTTTTTCGAAGGCGTTTGTTTTCATACATGCGACTATCCGCAACAGCCATTAAAGTTTCTGGGTCGATTCCATCCTCAGGAAAAAAAGCAAATCCCATACTTGTTTTAATCTGGAGTTTCGTTGATTCAAACTGAATTTCTCCTTCGACCATTGTCCGAATATGATCGAGAAGTGTAAGAATCGATTTTTTAGGTTCTTTGTATATCAGAATTAAACCGAACTCGTCTCCACCAAGTCTTGCTAGAACATCTTGGTTTTGGACGAGAGGGGAAAACCTACTTGCAAACCGGGCTAAATAAAAATCCCCAGCAGCATGTCCATAGGTATCATTAATTTTTTTCAATCCATCTAAATCAAAAAGAGCAATTGTTAAAAGAGAACCATCGTTGACAATGCGAGAAAGCCCCTTTCTTAAATAATCATAAAATGCAGACCGATTGAAAATGCCAGTGAGTGCATCATGACTTGCAAGGTAAGCCATCGATTGTAGGCTTTTTTCTCTTTCTGCCCAACGGTAAGCGTTATGTAAAACTGCGGCCATCGTACCTGACAACATATTCAAAATATAAGTGTCGTTAGTTGTATAGAAACCTACTTTAGAACTATGTACTTTTAAAACACCTAAAACTTCTGAATCAAAATATAATGGTAATACTATCATTGAACGGAGACCCACAACACGACAAGCTTCGCGATTCACGCGATCATCTTCTTCCGAATCTATACAATACAATGAAGTTCTTGATTGAAGACTAAGTCCAGAAAAACTATCCTTTACAGGTAACCTTAATCCAATCTGTCTTTCTGCCGTGCCACTAGCGGCACGATAAACTAACTCATCACCTTCCACTAGCTCAAATACTGCTCCCTCCGATCCAGTGATTTCTTTTGCACGATGAGTGATCAGTTCTAAAAGATATGGAACATCTGGTTTAGCGGCCGTTAGTTCCGTTTGTATTTTGAGTATTTTTTCTAAAGTGGAATCTGAAGAGGAGCTTTCTATAGACATCTCAAAAAAGAGATTCTAAACTCCTCTATATAAATCTAGCTTAATTTTTTGATTCCTTCAGCTATACAGTAATTGGCGATTGCAAGTAAGATATGAAAGATATCAACGTTTAGTATTGGACCAGTTGATCCGTTTGTACCTATAACAAGACCCGCAACAATAAATAAAATTGAGCCTACTATACCCATGATCGCTGCATTTGATTTTCTAGGAAATCGTACGATGGAACTAATCAGTATGATTAACATGGCAATTCCGCCAACAACTGTCGAATAAATTCCCAATGGATAGAGATAGGAAAAAGTTAAGTAAAGAAGAAATGCGACAGCTATAAATAGGAAAAAAGTTTTTTCTGAAAGTGAACGGAACGTGAAATGGAAAAATGCTAACCCAAGTAGTGGGACTCCCAAACATCCTGACAGTCCTACAAAAAAACGATAAATAGGATCAAGCGTGTTGATACCAAGGAAATGGATTGAGCCAAGTCCGGCAGAGATTCCTATGATTCCAAATCCATACAAGGCGGAACGAGAAGGAATGGCAGATTTACCGACGAAACGATACGCTACAGATAGCGTGACGAGGGAAAGAAATAAATCGGATAGGAATGTTGAAAGAATCATGGTTCCAGAATTAGAACTAATTGCGTATAAAAAACAAGATAAATTAAGCCTTCGCCTGAATTAATTTAAGGTACAATGACTCTTTGCGATTGGAGCACAATATCCTGTATGATGCTATCCAATTCTTTGGCCGATGTAAGCAAATGATCTAAACTCCGACGTTCTTCTTCACTGGACAAAGTGCCCGTTTTTATTAATTCAACAATACCCATAATCTTAGCCAAAGGGTTTCTCACCACATGAGATTGAGTCCATGCAATCGCTTTCAATTTTTCATTTTGGGTTTGGATCGCCGTAATCTGAAAAACCCGTTCTGTCACATCGTGAAAGTTATCTACAATCCCACCAATAGATTCATCCTCGATTAAATTAGTGACAGTGGATTCCACCCAACGCCAGGAACCGTCTTGGTGTTTGATTCTAAAATTATGACTTGGTAGAGAACTTCCTATGGGAATGGTTCGAACCTCATCCAATCGTTTGGTAATTTTTGAAACATCATCAGGATGTAAAAAATCGAATAAATTCATATGCATGGCATCGGATTCAGAATAACCCAAAACTTTTGTAATGGAAGGAGAAACATATTTTGCTTTGCCTTCAGTACTAAGGATAGCAATGACGTCGATCCCATTTTCCACGAGAGCTCTATATCTTTTTTCACTCGCAATAAGTTCCATTCGTTTTGACATCAAATCGGTGATGTCTTTAGAAAAACAAGCGAGGCCGGTAATTGAGTCTTCCGCATTTCTTATTGGATTAAAAAAAACTTCTCGGTGTTCTTCAAGACCGGTGATTGGACTCATAAACCTTTCATAAGTTTTAAAAGACTCACCAGAAAGTCCTCGTTCATAATAGCCCTTCCATTTTTCGTAAAAGGCTTCTCCCTGGTTCATAATGAGTACGGAGTCTCCTTCTTTAGCGCGCGTTCCATTAAGGAATCCCATCACTTCTAAAAAAGCTTTATTCGCCGCTACCAAAGAAAAGTTTGAATCTAGTGACCATATCAAATCAGAAGTACCGTTGATGAGTGCTTCTTGATTTCTTTTAATTCGAATTATATTTTCTTCCGCTATGACTTTTTCGGATATATCCCTCGTAACACTGAGAACAGAAACAATCTCACCATTTTGGTTTTCCAATGGGACTGCCGTACTTTCCAACCATCGTTCCGTGCCTTTGAACCCAATGATACGAAACCGATTACTCGACTTTATTCCTTGAAGTGCTTTTTTGTGTAATGATTGATAAAATTTTAAATCAGAGGGGTTTACTAATTTTTCAACTTTTTGACCAATTGCATCTTCTGGACAATTTGCCTCAATCATTTGTAAACCGGCAGGATTCATTTCAATGAGAATTCCATCTGGTGATACTACTTTCACACATTCAGGTTCGGATTGAAGTATAGTGCTTAATCTTTGTTCTTGTTCTTTTACGGTTTGAAAGGCTTCTCTTTGTTCTGTGACATCCTGAAAAATTCCCACAATTTGTTTAGGGTCGTTTTGTTCATTTCGAATCACTTCTGCTAATGAATGAACAAATTTGATTTTTCCCGTAGTTGTGACTAGTCTACACTCTAAATCATAACTAATCCCTTTCTCCAAAACCTCATTCATATGTTTTGTTGCGAATTCGCGGTCGTCAGGATGAACAAATAAATATCCGGTCTCCAAATCAACAGGCATCGATGAGGGATCCATTTCTAAAATATGAAAAACACCTTCAGACCAATGTAAGGTTTGGTTTACAAAATCGACTTCCCAATGACCTAGTTTCCCAAGAGTTTCCATTTGCCTTAGGATAAGTTCTTGTTTTTTGCCTTCTCCTTTTACTGTTGAAGGAGGGATAAGATTGTCATTTTTCTTTTGTTTCACAACGAGCCACCTCCGTAAAACAGAAGTATGATTCTGTCAGAGTGAGAAAACGAAGTCAGCCTTTTTTTTTAAAAAAAATAGAAAATCTATCAGACGATTTCCTATGGATTTGCCGCAAATTCTCCAACTAACAGTTTCATGTCGTTTAGCATGGTTTTTATGGATTCACCACGGTTTCCATTATAGACACCTCGAAAGTTTAAATTGGGATCTATTAAAAAAATTTGTTCTGAGTGTACAAAGTCCTTCGTTGGATTCTTGTTAGCTGTATTTGTATCCGCCTGGAATGTATTACGAGCAATTTCAAAGATTTTTTCCCTTTCTCCTGTCAACAAACTCCAATACTTCGAATGAATTCCTTTTTCCTCAGAAAATTTTTTTAGTTCCTGAGGAGTATCCAAGTCTGGAGTTACAGAGTAAGACACGATTTGGATGTTTTGTGTTTTCGCAATTTCGGACTGAACAAATTTCAAGTTTCTAATAATATTTGGGCAGAGTCCGTGACACCTAGCAAAGAAAAATGATACGATTGTTATTTTACCTTTAAAATGTGATTCGTCGATATTTTGGCTGAGTTGGTTTTGAAATGTAAAAGGATCAACCTTTCTAACAGAAGTCGGTTGTTCACCTCTCGGAACCCAAAATGCCTCTAAATCACGACCACGGAAGTAAGGCAGTGAATCTTTTTTCGGTGTATCAAAGAAAGTTAAATTAGAATCTTTTTGTCCATCTTCAAGATGAAACCAACCGCAAGAGGAAAAATTGATTATGAAAAGAAAAATAAAAAAGTTGTAACGATTTAAGATGATCATGGATTGATTATTGTTTTTTGATTGGTTTCATCACCTTTTAACTTAAAACATAATTTAGATCCAACCACTCCATATAATCTCTCAGGAGAATATGTGTAATTGGAATAAATCTTTCCATCTTTTCGCCAAACTTTTGTTCCAATGTTCGTTCCATTTTTAAATCTTGCATAACGATAAACTTTTCCATCTTCGTGCCATTCCCAATGGTCACCATCCGCTAAATCATTTTTATAAGAAAATTGAAATCTAGCTTTACCGTTTTCATACCAACCGTTATGAGTTCCAATACGTTTGCCTTGTTGATAAAAATACTCTGCACTCGTTTGGCCGTTTGGATAGGTATCCAAAGTTAACCCATCTTCTAATCCATTCAAAAAAGAAGTGATCCGAACCGTTCCATTTGGATGGATTGATTTCATTTTTCCAGAAAATTTTTGGCCCTTATAGTAATAGATACTTTCCAATCCAAGACTCAAGTCTGGATCATTATCCATAACCACCTCTCCGCAATGAACCAGAGAGGTGAGTAGGAGAAATAAAATTGGAATTTGTTTTAGTTTCACTAATATGTATGAATCAATAAAACTAATTAGTTTGCAGATCCGCCGGTTCCAATGAGTTTTCCAGAAAGGAGAATTCCATTCACTTCAGACCCATTATTCACATGGTAATGATAACGAGTGTTTGAGGTTTTGGTAGTATTATAATCGGTTGCACCCGCCCAAGTCGTTGGAACGGCTGTATCTAATCCGCCTCCAGTGCACTTTGTACTACTACTTGCTCCGCCTAAAGTAAATCCAGTGGTTAAACCCGTTGTAGTCGAATCATGTTTTTTTCCAAAAATCAAATAACCGTCTTGGGCTATACCAACCAATTTACTATCGTTGTTGGAAATTTTCGGCGGTTCTACATGGTAATGGTAAGAACCGGTATTCGTCGGGTGACCTTGTGATGAATCAAACGTGTAATACTCGGTAGAGAGGGAATCACCAGGAGCTGCTTGGTCATTGTAAATGGCGATTCCGTTGGTAGATACACCAATCATTCCGAAGCTAGAAGTTGTTGCTGTTGTATTTTGGTTATCTTTAGGAACAGTTAAGGTATAGTTTTGTGATTTGATTAGATTAGGATTTTTAGCATTTGCCTGACCCGAATTGACATACATAGTCGATTCATACCCGGCACTAGAAGAACCCCAATAGATACTTTTGTAGGTAGGAACGGAAGTAAATTTAAATACATAATTAGATCCGCTGACAGACACAGTCACACAAGTAAAACTTGTCTGAATCCAATTAGGAACTCCAGCACCGAAGGTCGTTGTACAAGTTCCCGTATATTCAGAAGAACTACCTAGCAATCCAAGTATAGCTAATGAAGTTAAATCTGTGTCCTTTTTTTCACTTGCACAGTTCATAAAGAAAACGAAGACAAACGCTAAAGAAAATGTTTTTTTAAACATAGGGAAAAACATAGGAAGTATAAATCGTATGTAAAGTTTATTTTAACCGATTAGGTTTTTCGATAAAACAAATTGATAACAATCGAGGGGATACACCAGGGAATTATACGCAAACAATTCAGCTTGGCAAAGAACGTTTTTAATAGAAATTCTGAGTATCCCGAAGAATGAATTGATCAGATTATTTTTTTCTCAAAACAGATAGCGGTGGGATCTGTTACCCATTTCCCAAACGTGGGAATTTCTTTGAATCCAAAGTTTTTATATAAAGTTAATGCCTCTGGTTGTGGGGCACCAGCTCGTAAAATCATGGAAGAATATAAATCGATTCGTGCTTGTTTTTCTATCTCATTTAACAAAGATTTGGCGACATGATTCTTTCGAAACTTGGGGATTACATAAACGGAATCCAACTCACACTGCATATCGTTAAACCTAGTATATGCGGCCGATCCCATCACTTCACCAGTTGCAGGATGTTCTGCGAGGAAAAACCTTCCACGTGGCGGCAAAAAATCATGGAAATCCATTGGATTTGGTGCCTGAAATCCATATCGATTTTGGATTTCTTCCCATAGATGGTCCATACAAAGTTTAGAGTTTGGATCGAAGGTTTCGACCATTCGAATCACGAAATTTTGATTTTTCAATGTAGAAAGATGAACTTCCTTATATTAAAATTTGCAAATACTATTTTAAGGTGGTGAGAAATTGAGGACTGTTGTATAGGGAAGTTATTGGGTGGCGGGTGGTCACACCCCACCCAATCAGGGCGGGGATACTTACATCCAACCAGTACCACCCCAAAAAAAAGCCCCCATTCCTGGAGGCTTCTCTTTCAACCGAATTTCTTTTAGAAAATCTTAGTCTTTTTTGGAAGCTGCTTCTTTGATTACATAAGCTGCAATTTCGTTCTTTTGGATTTGAGTCGTTCCTTCGAAGATCGTGAGGATTTTAGAATCTCTCATTAACTTCTCAACAGGATACTCTTTTGTGTATCCGTATCCACCAAAAATTTGAACTGCGTCAGTTGCACACTGAACCGCACATTCAGAAGCGTATGCTTTTGCAATCGCAGAGTATTTTGGAAGGTTAGGATCGTTTGCATCAGAAAGACGAGCTGCTTTATAAGTGATTTCCCTTGCAGTTTCTACTTTGATAGACATATCAGCTAACATGTGTTGCACTGCTTGGAAAGTTCCGATTTTAACACCGAACTGTTCTCTCTCACGTGCATAACGAGCTGCGTGGTCAAGTGCTGCTTGCGCTACACCCACTCCCATCACCGCTACGAACGGACGAGAAGCATTCAAAGTTTGGAGTGCGTAAACGAAACCTAGGTTTTCTTTTCCTACTAATTGTTCTTCGCTCACTTCACAATCTTCAAAAATAACTTGGTGTGTGGAAGAGGCTCTAATTCCGAGTTTATCTTCTTTTTTACCAACAGTTAGACCTTTTGCGTTACGTGGAACATAGAAACAAGAGACTCCACGTGTTCCGCGGTTTTTATCAGTATAAGCAAATACAGTAAAGGCTTGGGCATCAGAGGCACCAGTGATCCATTGTTTTGCACCATTGATGATCCATTTGTCGCCTTTTTTCTCAGCGCGAGTGGTCATACCAGGAACGTCAGAACCAGCACCAGGCTCAGACAAACAGAAAGAAACTCCGAACTTTCCGTCCGCAATTTCAGGAAGCCATTTTAATTTTTGTTCGTGAGTTGCACCTTTTAGAATGGGAAGGATTCCAAGACCAGTGTAAGCAAATCCTAATGCGATCCCAAGGCATCCACGAGAAAGTTCCTCGATAGCTAAACACTGTTCTATCGCACCAAGTCCCCATCCACCGTATTCTTCCGGAATCACAAGACCGTTAATTCCGAGCTCCGAACGCATTTTATTGATGAGTTCAGTTGGGTGTTGGTTTTTCTCATCCCAGTGCAAGGCTACTTCATGCGGGATTTCTTTTTTTACGAAGTTACGAACTAAATCTCTGATCTCAAGTTGTTGCTCTGTGAATTGGCTATACATTCCGGGATGTTCCTTATGAGAATGGGGTATTTACTACCTTTTTTCGTACGACCCTTCCTATGCCAAGGGTTTTTCTCTCTTTACAAGAAAGCAAATCCAATGTAATATTTTCCATTTGTATGGCTAAATCGTGTTCTTTATTCCACAAGCTTCGACAGCTGTCTGCTGTTTTCCTAATCACCGTTTCCTTTGTTTTAGTTTCCTGTGCGGGGCGTCCCAAGTATGAACCCAAGGCAAACTTAAGTTATGCGAACTTTGAAGTTTACTTCCAAGAGAAGTTAGCCGAAAGCAAACGCAAAAACCATAGACCAGGAAACGAAGAACGTTACATCAGTTTTGGTAAAAAAACTCCACTGGCATTTTTATACATTCATGGCTTTGGCGCTTCACGAGCAGAAGGCGAAGAAGTGATGGAAAAATTGGCTAAAAAATTTAAAGCCAATACTTACCTACTACGTCTGCCAGGTCATGGAACCAACAAAGAAGATCAAAGAGATCAAAATTTTAACAACTATTTAGATGCATCACGTGAAGCTTTATATATGATGCAATCACAAGGAGATCGTGTTGTTGTGTTTGGAAGTTCGATGGGAGGCCTACTTGCGACTTGGCTTGCTTCTGAATATCCCGAAGAAGTAGATGGTCTTGTTTTAGCAAATCCATTCTATGCACCTGTAGATGGAAGTTTGAATATTCTAAATTACCCTGGTGGACTTACCTTCATTCATTTACTGAAAGGAAAAGTTAGATCATCATCTCACAATAACAATCCAAAGGTACTACCAGAACGAAATAACTTTTGGTATCCAGAACAATACTTTTCGGCCCTTGTGGGTGTGAATGATTTAAAAAACTATGCTGCAGTTCCTACGGTATTTCGTAAGGTAACTTCACCCGCCTTACTCTTGTATTACTATAAAAATGAAAAAGAACAAGATCCAACAGCGAGTGTTCCAAAAATGTTAGAAGGATATACCAACTTTGGATTAGATAAAACTCCAAATCCACTCAACCGAAAGGTAGCCGTGGAAAATGGAATGCATGTACTTATGTCGAAGTGGGTGATCACTGACAAAGCATTTATTGAGGCACAAACTGAAAAATGGCTCATAGAACTATCTAAGTCCAAGTAAAAACAGTCTATAGATAACTGTAGGCTAATAAATCTACAAAAAGGGAGATTTGATTTCTATGAAAGCATCCAAGGAACGAATTGCACTGGTCACAGGGGCCAACCGAGGGATTGGGAAACAAGTCTCCATTGATCTGGCAAAACAAGGAATCTATGTTCTAATTGGTGCCAGAAATCCGGGAGAGGCCGAAGATACTTTAGCGGCAGTGAAAGCTGTCGGAAAAGGAGAAATCCTCTCACTGGATGTTTCCAAGGAACACAGTATCAGTGCGGCTCTAGATACCATCACAGGTAGTTTCGGTAAACTCGATATCCTTGTGAACAATGCAGGGATCTTTGCCGATCCTGGTTCTTTCTTTGATACTACAAGTGAAGATCTTCATAGAACCCTTCTTGTGAATTTATACGGTCCCCTTCGATTGATCCAAACTTTTTTACCAATGATGATTCAAAACGATTTCGGTCGTATTGTCAATGTTAGTTCAGGAATGGGACAACTTTCTGATATGGGCGGTGGGTATCCAGCCTACCGTATCTCTAAAACAGCCATCAATGCCCTCACCAATGTAGCAAGTGCGGAAGCAGTTGGCAAAAATATTAAAATCAATTCGGTATGTCCTGGTTGGGTAAAAACGGATATGGGTGGGGCTAGTGCTACAAGGCCTGTGGAAAAAGGTGCCGAAACCATTGTTTGGGCTGCCACATTACCTGATGGTGGACCTACAGGAAAATTCTTTAGGGATAAAAAAGAGATAAGTTGGTAGGTGGGGGAGCCACTTTCGTCTCAATAGCTTCCCGCTATAAGTAAGACGATTTTGACCAAAACCTAAAATGGATTACATAAAATATAAAGTTCTACTTTTACTCTTACTTATATCAACAAATCCAATATTTGCGAAAATCATTGATACCTCAACGTTAGAAGAGGATGATATTATTTTTCATGAATCAAACTTATAGCAAACAACTGCATTTAAATTAGAAAAAAAATCTAAATACAAACATGTCGGAATTATTTTTAAATATGGAAAACCCTTTAAAGTAATTGATTACAGTGATGGAGCGATATGTAAATTCTCTGTTAGGAGTGGTTTATTTTTTTTGTGACAAGTTTGACAATGTCGTCAAAGGAATTCAGGTTTTTAGCTTCTTCGTTACTAATTTCTATTTTGAAATTATTTTCCAACCTTTCGATGATTTCAATATCTGCAAATTCATCTGTATATTTCCATAAAAACAAGATTAATTGAGGAAACATAGCGACGTTTCTTGAAAAGAAAAATACCAATATAGTAAAAAACTACCATTAGAATTGTTACATAAATTATCATTTTAATTTATAAACTTATTTTGCTTTTTAGTTATTTCATTTACTTTTAGAAAATAATCGTTTTCGAATGATTGAAATATTTTTTAATGAAGAACGAAACAAGGTCCGGCAAACACCTTGTTTTTCGGTAACTAAACTCTGGTTCCTACCCAATCTTTCCGAGTAACTTATCTAACTCCAAATAACATTCGGCCATACCATCAGCCGCGCCTGATTCCACCATCATCTTACAAACCTCTGGCGACGCATAACGACAGAGATGAGTCATCAGTGTCCGATTCCCTTCGCTTGTAAATGTGCGAGATTCGAAAGTAGCATTGGGATCTTCGGGAGCATTTTGATCAAAAGTCGACATATCAAAAATGTAATTTTCTGTATTGGCCAATTTCTCAGGAATCACAACCTCTCGAAATGTTCCGTATACTCCTGATTTGTTTCCGTCTTTATCTGCATAGAGATACAAGTATTTGCCACCTACTTTCAGATCTTGTTTACAAGTATCAAGAACCATACCTTCGGGACCGATGAGCCATTTTTTCATTAACTCCGGTTTGGTATGACAATCAAAAACCAACTCCCTTGGTGCAGAGAAGTACCTTGTAAACACAACTTCTGTTTCACTTCGCTGTTCCATCTTTACTTCATTTTTCTCTGATTTCATTTTTTCTTATCCCCTTTCGTTTGAATTGTTTGTAATTCTACAAGTAGTCCATCTAACACCTGATACCTTTTTTCCCACATCTGGCGGTATTTTTCGATCCAATCGATTGCTGTTTTGAGCGGTGCTGTTTCCAACCGACGGGGCCTTTCTTGGGCTCGGACAGTAGTGGAAATAAGGCCTGCCTCTTCCAAAACTTTAAGGTGTTTGGAAATGGCGGGTTGGCTCATCCGAAAGGGTTTGGAAAGTTCCATAACGGTTAAGTCCCCTTTCGCAAGGCGCATGAGAATGGCCCTACGAGTGGGGTCAGCAAGAGCAGAGAATGTAGCGTCAAGAGTTTGCATAACTAAATGGTTATATAAAAATCTAGCTATATACATGATAAAAGTCAAATCTATTTTGAGAGAAAAAGAGGAAAACAATTACTTATTGAGACGGGTTTTTCAGTATTTCTTTCGTATGATTCCAAGGTTCCCTTTAAAACCGGATCTCGAACCTGTCTAAAGAAAGATCAAAACTTAAATGAAACTACAGAAATCCATACAATTTCTCAATTGGACCGGCAAAGTAACCAATGTACGTTCGCAAATTTAATAAAAACAATATAGAAATCGCAATTGTTGATTCAGAAGAAACGCTGATCAAAGACGGTTCCACGGCCTTGGACTTTTTTGCCACCATTCAATACGATTCGGGGTGTGATCGTTTTGTATTGAAACAATCACATTTTGTTTCAGACTTCTTTGAACTAAAATCAGGAATTGCTGGTGAAGTATTACAAAAAATAGTCAACTACAGAATGAAACTGGCAATTGTAGGTGATTTTTCTATCTATTCTAGCAAAAGCCTAAGTGATTTTATCTATGAAATGAATTCAGGGAAAGATGTTTTTTTTCTGAAATCAGAAGAGGAAGCCATCGACCGTTTAGCTAATATTTAATGGAGATCTAAGGCTAAATTCAAAGCCGGAGTAAATCCTGTCAATTTAGAGGTTTGATTAGGTCCCCATTCTTCTGAATCAAAAAGTCGATGATCGCATGACTTTCAGTAGGTGAACTAAAAATCCGATTGGGTAAAATCAACGCCTGAATGTTCGAAATATATATGTAAAGAGCCTCTGGTCCAATGGACAATCTAACAAGATTTTCATAGGGAATTTTTGACTCCACGTTTTTGGTTTGGGTCAGTATGTATAAATCTTCAAATCGAATGATAAGTTCCGATTCAATAAATTCCCTCCCTTCCGTATAGAATTTGTTAAAGTATTTAATCAACTTCCTTTTTCGAGTCAAACGAAGATACACATAATATAGAAGGTTTAAAAACAAATACAGAAGCGCAAAAATGTTAATTTCTTTGGGGTATGTAGTAAAGAATATCACAACAGAAATAATGGTAGTCACGGACAAAAAGATTTCTGGGTAGAATTTCTGATATCTAGTACCAAAGGAATTGTGATGATATAAGGAAAACAATGATAAGTCTTCTAATTTTTGAATATATTTAAATTCATTCATTCCGGGTCTCCACTCTTTCAGATTTTATCACACCTAACAGATACCACTATAAATTCATCAAGCGGCTTCTTTCCCACGAGCCACTTCTAAAAATGAAAACTAATTTTAGGAAAAACAATTAATTGCAACAAAATTGAAACTATTTCGAGAATATAGCAAGTTATACTAAAGTCAAGACAGAACCCATTTTTATAGAATAGTTCTATTACAAAGAAAATACATTACGTTCAAACGGGACCAAGGAAAAAACCAAGTGACTATAATCTGAACTACTAATTTATCTATAAATAATTCTTGCACTCCATTATAATTAAATTCATGTTAGTCTGTATTTTAAAAAACTACTCCTTTACCTTATTTTCCTTTGGAACTCTAGAATAGGATACTTTGAATACTATGTGGAAAATCACTCAAAAGAGTCTGCTTTTTGTATTGATGTTCCTAATCAAAACTATTTGATTCCTGGACTAAATACTGAATATCAGATGGTCAGCGGAATTTATCCCTGCGACGATGTTGATTATTTTAAGGTGAATTTTAAAAACCAAAAGTTTGCATTGGATTACCGAGCAGAAGCAGCAAATTGGTTTCATATTCTTTTGGAAAATTCAAATGATATGAATGCCAAAATATCTTTCAAATTCCGAAACATTTATTTCCTCGTATACTTCGAAAACTAAAGGCGAAACAACCTTATTTCGAAAACAGAATAAATGATTGTAAGGAGCTCTTCTTGCGTTTACTTTCTTGTTTTATCATTTATTTTAAAAAAATCTTAATCGAAGAAACTTGGCAATTAAAACTGTAAAACGATACATATACCTTTTTCTATTTTAAAAAAAGAAAGGAATTGGCAATATAGTCATTTATTAAAATAATTGGCAGAGTCAAAGGCCAGCTAACAATGTTTGTATTTGAAAAAGCAAATCACAATTTTAGAAAACCAATCCTTACCTTGGGTTTTATATTAGTCTCAATGGTAACATTATTCTTTGATAATATTGATTCCTATGCATTTACACCCAAAAAAGAATTTGGTTCCAGTTTATTTGTTTCCTTTTTCTTTAACTCTTCTCTTTCGGAATGGTTTACCAATGCTATTTATTTATACATGTTTGCAGACAATATTGAAGATGTTGTCGGTCATTTTTATTTTTTCCTTCTCTTTCTATTCTTTGGAGTTCTCGCAAACCTAACATATTTTTTATTCCATATGAATTCCATTGTTCCAATTGTAGGAACTTCTGGAGTCATCTCTGGAATTTTAGGAATGTATTTTGTATTTTTCCCTAACGTAAAAAGTACGATGGTTTTTGAACGTGCCAGTTTCCGCGACGTTCCTATTTTAATCAGTTTGAGTATTTGGATTCTCATCCAATCCTATTTTTATATCGTAGAATTTCATTATCATACAAGAAGCACGTATGCGGGTCAAGTTGTGGCATTTTTAACAGGAGTTATCATAGCCCAGTTCTTTGTTCGTAACAATTTTTTAGATCGATTGGAACAAAATATACGCATTTCTACTTTTATTAACAAAACTGTCCTTTGCCCTTCATGTAACAAACCAATTCCTGCAAAAAAATACGGAAGAATTCATTGTTCCTCATGTAATACAAATTTCTTTTTCGACCGGCATGGAAAAAAATTTCTTTAATACTGTTTATTACTTTTGGATTGCCGGCAAATGATTGATTGTATGATGAATTATAGTTTTATATTTTTTTAATATGTATTTACCACTTCCGCTTCGTTCGTTCAGAGATGGCAAAAATCTTTTTGGGGGAACTAATACCTTTTAATTTGTGTTCCCCAAGTTCTTCCCAACGAATAGGAATTTGTTCTGCCAAACTTTCGGAGGCCAAAACTGCTTTTCCCAATTCTCCACACATACCAGCAATGCGACTCGTTAAATTGACCGCCTCTCCAATCACAGTAAAGTCGAGTCTCTCGGTTGAGCCAATGTTTCCATAAAGGATTTCCCCAGAATGCAGACCAACTCCATGATGAATGGGTAATTTTTCTTCTAATTCTCTGGTTTGATTATGTAAAAATAACCTTTCACCTAACTTTCGAACAGCGAGAAGGACTTTTTTTCCAACAAAGGTTTTATTGGATTCGGTATAGGGAAATACAGCTAAAATCCCATCTCCCAATAATTTTAAAACTTCTCCTCCATGAGCTTCGATGAGTGGGATGGCTAGTCCAAAATAATCATTTAATAACTGTATGATTTCCGGCGGTGATAACTTTTCACTCATTCCAGAATAATTGCGTATGTCCGAAAACCAAATCACTGATTTGATTTTGTCAAGTTCCCCTAAATAAATTTTTCCAGAATACACTGTCGAACCAGTGCGTTTTCCCAAATAAATACTGAGCAATGATTCCGTTAATTCATTTTGGATGAAGTTCATCCATTGTAAGGAGAGTATCTTTAAAACTTGGTTTAAAAAAATTTGTTCTTCGTTAGACCAACCATTCGTTTTGTCTGTTACTAAACTTAAAAAAGCATAACTGACCCCTTTTTGTAAAATGGGGACTGCTAAATATCCAGTGGCACCCAACTGAGCCAAATCGTCGAGGATTGGATAAGGTCTTGATTTTCCATGATTTCCCGCAAAATCAAAGTAATACGGTTTTTTTGTAGACATCACATGTTGTACAGGACTTACAGCAAATTGAGAAGACTGCAAAGATCCCAATCGAAATCGCACTTCACGAAGATATCCATTTTCAGATTCGATGGTTGACCTTGAATGTAACAAAGGAGTGGTGGAATCATCAAAATATTCTAATTTTCCTTTAGGAACCCAAGTATAAGACAAAGATTCCACTTGCGGATGTAGGGTACGCGTCCCCATATTGACACGTACAATTTGAAACCCTTGATTTTGTAAATATCCAATCCCTTTATCAAAAAGTTCGACAGAAGATTTCAAACCAGGCAATTCATTCGTATACCATTCTATAAATTCAGCGATCATTTTCCTATTTGACTTCCAAAGTTCACATATTGTCTTCTATATTAAGAAGATTGAATATACAACCATCTTGAACAATTGCAAGGAATTATTTGATTTATGAGATAAGTGGATAAAAGGGAAGGAAATAGAAAGAAAACATCATACCCTGCCAAATGACAGGGTATGCAATTTACAAAACTTATTTTAGTTTTGCATCTAAACGTTTTTGTACAGCTTCCATAAATTGGAAAGTATCCAATTCTTTTTTAGTAGCTGCTGTAGAAAGAGAAAGTAAGTCTTTTGTCATTTCACCACCTTCGATGGTTTCAATGATTGCTTCTTCCAGTTTCACTGCAAAGTTTACTAGTTCTGGAGTTCCATCTAGTTCCCCACGTTTTGCAAGAGCTCCCGTCCAAGCAAAAATAGATGCCACAGAGTTTGTAGAAGTGGTTTCTCCTTTTTGGTATTTACGGTAGTGACGAGTCACGGTTCCATGTGCTGCTTCGTATTCGTATTTTCCGTCTGGAGACACAAGAACAGAAGTCATAAGACCAAGGGAACCAAAACCAGAAGCAACCATATCACTCATAACGTCACCGTCGTAGTTCATCATCGCCCAAAGTTGTCCACCTTCGTTTTTCATGATTTGCGCAACCGCATCATCAATGAGGTAGTAACTATAAGTAATACCAGCAGCCTTCATTGCAGCTTCTTGTTCTTTTGCCATTTGATCAAAGATATCACGGAAACGAGCATGGTATTTTTTAGAAATAGTATCTTTTGTTGCAAACCAGATGCTGATTTTTTCAGACAAGGCGTAAGTGAAACATGCCTTTGCAAATGACTTGATAGATTCATCAAGGTTATGCATTGCAAGCGCAACTCCCGCACCTTTAAAATCGTTTACAAGTAGTCTTTGTTTTTCTTTTCCAGAAGCATCTGTGTAAACGAGTTCTACTTTTCCTGGACCATCTACAAGAATTTCTACGTCACGGTAAATATCACCGTAAGCATGTCTTCCAATTGCGATTGGTTTTTTCCAAGAATTTACAGCAGCCGGAATGTTTTTAATGATGATTGGTTTACGGAAAACAGTACCATCAAGGATGGCACGAATCGTTCCGTTAGGTGATTTCCATTCTTGTTTTAGGTTGTATTCTTTCACTCGGTCTGCATTTGGAGTGATGGTTGCACATTTAACCCCTACACCGTGTTTTTTGATTGCGTTAGCAGAATCAACAGTAACTTGGTCATCTGTTTTGTCGCGGTATTCAACACCTAAGTCATAGTATTCCAAAGTGATGTCTAAATAAGGGTAGATGAAACGATCTTTAATTTCTTTCCAGATAATTCTTGTCATTTCATCGCCGTCTAACTCAACAAGCGGTGTTTTTACTTTAATTTTTCCCATTGATTTCTCCTAAACTCATTCAATTTTTGATTCGCATAAAAACGTTTATGTGGGATTTACCATATGTAAATTCCACAGGTAGTGACAAAACTCAGTAGAATTATTGATCGCTCCTGAAATGGTATGAATTCCCGTAAGGGATGTATATCTTTTTCTATAAGCATCTCGTTCAGAAATCTGAGAAAGTTTTGTTTCCAATTGGACGAGAACCTCTTTCCAAGATTCACATTGTTCTTTCACCTGTGGGTCGGTTGCTTTTATTTTAAGATCTGTTGCCTTGGTGATCTGAATTTCCCAGAAATGAGATGGAAATGCCGGTGGTCTATACCTGTCCCGAATGGCTTCCAAATCCTTTTCAATGTCTTGGTCTTTAAAAACAGTAAAAAAGAAAAACCCGCTGATTCGTAATGAGAGAGGAAGGAAAAAACTAAAATTGCGATCGTAAGAAATCATCTGATGGAGAGTCCATTCTGCCGATTTCCCGCTATTTCTTTTATCGACAAAGGCCTTGGCATCAAACGAAGCCAATTCATCAAAACAGTATTGGGCAAACCGGAGTTTCTCTTTCCAGAATATTTCTAATATCTCTGTGACCATGCCTGTTTCGTTCATCTTGGATAGGGGAAAGTATTTTTCAAGTGAGAATCCTTTTTTAAGAACCAAAGTCAAAATTCTTCCACCCCGAAAAGTATGAAAGAAACCGAAGTCCTCTGGCGAGAGCTTGTGACAAAAAAAGAAGAATTCTTACATATCTTAAGAATTCTGAATCATTATTATGAAATGCGGGGAGAAACGAAATCCAAACAGTTTGCGTTTCGTCGTTCACTGGCCGATTCCGCACCGGAATCAGTACAAATTTTTTTTTCTAGACTGGGTCCTTTTGAATACCAAGTGGCTTGTCGAATTTTGCCAGAGGAACAAATCGAAACCTGGATCCATATCGATGGAATTGCAGAAGAAAGAGAAAGGTTAAAACAAATTGGCAATACAGAACATCCTGTCTTTTCGCTCGTTTGTCTGGGAGATTTGTTTGCACTAACTCTACCAAGCACCATTTCCATTTAAAGGGAATCCCTAAGAAAAATCTTGATTCTTTTCGAGTACCCGTCAGGATTTGCCGGTGTTTCGGCAATTCCTTCGACTCGTTTGTTTTTGTCTGTTGGTGGCAGTGCTGCCGGTGGAAAACTTACTAGCCCAAGATTTTAAAACACAACATTTCCCTGATGAAGGTTACCTGCAAGCTTGGAACTTTACCTTTCGAAATGAAAAATACAATCTTTTTGCAACCTTTCTAGTTAGTAATTTTGGTCCCGGATCACATAACAACGGTATATCTCTACTTTTAAAACCCAAAGACCAACCCGTTTTTTATTCCACTCGTGAATTTGATTCCGATGAATATGATTTTAAAAAAGGTCAGTTCTACCAAAGGAGTGGGGAGAATTGGATGGAATACAAAAACGGTATTTATTCCTTCTATATGAACTACGGGGATTGGGAAATCAAATTAGACTACAAACCCAGACGTGGTTCAGTGCCCATATCTCAAGGTAAATATCCTTTAAAAGATGATGGTAAATTTGTCCAAGCAGACATTCCATTTTCCTACTCGCAAGTAACAGGCACCATTCGATACAAAGAAGTTACGGAAGAGATCAAAGGTATTGGTGGTTTGGAACATATTTTAACAAATGAACCTGTGTATCAATTTTCAAAAAAATGGGAACTTGTAAGATCCATCACTAAGGATGGATATCGAATTTTTACAGGTGGGTTTGTTGGAACACCAAATTTTCCTGGTAGTTTTTTTAGGCGAGTGGCTGTCATCGACAACACTGGTCATTTGGTTTTAGAAGCGACAGTGGAACGAGTTGAAGTTTTGGACTGGGAAAAAGAACCTACTTCTGGTTATACGATACCAAAAAGAGAGGTTCTATATTTTAATGAAGGAAAATGTTCACTTCTTGTCAAACGAACTAAACCAATTGCAACGATGAGTGCTTTAGAAAACATTTCTTCGTTTTTAAGATTTTTTATCCAATTGTTTTTTGCCAAACCTTACCAGATCCATTGGCACGCAGATCTTAAATTAGATTGTCCCATTTGGTCAGGTGAGGCAAAAGGATACCATTCTAATTACTTAATCAATGAATGAACTGTAAAAGCGAATGTAGACGAAATTTGAATTTTTACAAATGTTTATTTAGAATTCAATATAACACTAAAGAATAAATTTTTGTCCTTCATGGGCAATATGAACCTGCATTCCACCAGGTTTGATTAATCTTGCTTCATCTAAAATAATCCGAGCCACTTCATGGTCTGTATGATCCGGTTCATGATGTGTGAGAACTACAGAGCGAATTTCCATCATCTCTGCAAACTCCACTGCCTTGCTAACCGCTGTGTGACCCCAACCAATTTTTTTTTCAGCTTCCGAAGTACTATACTGTGCATCAATGATGATGAGGTCAGCACCAGCAATCTGAGGTTTCATTTTAAGTAGATGTTCTCTGTCTTCTTCACGGTATTCCACATCAGTACAAAAAAGAAAAATTTTATTTCCCTCACGAATTCTATAACCGGTACAAGATCCCGGATGGCGAAGTCCAAAAGGAATGATCTTTAGACCACCTAACATATAGGACTCGAACTCCTTCCAAAGATGAAAGTGCTTTTTAGAGGCCATTTGTTGCAAAGTAACAGGGAAGTTCTCTGGATGTTGTTGGCGTACAAGCCTTTCTTCTAAATTCTCTATACATGAGTAAAAATGAATATTACAAGAAGGTGAATAACCCGGCTTAAAAAAAGGCCAACCTTGGATATGATCCCAATGTGTATGAGAAACTAAGATATGAATGTCCATTTCTTCGCCACTAAAGGCTAAAGGAGCCATTTGATTGCCGAGAACTCGAAGTCCTGTTCCCATATCTAATATGACTTTTTCACCACCATCCCCTTCAATGAATACGCAGGTAGTGTTTCCTCCCAAATCTTGGGAAAGGGGGATGGGCAAATGGTTTAAAAATTCCTCTTCCGAAAACCCTTCTGGATCCTTCCGCCACTCTTCCTTAGCCATTTGGAGAATTTTTAAAGTTTTCTCTCGTTGTTCTGATTTAGAAATCGGTGTGGGGAGAGAACCTCGAACGCCAAAAAGAGTTATTTTCATCTAGTTCCTTTTTAAAATCCTGACAATACATCATCGGAAGGAATGCAATTGTTAGTTAACCCTGAAATCCAAGAAAAACTTTGGAAGTTTACTACCAAGACTTCCTATCAATCAGACTATCTCCTGCAACCTAATGAGCGCGGAAAAAAAATCGACCTAAAAAAATCTTTCCCTGGTGAGATCCAAAACTTCGTTCTAGAACTTGGATCGGGTTGGGGGGAAGTTGCCATCGAATTAGCAAAGAATGACCGCCAAACAGGATACTTACTGATGGAAAAGAAGGTAAATCGCATCATTCATACCGAAAAACATAGAAAAACGCTAGGTTTAGAGAATATCCGCTATATGACCGTTAACTTCCAATGGTTTTTTGATGAATTATTAGAAAAAGAAATTTTCGACCAAGTGATCATCAACTTCCCGGATCCTTGGCCCAAGAAAAAACATCGTAAAAACAGGCTTATGCAAGTCGATATGCTCGAACAGATTTACGACTTACTAAAACCAGGCGGCCAATTGTTATTTGCCACTGATTACGGCCCTTATGCAAGACGAACGATTTCCTTATTCAGAAAATTTCCAAAATTTGTTTGGGATAAAAAAGAGTACGAATTCGAAAGACCAGGTTTCCCTATTTCCTTTTTCGAGGCAGAAAAAAGAAACGAAGGGAAACGGATTTATTACCTTAACCGGACCAAAATTACATAAACTAAGTAAGAACCAAAGTTTCCTACTTAAAATCAATTTACATTTATTCAGTTGTTTTTTCTGTATTAGTCCACAGTTACCGTGCTGATACGAAGTCCGTCCCGGTCCCCTTTCCAAGGAACAGGAGTTTTTTCACTTCCTTTGATAAGGACTAGTTCCTTCGACCTTCCTTCCACCACAAGTCCATCTAATGGATAATAAAAATCACCTTGAATAGCATATGAATCCTTCCACTTAGAGCCACCTTTCCAAAGGTAGGTGGTGTTTTCTGTATTAATGAGTAAAGACTCTTGATTTTTGACAACGGAGCGAATAGAATCCGTATTTCCAAGAGAGTAAAGTTTAGCTTTCTCACTTCCTTCATAAACATGGCTTCCGAATTGAATCAAACAAGAATCTTCCAAACAACCAAGGATTTGTGCTGATTCTTTTGTATCCTTTTTGGCAACAGGGTTTGAAAGTTTTTTGTCTTTATCGGAATTGGCGCTGGAACCAATCGCAAATACTTGTAATTGAAATTCTTTTTTCAAATCACGAAGTACAAAAAGTTTTCCTTCTGCCGTATAAGAAAAACTTAAAAAATCAATTCCATTCCATTCTTCTTCAATTTCTAAGTTTGGATTAGTTTTTACAATTTTTCTGTCTGTGCCTTTTTCTTTTTCCAATAGAAGGAAAAAACCATTCGCATCAGCCGTACCTTGTTTGACTTTCCATCCAACTAACACCTGTTTCTTAAAAGTCATCTTTCCTGACTCTGGATAAATTTTTGTGGCAGTATCATTTGAAATTCCAACAAGTTCCTTACCAGCAACTAACAATTGAAAAGGAGTGGATGTGTATTGTTTCCAAACCAGTTCTTTTGTAATTCGATCATAACCAACAAGTGCAGATCCATAATTTACAATGATTCGATTGGGGTAAACAATTGGTGTGGAAACAGGTGTTCCAGAAAGATTGAGGTCAGTCACATGAAGGGGTTCGTCATCCAAAGTATCGGAAGGAAGTAATCTTGCGTATTTAGTTTCCCCATATTCGCGTAAAATTTTCTCTTTTACTTGGTTACGTTTTATTTTCAGCTTTTCAGAAGGAGATAGTTTTTGTTTGGCATCGAGAATCCGAAATTGAGCAAAAAAAGCTTCTGCTGATGGTTCTTCTTTTAGAACACGATCCATGATTTTTTCTGCTTCTTCTAATTTGTTTTCTTTATAATAAATGTATGCTAACTGGATCTCACCATCCATAAAATCAGGATCCGATTTGCGAATGGATTCCAAAATGGATTTTGCTTCTTTTGTAAGGTCTTCATTGAAATAGGCGATTGCTAAATTATAGGAAGAAAGTCCAAATTCTGAATCTTTTACACGTGCCTTTTCAAATTCTCGTTTTGCATTTTCCATCTGGTTTAACTTATAAAAAGCTAAACCTTTCGCAACATTACTCGGAGCAAAATTTGGATTAACTAATATGGAACGGTCAAAATCACCAATAGCAGCTTCGTAGTTTTTACGTTTCATAGTCACGAGGCCTAACATATAATAAGCGTAATACGAATCAGGCTTTTCTTTTAAAATTTCGTTAAAACCATCTTCCGCTTTTTTTAGTTCCCCTTTTTTGTAATAAAAAGAGTAAATCCCTTCTTTAAAGGATACAGCATTTTCTTTGTTTGTACGAACTGCATTTTCTAAAATGGAAAGACCTTTTTCTTCCTCACCTTTTTCAATATAACATTCAGCAATTTTTACAAGAAGGGAGGCCTTAGGAACCCGGTCATATGCCTTTTGGTAAGGAGTGACTGCTTCTAGGTATTTTTTACGATTAAAAAACGAATTTCCTTCTTTTACAAAAGGAAGGATCTCCGCAAAACGCGAGTTCTCTGCTACCGTCTTTTCAGTTTCAATTAGTTCAGGAATGTCTTTTGTAAATTTTTTGGATTTTTGGATGAACTCATTGGCACGAGTATAATTTTCTTTAGAGTTTTCTTCTACGGCACGTTTGTAATACAAACTTCCTAACCGGTAATCAACAGCCTCATTATTTGGGAATTTTTTCTTCAGTCCCAAATAAATCGATTCCGCCTCATCCCATTTACTAGCATCTTCCGCAATTCTTCCCAAAGTGATGGCACTAAATGGATCTGTTGCAGAAAGTATTTCGAGTTTTTTAATGTATTCTTTTTCTTTTTTGGATTCACCGGTTTTTGCATAAACACGAGCTAACCCCTGTAAAGCGCCAGGATTTGTCGAATCCATTCGGTAAGCTTCTAAAAACGAACTTTCCGATTTTTTATATTCTGTGAAGGCAAAGTAAGCACGACCAAATGCATTTTGAACCGCAGGGTTTTCTGGATTCACACCCATCGCTTTACCGTATTCATCCAAGGCTTGTTTACGTTTCCCTTGGCGAAGAAAAACATCTCCATCAGCAATATACTTTTGTGATTCAGCCAAAACTTTAGCTTTCCGAATTTCTTCTTTTTTTGCCTTAGGGTGAGACTCTGCTTTTTTTAATACATCCAAAGCTTCTTCAAAACGTCCCGAATCAATTAAAACATAAGCTAAATTGAGTTTTGGTTCAAAAAAATTTGGATCCCAAGTAGAAGCATCCTGAAAACTAAGAGTGGCTTTTTTGGTTTCCCCCCATTTCCATTCGCATATTCCTTGTTTGTTGCGGATTTCTGCATTTTTAGGAATTTTTAACCCAGCTTGTTTGGAAGTTTTTAAACAATCTGAATAATTATGAGTTTGGATATATACGTTACAAAGTCCAACATAGGCATTTGGATTTGTATCTGAAAGTGAAATGGATTTTTTAAAACTATCTTCGCTTTCTTTGAGTTTGCCACCTAACAACTGTGCATTTCCCAAAAAAGACCACAATGATCCATTTTGCGGCTGCAATTCGGTTGCTTTTTTAAATTCCGATGAAGCATCCGTATAATTTTTTTTTGCTAAAAAATCATTTCCTCGTTGGATCAGTGAGGCAATCTTTGTAGAAAGTTTAGCATCTTTGGCAGTTTTTAATTCAGGATTGAGTTTTTCCGCCTTAGCAAAGTAAGCTTCTGCTTCGTCGTATCTTTTTAATTCTAAACAAATATCACCCAATTGATTTAAAAGTTCAACAGGGTAAGGAAATTCTGGTTTTGTTTCCAAAGATTTGAGAACCACAAGGCTTTCTTGGTAGCGACCGAGGTTTTTTAAAAGAATTCCTGTTTTGTAGGTGTAAATGGTCTCTTCTGGTTTGAGTTGGCTTAGGGTTTGGTATGTGGAAAGTGCTTCCTCATTTTCTCCCAAAGTGGATTGGACAGTACCAAGACCAATCAGTAGTTTTTCATTTTTGGGATCTAAGTTTTTGCCTTTTTCAAAAGCAAGTTTTGCATTTCCATAGTCACCTAATTGATAATAGGAGGAACCTAACAAAGAGTAACCATCAATTAGTTCAAAGGTTTGAATGGAAGTTTTTGCTTTTTCCAAAGCTGTGTCTATATTCCCTTTTTGAAATTCGTTACTCCCCTCTGCTACGAGTGCCCGCGCCTCTTCAATTTTTTGGCGGTCAGAAATATCCGATTTTTCTATAACAGGATCTTTAACAGTGACTGGTTTGAAATCTCTAGATTGACAACCAATAAACAGAACAAAGGTGATAATTAAAAAACTAAGTTGTCTCATTTTTGGAGCCTTTCCTCAAATTTAACCATATCAGGATATCTTATTTTTACACCACGAAGTGGTGTGCCCGTGATGGGAGCGTTATGCGGGGTCAAAACTCCTAAATTCCAAAAAGTTTCAAAATTCCAAGGAAGTTCTTCGACAGTTTTATTTCCTAAAGACAATCGAATCATTTTCTTTTCTATATCAGTGGAAAGTTTGACTGTTCGTCCTTTAAGTTCATCTTCTTTGTCCCAACGATAGGAAGAACGAACAGGAGCTTCTTTTTCTTCCGAAGAAAACTTTATGATATGAAAATCTGTTTTGTCTACATAAACTAAAATGGCATTTTGGTTATGATCGGTAAAAGACAAACCAACCGCACCGTTCAAATCTTTCACAAGATCTAATACAAGTTCTGCTTCCAGATAATCAGGGATTAAGTCTTCCGAATACACTCCATACCAACCAGAAGGCAGGTCTTTGTTTTTTGCAAATGTCAATTTGCCTGGAAAAGTAGCAGAAAAGTTTGGAGAAAGAGATGTTAAATTCCAGAACTCTTCCGATTCCCAACCCACTCCGTCTTCTAGTGAAATAGGCAATGCAACAGAAGTAATTTGTTTTGGTCTAACTTTGATTCCCGCTTTAGCATATTCAAAGTTAGAATCATTTTTTGTGCGAATGAATTGGATCGGATAACTACCGTAAGGTACACCCGATTCCGCATATTGTGTTTTTCCTTTTTTCTGACCATCCACTACGATGTCGAGGCCAGGAGGAAAACTGGAAATGACAATGGTTCCTTGGGAAATATCATCACTCCATTCCTGGAACACTCTTGTGGTTTTTCCTGCTCGAATTAATATATTTCGTTTTACCTGATCTTTGCCAGGTTTAGCAAAGGAAAGCGTATGTTTGCCATTGATAAGTTGGTAAGAAAGTAAAGGTGCTTTGCCTACTTCCACCCCATCCAAGTAAATGGTAGTTCCCGGTGAAGTGGAAAATACAGAAACATTTCCACGTAAGGAAGAAGTAAAATAATTACGGAGGTCATCTTCAGAAGGAGAAGAAACTTCTGCGAAATAAGAAGGGACAATCCCGGTTAAAGGTTGGAGTTGTCTTTTGCCATGAAATACATCAAAGGATTTTAACGATTTTACAACTGGTTCTTTTTCCTCTTGGTAAACAAAGATCGCCTTTCCAAATATTTGTGATAATACTGGGTCTTTGTATTGGATCTCAACGGAAACTCTTTCCGCATTTTTTATAAGCGTTAATTCTAATAATAAATCTAAGTCGGAGGATTCGAAAAATTTCGGGTCTGGGTTCTTAGGAGCTTTTTTGTATAATCCTAGTTTGTTATGTGGGAAAAGAATTTTTTCTTCCAGTAATAATAAATCAGATTTAGAAAACCCCTCTGGAACTTGTTTCCAGAGGAGGGAAAAATGAGGGGTGGATTTATTTACCAGTCGTTCTTTGTAATCTCTACCCGAAGGAAGGGGTTCTGATTCACCCGGAAGCGGTGTGATGAACTTAGGTTTTGTAAAACTTCGATTTAGCGTTTCGATCTTTGTGACCGAAGAACAATAACCGACTAAAAAACAAAGGACCGGTAAATAAACATATCTCATTTCGTCTTATCAAAACTCTCTTTTGGAGCTAATTTTAGGGAATCTTTTTGAACATCTTTTTTAATGTATTTTGAATCTTCAATGGACTTAGCCGTTGTAATTACTTCATCAGATTTTGATTTGGTAATCTCACGTGTTCTTGCTGCTTTTTCCAATTCTTCCGCAGATGATCCAAGATTCAATTTTTGAAGTTCTTCGTTATTGGTTTTTAGCTCATTCGCAAGAGACTCAAACTGTAACATCTTAGTATTTTCAAAAGCCAACATTTCTTTCATCTCTGTTAGAGATTGTTTGTCCATTGGTTTGATCATTTTTTCAGAAAGTTTGGTTTCATTTCCGACTTCAGCTGTTTTCTGTTTGTCGACAACAATTTCGTTTTCTGAATTTGCTTTACGAACGGCAACAGCTCCATCAAGAACAGTATATTTAACTACACAATTTCCTGATCCGCAAGCTACGTTTCCACCTTTTGCTGATGGATTTTCAACATTCGTAAGAAAGATAGTTCCACGAACACCCGCAATCGAAGTAGGTGTAACAACACTGAAAGATTCTGTTTTTCTTTCTTTGCGTAAAACAGTCACAAGTTTTCCGTATTGCATATTCACTTCTGTTTCGCGTGATCCATCATTTGCAGCAAATGCTTGGCTTACACTAAGAGAAGTATTTTTGTTTAATTTAAGAACTCCGTCTTCACCCACAAGGATTTCGACAGAACCGTTTTGGCCGGTGACTATGGTATCTTTGGAAGTTAATACATCACCTAAGTTTGGTTTGACTTGTCCATTTTCGCGAATGACAACTACATCACCTTTAACAAATGCAACCACAACATTACTAACCTGTTCTGTTTTCTCTGTAACGTTTGTTACAGATTCCTTGGAATCTTTTTGGCAAGCCGTTAGAAATATAGCAAATACTGCCACAAATCCAAATGCCGACAACTGATTGATCATTGTTCGTTTCATCTTCCTTCCTCCGGAAATAACACTCTAAGAATAGATAACAACTGAGGGCTTGGCAACTCTTTTCCCTAATACCTTTTTGTGACAGCTTTGGTCCAATGATCCCTTCTTGTGATCCTGTGGGGGTTCTCTAAACTCTCAATCATGGACTCTAGACTTTTTTTTCTGGTTTCATCCAAGGATTCGGTCAGGTGGATTCGCATTGGACATTCAGAACCCAGTTCACAGCAATAAATTTCCTGACAAGTTTCTTTGATCTTGCGTAATTCGGGAAAACTTTCCCAAAGTTCAACAGGTGTCAGGTGTAGGATGCCCCATTCTTTGACTCCTGGAGAATCGATAAGAACCGTGTTTTCTTCCAAAAACAAGGCAAAGGAATTCGTAGTAGTATGTTTTCCTTTTTTGGTGGATCCACTAACTAGGTTCGTTCGTTGTACTGTCTTTTTATGGAGATGGTTCATTAGAGTTGATTTTCCTACTCCTGAATTTCCGCAAAGAAAGGTTCGTTTTCCACGAATCCTCTCCCATAAAGGTTGGATGGATTCTTCCGAAAGTAGTGAGACACTCATCACTTCATAACCTAACTCTTTATAATAAACTTCCCTATCTTCAATTTCTTCAGGAGATACCAGATCCTTTTTTGTAAAAATAATGAGCGGAGGAATTTCTGTTTGATACGAGGCAGCAAGTAACCTGTCAATAAACCCAGGTTTTGTTTCCGGATCTTTACAAGAGGCAAGAATAGCCACTTGGTCAAGGTTGGCGCATAACACATGACTGTCGCCACGGTCACTTTTTCTTGTTAAAAAATTTTTCCTTTCCATTCGTTCGGAAATGACCCACTCTTCTCCCGAAGATTTTTCGGCCATAACCATATCCCCCACAACAAAGGGATGGCGTTCCCCAGAATCCTTTAACCTAAGTTTGCCCTTTAGTACGGCGCGGGCATAGGAAGTTTGTTCCGAATAAATTTCGTAATAGGCTCCGAAGATACGAGCAATTGTAAATAGTTCTTTACCCAAGTAGAATCTGCACCAAAATAATCTAGTTCTTACATTCTATATAGATGACATGCAAATACAAGTTTTCTTTCGTTCCAGTATCATTCTTCTATCTTCTTTTAGTTGGTTTGTATTTGCGTACGGACTCGGCATTCTACAGGTATCTTACCTTTTTGTATTTTTTCTCATCTTTATGGGTTTTCTTACCTTATCTCTTTTTTTATTCCACCTTCCCCAGGCAAAAACCGCAGTGGATGAAAAACCCAAAAAACGAGATGAACTTGTCCAAAACCTTTTTGCCTTAGAAAAATTCAAAGAAGAGCTGATTTCCTTCAATGATCCAGACCAAATCAGCCAAACCATTAGCCAGTTCCTTGCTTCCAAAATCCCTGCCGATTTTGTCCAAGTTTATACTTGGGATGAAAGAGAAGGACAATTCCGTCCGAGGCCATTTTTAGAATCCAAAGACCAAAAATTTTCCGATTTACCATCCGTTCCGGTTTTTAATCCTTTTTTGCTTTGGTTGTCCGAACGAGAAGGAATCCACATCAAAGAAAACTTTCTCCAACCAACCTCTCCTAACCAAGAAAAAATTGCAAAACAAGCATTAAATTTCTTCAAAGAAACCAAATCAGAGTTAGTTGCGACTCTATCGATCAAATCAAGCCTTGTTGGTTTCATCTTACTTGGAAAACATAAAGAGGGGAAAATTTATGATATAGAAGAAATTGAAATCATCTTAGAAATCCTTTCGGTTTCTCTCATGTCTCTATCCAACTCGATGATTTACCAACAGTTGTTAAACTTAACAGAAACTTTGGAAGCAAAAGTAAGAGAGCGAACCAAAGAATTGGAAGAAACACAAGCTCACTTGGTACAGTCAGAAAAGATGGCCTCTCTTGGGGTGATGGTGGCAGGAATTGCGCACGAAATCAATACACCGGCTGCTGTTATCAATGGTGCAGCGGATAATTTAGATGCCAATTTAGTTTATGTATTATCACATTTAGGGGACATTTCACAACTCATTCAGAATCCTGATTTTCGTTCCATTTACCTAGACATTCTTTTTAGTTTCGTGAAAGAAGACCCAAAAGCAAAAATTGATCCTAAAGACAAATTCAAACTTAAAAAAGAAACCAAGTTTCGATTTGTACAAGATGGGATTCCTGAGAATGATGCCACCGATTTAGCTACCTTTCTCATTGACCACCATCTTTTACATATGCAAGAAGAACTCATTCGGATTTGGAAAGCTGGTGGAAAAGAAACCTTCGAGATGTTAAAGAATACTTTGAGTTTGCAAAGAAATATTAAAAACATCAAATATGCAATTCGTAATATTGTAAGGATTGTCAAAGCACTCAAATATTATTCACACTTGGGGCAAGCATCTTATTCTGAATCTGACCTTCACGAAGGATTAGAAAATACACTCGTGATTATGCAAAACCAAATCAAACACGGTGTCGAAATTGAAAGAGCCTACGGAACCATTCCACCGGTTCGATGTAATATCGATGAACTGAACCAAGTTTGGACAAACCTAATCACCAATGCCATCCATGCGATGAAAACAGTGGAACATCCAAAACTTACCATCTCCTCTAAAATGATTGGAGAAGATTATGTATTAATTAGTTTTGAAGACAATGGATCAGGAATTCCTACAGAGATAAAAGATAAAATTTGGGATCCGTTTTTTACAACGAAAGACCAAGGAGAAGGTACGGGGCTTGGTCTTGGGATTGTGAAAGGTATTATCGAAAAACACAAAGGAAGAATTGAAGTGGAATCGGCACCAGGACGAACTCTTTTTATGATATATCTACCGTTAGTTGGCCCTGGAGATGTTCCAAGTATCCCGAAAGAAATCTTTCGGGAAATTCGTGGTTAAGAAAAAAGAGGTTTTCCTAGAAGTTTTTCCCAGTTTTCTTTTGTTTGTTCAAAGTTTCTTCTGAAAACACCGGCTTCGTTTTCGTTTGCAGTTTGTTTAGCTTGTTTCCAGTTTTGGTAATCTAACAAGGTTTTTTCTCTAAGTTTTTCTAATTGTTCTGCCCAAGTGCGAAGTTTGTCTTCACTTACATTAGAATACTTATGAAGAGTTTCTTTTTCTTTTAAAAACATTGTTTTTTGTAAGATTTTTTCTTCAGAAACTTTTTTTAAATTATAAGTTAGCCCCAAATAAGAAAGACCTTTTATCATCCATTTCGAGGGATCGTAGTCAAACCAACGAATTCCATTTCGATAATCTGATTGAAATTCATGGTGGAAGTTATGAAAACCTTCACCAAACGTAAAAAAGGCGATGATCCAATTGTCTCTTGCAGTTTGTTCTTTAGAGAATGTACGTTCTCCCCAAACATGGCAGGCACTGTTGATAAAAAAAGTAAATTGGTGAACCACAAACAGTCGAAGGAAACCCGCGACAAAAAATCCTTCGAAAAAAGAACCCCATAACATTGTGATAAGACCTGGGAGAAAAAAACACATAAAGATAGAAATAGAATAAAAATGTTTATGTTGCCACAGTACGAGTGGGTCATTTACCAAATCTTGAACTCCATTTTGGTTATACTTTCTTTTGCGGAACAACCAACCAATATGCGCAAACCAAAATCCCTTTTTGATGGAATAAGGATCTTTGTCAGTGTCTACAAAACGATGGTGGATGCGGTGGTCTTCACTCCATTCGAGAGCTGTTGATTGAAACGCCGCTGCCCCAAAAAGGAGTAACCAAAGTTTGACGGGAGTTTTTGCATCATAGGCTTTATGAGAAAAAAGTCTGTGATAACCCACTGTGATTCCCATTCCAGTTGCGAAAAAATAAAAAACAAACAATCCCCATGTCGCCAAATGAATGGAATCATAAAGATATAAATAAAGGGTTCCAAAGATTCCTACCAGTGGATAGGTGAGTAAAAAGATCATAGTCACCCAATCAATCGGTGCTTTGGTTTTGATTTCAGCTTGTGTCGTCATAGAGAATTCCTGTTTCATGGAGTGGGAGTCCCAAACCAAGATCCTGGTTGCAAAAAAATATGAGTACAGAACGTTACAAACCAGGTTTTTTAGAGCAATGGGGACGCAAGGTTCTAATTTCTATCCAGGCAAATGCGAAAAAACCCTTAGATTCAGGCCAAAGTTTTGCCATTCATTCCCGAACCTTATTACTTTGGGGTTTGTTTTGGTCTTTTTGGATTGGTTTTTTGCCTTCCATAGGTTTTGTTTATTTCTCTGCCGATCTTCCGCCTTTAAAAGTTTGGAATCAGGAAACCTTCGTTTTGTCTGCCTTAATTAAGTTTGCCTTTCTTTTGGTATTTGCCACCCTCCTCGAATTTTACCTACTTTTTAGGTTAGGATTTTATCTATCATTTCGAATGGCACAATATGCGGACATTGAACTGGCCGAGGAACCAGAACTCATTACGCCGATCCCAGGAATGATGGCACGTTTGGTTTTAGAAATTCCAGACCCAAGAATCCGATTGTACGGTATTGATCCTTACAAACATTTAAACGAACGTGCTTTATTCTTTCGGACTGTTTTATACAAAAGCAAAGTTTTCCTTTCCAATATCTTCGCCAAACTTTTATTAAAGGTTTGTTTAGGAAGAACGGGACTTCGATTTTTAATTGAATATATTTCAGGTCCAGTGACAGGGATTTGGGATAGCTTAACCACCTATTGGATTTTATATGAGCTACGCAAACGGATCATCACAAGAAAGTTATCCGATGCCATAATGTTAAAAATCAAATCCAAACAAAGAAATGAAATCTTTTTAGAATCCAGTGTTCGTGCAGTGGCACTTTCCATTGTTTTTACAAAAACGTTTCATCCTAACTTTGAATATTTGTTATTTGGACTCCTTGGATTATTGCCCCATAGAGATAATTTACAAAATTTAGACGATTGGAATTTGTTTGTGGATTCCTTTCAAAAGTTATCTATCAAAGAACAAAAATGGCCTATCGCTATATTTGCCCTTTGTTCTTCCTTTGATGGAACTTTGAATAAAGAAGAATTACAAGCATTTGAAGAGATCACCGATCTTTCTCCAACTTGGCTTTTGGACCGAGTCCGTCATCTCAGTGAAACCATCAAAAAAGGTGAACTTGCGGAATCTTTGCTTTGGATGGAAAAAATCCTTCCCGAAGAACCGATTCTCTGAAAGGTTAGAATTAGTCTAAAAAAAGGAGATAACAATGGCACAAGTAACACTCAAAGGAAATCCCGTCCCCCTCGAAGGAAACCTTCCCAAACCAGGAGATAAAGCTCCCGATTTCAAAGTCGCCAAACAAGACCTAGGTGACCTTACATTAAAAGACCTAGCAGGAAAGGTAAAAATCCTTGTTGCAGTTCCGAGTTTGGATACAGCAGTTTGTGCTCTCGAAACTAAAAAGTTTAACGAAAGAGCAGCCAAAGAAGATGGAATTACAACTCTCATCATTTCCGGCGACTTACCGTTTGCAATGAAACGTTTTTGTTCCACAGAAGGAATCGATTCTGAAAACTTAATCACAGGTTCACAGTTCAAAGATTTTTCTTTTTCCAAAAATTACGGAACTCATATTGCTGGAGGCCCATTGGCAGGACTTTCCGCACGAGCCGTATTTGTTGTGGATAAAGACGATATCATCCGTTATACGGAACTTGTACCGGAAATCGGAAGTGAACCGAATTACGATACAGTTCTTGCGGAAGCTAAGAAATTGGTTTAGTCAAATCATGAATTTGGCAGGGGAGAGCAAACCCCTCTGCCAGTTCTTTGATTTTGGATACTAGTTCTCCATCAAAACTAAAAAATACTACCTTCCAATCCTCTTCCGCACTAGATATACATTGTAGTGTGTATGTAAGTGCCGCATCCCTTCTAGTAACGTCCATATGACGAAAAGGTTCATCTAACAAGAGATAGGGTAAATTAAATTGTTTACCGATCCGAAATGCATATTCCAAACGCAATACGTAGGAAATTTGTTCTTTGGTTCCAGTAGAAAGATTTCCAAATACCAAATTTTCTTCTGTCGGACCGGCGCTGATTTGGATATCATCCGAAAATCCATTCCATTTGATTTGTTTTGTTTGCAGAGTTCCTTTTAAAGCATCCATTCTAGTTTGCAAAGATTTCACAAGTGAGGACATTTTATCCGTACTCTCTGCTTGCATCTCAGAGAAAACTTCAGACAAAACTTCTAATGCTTGGAAGTTAATATCTAAATCGTTTTTTCTTTTTTCTTTGGTTTCTAAATCGCGTTTTGATTGTTCCCATTCTTTTTGTGCTGGAACCATTTGCGATTCCAAGACAGCTTTTCCTGTCTCTAATTTTTTTTCCAACTCCACTAAGGTTCTTTCTAAATTACGGATTTTTTCCGTTAGCGATTGAATTTCATTTTCTAATCTCTGTTTGGTGGTTCTATCTTCAGAAGAAAATAATTTTGAGATCCCTTTTTTCTCCCAATCGACAAGTTTGTCCTTCAGTTTCAGTTTTAACTCACTTAAATCTTGTGTTCCCCACTTTTTAGATTCAAGTTTTAACGTTTCTTCGAGAGTTCGTAACTTCTCCGCTTTCAAACGGATTTGAACATACAATTCAGAAAGTTCTGATAAAGACTGAACTCCCGCATCTCGCCATACACTAGCCAATTCCTTCTCTTTTTCTGAAATGGATTCACCTAGTTTTTTATCTTCGATTCGCAATCTTGAAACTTCTTCTTCGAGATTTGTGATCGCAGTCACCATGTTTTCAAATTCTAGTTTCTGTTTTGTATATTCCCTTTCATACCTTTGAAAACTTAGAGACAATGATTCCATACTTGGAGAATCGGGTTTCCATTCTCCTAAAGTTTTAGTTTCCATTTCGGTTGCAATCCGGCGAACCATTTGATTCCACTTGGCTTCATCCCGTTCCGTTTGAATGTCTTTAGGACTTAAAACAAAAAATAGCAAAGCTCCTAAAAACAAAATGGGGAGGAAGTAAATCCAAACTCCTAAATCAGAAAAAAAAGAAAGTATGAGAGAAAATAAACCAGAAATACCCGAAACAATAGCCAAACTTTTGTAATATGGTTTCCAAGATATTTTTTGAATCACAGGAGATTCTTCCTGAAACTTCCGAACCATTTGTTTCCAAGTTTCAAAAAAATCAAAATAGGATTCTAACTTTTTTGATTTTAGTTCGATCTGTTTTTTTTGGTTTGAAGAAGATTCTAATTTGGATTCTAAATCAGAAAGTCTCTCTTTGGATAAATTTTGTTTTTGTTCAAAGGATTTGATTTCGCCATCTAACTGTTTTGATTTTTGATCCCAACCTGATTTAAGAATTTTCTCTTCTTGTTTGGACTGCGACTCTATTGTTTCCCATTGTAATAGTTGGCTATAAACACGATCTGCTTCATTATGTTGTTCGGCTTCTTTCAAATCTACAAGTTTCGATTGTAATTTGGTTTGTTCCGCATTGGAATTCGACAATTCTTGTTTTATTTTTTGACGTTCCGTCTCTAATTGCGGTAAATCAACAAATTGGGCTGAAATCCTATTTAAAGTGGACTCAGAGGAATCAAACTTTTGTTTGGCGGCATTTAATTCAACCAAAGCCAAATTCCAATCTTTGGCTGATTTCCTCGTCCCCGATTTAGCGGAAAGTTGTTCTACTTGTTCTTTCAGTTGGGAAGGGTTGTATCCGCTATCAAATATGGTTTGTTCGATGGTACTGATCAGTTCTTTTTCTGATCCCACATCCATATTCCCTTCCCTAATCACAAGAGAGTTTAAATATAAATTTTGAGAAAGGGAAAGTTTTGGAATACCTAAATCAGAATTTCTATCCGCTTTGTATCTAGCATTGAGAAGTGCACCATACTTGGTACTTCCTACTACTTTGACAAGTGCTGATACAAAAGCATCCAGGATCGTTGTTTTTCCTGATTCGTTTGGCCCTGTAAATACGGTCACTTTTTGAATAGGAAATTCTTTTTTGGAAAATATACCGAAGTTTTCTATTTTTAGTTTCATCGACCTTTTTTTCCTTCTAAAATCAATCGAATGCCAGTAACACGAGTTTGTCGCCAAAGCAAAGGATCCATTTGTTCTTTTCTTTCGTTCATTTTATCTAAGAACTGTTTTACAAATTCATTTTCAGAAAGGTGTTGGAAAACAGTGATTTGGGATTCATCGGGATCAAATTCCAAAATCCGAAACTTGGATTTCCATTCACGTAGAACGGTTTCTTGAAATTTTTGTTTTTCCGACATCGAATCTACATAACCAACAAATCGAAACACAATCCAATCATTCGGATTTGTTCCCTCTAAATAGGATTCGATACTCTCCTCTGGTTTTCCTTCTGTATCCAAAGAAACAATGATTTCTCTATATTCACCAGCAGATTTCCAAAAAACAGATTCCTTGGTTATTTGATTTCCATCGATATGAAGAAGGATCCCTCCTCTATGTCCAAACTCCCCTTTTCGCCAAACACGAGAAGACCCCGCATAACCAATGTCACATTTCCCAACAAATCCTTTACGAGCTTTATGGAGATGTCCAATGGCAAGATAATCCAAACCCAAACTTTGAATTAAATTTGGATCTAAATAGGATCCACCTTCTTCTTCTTCCTCACTAAGACCGGTAAAACTCATACCTGAAACAGTTCCATGAGCAAGGCCGATCCTAAGTTTTGTTTTTTTGGTAGGTGGAGGAGAAAGTAACAATTCGGAATAATTTTCTTGATGAGGAATGGATAAAAATTCGATTCCGTTATCTTCAAATAAAAAATAGGGAGTTTCGTCTAAAACTTTTACTTTGGAGGACCAATCATAATCCGCATAACGGTTGCTATTTCTTTTTTTCTCCAGAATCTCATGATTTCCTGGAAGAAAATAAATCAAACCCGAATAAGCAGATACTTCCTTTAGAAAATCAGAACGTAAACCTTCTAAATCGGGGAAGGTATTAAAAAGATCTCCACAAATAAGAAGGCGATCACATTTTGTAGACTCAGCCGTTTGTAAAATTTCACGTAAAACGGAAAGGGAATAACTCTTTTCCTCGGGGGAATTTTGGGAAAGGTGGAGGTCGGAGATTTGTAATAACTTCATATTGTAGCTTAAGGGAGAGTTTACCTCCCCCCTGGGACAAAATAAAGAAATTACGAAAAAAAAGCAAGGGAGCTGTTAAACCACCCGGTCTTTTTTAAACTCCGCAATTTTATCTTTTGGAAACCCCAATCCAGCCAAAATTTCTTCCGTATGTTCCCCGTGTTCTGGTGGGTCATTTCTATACGCAAAAGGAGTTTCTGAAAAATGAAACGGAGACCCAAATTGTAAAATGGGACCATATTTAGGATGGTTTCTTTCAATGACCATCCCACGATCTTTCATATGTGGATCTTCCGAAACTTCCTTCATATTAAGAATCGGTGATAAACAAGCATCGGTATTATCGAAGATAGGTTGTAAATCGGAATAGGTTTTGGATTTAAAATATTCAGTTAACTTTTGTTTAATGACAGGAATATTCTCTTCATTCATCGGATGGTCTTTGGTTAAGTTTTCCATTCCGGCAGCTCGTAAAAATGTTTGGAAGAACATATCTTCTAAGGCACCAAGAGCAACATACCTTCCTTCTTTTGTTTCATACACATTATAGTTTGGTAATTTACCAGATAAAATATCGTTTCCAGCTTCAGGAGATTTTTCCGAAGCAGATAAAATTCCACCGTATAACGAAAGAAATTGGAGAGAGGCATCGGTCATAGAGATATCAATCCTTTGACCTTTCCCTGTTTTTTCTCTATAATAAAGAGCAGCAAGGATGGCAGAAAGTGCAGTGAGTGTTCCCCCTCCCACATCTGCCATTTGAAAACCAGCAGGCCTTGGTGGATTTCCAGTTTGGTCAAGGACTCCTGAGATCGCTAAGTAATTCAAATCATGTCCTGCAAAGTCTACGTATTTACCCGAGATACCGTAGCCAGAAATTCCACAGTAAATCAAACGTGGAAATTTTTCTTTTAAGACATCATAACCAATTCCCATCTTATCCATTCCATCGGGACGAAATCCTTCGAGTAAAATGTCTGCTTCTTCTAATAGTTTAAAAAGAATTTCTTTGGCTTGTTCTCGTTTTAGATTCAGTGTGATCGCTTTTTTATTTCGATTTAACATCATATATAAAGCAGGATAACCAGTTTTGCCTTTGAACATCGCACGAGATCCATCATAGGCTCTCGGGTTTTCAATTTTGATCACTTCGGCTCCCATATCCGCTAAATGTTGCGAACAAAGAGGGCCTGGAAGAAGCAAAGAAAGATCGACTACTTTAACACCAGCAAGTGGTCCTTTAGATGATTGATTTTGATTTTGGCTCATTTGGGTTTTATTGCATTTCCTAGAAATTTTTTATTAATTTAAGCTATTTTTCTCGTAATATAAAGAGGGAGAACCCCAATGGGGTTCATACGAGGACAAAAGGGAATCATGTTCAGAGTCTGTATTTCCGCTTTTTTTCTCGTATTCTCTACACTCACTGTTTCTTGCCAATCCATAACACCGCTAAATTTGCAGATGTTATTCGGTTCTTTTTTTCTCTCCACCACAGGACAAGGTTCAGTCATTTACGAAGCTCCGAATTTTTTATTCACGAGTGAAAATGGAAGACAAGCAGAATTCACAATTCGTTTGAACATTGAGCCGAACAGTTCAGTTAGAATTGGGCCCATCACTGTCTCTGATTCCACAGAAGGTGTACTCCTATCTGCAACTTATCTTGAATTTACAGAAGAAAACTGGGACATACCACAAAGCATTCGTTTGGCGGGTGTGGATGATTTAATCGCGGATGGAAACCAAAACTATAGAGTCCAACTAGGAACCACTTTAACTTCCGATATCCGATTTTCTGCCCAAGGTCTTCCTGTTTTACTTGTTGTGAATACCGATGATGAAACTTCGGGAGTGGCGGCAAGTCCTACACTAGGACTCATCACATCCGAAACAGGAGAAACGGGAACCATTGCCTATGTTTTACAAACAAGACCTATGCAAGATGTTACTATCAGAAATTTTGTTTCCAATGATACATCAGAAGCAACAGTTGCGGCAGCAGAATTAGTATTTACACCTAACAATTGGAATGTGCCACAAACGGTTACTGTCACTGGTGTGGATGATTTTAGTGTAGATGATAGTACATTTCAAATCTCAGCCGATCCCACAGTTTCGAATGATCCTGCATATATGGGAAAACCAATCCCTATCATTACAGGAACCAATGTGGATGATGATGTCGCAGGTTTTACTGTGATTAATTTATCAGGACTCACCACTACAGAAGCTGGTGGTGCTGTGAGTTTTGGGGTAGTGATGAATACACTTCCTACAAACTCCGTAACCATTCCTTCCATTGTTGCCACACCGAGTTCAGAAGGAACCGCTTCCCCTTCTTCCCTTACCTTTGCTCCCGGAGAATGGTTCACTCCTAAAATAGTCACTGTCACTGGGGTGAATGATTTTATTGTGGATGGTTCCAAAACTGTCTCAATCGTGGTTGGCGCAGCCACTTCTGCTGACTCAGATTACAATGGTTTGGCGGGACCGGTTTTTCCTTCTGTAACCAATACAGATGATGATGTTCCTGGATTTGTACTGACACCACCCGGTAGTTTGACCATTTCAGAAAATGGGGGAAATCTTTCCTTTGCCATTCATCTATTGTCCCAACCTCCTCCCGGTTTTACCGTAACCCTCACAGGGATTTCAGAAAACAATTCCATCACCAATAGTAGTACCACAAACTTAGTTTTTACAAATGCCAATTGGAATGTAGACCAATACGTCAACATTACCACAAACAACAATTCGATTGATGAAGACACAAGGACTGTCACCTTACAGTTTGGATCTGTGGATACTGGCGGGTCTGCCGATCCAGTATACAACTCCGTATCCCCTCCTTCATCTGTAACCATTTTGGTAACAGATGATGACACTGCCGGGTTTACGGTCACACCTGTTGCAGGACTTGTGGTGCATGAAAATGGAACCCCTTCGACAGAAACCTTTACCGTAGTATTAAATTCAGAACCCACAAACACAGTCAGTGTTCCAAGCATCACATCAAGCAATACCTCTGAAATTACAGTGTCTCCGGCTTCTTTGAGTTTTACTACTGGGAATTGGAACACACCACAAACAGTCACCATTACATCCGTGTTAGATGGAGTGGATGATGGAGATAAAAACGTAAATTTATCCTTTGGAAATTCCACATCGGCTGATCCAAAATATAGTTCCATTTCTATTCCTGCAGTCACCGCAATCAATACAGATAGTAACGAACCTTTGGTCCGTATCCAAAATTTATCTGCGTCCTCAATGATAGAAAATGGAACTTCTACCATCACCTTCGAAATCCGACTTTCTTTAAAACCTAACGCCAATGTAACGATCGGACCTATCACTGCTTCCGATGGAACAGAGGCAGTACTACTCAATAGTTCATCTGGTGTGGCCGCATCCAGAACTCTTACCTTTACACCCACAAATGGACAAACCGCCAATTATTTCGGTAACAACAGTGATAGTGGATGGGATGTCGTACAAGTTGTGACAATTCGTTCTGTTTCTGATTCTTTTGATGATGGAAATATTCCTGTTACCATTCATATCCCACAGGCAATTGGATCTTATTTTTCTGGGTTGTATCCAACAGGTGCCCTTCCTGGATATACAGAAGCTAGCGGTGATTTGGTGGTTACCATCACAGACAATGATACCGTAGGATTTACCATATCCTCCACAACTTTGAACCTTACCGAAGGCGGGAGTGATGGAACCTTTACGGTTCGTTTGAATTCCGCACCTTGCGACACTCCTGGAAATTTATCTGCTTGTGCCACGGGTTCCGTGACCATACCGATCTCGGGGGAAACTTTTAACTTACCTGACACAGTGCAGTATACTTTTTCGCAAGCAAGTTTGACTTTCAATCAAACCAACTATTCCACGGCACAAACTGTGACTGTCTCTGTCGTAAATGATTCTATCAATGAAACCAATACAAGAACTCATACTCTTACACTCGGTGCCATCACAGGATCGGGAACTGACTATGAAGGAATGAATCCATCCGACATCACCATTAGCATTACCGATGATGACAATCCTTCTCCCAGTATTCTTTTTACTCTTGATGCGGGACAACCTTACTTTACCACAGAAGCAGGGCAGTCGGCGGTATATAGTTTGCGGCTGGGAAGTCGCCCCATTCCGGGAAACCAAGTCACAGTTACATTGGCCACTTCTGATGCCACAGAAGGTAGGATCAATGATGGAGGAACTCCAGTTAGTTCCAAACAATATATCTTTGATGAAACCAATTGGAGTACATCCGTTCCAGTCGAAATCCAAGGTGTTTCTGATGCCCTTAGCGATGGTAACGTAAGTTATTCGGTGACAGTCAACGGAACAGAAACTGGTTCTATGCCTTCCTGGTATGTTAGTTTTGTCGGAAGTACTGGAGACACGGCTACCCTTGTCAACTACAGCACATCGGAAAATCCGGTGACTGTGGTCACACCTACCAATTTGACAAGAGCCGAAAACTCTGCGGCCTTCCCTATCTATGTGCTCCTAAGCCAAACACCAACTGACGACGTGACTGTTCCCATTTCGGTAACAACCACTTTTCCTTGCCAATTGATTGTGGCACCAAGTGTTCCCCAATTTACTCTCTCTACAAGTTCTCTTACCATCACAAGTGCCAATTGGAATACCATAGGGGCACATAACACAATCACTGTGACTCCTAATGACGATGCCGTCGATGATGGAAATGTATCTTGTCCAATTGTTGTCGGTGTCCTTTCCTCCACTGATGGATTTTACAATGGAGTGAATCCGTATCCATCATCGAATTATCCGATGCTTACTTTAAATGATAACGATAGTGCTGGTATCACAAGTTCTGGATTCACACCTGCCACAGTCATCACCTCACAATCAGGTGCCTCCTCCGAATTCTATATCCATTTGGATTCCCAACCCACAACGAATATCACGGTAAACTTTAATACTACACCTGGGGGACTTGTGAGTTTTCCAACAGCCCCTCTCACTTTCACCCCAAGTAATTTTGGTTCGGGCCAACTGGTCACTGTGACAGGACTCGATACTGCCGCAGTGGGTGATGTGAGTTATACAATCGCTTCTGTAGTCACCTCTGGGGAAACGGGTACCGGCTTTACTCCTTCTGCAATTTACAGTGCTCTCACTCCTTTATCGATCTCTGCCACTCATATCAATTACATTTACGATATAGTTCCTTGTACGGATCCAAATCCCATGAATGCCTGCGGGACATCCGCCAATAGTTCTGGTGGCCTTGTCACATCACCTAACCTAGTCACTACGGAAATTGGTGGCCAATCCCGATTCCAAGTTCGTCTGCGAGCAAGACCCACCTCCAATGTCACCATACCGGTCTCCAGTTCGAATGTGGCCGAAGGGACCAGTTCCGTTTCTAGTTTGGTTTTCACATCGAGTGATTGGAATACCTACCAAAACGTAGTCCTCACAGGAGTGGATGATTTTCTTGTGGATGGGAATTTTGTTTATTCGGTTCTTTTTGGATCTTTAACTGGGGGAGGGAGTGGATTTAACGGAGAATCTTTGCCGAATGTATCTGTTACCAATCAGGACAATGATTGATTCGAATCATACTTACTACTGCACATAACCTTGTTTCTTCAATATCTCTAAAGCATCGGTTCCTAATTCTTGTTTGGAAGAATAAGATTTTTTTAGGCCACCTTCTTTCCAAAAATAAACCTTTGCTTTCGGATGGATGACTGGACGCTTTGGTCCCGATTCATATAACAGATCACAGTTGGACTGACAAGATGCCAAACTCACTCCAAAGTATCCTGTAAAAATTTCCGATTTAGGAATTTGTTTTTTAGAAAACGATACGGTAAATTCGGGAAAACTCACATCAGGATACACTTCAAAACTAATTTCAAAAGGATCTTTTCGTTTGGATTGGATGAACACGAACTTTCCCTTTTCTTCCAAATGAAGATCTGACGGATAAGATGCCATACGAATGGTTCCACTGGGAACACGGATTAAAACTTCTGTATCTTTTGATTCCGGTTGGATGGAAAGATGATATAACGGCAGTTTGGGTTCCATCGAACGAATTTGTTTCCAAAACCTAAGGATTTTTTTTTCCAAATCTGGTGGTAATTTCATATCCTGAATGGTAGCAATATTCGAAATTCTTAATGGATTTTCTTGGTTAGGATCTTTTTTTGTATCCGAATACAAATAAAACTCACTTCCCACAGAACCTAACCAAAATTTTCCGAGTTCATGAAACCGGTAAGACCTTTGCAAAAGAAACTCATGTCCTTCTCCATACCCTTGTGTAAATCTGGTTTCACCGTAGTACGTTCGCTTGGTGGTCTCTTTATTTTCAATCAATGGTTTTAAACTCTTTCCTTGGATCGAATTGGGAATCGGTAAACCCACATAATCGAGTACTGTTGGAAACAAATCAATGGATCTTGTCATGGTTTGGATGGACTGTTTCGAATGAGAACCCGGCAATTTCATCAGGAGTGGCACATGGATATTTTCCAAAAACAAATCCTGACCATGTCCATAATACGTATTGGTCCCGGTAAAAGGAGAGATGGCGTGGGCGGCATGCATCACCTCACCGTGGTCAGCTGTGATGAGAACAACAGTATTCTCCCAAAGATTTTTGTTTTTTAGTTCTGCAAAAACTTTCCCAAGTTCCTCATCAACAAAAGCGACCTCACCCAAATAATTCATTTTCCGCTCCTCTAAAACTTCGTTTGTTTGGATTCGGTTGGTAAATCCTTGGGGTGGCGTGTAAGGTTTATGCGGATCGTTATAATTTAAAAACAAAAAAAACGGTTTATCTTGTGAGGAAATTTCATTCAAAACTTCAAATGTTTTTTTGGTAATTTTTTTTGTGTCTTCGCTGTAATTGGAAAAGTCGTATAACTGGTCAAAGCCGACATCCACTCCTAACCCAAACTTATCGGTCAAAAATGGATTGTTTCCCACCATATACGTATCAAACGAATAATCTTTTAATAACTTGGGAAGGGGACGTTTTTCACTCCTGTAAAAAGCATCAACCTCAGATTTTGTAGTAGGATAATCCCAAAAATTAACAGGGTTTGCTGAGGCATATTTGCCAGTAAAAAAAACAAGTGTGGATGGTCTTGTCCAAGCGGCATTGACCAAATGATACTTAAAAGTTACGGCATTTTCCGCAAACAATTCCAAGTTAGGTGTGACCCCATAACGACCAATGATATCACCCCGAAGCGAATCAATCACAATCCAAATTACATTCGGACGTTTTGTTGTGTCAGGAAGATTGGATTCAGGTCCAGTATCTGAACCTGTTTTTTTACAAAAAGAAAAAGAAAGAAAACAAAATAGAAAAAGTAATGTTTTTAGTTTTAAGGAAACAGAGTTTGGTTTCAAGATTTATGATTTAACATCAAACATTTGCAAGGCGGTGAGCCAAACGCCAATCAAAATAAAGGCAATCCCAATCCACTGCGTTAAATTTAACCGTTCTTTAAAAAAGAGGGAAGAGGCAATGAGTACAATGATAAAACCACTAGAAGTAAACACAGGATAAGCCAGTGATAACTTCAAACCTTTTCCTAAAACATAACGATACCCAAGTAAAGCCAAACCGAAACTAGCAAGCCCACCAATAAAGTAAGGATTAAGCACCGTAAAGATTGTATCCCAAAGACCACCTGACAACGATTTGGTTTGGTCTTGCATGGAAGAAGATTTAATTAAAATATTAGCCAAGGCATTGAAGAATACAGCTATACAGAAGAAGAGGATAACCTGGAATTGCATGAGATAGAGACAAAATCCGATCTAAATCGGGAAGGGTCAAATAGAAAAATGAAACAAAAATCCTTTCGGTTCAGAAACTGGGAATGTGCTTACTTAGATTCGGAAACTCCGGGTCCCATTCTCGTTTTCTGTCATGCCAATGGTTATAGTGCCGGCTGTTACAATTATTATTTTGAATTATTATCCAAACACTACCGAGTCATCGCTCCTGATTTTTTGGGACATGGCCGTTCTGAGTTTAGTTTAAAATTTAATAACTGGAATGTGTTTCGAGACCAAATCCTCACACTTCTTGACCATGAATCTATATCCAAAACAAATATCATTGGCCACTCACTCGGTGGAGCTTCCTCTCTCCTTGCCGCTGCCAAAGAACCAAATCGTTTTGATAAAGTTCTAGCGATGGATCCTGTCATCTTAGGTTGGAAACTTATCCTTCTTTCAAAGTTTTTAGAAAACCCTTTGGCAAAAGGTGCTAAAAAAAGAAGAACTCATTTTAAATCCATAGAGCTTGTTAGGCGGTCGTTTCGAAAATTTCCCGCCTTTGCCAACTTCGAACCTTCCATCTTCGAAGATTATCTAAACTCTTGTTTTGAGAGCACCGGCCATGACTCAGAAGTCAAATTATGTTGTGATCCAAAAGTCGAAGCCCAAATCTTTGGACATGCCCACTTCCATGTCTTCAAAAACTTCTATGGCATCAAAACGGAAAACCATATCGCGATCCCAGAAAAATTCGAAGTCTGTAGCCCAAAGTATGCCCACCTCCTCGCAAAAAAACATCCCAAATCCGATGTGACCATCTTCCCCGGCTTCACTCATTTTTTTCCCTTCGAAAGACCAAAAGAAACCTGGGACTGGATGCAGCGTTGTTTAGAGATAAAAGAAGATTGAGATAGCTTTAGATAAGATTGAAGAAAGGGGCGCCTCGAATTGGTTAGGTGGATGAAAGTTTCCCTTGTTAACCGATCCCGCTCTTCGCTGCAATCCTTGCGGATTTCCGCTACGATCGGTGGCGCGGGGGAGGGGTTTTGGTTTTGGCGATTGAGGTTCGATCAGTATGGAGGCCAAAATTCATCTTCTTTTTTGAGTAAACTACCAAAAATATAACCTTCTCTTCCATCAAACATACGCACACGAACCCAAGGTGCCACTTGGAATGATATTCTCTCCAAATTTCCAACATCCTCTAATACCTCTAGTTTGTCATCGATTTGGTATGTTGAGATAACTTCGCTGCTGCGTGTTGGTTTACTGCGTAAGATAGTATTTTTTTTGCGGATCATATATTCACCCTTGGCAAGATAAGGTGAAAATTCAAAACATTCATTGTCACATTTGATTTTACCATCATATACAGAATTGTTTTCTTTTTGAGAAATACTGTCGTCTTTAAATACAAACAGGCTTCCGCAGCTAACCGCTAGTTCATTGAACTTGGACTGCTTAGGAATTGGAAGTCCATCATTATGCGTTTGATAACAATACAATTCGGCATGATCAATTTTGCCATTATTAAACCTTATTACTTTAGCAGCTCCGCAGGGTGCAAATTTCCACCCTGGTGAATTGTCTGTATAGCGGTCAGTTGCCACTCCGAAATCATAGCAATGATTAGTTGAGTTTAAATGTTCAATTTTCTGATTTACGATTTCAATTCCATACAACTTTTTAATTTTCAATGCAGGATTCCATATTTTTAAATCAATGAACCAGTACCATTTCCCTTTGTTTTGAGTCTCTACTTTGAATTGCATTCCATGAAAATTAAATTCGCAATATTCTTGGCCATTGACGATTTTTACATTAGGCCTTCCTGTTAGTTCAAAATATTCATATAAGTATGCGCATATTTGATTTGAATTAGATGCAATATTTTCAAATACAGAAAGGTGAGGCATTCTTTTTTTTAATACAGTTTCATTTTGTGAATCGGATTTTTTTTCCAACGAACGCTTTTCGACTGATTCTTTACATACTAGGAATACAAACACAAAAACGAATAAGATTGTAGTCGCGGATTTAATCATTTCAACCTAACGTCTATATGGTTATCATGTTTGGTTGCAAATTCTACTTCAATGTTTGTTCCCTCGAAATACTTAATAATTACTGGGTCATTAAAATACACATGTACTTTTTTCCCAGGAGGAGCAGATTCTCCAAGGATCTTTATCATGTTTATTGTTTTTTCACGGTCATAATTTGGGTTAAGATTTACAACTTCTCCATTGTATGTTGGGCTTGAATTTGAATCCTTTCGGTCGTCAAAGTATTGGAGAGTCTCTCCATTTTTTGAAGGTATCATCATATCAAAAGGAAACCTACCTTTGTCATGGTGTAGTAGCGACTGTCCATTTCCTGGCATCGAAAAATCGTTCCAACTTAATGGCACAGCGGTACCATTCGATGCTTTCTGAAATTGGTTCCAGTTGCTTGCAAATGAAACAGCAAAATCGGCCATTTCTTTGGTAGTATATCTATGTGTAAAGTCCTCTGGGTGTGTATTATATGATGTCCATAAAACGTTTCCATTGGCATCAACTCCTGAATAGGGAATCATATGGGCAACGCGACTATCATTTCCTATTGCCATATCAGATGTTACTTCTGGGTACTTTATCGAGCCAGGGTGGTCTTTCTCCCAATGTTTTCTCATTTCATCCGCTTCTTTAACCAACTGATCCCTATCCAGTACAATATCCCTCTCTCGGATAACCACACCATTTTCGTACACCCGATCTCTTCCACCGGAAGGAATCGGTTCGGTTGTTTCTCCCAAAGCTAGGTGTTGCGCTCCCGGCAATAAAGGTGCAAATCCAACATTTGGTTTATAAGTATCCGGAATTTTCCCATTCTCATAATCTTTTTTCATAGTCGCATAAGTTTTTTGATCTTTATACAACGATTGAGTATAACCTCTGAGATAATTTTTATCAGCAGGTGAAAGATTACTGTCTTTCAAAAGTTCTTCCACATAAATCTTTGCTGGTACTGCACTAACATCATTATCTCTTCCAAAGAATCTATCCAATACTTTTGTTTTTAATATCTGATAATCCTTGCTGTTTGGCTCGATAGGAGGGGGAAGTTTTTCTCCTGGTTTTTTAACCAACGATTCATTATTATAATTCCCATTCCCACTTTCCGTAAAAGAAATAGGTAGTCCAACAAGAGGCCCAAAAGCTCTTAACCAACCAGGTATATCTTTTGGTCCGGCCATCGGAGTGCTTAGACCTTCGCCAGAAAGTAATGAAGCAATATCGGATAAGATATTATCAGGAATTCCTAGGTTAGGTAGAGATAGATCAGGAATGAATCCATCTAGTAAATTTAGAATACCATCCTTTATTGGTTGAGTAAGATCGTAGTTTCCATCCATAGTATATTCTTTGGAAGGCTGATCATTGGTTCTATCCCTTTCTTGATTATCCGCAACACCCCCCTCCTCCTCTTCTCTCCTTCGATCTCTCTCTAACACAACCGTCTCGCTTGCACTAGGCACTGGTGTAGCGGCACCTCCTGCAGCTGGCGTAGGTGTTCCACCAAACAGTCCAGTGACGACAGCGGCACCACCAGCAAGTAAACCCGCTAGAGCTGTACCTGCGTTAGTCATATCATCAAAAAAGTCGTTATCATTTGGCGGGGATTCTTCACTACCTATACCATTTGGGTTCTGGTCATCTTGCGTTCTGTCCTGAGCGGCGTTAATATTTTGTTCGGCGAAGTTGATTTCGTCCATTTGGAAACCATCAGGGCCATTGGTCGCGATACCAACACCGGTTAGCTCTGCGGATGTGGACATTCCATCCTGGTTGAAGGTAGAAGTAAGACCTAAGTTTGATCCAGGATCAGTATACCCAATGCTACCAGAAAGTCCAGTGCCCGCCATATCATACATGAAAGAGAAGTTCCAATCTCGTCTAGGCCCTTCTCCTGTAGGGTTGTAGTTTAGGCCAATATTGGCAGCACCATTGGTGGTGATGTCACCGGCAAGTTGGACACCACCTGCAAGGGAATAGGAACCTTGTACAGTGGTATCACCGCGTTGCGAGAAAGAGATACTTGCATTTGTCGTAGTATTTCCAAGTCCGATCATCCCTAAATATTAATCGCTTCCCCGAGCACCGCCGCCGCACTTTCCATAATTCCTTCCGATAACGTAGGATGGGCATGGATGGTGTTTGCCAGTTCCCGTACTGTGATTTCCATATTGGCACCTAGCGTCAATTCTGCGATCATTTCAGTGGCCCCACTCCCAATGATATGGGCTCCTAAAATTTCCCCGTGTTTTTTATCAGAAACAATTTTTACCATTCCGGTGGTATCCCCTTGGGCCTGGGCACGGCCACTCGCGGTAAAAGGAAATTTACCTACAGTGATTTCATATCCCATTGCTTTTGCTTTTTCTTCCGTAAGGCCCACACTTGCCACTTCTGGATGGCAATACGTACATCCCGGAATATAAGAATAGTTGAGTCTTGCGATTTGTAAATGGTGAGGGTTACCGACTCGCACAGAAATATCTTCTGCCGCACGAATCCCTTCGGCACTGGCCACATGGGCGAGTGCTGGCGTGGCAATACAATCCCCAATGGCATAAATATGATCCACAGTGGAACGGTAGTTACCAACAAAATCCACAAATCCATTTTTTAATTTGATTCCAATCTCATCTAAACCAATATTACCAGTGTTAGGTGTTATTCCCACCCCAACAATCACCTTATCAAAGTTCAACTTTTCTTTTTTTGCGGACTTACGATCTTGTATGGTAAGTTCCACTCCCGCATCGGTGACGGAAGCCGTTTCCACTCCATGGCTCAAATACTGTTCAATCCCTCGTTTTTTAAAACTTCTTTCCAGGATTCCAGAAATTTCCAAATCTTCATTGGGAAGGAGATGGTCTTGGAATTCAATGATGGTTACCTTAGAACCCATACTTGCATAAAAATCTGCGAACTCCACTCCAATGGCGCCAGCCCCAATGATGGCAAGGTTCGGAATGACTTTTGGTTCGATCATGGCATCTCTTGCAGATAACACACGTTTGCCGTCAAAAGGCAAAAAAGGAAGGGCTTTGTTTTTAGCACCCACCGCTAAAATATAAAAATCGGCAGTATAGGTGGAAGGTTCACCGGAACTTGGCTTTACTTGGATGGTTTTAGAATTTTGGAAACTGGCCTCACCGCTAATCACGGTGATTTTGTTTTTCTTCATGAGAAACTCAACACCTTTGGCCATTTGGTCTGCCACAGAACGGGAACGTTTGATCACGGCATCAAAATCAGCTTTGATATTATCGCAGGACAATCCGAAACTAGCAGCATGTTTTAAATGTTCCAAAACATGTGCACTTTCTAACAGGGCTTTGGTGGGAATACAACCCCAGTTCAAACACACTCCGCCGAGTTTTTCGCGTTCCACAAGGCAAGTTTGTAATCCTAATTGTGCAGCACGGATGGCAGCGACATAACCGCCGGGCCCTCCTCCAATGACGATGACTTGGAAATGGTTTGGACTAGACATAGGTTCTCCCAATAGATTGGGATACCGTACGAAAAATGGAAAGTCAAGACCTCTTTTTGGCTACGATGAGCATCCTTGCGCCGGTTTTTATATATTTTTCGCCGTCGTAATTGCTATAAACATGGAGAACATCAAACTTATTATCGTCTAAGAAATTTCGAACTTGCGGGAAATGAAACACACGCATGGTATGTTTGTCTTTTAAATCTTTTTGATTTAGATTGTATACATAGTTCACTTCGACTATGGCCACATCGTCTGCTCTTGTTAATCGAAATCCTCGATTCCTACGAATGGATGTTGTCCCTTGGCGCACATTACTCACAGTGGTGATGGGTTTTCGTTTGATGCGGTGGATAGGATCCGCATTCCAAATTTCTAAAACCAAAAGCCCGGCTTGTTTTAAGTTTTTATAACAATTACGTAGGAAATTTTGAACCAAATCATCGTTGATAAGATAATTAAAGGTTCCATACAAACAAATCACTGCATCAACAGGTTGTTTGGCGACATAGGCTTCCATTTTCCCTTGTTCAAATTGACAATGAGGAAAGCGGGCTTTGGCAATCTCCAACATCCTTGGAGATCCATCCACACCCAGTGGTTTAAAACCCATTCCTTGGAGTTCTTTGATATGTTCCCCTGTCCCACACCCAATGTCTAGAACTGTGTGTATTTTATGTCGCTTAAATGTATCTCGCAGGAAAAGGATTTCTTCCGAAAACTTGCGACTGGGTTCTTCGATGGTAAAATAGTATTCGGCCAATTCGGAATAGAGTTTCATTTGCCCCTAGCGGAAAGGGAAAATCAGTTCAGCGAATCCCCATTTTACCCGTTATTGTAAGTAACGGCTAAGTAACCATGAAACGATATACAATTCCCACAATTTTTTTTATCATTGGAGTCATCCTTCAATATACATTTTATTTTTCCTGGGTGAGTTTTACATTGCTTACCGTTTCCTGTTTATTACTCGCATTGTTTTTATACAGTTTGGATTTTCAAAAACCGGAACCTTCCCAAACTTTAGAACTACATTCGAATCCGGATGGATTAGTCGCACAAGATCCAAAGACCGATGTTGTTTTTGATACAGAAACTTCATTACCAACGAAAGCCTCCAACGCCGAACCCAAAACAAAAGAAATACTTTGGAAAAAAGATCCAGTGTTACTAGCCCGTGAAGAGATCCAAGCCGAAGAAAGATTTTTATTCTGCGAAACAGTAAAAGAATCTCCATTTCCTTTTTCTTATGAAAAACTCAGCTCCATCCAATACTTTTACTATGACGGGAAAGAGTTTAAGGAATGTTTTTGGCAAAAAGCAGAAATGTTAGTTGAAACAGATGACAATGCAGTGGAATGGAATGAATACGAAGAAGGAAGAATTAAAGAATTACTCCCTGCCATTTCCATAGGCAAACGCAAGTTATATGTTCCATTAACAATCAATGCACATCTATTTGGTTTTTTATGTTTTTCCACAAAAGAAACATGGAAAGAATCTGAAATTCAATCCTTCTGGGAAAAATCTACGATCATTTCCGAAAAGATAATGGCTAAAAAAGAATACGCCAAAGTGATGAAACATCCAGTTTCCAAACTTTTTAATACTTCACATTTTTATGCGATGGCTAAATCCATATTTGAATCAAAGGAAAATGTCACTCTAATCCTTTTCAAATTCATCAATACAAACTTCCAAACAGAAATTGCCATTGGACTCAACGTACTTGGAAAACAAAATGCCAGTATTGGCTTAGGTTTGTATCAATTGGAAGAGGACTTATATGCAGCGATGATTCCTAATGATAAACTCGATATTTTTTCAGATTTTTTCAAACAGTTCATTGAAGAACTTGATAGTCTTGGATATCCATCCGAAGTGGCCCTTGGTTATTCCAACCAATCCATTCCTGGAATCAAATTTGATATTTGGATTAAAGCAGCATACAAATCTTTAGAAGAAAGTATCCTCTACAACGCAGCGTAAATGGATCCACTCATTGATGAAAAATTCATTCTGACAGTTTCGCAAGTATTGCCGGAACATTTTCAAAAAACCTTACTGATCTATGCAGAACGTGAGGCCTATGGTCCTTCCAAAAACGAGGGGCTGTGTTTTGAAAACTGTACACTTGTTGAATTTGTTGGTGATATCAATGGGAAAGTATATTTAGCATTAGATGGTTATACAAAATTAAAACTCCTTCCAAAAATTGCCAAAGCCTTTCAGATTGATCCAACATCCCGTTCTCATTCTGCATCCATCATGATGGAATTTGCAAACCAGATTGCTGGGAAATTAATCACAGAAATGAGACTGGGGCGTTACGAAATTGACATTTTGCCACCAGAGAATTTAAACCATAAATTAGTTCCCATCTCTCTAGAACATTTTCGCCAATACATTCTTATCTTCAATCTCAAAGACAGAAGAGGAGAAGAATATATGGGTCGTCTTTATTTGATTTTATTGTTGGAAAAATTCCCCACTCCCAAAAACTAAATCTGAATGAAACCTTATGTTTTGGCAATTCCACTCATTTTGAGTTACGCTGGGTTAAAACAAAAAAAATCTTTAGAACGTAAGGAACTGCGACTACCCGATACAGGTAGAAGAGCATTTCATTTTTATCCCACAGGAAAAAATCCAAATTCGTTACCAGGTGTTTATATCCAACATGGTATGAGTGCTATGGGTATCGATGACCTTAGGATTATAGAACTAGCAGAAAACATTGCTAGTTCCAATCATAGTGTGATCCTTCCCGAACTTCCAGAAGTGAAAGGGCTAAGGATCGAAGAAAAAACAATTTCCAATATCCAAGATTTAATGATGGAAATCCACTCCGCAAAACAATTGTTCAACGGAAAGGATTTAGGATACTTATCAGCAAGTTTTTCTGGTGGAATGGGACTCATTGCCGCTTCCAAATCCAATACAAGAAACAAAATCAAAACATCGATGGTGATTGGTGCCTATTGTAATTTTTTAGATGCGGTTCCCTTTGTTTTTTCAAATTACCATATCGATCCTTATGCTGTGTATGTGATTCTTTTTAATATGCTCCGTCGTTTTGAACCAAAACTGGCAGAAGAGTTAGAATCTGTTTATTACGAAGCCGCATTGGACAATGGGCTAAAAAGACAGGGAACCGATGCCCGGTCGGAAGACCTCTTGAAAAAAACATCTTCCCAAGCGAGAGAATTTTTTTCCCAAGTGGGAGCGGATGGAAACTTCCGTATGCAATTAGCAAAACGAGTCTTGGACACTGTTCCTGAAAATCTCCCGGAAAATCTTTCCCCTTTTTACCAGTTGGAAACTTTGGATGGTCCGGTATCTCTCCTGCACGGACAGACGGATTCCGTGATTTCCCCCGAGGAATCAGAAAAATTGGCCCTCCTTTTCCAGAAAAAACGAATTCCTTATGTCCACCGCACTTCCACCGCCCTCACCCACGGAGATAGCCTGCCCCTCCACTCCCAGATTTTTGGAGTCCCCGCCCTCCTCCAAACTTTTGGAAGTTTTCTATATTGGCTGAATCGATAGATTTTGTCGTTTCTCATAAAAAAAATGCCGATACTTTTAACAGAATGGACGTTAAAAATGCACCGGACTTCAATCCGGAACGGGGACTGAAAATCCAAATCTCCGAGGATCGACTTACAGCAACTTTGGTGGCAAAACCAATATGGTTGTTAGGCGGTTCGATGAGCAATATATTAATTTACGAAGCTCTTGACAATGCTTCCATTCATAGAGATCGGATTTTGATGAAAGAGGTTGATTTAGCCGCAATCGAAATCGACAAAATCCTGAAAGATCCCACCAAAGTTAAAGAAGATTTTAATTTTATAGTAGCGCAAGGGAAACCTCCCAAACAAGGCGAAAGTGGTTGGATTAAATTTTATTTTCCAAGAGCACAACGTGTTGTTTTGAAAGATGACGGATCCGCAGATTATAGAAATATTAATAAATATGTTCACGTAAAAGAAGGCGAAAGACTTGCTACATTGTTTGAAGGAATTGCCGGCGAACAAGGAATAGATGTTTTAGGAAATCCAATTTACCCTAATCCCATCGATAGACCAAGGCTCACTTTAGGAAAAAACGTTCTTCCAAAAACTGTGGATGATCCAGAAAAACCAGGTCGCCAACTCAAAGAATATTTTGCATCTCTTAGCGGAGTTGTGTTTTCTACAGACACATCTCTTACAGTATCTCCTGAATTAAATATTGAAAGTAATATTGGCCTAGGAACTGGAAACATCAACTTTGAAGGAACCATCCGAGTGAAAGGGACCATCGAAGAAGGTGCCATTGTTAATTGCCAAGGTTCTTTATATTTAGATGGGAATGTTGAGTCTTCCGATGTTGTTGTCGGTGAAGACTTAGAAGTCAAAGGTGGAGTAAAAGCGAAAGGCAAAGGTGTCATTCGCATCAAAGGTGATCTTCGCGCGAAATTCATTGAAAATGCTAATCTCGAAATTGATGGAGATTGTATTGTCGAAAATTTTATTTTAGGAAGTAAAATCCTATGTTTAGGTAATGTAATCCTAACGGGAGAATCTTCCTCACTCATTGGATCAGATATCATTTCTTACCAAGGAATTACTGTATCTTCACTCGGTTCTACCGCACAAATGGATACAGTTGTAGAAGTAGGATTTCATTTCAGAAATGATAGGCTCCTAACCGAAGGGAGTTCTAGACTTGCTGAATTTGAACGTGAGTTAGAAGCACTTGTACCAGAAATTCAAAAAATCAAAGAAGTGGTACAGAGATCTCGTGGAAAATTAGATGATGCCAGAAAAGAAAAGTTCAAAGAAATCTTCGATGCTTATCAGAAAAAAAACAAAACAGTAGAATTACTCAGATCAAAAATAGAAGAGTTAAAAGGGGCACGTTACAACCAAGACAATGTCAAAGTGGTTGTACGAAATACGGCTCACCCTGGTGCCATCATCAAATACAGAAGGCAGGTAGAAAAAATCACCAAAGCTCAAACTGCATTTGTGATGAATTTCTTCCCAAACCAAGAAAAAGCAATGTTAACTGCTTTTAAAGGCAAATAACCTTACTACGATTATAGTTTTAATCCAAGTTTTTTTAATTTGGGAAAAATCACATAATGGCAATAGGGATTTTGCGGATTTAAAGTAAAATAATTCTGGTGGTACTCTTCTGCAGGATAAAACTCTGGGGCCACCGAAATTTCTGTCACAATGGGATCAGGAAATAAATAGGCATGTTTTCTTTTTGATTCTACAGCTAATTCTTTTTGTTTTTCATTTAAATAAAAAATAACGGAACGATATTGTGTTCCTACATCATTCCCTTGTTTATTGAGAGTGGTGGGATCATGGGAAACCCAAAAGATTTCCAAAATTTTAGAGTATGTGATTATCTCCGGATCATATTCAATTTTAATCACTTCTGCATGACCAGTCGTGCCAGTACAAATCTCTTTATATGTTGGATGCGGAGTAGAACCACCTGCATATCCAGAGGTAACAGACAAAATGCCGGGTATCCTAAGATACACAGCTTCCGTACACCAAAAACATCCACCGCCTAAAATTGCAAATTCCGTCATACACTCTTTAGACGATTAGAAATCTCCGAAGGAGGAAAACATCCGAATTCGGTGATAAAGTTTTTGATTAAGTGCGCTTTGGTAATGTCGAAGGAAGGATTGAGAGCTCTTGCCCCTATAGGTGAGGTTTTTCCCTCAGGAAATAAATACTTTCCAAAGGCATCTTTCAAAAAATCAAATTGTGTCACTTCTGATTCTTTTCTCATTTCAATAGGAATTTCTTCGCCTGATTTCAAATTTAGATCAAAACTATCTTTTGTTGCACAAACATAAAATGGAACCCCATGTTCTTTGGCAACAATCCCTAAATTGTAAGTTCCAATTTTGTTGGCAGTGTCTCCATTGGCCGCTACCCGGTCACATCCAACGAGTACCGCATCAATTTTTTTATGATTCATCAACCAACCAGACATTCCATCTGTGATGATATAACATTCAATTCCCTCTTCCATCATTTCAAATGCAGTAAGCCTAGAACCTTGTAAAAAAGGTCTAGTTTCATCCGCATACACCACCACCTTCTTTCCAACATCACGTAAACTTCGAATGACCCCAAGAGCAGTGCCATGTCCTGCAGTAGCGAGTGCTCCCGTATTACAATGAGTGATGATATGAAACTCAGATTGGTTTTCTGGAAATAAGGAAACTCCATTTTCCCCCAAAGCCTTGTTTGCTGCCAAATCGTCTTTCATCATTTCCAATCCATACGATTCCCAAATTTTGGCTACGGTTTCCCAATCCTTAATTCCTTGGATTCGATGTTTTGCTTCTCGAATGGCATAACTCAAATTAACGGCTGTGGGACGAGATTCAAGGACAGAGGCAAGTAACGAGTTTGTTTCATTTTCAGCAACACCACCTGACCTAGATTTGGCGCCTAAAGTAAGAGCAAAAACCCCGGTAATGGCAATGGCAGGTGCTCCCCTTACAGCCATTTCTCGAATGGCAACAATGGTTTCTTCGGCGGTGGATAACTTTAAAAATTCCTTTTTCCCTGGCAAAATACGTTGGTCGAGAAGTTCTAAATAAGTCGATTTCCACTGAATGGGCAAAAATTCCGGGTGAGTCATCGATCCACTTTTTTGGTGCGATACGGAAAAAAAATACAAAAACGGGTTGACGGATCCCTGTGCGCCGCACAAAAAGGAATAGTGCATTGCACAAAACATAACCGAAAAGGAAAAATGAAAATGGAACAACAAGTAAAAGACGGATTAAACTTCATCCTAGGCGCAGTGAACACTGCAAAAGTAGAAGCAGAAAAAGCTTTTTCTGAAATCAGCTCAGGATTCCAAAACTTAGCAGCAAAAGGTGCGCAAGACCAAAGCGAAGTTTCTGTTAATCTTAGAAAATACCTTCAAGAAGGAATTTCTCAAGTAGAAACTATCATTGGAAAAGCAAACACTGTTGTCGCTGAAACAAAAGCAAAAGTAGCAACTGTTACATCAAAAGCGTAAACAAAATTTGATTTCAATCAAAACCCGGATAAGAACCTCTATCCGGGATTTTTTTTATTAAAACCTTCTCTCCACTCTTTCCAAAAATTACCCAATTCTTTGGTAAAATATTTTTCCAAAACTTCCAGATCAGAAAAACTCTCATAATTGATTTCAAAAGATGTAAAATTTTTTTCCGCCGAAGTTAGTAACCTCGTTCGAAACAATTCCATAAGCTCTAAACGAAACTCATGAAACATAGAATCAATATTTTGGTGAATTAATTGGAAATACCTTTCGATTGCATTAGAAAAAATATGATCCGCAGATAAAAAAGAATATTCAACCGAGTCTTTTGCCACTTCTACAAAGAAAGTTTCCCAAAGTTCGGCCAATGCACTATCTTTGTTTTTACAATCATAGGCTTGGCATATGGAGGCACCGTAAAAAGAAAAGTTTTGGCTTTTGGGGTCCCCCGTAAAAATGGGATGAATCATACAACCAATTCGTTGTTTGGCGCTATCTACGTATCCCAAAAAAGGACAATTGTAAGTCATCTCATCTTTTTTAGGAATGGAGGTTTCTTTCGTTTCTCTATCTTTGCGATAAATGGGAAAGGTATGACGAATTTCAAAATCAACAGTGGCCTGAAATTCAGAAGTTCTTTCTAACAAAAGTGTTTTAAATTCTTTTGGTTGGAGTTTTAAATTAAATAAACCGCAGCAGGCACCACAAGATACATTACCAAATTCAGGATGGCATAAACTCAATTCTGCTTAGCTCCTAAAACAAAGGGAGTGAGTCCATTAAATACAAGTTCCAAATCTCCTGTTTCCTTTTTTTCTTTAAAGTAAGTGGGAAAAGGAATCACAATTTTACGACTTTCATGCAACAGAACAAGGTTTCCTTTGTGTTTAGAAAGTTGTTCCTGTAATTTGTCTTTGGATCCAGGAGAAGATGGATACAAGTAAGCGGGTTTTATCCCTTTAAAATAAAAATGGGGATTATGATTTTCTGAAACGAGAAGAATACTGATTTTTTCTAATTCGGAAAACTCAAGTAACATGTTTTCTAAAAAGAACTGGAGAATGATTTGGTAAGATTCAATTTCTTCTTCCTGGATTTCATCTCTTTCCCAAGATTCCATCCACCCTACGATTTTAAATATAGTTTCTTTTTGTTCGTGTAAAACGGGTAAAGCTTGTTCTAAAATACTTGAAATTTTAAGTTTTTGAAAATCCCATACACAACCATAAACAAGTTCCCACCATTTTCGTAGTGTAACCGCATCATCAGGGTTATTCGGAATAGATTTGTTCATTGCATGGGCTGCATGATCACTAAATACCATCATCCCAAGCACTTGACTGATTGCTTCAAACAACTTAGCCAAACCGAGGATATTGTTTTTACCAGTTGTTTTCGATTTTCCTGAGTTCACTAACTTGGAATACGCCACGGCGATTGGTGTGGGGAAAAATTCCAAAACTGATGTTGGATTCAAAATTTTTGCTGAATGGAAGTTTCTTCTTTCTTTAACAAATAAAGAAAAATCTGGATTACCATACAATGCATAGTTTGCCCAAGTTAAATCATTAGCATGGTAGTTCCGTCTTGCAAATTCTTTGGACAAAAACAAAGACTCACCTACCGATTTGTCAGAAAACAAAAAAGTATAAAACCTTACGGTAAAATCGATAGTTCTTTCGTTGTCTAAAATTTCCCAATTGGTACCGACAAAAGTTTTGATACCGGCAGTCAAAAATGCGCCTGCATATTGGTTCATCACATTCGTATTTAATTTTTTGCCAGCTGACTTTGCAGACATACAAGAATTAGAAAATACTAAATCAGTGTCGATGCCCGTTGATTTAATTTCACGTGCTTTTAATACTTTACCGTCAGATAATAACCAACCGTTTTCTAATGAATCATCTGAAAAATGAAGGTGACCTGAATAATGAATGATATGTTTATCTTTTATTAGAGAAAGTAACTTTAGTTTGGTGACTTGTTTGCCACCAATGAACTCTAACTCTAAAAGATGTGTAGGAACTTTTTGGCTTAAAACAGAAAATAAAACCTCACCTTCTTTTTGTGCATGAGGTAGGTCTTCTGTAGGATCGGCAATGATAAGCATTTTGATCTTTCGATTTTCATGATGGGTAGGACGGTGTAACCCGCCTCGAATTGTTTTTCCTATTCGAAATTTGTCTGAAAGGAAACTGGTACCGTCATGTAATAATTCCCAAGGAACCAAGGCAAGAGTTGGATCAATATTAAAATGAATGCTATGTTTGGTTGTGTTTTTTAATTTTTCAATAATCGATTGTGGAAAAAACTGTTGGTAGAAAGTTTCACCAAGGATTTTTAAATCTTGTAAGATATCTGCATTGAGGATTTGGTTTGGTTTAGAAAGAACCGATTGGGAAACGTGGACAAGTCTCTCCACTTCTCCTAAATATTCTAATATTAAATCATCGTCTAACGTAGACTGAATATGGGATTCTTCGACAGGAAGATGATCTTCCAAAACATTGAAGATATTTACGTTACCAACTCTATCGATGATTAGGGAGAGCATGCTCCCATGAACCTATCCAACTAGGATAGACAAGTCAAACGATTTTGATTGGCCAGGACCAACAAACTCTATGGTGTAACTACCTGGGACTAAACCGGAAAAGCTAGCACTCCCTTCTAGGCTGATTTTACTAGAAAGAATAAACCTTCCTTCTCTACGTAAGTTCACTTGTTGGAAGGCCGGAGTCCCTTCTGCTTTCACGGAAAGGTAAACTTCCGTTTGGTTTTCTTTTACAATTTGGTAATAGAACTTTTGGTTTTCGTTAGTGGTCTCTTCGAAGATCACTGCATTTGCATCGCCCGAACGAACTTCTGCCGAAGCCGAACGCATGGAGGGTGCAAACTCTAAACTTTCTCGAATTTGTAAAGATTCTACAAGACTATCAATCACTCGAATCCCCGACTGGGTCAGTCGAACAATCAAACTGTCTTTTTTCTCAGGTAAAATTAAATTTTGGCGAGTGTATTCTTTTAAAAATTCAGGCAACGGAAGTGGCGCTTTCGCCATCACTATTTCTGCCTTTGCAAGGTCCAAGGACTCAGAGAATGGGTGGTCCGACACTACTTCCTTACGTAAACTAGCAAAGAAGGCTTCCTCACAAGACAAAAAGGCTTCTTGTAAATTGGGATGATTTTGCAACTCACCCTCACTCGGAATTTCACCTCGGATAAAAATTTCTCTGGCAAGCTCCATCGTCTCTACGTTAAAACCCTGATTTTCCATGTCAAACTCCACTCTATTAAAGTATGACGAAGGAAATTAGCCCTCTCCCGCCAAAGAATGCATTTTTTTTTGCATTTTTTCGAGTACTCTGAGCAAGGTCACACTGACTCCACCTTCGGAAATCCCTAAGATTTTGGCAATCTCTCTATAAGGGGTCCGGACAAGAAAGTGTCCTTTTTGCTTTTTCTCGATTAATTTTTTCCTTTGTTCATATTTTTTGGCCAAAGCATGGTCCAGTCGCTCTTTGTAATATTGGGCTTCCACGGAATCTCCCTGGGCCTTCGATTTTTTTTGATCCTTCAAATCCAGAATATTCAAATACAGAGATGTAATTTTATCTTCCATTTTGAGGTTTTCTTCTTCGCGGCTGGAAAGCTCCTCTCTGAGCCTCAGAACATCAATTCGGATCTCCTCTTCCGTGCGGTTTGTTTTTTCGGCAATATAGTGAACCTCGTCTGGTTCCAAATGCAAATAATAAATAAAGGAAAGTTTAAAGGCGACGCGATTTTCTATTTTGATAGTGGATAGTACCGAATGGAACTGATCCGACACATCAATGGCCAAAGCCAATGCCTCAGACCTTTTGTCGGGTTCGTCCTCGATAGTACTGTATTCTTTCCCTTCTTTATTGACTTTGGAAATAGTTTGGGTTTTGACTTCCCTTTTGGTACGTTGCCAATCGATGAGAAGGTTTCTCAATACCGAAAAAAACCAGGTTTTAAAACTAGATTTGCCAACGAAACTTTTGAAACGTTTCCCCGTTTTTAACCTTTCAAATGCGTAAATATAATAATCGGAAGCATCATCTTCACTTAAATGAAAGACCCGAATCGGGAAATTATAAATGTCTTGGGAATATATATCAAAAAAAGTCCGGAGTGCCTTTTCATCGCCAGCACCACAAGCTTTTACGATCTCTAAAATTTCTTCATTGGTATAAGAAGTCTGTTTCATTATCTACTTTCCTAAAAAGGAACCTACCTGGAGACTTCTCTAAACATGAGAAGTATTGTTGTAGTATTGAGTCTCTTGGCAAGTTTTATTTTAGCAGAGGAACCGGTCTCCGATACAAAACCGGCGTTTGTTTGGCCCATCCAGGGTTTGGAACTACCAGGACTTATCACAAGTACCTTTGGTGAATCCAGAAAAGACCATTTTCACAACGGATTAGACATATCCTCCGTATTGCAACCAGTCAAAAGTATGAGCCAAGGATTTATACTATACTCCCGTTATGCGGAAGACGATCCTTTTGAAGACGAACGTGGGTCGGGTAATATTGTCTGGATTGCACATAAAAACGGTTATGTGAGCGGTTACTACCACTTAGGTGGCTCAAGAAACGAGAAAGTTAGGACAGGCAAACAAGTTTCTGCTGGTGATACGATTGGAATTTCCGGAAATACGGGCCATTCCACCGGGGGTCACCTTCACTTCGTATTGGGAAAGGATTATGGAAAAACACTACTCGATCCACTGACCTACCTTCCCCCCGTAGAAGACAATATGCCTCCCCAAATAGCCAATCTCTTCATCCATGTTGGCGAAAATTATACCAATTTAAATGATGGCGACAATATCAATGTTTCCAAAGCCTTCCCACTGACAGTCAGTATCATTGATGGGGGAATCAAAAATAGCCAAAGGAGAGGGATTAAGGAAGTAAAATTCCTTTTTAACGGAGAGGCTTACAAACAGGCAAATTTCGAATCTCTACGTTTTGAAGATGGGAAATGGAAAACAAAAGAAGGCCATAGTTTTGATGATCTATTTTTTAAAGACCGGTATTTGGTAGGAGTTTTGAATTTAAAGGCAGGAGAAAATGTCATTAAAGTTCAAACAAAAGACTTTAGCGGTCAAAATGCCGACAGAAGTTTCAGCATAAACATAACAAGGATTAGTGGAGGAAACTAATCCCCCACTAATAAAGAATCCAATCACTGCATTCACTTCTCTTCAGTGATTGGAATACAATTTAGTAATTTCGGATTTATATTTCTCTGTAATCACATGCCTTTTTAAAGATAATTTGGCGGTTAATTCATCACCCACTTCAAATGGTTTTGGCAATATCGCCACTCCAACCACTCTTTCAAAAGATTTAAATCCTGTTTGTGCATTCACTTTTGCTTTAATTTCTGATTCTATTTTTTGAATCACTTCTTTTTGTTTCCAAAATTCCCCAGATAATGGCTCTTCAAATCGAGAGGTATTTGGATAAACAAGTACACTCAAATATTTTTGGTCTTGCCCAACCACCATACATTGGTCAATCCATTCTGATTCTAAAATTTTTGATTCAATGGGAACCGGCTCTATGTTTTCACCACCTAACAAAACTATCGTTTCTTTGGATCGACCCACAATCCTTAAATTATGATTTGCAGTAAAAATCCCCAAGTCACCGGTGTTTAACCATCCATCCACCAACACTTTATTAGTGGCATCAGGGTTTTTGTAATAACCTGCCATTACCTGTTGTCCCTTCACATGAATTTCACCTTTTCTACCAAATACAAATTTCCCAACCTCTGTATCTAAAAAAACTTCTCCAGTATGTAGGTCCACAAGCCTTAAATTTGTTTTTGGGAAAATACGACCAACAGAACCAGGGATAATTTCTTCAAAAGTTCGCATAGCAAGGACAGGTGCTGTTTCTGTCATTCCATAACCTTCTAATACAGGAATTCCAATAGTGTTAAAAAATTCATCTACATGGTATGGAAGTGCTCCTCCACCAGAACAAGAACCGCGAAGTTCACCACCAGTTGCTTTTCTGATCTTAGACAATACTAAAAAATCAAAAAAGAAATGTGGTACACTTACTAAAAAGAATCGAAATAAGTGATAAACAAAACGAAGGATTTGTTTCCAAAATACAACTGGATGAATATCCAAAACATTTCCAGTAATCACTTGTCTCGAAATAAAAAATCTTTTTGCAAAGAACATTGCAATTTGAAACATTTTTTGTTTCGATCCAGTTGATTTGGCGAGTGTTCCTAAAATACCAGAATAGATGCTTTCCCAAAGTCTTGGTGCAGAAGCCATAAAGTGTGGTTTTACAATTCGTAAATCTTCTTTTAACGTACGAACACTGCTATAATAAGTACAAGCTCCGTAGTATAAACTAATGATTTCAAAAATTCTTTCAAAGATATGCCAAACTGGTAAAATTGATAATGTTCTATCTCCTTTTTGTAACCGAATTGGAAGATTTTTTAGTTGGAATAAAATATTTCCCTGTGTCAACATCACCCCTTTAGGTGTACCCGTAGTGCCCGAAGTATAAATCATCGTAAACAAATCCGATTCTTTGATCGTAGAATTTAAAAAAAAGGAATCAGATGGATCTGCTTTACGAAGTTCCTTACCTTTGGCAACTATCTCTTGTAAGGTTGATAATTTAATTTTCCTTGAACTTAATTCTTTATTCCCTTCTTTCGGAGGATAGAGAATTACAATTTCTTTTAAATATTCCAACTCTGATTCCAAACGAATCACTCGTTTGAATACCGTTTCATTCTCTACAAAAAGAATTTTTGATTCCGAATGATTCAAAATATATAATATATCTTGGTCTGTGACATCAGAGGCTCTCGGAACATCAACGGCTCCAAGTAGTGTCACTGCAATACTTGTCTGTATCCACTCGTATGCATTGTCTGCAAAGATAGCTACCTTTTCTCTTTCTGACAACCCTGACCGTAGACCAAATGCTAAATCTTTTGCATCATTGAGTAAATCGTCGTAAGTTTTATACTGATAAACGCCGGCCCCGACTCGGGTGGCAAAAGCTTTTTTGTTTCCGAATTTGGCCGGAAGGTTCAAATAAAAATCAATCATGGTTCGCATGGAATTTCCTCGTTACGAACCAATTCTAATTTAGATTTTTCCTAGTGTCGTCTTGGGGAATTCTTTGAGACTTCGAAATTATGTGGATTTATTTCAGTTTTGATTGTTTACGAAATTCAGAAGGAGTTGATCCAACCGTCTCCAAAAATACACGGTTGAAGGTTGATTTAGAATTAAACCCAACGGAATCTGCTATGGAAAGTATGGATCTTTCTTCTGATTCCAATAACAAACGTTTTGCCTCATCGATCCGATATTGATTGATGTACTGGTAAAATCCAAATCCATACCGTTTGTGAAAGTATTCTGAAAGTTGTCCTGGTTTGACATCTGCCATCTCTGCTAGTTTAGAAAGACTCAAGTCTTCATCACAAAACACTTTTTCACACATCAATTCATACAATCTTTGGTCAATGGTTTCTAACTGGACTGAAACTAATTTGGATTTCTCGTATTTGTTTCTTTGGATGTTATCTCGTACATCAGAAACAAATGGTGCCCAAAGTTCACGAGTAAAAAAATAGAAGTACATAAGAACTGGCAATAGATAGGCACTGAGTTTACGAAAAAAAGGAATTTGAAAAGTAAACCCAATACTGCCGAGCAATAAATCGATCCAAATCAGAAGGATAAAAATTAATGAATAAATGGCTTTCTTCGTAAAAAATACAGACAACCTAACGTTTGGAATCCATTCCTTGGCTAAAAATATTCCTACAGATAACAAAATAGAAATTTTAATTCCAAAATTTAATCCAACAATAACCGATCCATATTCCGTTTTGCCAAGTTGATCCAAAATTTCCAACTGTTGCGTATTGGAATCTAGATAAAATGGAATTAAAAAAATAACAGATAAAAAGGCAGGAACAAAATGAAAAATTTTGATATGGATTGTTTTTTCTAAAAACATATATTCCAAATACAAATAAAGTAATGTTGAAGAAAGAAATACAAAGGGAATATGAACTAAAGCAATGGAAGGAAGGTATTGAAAAAACCCAGTGAACATAAAAGCTCCAGTGAGTAACCAAAGCCCTGTTGAAAACAAAATAAAAGACCAAACAAATCCAGAGGCTTTTCTATTTTGAATTAAATTCGAAAGGGACCAGACCAAACAAAATACCGATCCGGAACCCATCCAAAGAAACTCTAATAATAAAGTGAGAGAAGTAACCTCCACAAACTTTATCCAAAAACTCTTACTTCTTCACCAACAGTATAACGAACCATTCCTTTCCCAAGAATATCGGTTAACATCTTCATAAGGTCAGGAGTAATATCAATGGAGAAATGGTCGTGAGCTCGAATAACTTTTTTTTCGTCACCATTTCCAACCAAATGAAAGAACACAGAAGAAGCACCTCTATGTACGGAGAGAACATCTTGTAATTTCAAAATGACATCTCTATTTTTTTCTTCCATCATGTTAATTGTTAAATGGAGAGTTTTCTCCATTTTCTTTTCGATGGTAACGGAATTTAATTCTTCGAGTTTATTAACAATTATCTGACCTTTTAACTCTGATTCGTCGGCATCCAGGCGCTCCAATATTCCACGAATGAATACCGTGTTGTCTTCTGTGAATAAATGTTTAAATTCGGCATAAGTTTTAGGGAAGGCAACACATTCGATTTCCCCTGTTTGATCCTCTAACATAAAGTTTACAAACTCTTCTTTTTTCTTGGTGAGTTTGACTACTTTTTTGGAAAGAACTCCCGCAATCTCAACTTTCGATTTGGGTCGAACCTCTTCTAAGTTTTCGATGGTAGTAGGTTTTAATGTTTTTAATTGTTCTGTAAATTTATCTAGTGGGTGGCCGGAAAGATAAAGTCCCGTAGTTTCTTTTTCTCGCTTTAGTAATTCATCGCCATTCCATTCAATTCCATCTTTGGGTAAGTTGAGATTTTCTTCTCCACCACCGTTTGCGCCACCAAACAAAGAAAACTGACCTTCTTTTTCTTCCGCCTGTTTTTTGTTAGCGTAACTTAAAATCATATCCGTTGATTCGAAAATGGTTTTTCTTGTATAACCAAAGGAATCAAAGGCTCCTCCTTGTGCGAGGGACTCTAAAACTTTTTTGTTAGCAAGCCTTGTGTCTAATTTTTTGGTGAAGTCACTTAGTTGCTTGTAACCGCCGTTAGCATTTCGATTGGTTATTATGTTTTCAGCAGCAAGTTCCCCTACACCTTTGATGGAAGAAAGACCAAACCTTACTGTTTTATCATCAGTAATTTCAAATGAAATTCCTGATTCTTTGACATCGGGTCCTAAAATGCGAATTCCCATTTCCTTTGCATTATTGATGTATTTAACAACATCGGTAATTTTAGAATGGTCTCCTGATAATAATGCAGTTAAGTATTCAATGGAATAATTAGCTTTTAAATAAGCGGTTTGATAAGTGACAAAGGCATAAGCAACAGAGTGTGATTTATTAAAACCATACTCACCGAATTTTTCTAACTGTTCAAAAAGTTCTATTGCAAGTTTTTCGTTAATCTTTTTTTCGATCGCACCTTTCACAAACTTCTCTTTCAAAGCAGGAAGTTTTGATTTGTCCTTTTTGGCCATCGCCTTACGAAGAACATCCGAGTCTCCCACTGAATATCCACCCATGATTCGTGATATACCCATCACCTGCTCTTGGTAAACAACTACTCCGTAGGTTTCACCCAAAACTTCTGCTAAACTTTCATGAGGGAAAACAACTTTCTTTTTGCCGTTTTTACGATCTAAATAATCATCCAACATCCCCGAACCCATTGGACCAGGTCGATATAACGCAAGCAAGGCGGCAATCTCTTCAAATTTCTGCACTTGTGCCTTAGCGAAAAGATCACGAATGCCTGACGACGAATCTAACTGGAATATACCTAGAACATTTGCTTTTCGTAACAAACTAAAGGTGGCAGGATCATCTAAAGGGATTTTATCTAAATCAAGTAAAACACCATGACGTTTTTGAATGAGTTTGGTGGCATGATGGATGGTAGTTAAGTTTTTTAAACCTAAGATATCCATCTTGATTAATCCCACTTGTTCCGACATATTTTTGTCGTATTGTGTGACTATGGAACGACCATCTCTACCAGGTTCACTCACCGTAGACAAAGGAACAATTTCTTCTAACGCCGTTGGAGCAATGACAACACCTGCAGCGTGCCTTCCCACCTGACGGTAGTTACCTTCCAACTTCTGTGCAATATAAAATACTTTTTTGTTTAAATCGGATTTTTCGGCAATGTCACGAAGGTCTTTGGATGTATCTACTGCTTCTTGAATGGTAATTCCCAATTTTTTGGGAAAGAGTTTACTCATTTCGTTCACTTCCGAAAACGGAACATTGAAGACACGTGCAACGTCTTTAATGGCAGCTTTTGCAGCTAACGATCCAAAGGTAATGATTTGTCCAACGCGGTCTTCGCCATACCTATGTTTGATGTAATTAATTACTTCTTCCCGTCTTTCTACGCAAAAATCCGTATCGATATCGGGCATATCCTTTCTGTCAGGATTAAGAAACCTTTCAAAAAGTAAGTTATAACGAATGGGATCCACATTTGTAATCCCAAGTGCATAAGCAATGATGGATCCAGCTGCGGAACCTCGTCCCGGACCGACAGGAATTCCTGCTTTTCTAGCAAAGTTTATATAATCCTGAACAATGAGAAAGTATCCAGCAAAATGCATATTTCGAATGGTTTGCATTTCATATTCGGTTCTTTCTCGCACAACAGGCGTTATCTCGTGATACTTTTCTTTGATACCTTCCCAAACCAATTTTTCCAAATAACTATCTGTATCAAAACCAGCAGGAACTTCAAAAGGAGGTAATAAAGGATTTCCAAATTGGAAATTGAGAGAACATTTATCTCGAATGGCTAAAGTATTATAAAAGGCATCGGTATGATCAGGGAAAAGGCCCATCATTTCTGCGGGAGATTTTACATAAAAATTTTCATTAAATCCAAAACGCATTTCATCATCGATATTCTTACGCATACCGATGCGAAGTAAGATGTCTTGCGCCTCTCTATCGTCTTTTGTTAAAAAGTGTGAGTCATTGGTTAGAACAAGTGGAATACCTGTTCGTTTAGAAAATCCCATCACAGCCTCAGCAACAATTCGTTGTTCAGGAATTCCGTGATCTTGGATTTCTAAATAAAAATCTTCTTTGCGAAAGATTTCATGTAATTTACCAGCTAACGCATACGCTTTATCTTCTTTTCCTTCTAAAATCTTTCGGTTCACTTCTCCCGCAAGACAAGCGGTCAAACAAACAAGTCCCTCGCTATGACGTTCTAACAAATCATAATCAATTCTAGGCTTGCGATAAAACCCTTCCGTAAAGGATCGGCTTGCAAGTTTGATAATATTTTGATAACCTATTTCGTTTTTACAAAGTAAAATAATGTGGTAAGCACCGCCGTCCGCAATTTCATCTAATTCTGTTTCGGCACTTCGCGAAGGTGTTACATAAAATTCGCACCCAATGATAGGTTTGACTTCATGTTTGACAGCTTCTTTGTAAAATTCTATGGCACCATACATGTTTCCGTGATCGGTAATGGCGACGGAACTCATACCTAATTCCTTCACACGTTTCATCAGGTCGCTGATCCGTATGGCTCCGTCGAGCATGGAATAGGTAGTATGCAAATGAAGGTGGGCGAAATCTTGCATGGCTTGGTGACATAGTAATGCCAATGGGTTCGTACGTAAAGCGCCCCAAGGGAAGGGTTTCGGATTTTTTTCGGCCCAAATAGCCAATTCCCAAACCTCCCTGTCCCTTCCAAGCCCAAAAACGATGGAAGCTGGTACTGGTTCGTTAAGGATGGTTTTGATTATGTCCCCATTTTCCCTACCTACCATTTCTCCCGTAACTGATGTTTTGCGAAATTCGATTCGTAGTAAAATAGACAATAAAACAAAACCCTTGGGTTCCTTGGGAGATTTGGAGGCCATCGCGACGCAATTGGCTGAAATTCAAAATACCCTTTCCCCTGAGTTAAAAAATCCCAAACTCATTTTATTTGCAGGAGATCATGGGATTACGGATGAACCTGTTTCTCTCTATCCAAAAGATGTCACTTGGCAAATGGTGTTGAATTTTTTATCAGGTGGGGCCTGTGCTAATGTTTTTGCAAAACATAGCCATATCGAGGTAGAAGTAGTCGATGCTGGAGTGGACCATGATTGGGAAGAAGTTAGCGCAAAACCTATCGAAAGAAAAATCAGAAAAGGCACATCCAACTTTTTAAAACAGTCTGCAATGTCATTGGATGAGGCAAAAGAAACCATATTAAGTGGAATCAACCTCCTCTCTGAAGATAGATACTCTTCAACGAATATATTTTTGTTCGGCGAAATGGGGATTGGTAATACATCGGCGGCATCTCTTATTCTCTCTCATCTAACAGGGATTCCACTGAAAAAACTGGTGGGACGAGGAACCGGACTTAACAATAGCGGGAAGGAAAACAAATTTAAAATTCTGAGCGAAGCCTACGAGAGAACTGGAAAATTAAATGATCCATTAGACGTTCTTTCCGAATTTGGTGGATTCGAAATTGGAATGATGGCAGGTGCAATGGTTGGAGCCGCCGCACAAAGAAAAATCTTTGTTGTAGATGGTTTTATTGCAACAGCGGCATACGCAATCGCATTTGCACTCAATCCTTCCGTAAAAAGTTACGCTATTTTTTCGCACCTATCAGAAGAAGAAGGCCATACTGTCATTTTAGAACATTGGAAAGTAAGACCACTCCTTCGACTCAACCTTCGACTAGGAGAAGGTAGTGGTGCCCTTGCCGCTTATCCTCTGATTGAACTAAGTGTTAAGTTTTTAAATGAAATGGCATCCTTTGCTGATGCTGGTGTAAGCAATTCAGATTCAAAATAATATTTTTATGCATTGGATGATAACAGAAATTCGCCTATTCTTCGTTTGTTTATCATTTCTATCTAGAATACCTTCTCCAAAATGGATAGGTTTTCAAGAAGAATGGTTACATAAATCGATTAAATATTCCCCCACTGTAGGAGTTTTATTGGGATTTTTACAATGGAGTATTTTTACAATTTTCCAAATGTTTTTGGGCACTGGGATTGCTTTTATCATTTCCCTTGGTTTTTTGCTGATTATAACTGGCGCCTTTCATGAAGATGGATTTTCTGATTTTTGTGATGGGATTGGTGGAGGTTGGAAAAGAGAAGATATCCTTAGAATTATGAAGGATAGTAGGGTTGGAAGTTTTGGTGCTGCCGGAATTTCCCTTTTATTGATACTTAAAATATTTGCTGGCTTCGATTCGCTGAAAACTACAGGATTTGTATGGCACCAGATTTCTCTTGAAAGAACAATCCAACAAACCCCTGTTTTGCTCTACTTTCTTTCCGCACATAGTTTTAGTCGTTTTATTTCTGTATTAACGATGAAACTACTTCCTTATGCAAAGGAGGAAGGATATGCAAAACCAATGGCAAAGGAAATCACCTGGCCCCAAACTCTATTTGCCAGTTTGGCAGGTCTCAGCCCATTTGTTTTTTTTGTTTACTTACATCCAAAATTTTCACTTAGTTTGGTATTCATTGTTCCCAGTTTTTATTATATGTATTCCCTGATGAAACGTTGGATCAGTGGATTTACTGGTGATTGTTTGGGAGCCGTCCAACAAGTAGTAGAAACTTGTCTTTGGATTTCAGGAGTGTTTGTATGGACCTCTATTTAATTCGCCATCCGGAAACTATAGCTCCAAAAGGAACTTGTTACGGTCGTACTGACTTTCCACTCAAATATCCTGTGGAAGATACGGCAAATTCTACTTTTTCTTATTTACCATCCTCATTCGATCATTTCCTTTCGAGTCCAGCGCCAAGAGCACTAAAACTATCTTCTGCCTTATTATCCAAATACAACTTTGAAACGGTAAATTATAACTCAATACCAACTGACGAACGTTTGTGGGAAATGAATTTTGGAGATTGGGATGGAAAACTTTGGGAAGAAATTCCAAGGAAAGAAACTATCCCGTGGATGAAAGACTTCGTAAATGCAAAAACACCTGGTGGGGAAGCTTTCACTGATCTTATTTTCAGGATGGATTCTTTTATCAACGATTGGAAAAGTGATGGTCCATTAAGACTAGGCTGGGAAAACACAAACAACAAATCCTTAAACTCAATGATTGTTGTTTGTCACTCAGGTCCTATCCGAGCTGCCTTATGCAAATTTAACGGAACTCCTTACGAAGAAGCCTTTAAATCTCCTGTGGACTTTGGATCAGTCCACAAACTAAAAATTTCTTAACAGAGGCCAAGTGGCGGATAAAACACATAAGACATTATCCGCCGTTACTTTTTTACCTAACAAAGGTTAAACCTTCTTTTTTTCACCCAACGGACCAAGTTTAGCAAGAATCAATTCGTTTACTAGTTTCGGATCAGCCTTACCTTTGGTTTCTTTCATCACACCACCAACGATGGCACCAAGAACTCGATCTTTTCCATTTTTCCAACCTTCCACTGATTCAGGTTGTGATTCAATTACGCGAATGACAATTTCTTCTAATGCTTTGTCATCACGAACCACTTTCAAACCCTTTGCTTCGACAATGGCTTCTGGTTGGTCTTTAGAAGTTAACATGTCTTCGAAGATAGTTTTAGCAATTTTTCCTGTAATTTCACCAGAATTGATAAGTTTTACAAGTTTACCAATTCGTGATGGATCGATAGAGAATTCTTGGATGGAAATGTTTTCCTTATTTACGATTCCAAGTATTTCATCTTTTACCCAGTTAGAAGTTTTTTTGGCATCTCCAGAAACAAGAAGTGCTTCTTCAAAGTATTCGGCTATCTCACGTTCGCTGGTTAAAACTTCGGCGTCATAATCGGGTAGTCCAAGTTCTGTTTTGTATCTTTCTTTTTTTTGCCTTGGAAGTTCTGGCAATGTTTTACGAATGTCTTCAATAAAAGAATCAGAAATTTGAATTGTTGGAAGGTCTGGTTCTGGAAAATAACGATAGTCATGACTCATCTCTTTGGAACGCATAGGAATCGTTTTGAGTAATGTGGCATCCCAAAGTTTTGTCATTTGGCGAAAAGACTCTCCACGAGAATACACATCTTTTTGCCATTCAATCTCATAGTCTATCGCTTGTTTTACGGCTTTAAAAGAGTTTAAGTTTTTAATTTCAACTCGAGTGCGAAAACCTTTTTCACCTTTAGGACGAATAGAAACGTTTGCATCACATCGAAGTGATCCTTCTTCCATATTACAATCAGATACTTGAATGTATCGTAAAATGGTTTTGAGTTCGTTCAAATAGACATAAGCTTCATCTGAAGAACGTAAGTCTGGCTCTGATACGATTTCAATCAAAGGAGTTCCAGCACGGTTATAGTCTACATAGGAACGGTTGATGGAAGGATCATGAGAGTGAATGAGTTTTCCCGCATCCTCTTCCATATGAATCCTTGTTAGGGGAATGAATTTTTCTTCTGTTTCCCCTTTTAGTTTGATATGGATTCCACCTTGGGTTGCATAAGGTTTATCAAATTGAGAAATTTGGTAGCCCTTAGGCAAATCTGGGTAAAAATAATTTTTACGATCAAATTTTGTAAATCGAGTGATTTCGCATCCGAGTGCCACACCAGCGCGCACTGCTTTCTCCAAAACAACTTCGTTTAACACCGGCAATGTGCCCGGTAGGGCGACACAAAGTGTGGAGATATGTGTGTTGGGGCTACCGCCAAATTCGTTTGTAGCGGTAGAAAAAATTTTAGATAGAGTGTTGAGCTGGACGTGAACTTCCAGACCGATGATGACTTCGTATTCCATGCGTTTGTAAACAGGATTTTCCTGGAAAATGAACCTGGCAATTCAATTTCCGAGGGAAATCAATCGAGGGGGTCAGGAGCTGATTGCATAACCAATTTATATAGGTTTTTTTGCTCTCGAGATATGCTAATTTCACCAGTTTGGTGCAATTTTTTCGTAAACTCAGAAAGTTCTCTCACACGTGATTCGAATGCGAGTCCAATTTTTTTATCCTCTAATGCAATATGAGACAAAAGCCAATTGCGAAGGTCTTGGACCAAATGGAGTCCCGCCCTTGGGTTTCCCAATTTGAATTCGTCGTTTCTTGTTTTGATAAAATCAATAAACCGTTTATGTTGGTTCATGTGGTTAACCACATCAGTATATCTAAAATACCGCATAATTTTATCTTCCACACCGAAATGATCTTTGGTGTATTCTATTGCTGCTGTTATGACTTTTTGAAAGGTGGCACTGGAACCATCACCTAACTTTAAAGAATGATCTAGCTCAACTATCATTTTTAATAACCAAATGTGTTGTAAATCGATAATTGGAATTCCAGTAGTAAGATTATAAGTTTTCCATATATTTCTTATCTCCTGAATTGTATCAATTGATTGTTCATGGAGTGAAATATGTGTTGTATCCATCTGTACAATGTTTTGATAAATCAAAAGTTGTTCTTTAGAAATTGGATATTTACCTGATTTTAAAATTTCATTACAGTAGGATTTTAAATCAAGACCACTTGCTTTAAAAAAATCAGCATAATCTGTATCATCATGTAGGATATGTTGAAACAGCCATTTTTTAAGAATCTGCAATATTCCAAGAGCTGCCATTTGGCTATTTTTCGCTTCATAATATTTTTCGGTTAATCGTTCTACAAACTTACGATGCCCTTGAATATGCTCTGAAAACTTTGGATAGTTAAAATGTTCAAGAATATCTTCTTCTAATGCAAAATGTTCTGCCACATAGTCCAAGGCTTTTCGAAATGAAGAATGAACATCTACCTCTGAACCTTCTTTTTCAGATTCAACAATGATTTCTTCTAATTCAAGGATGATATGTACCAACCACACATGTTGAAGATCGATGATCGGAATCCCAAGATGGAAAGGTTCACTTAACCATGTGATTCGTAAGGAATCTAGATGTGCGGAGTAATCCTTTTGCATAGTCCCACAAAAAAGTTAACCACTTGGATGTCACGGATTTAGAATCATTTCAGAAATTGATATTTATCAGTATTTTGGAAAATAGAAGGAAACTGGTAAAAAACTACAAGTCTAGCGGATTTAATTCAAGGATGGGAGCCACTCCTAGGTAAACCCAGGAGTGTCGAAAGGTAAAGAAAAGAAAACTAAACGAAAAATTTAGTAGTTAATTTTACCATCAGTCTCACGAAACCGGAGTAAGGTGGATACATCAATTTTGCAATCGATGCCTTAGGAGTTTGTAAAACAGATCTTTCATGGGAGAAAGTTTTAAAACCAAAAAGTCCGTGGTAACTACCATGACCAGAATGATTCACTCCACCAAATGGAAGATTTGAATTCACCAAATGTAGAATCACATCATTGATAACAGCTCCACCTGAACTTGTTCTTTTAAGAACATACCTGGATGTGCTTCGTTTTTTAGTAAAAATATACAAAGCAAGTGGTTTTGGTCTCTCGTTGATGATATGGATGGCTTCGTCCAAAGTTTTGTAAGTGATGATTGGAAGGAGAGGTCCAAAAATTTCATCTTCCATAATACGAGCGTCAAGAGTTACGTTTGTCAGGATGGTTGGAGAAATAAAATTATCAGAACTTCTTACTTCTCCACCATATGCAATTTTTGCACCTTTCTTCACCGCATCTTCCATATAAGAAGAAACTCTTCCAAAGTTTTTGGCGTTCACGATACGGCAAAAGTCTGGACTTGCAGTAAAATTTTCAGGTTTAGACTTAAAAAAACTTTCAGTGGTTTCTTTTGCATATTTTACAAACTCTTCCACTTTGGATTCGGGAATTAAGAGATAATCGGGAGCCACACATGTTTGCCCTGCGTTTAAAAATTTTCCCCACATAATTCTTTCTGCAGCCACTTTTAAGTCAGCATCTTCTGCAACGATTGAAGGAGACTTTCCACCTAACTCCAATGTTACGCTGGTAAGATTTTTTGCAGCGGCTGTCATTACAATTTTACCGACCGGAGTTGAACCAGTAAAGAATATATGGTCAAAAGGAACTTCTAGCAATGCAGTTGCAACAGATACATCACCTTCAAAAACGGCAACTTCATCTTCTGCAAATACTTCACTTAACATTGCTTTGATGACATCTGCTGTATGTGGTGTAAACTCAGAAGGTTTCATCATGATTGTGTTTCCAGCAGCAATTGCAGCAGCCAGTGGGGCAATGGCAAGGTGGAACGGATAATTCCAAGGAGCTATGATGAGACAAACTCCTTTCGGTTCATAAACGATACGGCTAGAGGCACCAAGTAAAGTGGGAGGTGTCATTACGTTTTTTGGACGCATCCAATGTTTTACATGGCGAATGGCATCATTGATCTCCGCAATGGTTGGCAATATTTCAGTGATGTCCACTTCTCCTGCAGATTTTCTGAAATCAGAATGCAGTGCTGTTTGAATTTCTTTTTGGTATTTGAGGACTGCGTTTTTTAGTTTTTTTAATTTGAGAATTCGTGTTTTGAAATTGGATAAACGAAGTTCCAATGCCTTTTTCTTTTGCGCTTGGAAAATACGATCAATATCAGAGGGAGTAAAACTTTTGGTTTGGATCACAGCCTTTCCAGAATTTGAGGTTTGTGAGAGGGTGGCTTGGGTCATGGGAATCTCCGTATTACTGACTCTCGTTCATTTACAGAGGAAGTTCAAGAACTTTTTCAGAAATCGGGGCGAATCTATGTCTTTTTTATGCCAAAAATCCTTTTCCAAACCCGGGAGGTGGGCCGTTTTGCGCATAAAGCTCCGTTCGGTCCAAATACAATTGGGATGCTTTATCAGTAGGATCGATAGTGAGAACAGCCCGAAACCCATCCCCCGCTTTGGCAAATTCTCCATCCCAAAACAAATTCACACTTTCTTCGAACTGTTCTTTGGTTTTTAACTTCAGATCAAAGGAATCTTCCACACCTTCCACCAAAACTTGAGCAATTCCAATTAACTTCTGTTTGGCTGGGATTTTAATAAAATCTAATAGCCGATGTGGATACGAATCTGGATGTTCCAACTCAAGAAGTGCGTCCAAACTTAGAATGATTTTTGCACCATATTTTTTGGTCATTGATTCCAAAGAATTCGCAACACCCATCGAATCGGATAAAACGGCAGACTCTATTCTTTGTTCTTCTCCGATGATGCCTAACATCAACTCTCCAAAATGGATTCCTACACCGATATTAATATCCCCTACTCGGTGTGGTCTAGTTTCCTTATTCCACTTTGCAATTGTTTTATGCATCTCAATCGCCGCAGATAACGCATCTTCTGGTTGTTTTTCAAACAAAGCAAAAACAGCATCCCCCACATATTTTTCGATAAACCCATTATGAGATCGAATGGTTGGTCCTACCTGTCTTAAATAATCATTAAGGAATAAAAAAGTTTCTTCTGGACTTAATGTTTCAGAAATTGCCGTAAAATCACGAATATCTGAGGATAATACAGACATTTGTTTTACGATAAAATCTCCACGTTTCACTCTCGTTTTGGATACTTTTGAAAACAATTGAATGAGCCGCAAAGGAACAAATTTCGCATAAACTTGGTTAGATGACTCAAGGCGATTATTTACTTCTATTAGTTCCGTTGTTAAAGTATCCATCGAAGTATAAAACCTAGCATTTCTCCTAGCGAGGAGAATACTCTGAAACAAAAAGAAGACAAACAATGAAAAAGGCATCAATGGTTGGGACTGAAACCAGTAATTTCCGGCCATCAAATCATGTGTCGATCCAATCATTAAAAGTAGAGATCCATAAAAAACCAAACTACTATCTCTTTTTTTCTGTTTATAAATCCTTAAAATCACATAAAAAGAACAAACACTAAAAAATAGAATTACAACTTGAGAAAAAATATTTGTTTTCGTGAACAGTTTTACATCCGTTAGTAAAACAAATGACACATAACAAGCTGTTATACTCCAACAAGAATACAACATCCACTTAGGAACTTCCGACCTTCCCGGAAACAAACTCTTTAAGTAACCTAAGAAAAAACAAACAAGAAGAGGTGCGGAAGTATAATCCAAAACCTGCATCCAATGCCAGGAAAAATCTGGAATCGCATACACAATATAATAGTTATCAAGAACCACCAATCGAAGGCCAGTAAACAAACAAAACAATGCAAAAAATAGAGAACTCTTTTCGTCTCTTCGGAATAAAAATACTGTTAGTTGGTATAATGCCATTGTTAACATTGCACCAAATACAAATACTTCTCCAGCGGAATATATGAGAGATTGGTTTTGAATGACTTCTTTTGTTCCAATTTCAATTGGTTTTCTATATCCACCACGCGCATGACGAAAATTACTTACCACATAAAGTATTTCTTGTTCGAAACCTTCAGGTTGGAAAGATACATATTGGATTTGGTATTTTGGAACTGCACTTAACTCGTCAGTTCCCACCTTTCCAGAACTTGCAATTTTTTGCCGATTGACATATAACTCATAAGAACTTGTGGCAGGTTGTACCCTTAGGTAATAACGAATTTTCGGATCGGGTATTTTTAGTGTTAGGCGAAATACGGCAAAACCATCGCCTCCCTCACCTTCTGGTCGATAGGAATTCCAAGAGGAAGGAACTTTCGCATAAGTTTTTTCAGGTTTATTTATTTTTTCAAATAAACTTTCACCAAATACCTCTCCCCAATAGAACTCCCATTCTCCACTAGTGGAAAATTTTTGATGGTTTTCAACAGCCTCAATTGGAATTTCAAGGTAACCTTTATCCGCTTCCGTTGAAGAACTGAAACTACAGGAAAAAAATGAAATAGAGAAAATCAAAAAGTTTAAAACTAGGAGAATGGATTTATTTATTTTTCCCATGCAGAAACTCCATCCCAGTCTTCACCAACACCGGCTGTTTGGTAATATTCACATCGTTCAATGTAAATCTGAGCTGCCAAATCTTCAGGATTATTTGCAAATACTTCACGAAATCCTTCTAAGGCAGAAACAAAGTCTGCGCGTTCATAATCAAAAATTGCGGCTTCAAACCTTTCCCTATTTTCAATTTTTTTATTGGAGATAACATCAATATCGGGTATCAAAACTTCCGCTATCATTACCGTTTCTTGTTTTCCTTTGACACGAACAAAGTCCAAAATCCGATATGGAATTGTATCCAAGTCTTCGTGTAACATAAGTGAGGTTAAACTTACCAAAATTCTTGCGCCATATTTTTTGGTTAATCCCTGGATTCGACTCGAAAGATTGACAGTATCAGAAATGACTGTGGATTCTAGTCTTTCCTCTTCTCCCAGAATTCCGAGCATCGTATCCCCGGAGTGAATTCCGATTCCTGCATGAAGAGGCATATACCCAAACGTTAGTCTTCGTTCATTGTATTTTTCTAATTCCCATTGGATGTCTTCTGCTGCCTTGATGGAATTTTGAATTCCTCCATCAAAAAGTGCCATAATCGCACTTCCAATGTATTTATCGATAAAACCATTATTTTTTCTTACACATGGCCCAATCCTTCCCAAATAAGAATTGGTAAACAACATTCGATTTTCTAAAGGAATGGAGTAAATAATATCCCAATACTCCCAAATATCGGCGAACAAAACTGTCATCTCTCGTTCACTACTATCACCTAACCTAACTTCTTCGATACTTTCCTTACCCAAATGAGTTAAAAAGTCACGAGGAATAAATTTTGCATAAAATCGATTTGTTAGGATAAATTGTTCGTTGATTGTTTCAAACTCTTCTTTTAACAAAACCTTCTTTTGGAAAGTCCTTGTCATACGAAGTGTAACAATGGTTGATTGAACTCCAAAAAATAAAAAAACTGCAACCTGAGACAAGGTTGATTCGCCTTCACCGCTATAAGCGAGGAAAACATCATAAACAAAACCAACAAATAATACCAAATAACCTATAAAGAAAATTCCAGCATCTGGTAATCCTCTTACCATCATTTGGTATAACCGAATCCCCAAAAACACAGCATAGACAATTCCTAATACTTGGAAAACAACTTCAAACTGTGTATATACTTCTGGTTTTATGATTAAACCATAAACTAACATAAACTGTACGTAGGCACTAAAATATAAAATTAACTTTGTATCAACAAACCTTGGAAAAAGTCCATCCACAAACCACAAAAACAAAATGCCTAAAACAAAAACGGATGCATACTCAACATAAACAACCAAATCCCAAGGTATATTGGGAAAAACTGCATAAATTGTTTTACTTCCGATAAATGGAATTCTAAAAGCAAAAACTAAACAGAAAAACCCAAAGTAAAAAGCTTCTCTTTGTTTGTTTCTATAAAAGAACAAAATAAAATGATACAAACCGAACATGAATATAGCACCTGTTAAGGCCAAATCCATAGTGCTTTGTGCTAAAATATAATTTTGAACGTTTTCAGCAAGACCAAAGACCGGCGCATTTGGTAGGCCACCTTCTTTGTGATGAAAATTACTTACTTCAATTTGGATTTGAATGTGGTCCCTTGCAGAAATTGTAAAACTCTGTCCCTGAGCACTGGGTATCGTAGTTTCTTTGGTTAAACCAGGTTCACCAGACACCAAACTTCTGTTACCTGCTATTAGTCGAAACGCTGTCCGAACCTCAGGCAAATAAACCGAATAAATCTGAGTTTCTTCCGGCAGTTTGATATCCAAAACATAAGTCCCAAAACCTTTCCCATCTCCAAAACTAGAGCGAAGTGGTACTTGATTCCAAAGTGCAGGAACGGGGAGGTGAGTGGGGGCAGCGGCATCAGGTGCCACATGAAACTCTCTTGGAAAAAATTTCCAATCTCCCTGTAGTGCCAAGGCCGGCCCAGATTCGAAAGAGAAATTTTGTAGGTCCAATTCACCCGATTGAATTTGTGGGGAAGGTGTCACCATACGGCAGGCCGTTAACAAAAAGGAAAGGCAAAGATAGGTTATTGTCTGGCGGGTCATCCCTAACCTTCAGAGACTCCTTGGGGACACGAATTTGGAAAGGAAGTTTTCGAATTAAAAAAAATAATATTTTTTGGTTTGTACGGCTGTCCTATTCAGTTATTATGTCACCTAAATGAAAACTCCTTCCGGTTCCAATAAGGCCGCCCTTACCTACCAAATCCTCGGCCGCTATTTACCGGATGAAGTGTTCGCACATTTGAGTGATGCGGAAATTGAATCACTTCTGCTGAAAGTAGAATCCAACCCTTCCCCAACAAAACGGCAAGAAAAAGACATCCTCCTTTCCTTTACCAATTTCCTTCAAAAGAATCAGCAAAAAACAAAAGGGAAATCTGCGAAGATCGATGATTCACCCAAAAAAGCAGGGAATTCTGCGTTTCAACTTGGAAATGAACCCCACGTGGGTGGCTTTACGAATAACTACAACCATCCCCGAAATCCAAGCAGTTCAGATGAGAAATATACGTATAACGAACATCCAGATTCAAATGAATTGTATTCCTTACTCCAGGAAATTCTAAAAGAAGAAGAAACTAAAGCCAACTCTCCGCTTTGGCCCGAACTTCCCAAATTTTCCTTAGAAATGCTCCGCCATTTGACTATGGATGAGTCATCAGAAGTAGTGGCCCGGGTCCTTAGCTTTTCTGATCCGGAAACGGCATCCGAGGTTTTAGCCGAATATCCGGAAAACCATAGAGAAAATATCATTTTAGCACTTTCCGAAATTGACTACCATTCGGACAGAGAACGCGACCAACTGGAACGGTTTCTACGTTTCAAAATGGAACTGATCGAGAAAAAAATGCCGGTTTCTAAAATTCGCAGCCGGAAAGCCAAAACGGCAGGGGAAATTCTCACACGACTTCCTTTTTTGCCATCTCAAAATTTAATTGAACGAATTCAGAAAAAAAGCCCAGAATATGCCGAAACTATAGTAGAACACTACTTTCGTTTGGAAGACCTCCTTCATTTAGGAAGGACGAGTCTTACTCGGTTTTTTTCTGAGATCCATCCTCTTGTCATAGCTTGTGCTTTGAAGGGAGTAGAGACGGATTTCCGTGACCAAGTGTATTCCAATTTGGAATCTTGGCTCGTAAAAGAAATAAAGATCGAATGGGATTCGTTAGGTCCTGTTTCACTCGCGGAGATCGAAGAAGCTCAAAAAGGTATCTTAGATCGTTTGCGGGAAGCAATGGATGAAGGCAAAGTGAAACTCTGGAGATTGAAGTAAGTATATGGCAAAACTCGTCTTTAAACCAATCCAAATTGCCGACTTACAAGAAGAAGTTGAAATCCAACTTCCTGATAAGTACAAAAAATTTCATAAAACCGACGAACAAGAAGACTTCGAGATAGACCAAGAAGGGAATATCATCGAACAATACCAAGGTCCATCGATTGAAGAAATCGAAGCGGAACTCCAAAGGTATCGCCAAGAGACAGAAGAACAAGTTCGTCAATTATTAGAAGACGCAAAAAAACAAGCCAAAGCCATTGAAGAAGAAGGTAGAACCAAAGCCTTCCAAATGGTTCAAGACTCCAAAGAAAAAATTAAATTAGAAGAAGACTCTGGCCGCGCCAAAGCAGAACAAATCTTAGATCGTGCCAAGATGGAAGTCGAACGTATGATCAAAGAAGCCGAAATGAAACAGGCTGAGATCGAACACGAAGCCTACCAAAAAGGATATGATGCCGGTCGTGAAGTAGGTTTCAAAAAAGGTCAAGGAGAAGTGAGGCGACTCATTGACAGGTTAGGAACTATCATTGGTAAGGCGATCGACATTCGCGAAGAAATGATTGCTGCATCTGAAAAACAAATGGTAGAAATGATTCTTGTCATTGCAAGAAAAGTAATCAAAGACGAAATCATTGAACGTAAAGAAATTGTACTTAATAATATTCGCGAAGCAATGAAACGAATCAAAGACCGTGATCGTATTGATATTCGCGTAAACTTTGCCGACTTGGAGCTCACAACAGCTCATAAAGATGAACTTATCAAACTAATGGAATCACTCAGAAAAGTAAACATTTACGAAGATTCTCGTGTAGACCGCGGTGGTGTGATCATCGAAACAGATGTGGGAGCGATCGACGCAAGGATCTCCACTCAGCTCAAAGAAATCGAAGAGGCAATTCGAAACGTAGAGCCGATATGATTTCGAAAACCCGTTTTTACCAAATCGTTTTCGGGTTCGCATTTGTTTTGTCACCAGCTTTGTTCAGTTTGGCGGCAGAACCTTGCGGAACTTTAATTACATCGTTCGAAAAACCAATTGTATTAAAAACTGATTGGTTGTTTAGAAAAGGTGACAATTTAGATTGGAGAGATGAAACGGTTGAAGAATCCTTCTGGGTTAAACGTTCTGTTCCTGATTACGGAATTTCAAAAACGGAAAACCTAACGGGTTATCATTGGTATCGTTGCTCCTTCTTTTTGCCAGAAAATTATACAACTCCGGTAGAACCAATTGCCATCCAATTGGGACGAATTCGAGACATTGATGAGTTTTATCTAAACGGAACACTCATTGATAAAACGGGAACGGTTCTACCTAAAATGGAGGTAGATTTCCAAAAAATTCGAATTTATTCCCTACCAACTCACCTTCTTAAACCTGGCCTCAATATTATGGCCATTCGGATATATGCAGCCACCAATTTAAATGGACTCAAGGAGGCACCGACAATAGCAAAGGAACGCCTGTTACGTGAGGCAGTTTTTTCAAAAGAAGCCTTTGCGATGGTTTGTGGATATGTATTTATCTTTATGGGAATTTACTTTTTGGTAGGTTCCATAGTTCGTGGAAGAGCTGGAGAAAATTTCTTTTTCGCATTATTTTCTATTTTTATGGGAATTTATGTTCTCATCCGCACACAACATAGAGACATCTTATTCGATAGTTTTACTTGGTCTTATGTAGCAGAACTTTTAGTACTCATTTGCCTTCCTATATTTTTTATCAATTTCATGCACCAATACCTAAAAATGAAACGTAGTTTGGTGTTACTCGGTTACGAAGTTTTTCTTTTTGCATTATTTGTAATCACCTTGTTTTTCAGAACACCCAAAACTTGGATTTTGGTAATCGCCCTCTTCAACTACACTTTACCAGTGGCAATGGGTTTAGTAATTTATCTGTTTGTTAAAAATGGAAAAGCAAACATAGCAAAGGTGAAATTCATTCTCATCGGGATTGCCTGTATTTTACCAACTGTTCTTATTGATAGCCTCTCCGCTTTAGAAGTCATTTCCTTGCCTGGAACATTATACCTTGGATTTCTGATATTTTTAGTGATGATTTCAATCCAACTTTCAAATGATATTGTTTTGGGATTAGAAAACTTTATCGAACAAGAAAAAGAACTCATCCAAATGGAAAGGGTCAAAACTGGATTTTTAATTAATTTATCTTCTGAATTTAAATCAGGAATGGAAAAAATTAAGAACGCTATTGATAATATTTCAGCTAGCCAAAATAAAATTTCAACAAAAGAACAAACTAAAACAACCCCAAAAAAAGCTGCAAAAAAGAAAACCAAAGCTAAAACCAGTGTCACAAAGCAAGATTTAGATCCCATCAAACAAGCTGAAGATCACATATCTTACATGAGTTATATGGTTGAAGAAGCAATTCTACTTAGAAAATTAGAAGACAAAACATACATTCCATTTTACGAAACATTCTCCGTAACTGAGTTAATTAAACACTGTGTTTCTAATATTGAAAACCACTTGGAACAACACAGAAAATCTACTACAATTGATGTAAAACCCAAAGACCTAGAAATTTATTTTCCGAAAGAATTACTTTTCTGTATTTTAAGAAATCTAATTGAAAATGCATATCAATATACAGATCCAAAGACAGACATTAATATAGAGTTTTTTAACCGCGATGGATTTCACCAACTCATCGTAATGGACGAAGGTATGGGCCTTAGCCAATTAGAAATGGAAACGATCTTTCAAAAGTTCGTCAGAGGTTACCGAGATAAAAAAAATGAAATTCCAGGTGCCGGCATAGGCTTAACTTTAGTAGAAGCTACTACGAAATTTCTTGGTGGAACCGTAAGTTTAAAATCAAGCGAAGGGATGGGAGCGAAATTTACAATCCGTATCCCGGAGAAACCAAAAAAATGAAATCCTTTGTATTCAAACGAATCCTTATTCTCTGTTTACTCTTTTTAGTTTCGAATTGTTCTCGCTCCACGGACGAAAATACTGTAGTATTAAGGTTAGACGGCGAAGATTGGGGAATTTATTTTCACAATAATGCAGATATACTTAGCAACGAATTCAATGCAAATAACCTTGATATTACTACCGTACCAAGTAATTTTCGAAACTTAAATAGAAATTACCGTGGATCTATTTGGGTTAGAAAAAGTTTTGAAATCACAACAGAACAACACCAAAAATCCTTAGCACTACAACTTGGAAAAATCTACCAATCAGATGAAGTTTTTATCAATGGTGTTTTAATTGGAAAAAATAATTCTGCCTTCGGAAAAGACCCAGAAGAATTTGCATTCGGTAGACCAAGAATCTACCCAATCCCACATGATTTATTGTTAGAAGGCGAAAATGTTCTAATTATCAAAATCGATTCTTCACTCTCAACTTCTGCAGGCATCATCACTGGCCCCATTCGTATCGTTACTTACGAAGAAGCTCTCAACGGCAATTTGTATGATTCGCTCGTAGAACTAATCTTTGTTGGGTTTTATCTTTTTATTGCCCTATTTTTCTTTATTAATTTTTTCAATCTACGAGATAAAAAAGAATATCTAAGTTTTAGTATTCTGGCACTTATTTTCTCTGGTTACGAATTGTCCAAAAACGAAGTTCGATTTTTTTTGATCAATCAATTTGCCATTTTAAAATTTATCGAATATTCATTTCTCCTAATACTTCCTTACGGATTCATTAAATTTATCCAAGATTTCTTTGAACTAAAACCATTTAAATACCAAAGACTATATTTATTAACACAGTTTTTATTTATCGCAGTTTTCGCATTAGTTTCGAATCCAGTGTTTTGGTATAACTTTATTGGTTATTGGGATATCCATTTACTAGCAGTTATTGGTTATGCGATATATGTAACATTTATCAAATTTCGCGAACAAAAACGTGGTTCTGCAATCCACCTATTAGCCCTTATTTATCTACTATATTCTATACTAAAAGAAATTTTAATTGAGAGAGGTTATTTAAACTCACCTTCTTCTCTTGAAACAAGTTTTTTGGTTTATTTAATTTTAATGACCCTCGCACTACGTTTCCAATTTTTAATGATGAAACGTAAACTTCAAAATAGATACGAAAGGTTAAAAGAAGCTGACTCCCTACGGGAAAAAATATTTTATTATATGGATGCAATGATATCTGGCCCATTGAAATCCATGAAAGAAAAATTGATTTCTTATCGCGAATCTAACCAAAAAACCAAAGATAAAAATTTAGTTAAAGAAGTGATAGAAGTCCAATCATCAATCGACAATGTGATGGATGATATCATTGAACTTTCTCGTTTGGAAGTCTTAAAGGAAGTTCCCTTTAAAGAGCAAGTTAACTTTGTTTCTTTTATCAATGAAGTAATTCCGGAAGATGACATTACATATTCCATTAAAGTAAATCCAGAAACAGAAATTCATAACAGTTTGGATTTAATTAACTCAGTCGTTGTAAGACTAGTTGATTTTCCGCCTTTCAAAGAATTCAATCATAATGATTTAATTATTACCCAAGACTTACGAGGAAATGTTCATTTCCGATTTTTATTATTTCACAGTAATCCGAAAGTTTCACAAAGATTATTTACTGAATTAGTAGAGAATTATAATACCTTGACACCTATAAAAGTAAAATGGGCTATCATTCTTGAGATCGTAAGACTATTAGGTGCAAAGATTGATTTCAAAATCATCAAAAAGAAATACCTAAAAATCGACTTAGGCATTGCAGCAATCGTCCCAGTTTCCGAATTGCAACCAATCAAAGAATCAAAAGCTTCGAATCAATCAACTCCAAACAAAACAGAAAAGGAAGATTGGAGAGTTACTTTAAAACGTATTTGGAAAGTATTGAAAGAAACTGAGATTAAGATTCCCAATTTTAAAAAGAAAAAATAAATTTATTATTCATGATCATAAAGTATCTGACACATCCGAATCCAGAATCATTAAGAAAGGCCTTCGAAGGTTGTCAGGAACTCACGTATTCAAAGGATGAATTTTTATTTCATGGTGGCGATCCAGTTGGTTACATGGATCTATTAGTGACAGGTGACCTTCAGGTATTCAAATATGATGGGAATATGAATGAAGTTACTTTAACTTTCTTTCGCCCTGTTAGTATCATCGCAGAATGGGCCGTCATCCAAGGAATTCCTTACCCAGCTTCAGGAAGATTTACCAAAACAAGTACGATTTTAAGAATGCCTCTTTCCGAAGTGCAAACACGCATACATAAAAATATTGAGCTAAACCATATTCTCATGCACTCGCTAATGAATAAAATTGATACATTAAATTTAGCGATCAATCGCGGATTAACAATGGATGCGATGCAAAGGGTAGCACATTTTTTATTTTACGGAACGCCTGATTCTCTGGCATTAAAACAAACGCAAATGGCCTCCCTTCTCTATCTAAGACCAGAAACTTTTTCTAGAATTCTCAAACAATTAAAAGATCAGGGTCTCATTGATAACCAAAAAGGAGAAATATCCATTTTAGACAAAGAAGGTTTGCTTAAAATTTTGGCTTAGTTCTTGATTTGAATCAATGAAATGATTCTAATTTCCAATAGGATCAAATCATGAAGACTTCTTTTTTTCAGTGGAGTTTATGGAATACAGCATTCCGGCCATTTTTTTGGTTCGGATCGGTGTACGGCATTTTAGTAATCGGATTTTGGTTATTAATTCTATCAAATGCGATTACGAATCCCATTCAAATTAACTCGATTCATTGGCATTCTTATGAAATGGTATTTGGATTTTCCAAAGCAATAGTCCTCGGATTCCTTTTTACGGCAGTTCAAAACTGGACTAACTCAAGTATCATAAAAGGTAAAAATCTATTTTTCCTTCTTCTCTTTTGGACTTTAGGAAGATTTTCTATGTATCCGCTGGGGATTGTTTCTTATTTATCTTTTGGTTTAGATATTAGTTCCGACTTAATGGTCATCCTTTTACTTTATCCCAAACTTACAGTGCCTACCCAAAAACACAATCGTCCTATTCTTTATCATTACGGATTATTTTCAGTATTTCACTTGTTAGCTGGTATCGCTGCACGGTCTGTATTAAATTCAGAAATGACTTTATTGTATATTCATCTAAGTATTTTTGTAATTCTATTTCTCATTTTGATTATTGGCGGACGAGTTGTTCCTTTCTTTACAGGTGTTGTCATACAAGGATATTCATTCAAACGAATGCCAAAACTAGAAACGGTTATCCTATATTTGCCATTTGTATTTTATGTTTCCAAATTGATCCAGGGTAATTTAGTCAATAGTGAGTCCATACACTTGGATATTGCGAATTTGAATCTTTCCAGTTTAATACTTATCACAACTTTTTTAGTTAGTTTTACTTTGTTTGTTACCAATCTGATTCGATACGTTTCATGGAAACCTTGGAGATCATACAAAAAACCAATTCTTTGGATTTTGTATACTGGTTACTTCTGGGTCTGTTTAGGATTTTTATTGTATAGCCTCGCGTATTTAGGCTTCTTTCCCGTATCATCTGCGATTCACAGTTTGACTGTTGGAGGTATCGGAGTTTTTATCTATGGGATGATCACTCGTGTGAGTTTAGGCCATACAGGAAGGAGCATTGTTGCATCTCCTCTCACTGTAGGTGCTTATGTTATATTAAATTTTGCGGTGCTTGTCCGAGTATTTTTTCCACTTTTTGGAAAATACACCTGGGCCTTCCATTTATCAGGGATTTGTTGGATCTTAGCGTTTAGTTTGTTTATTTTTCAATACACAAAAATTTTGTTTAGCCCAAGACCAGACGGAAAACCAGCTTAAAGTTTTAGATTTTATACCCGGATGGCTCTTCGAAAAAACTCTTGGAGTGAATCGAGGAGCCTTTCTGGATGAAACAACATTTGGTAACTTGCATTTCTCATCATCGCCGGGATGGTTGGTTTTTCTTCTGTTCCAATGGCTAACGTATACACTTGAATTCCATTTAACAAACATTCACCGACAGCCTTATTCACATCTTCGATTCCGTATTTTCCTTCATATTTATCATAGTCATTGGGACGTGCATCAGTAATGAGGATGATCCACTTTTGTTTAAAAGAAGTATATTTTAAAATAGAATTGATATGGCGTAAAGACGGACCAACACGAGTGTATCCAATCGGAGAAAGTGCACCCAAACGGTCACGAGAACTCTGCCAAGATTCTGATAACTGTTTTAAATGGATCAATTGATTAAAATTGCGAGTTCTAGAATAAAATCCAGCAATTCCAAATGGAATTTTTAAATCTTCCAAACATTCAGAGAACAAAAGTAAACTTTCTCTTTCTACATCTAATACTCTTTTTTCTTGAATCCACGAATCAGTAGACAAACTCAAATCTACCAAAAAGTATAAAACCATATCGGAAACATCGCGAATTGGGTTCATATAAATTGATTCTGATGGACTAATTTTAGCTTTGATATCCGCATAACGATCTACAAGTGCATCTAAATCAATATCATCTCCCGATACCAAACGTTTTTTGATTCGTGTTTGGTTTAAGAGTGCCATCATTTTCTTTTTTAATTGGGTCAAAGTAGAATGTTGTTTTTCTAATACATGTTTTGTGTAAGAAATATCTTTTTGGTTGGGAAATTCCTCTACAACATTGCAATAGTTAGGTTTATAGTTTTTAAATTTATAGTCCCACTCAGGATAGGAAAAACGATTTCCCAAAATTTTTTCGTCTAAAATTTCCAGAGTTGTTCCGGCTCCGGACTCACTACTTCGAGTGGTATGCACAGGATCTTCTGTACGAATGATATGTTTTAAGTTTAACTCTTGTAGTGCTTCCTCTTCCTCCATATCTTCTTCGCCATCAATGTCACGCCATTGCCCATCAAACTCTTCTACCGTTTCTATTTTTTCAAAATTATGACCTAACGTATATTCTTCGATTTTTTTCTCATCGACTTCCAAAACCTCAGCATCACTTGGATCTAATTTTTGTTTGGATTCTTTGGATTTTATTTTTTGTTTATCGGTTTTCGAAATAAAATCTTTTCCTGTGGGAAACTCATGTTTCAAATTGGAAATGGCAGAGGATGTATCCGTGATTAGTTTCTTTATTTTTAGGTGTTGGACTGGATCTTTTTTTCTTATTGTTAATCTCTCTTGTCGAATCTCCTTCCAATCACTCCGAATACCCTGAAATTCTTTGATAAACTTTCGAAACTGATAAAAGAAAGTTTCTTTTGAATGGGAAGTTACTTCATTAATTTTTTTTAAATCTAAAGACTGGTTTATTTTAACTTCTTTACCATTAAAAAGAAATGCTAAATACGCAAGATAGATACGTACAAATTTTTTAGAAATAGACTCTGATAGAAACCAATGTATTTCTACTGGAAATTTTAAATAATTTGGACCAAACGTGACCGATTCTCCACCAAGAATCAAAATTGTAGGTTCTTTTTTTAATGTTTGTAAATAACGAAGAACCCGAACTTCTTCCAACCCCATTTGATACGCATAATATGGATTTGGTGGAGTTAATTTTTTACGAATCTTTTTCCAAAGTTTATGACCTTGGAAGAATACAAACTGATCCCATTCCAAATCTGTACCCTAAAAAATCAGATCAAAACTATCTTGCAAAGCAGTGACAGTATCCAAATCATCAGAGAGTGGTAAAATAATCGCAGTCCTTCCCGCTAAGCGAGCCGGTAAACCTTTTGCCATTAATTTTGCACAAGATACGAGTAACCTGGTCGAAACAGTCTCTGCCAAACCTAACTCTGGCTTATTTCTTACCAATCCTGCAAATTGCACTAATTTCTTTGAGACAGAATCACTAATTCCCGTTTCTCCCACGATGATTTTTTCCTCTACAGATGCCTTCGGATAAGGGAAGTCCATTCCGAGAAATCGTTGTTTTGTGGAAGGTTTTAATTCCTTAAATCCTCTCTGGTATCCTGGGTTATAAGATGCTACGAGTAAAAAATCAGGATGTGCATGGATTTCTTCGTTTTTTCTTTCTAAAAATAGAGTACGGCGATGGTCGGTTAAGGAGTGAATGGTTACAAGAGTGTCAGGTCTTGCTTCTGCCACTTCATCTAAATAAACAATGGCTCCTTCTTTGACTCCTGTTGTTAAAGGTCCATCCATCCAAATGGTATCAGCACCTTTGACTAAAAATCTTCCGACTAAATCTACAGAAGATGTTTCATCGTTACATAAAATTGTGATGAGTCTACGGCCTAAGGTATGAGCCATATACTCCAAAAATCGAGACTTACCGGATCCAGTAGGACCTTTCAACAAAAGCGGCAGAGAATTCTCTGCCGCCATTTGAAAGATTTCTATTTCCTTACCGATTGGTTCGTAATAGGGCGCTTTCTTCGTTAACATAGATTATTCGAGATCACCTGCATTTTTTCCTACAGCTTCATCGGATGGAAGACCATGTCGAATGAAATCCACGATAAAGTAAGTGATCCCTACCGTAAATAGTGTGGCAGCCAGTAACATTCCAATAAAGTGGAATATAATTTCTTTCTGAACCACGAGGAAGTCCATTCCTAATTTACGTTCTAAATACACTTGAGTGATACCGGCAACCGCGAGTGCACCAGTCATACCTAACATTCCAATATTGGATGCCCAAAATGCCAAATAACCTGACATTCCAGTAAACAGTTTTCTTCCGGTTAGGTTTGGCATTGCATAGGAAATCACAGCTAACACTAACATAGCGTAGGCTCCCCAGAATGCAAGGTGTCCATGCATTGCAGTGATGAGAGTTCCATGAGTCCATTGGTTTACGGAAGGCCATGTATGAGCAAAACCTAAAAATCCAGCACCAATAAAAGACATCATGGCACTGCCCAAAGTCCAATAGAGCGCAATTTTATTAGGATGGTTTTTTCCTTTTTTGCGATACATATTGAGAGCCCAGATTGCCATTCCAAGAAAAGCAAGTGGTTCCAAAGCAGAAAAAATTCCACCCACCATAAGCCAATACTTAGGAGTTCCAATCCAGTAGTAGTGGTGGCCTGTTCCAAGAATTCCTGAAAGGAAAGTTAAACCAACAACTACATACAACCATTTTTCGATTACTTCTCTATCCACACCAGTGAGTTTGATGAGTAAAAAAGCAAGGATACCACCCATAATGAGTTCCCATACTCCTTCTACCCAAAGATGAACTACCCACCAACGAAAATAAGAATCGAGTGTTTGGTTATCGAAGTAAATCATACCGGGAAGGTATAATAACGCAGCACATAACAATCCAAAGAAGAGAACTAGTTGTGTTGTACTTCTTTTTTTTGCCTGCCAGATCGTCATAGCGATGTTAAACAAAAATGTTAAAACATTCACAACAACCAAATAGTCAAGTGGTCTTGGAATTTCTAAGAATTTACGACCTTCCCACCAATTGAAGTGAAATCCGATAATGGCGACCACTCCCACAACAACCCAAGAAAGAAGTTGAATATAGGCAAGTTTTACACTATACAACTCTCTATCAGATTCTTCAGGAATAATGTAATAAGCAGCTCCCATAAAACCAGTTAACAACCATACAACTAGTAAATTTGTATGTGTTGCACGAGCCGTATTAAATGGAATATAGTCATGTAACCCATCAAAACCGATGCGAGCAAAACCCATAATAAAGCCATATACGATTTGTAAAGATAAGAGTAACATACAAGTTGCAAAGAACCAATATGCGACCTTTTGTGATTGGAATCTCATTGTTTCTCCTTATTTCAGCGAAGAAAGATAAGTTACTATATCTTTTCTTTCTGGATCAGTTAACGGCAACTTTGGCATATTTGTTCCCGGTTTGATGGCTTGTGGATCTGACAACCAACGATTGAGGTAATCGGCATCGAACTTGGTACCTACATGATCAAGTGCAGGACCAACATTTCCACCCTTTCCACCTACTGCGTGACAGGCGACACAAAGCTGAGAAAACTTTTCAGGTTGAGGCAAAGCAACTGCACTGGAACTTGCCTTTGGGGCAGGAGGAGTTGCAATCGAATCAATGGGAATATTTGGTTTCGGTGGCCATCCATTGGCATCAATTTTACCTACCCAATCAAGAAACGCAATGACCTGTGTTTTTTCTTCCTTAGTGAAGTTATACTTCACCATCTTTCGTTCTCCTGGAAACATCGCTTGCGGATCGTCTAAAAAGACATCAATCCAAGTTGCTCCTCTTCTTTCGACAACCTTTGTTAGGTCTGGTGCATAATAGGCACCTTCACCTAACAAAGTATGGCAACCCATACAATTGTTTTTTTCCCAAATTTCCTTTCCCTTCAAAACATCAGCGGTCATGTTTTGTGCATTGGTTCGGGAATCGTTTTGTCGCAAGGTATCCACAGTGAGAAACACAAAGATAGCACTGAACAAAAAGGTGCCTCCCAAAAAGAACGCCCTGGCTTGCGATTTTGATAGCATCCTTGCCTCCTAATTTCAATTTTTTGAATTGTAGGTGCAGATTTTAGTTTCGGCATTGATTTATATCAAGTACGAATTTGAATTTTTCTAATAACATAATGAATGAATATAAGAACAGTGGTTAATTGACACTTAGAATCAATCTTTTGTATCGAGAACTATGTTCATGGAAAAAATAAAGTACAGATTGTCCCAATTTTAAAGGAAAACCCTAACAGCAGCGAATGTGCGATGATAATTTATAAAATTAAAGCAATTGAATATTCGATTATTTGTAAATATTATTCACAAAGGAGATTTTCATGCAAGAAAACAAAATAGAAACCAACGATTCTTTATGGTACCCACCCGGTGGAATCCTCATTTGGATGATTGTCCTTGTCGAAGTTCTGACATTTAGTTTAGGAATTGGTTCCTTGTTATATGATAAGGCAAAGGATCTCAACACTTTTACATTTATGCAGTCACACTTAAACAAAACATTTGCGTTTTGGAATACAGTCTTTTTACTCACTAGTGGGTTTTGTATCGCAACTGCTGTTTATTACAGAACCAAAAACAATATTAATTTTTTTACAATTTTTCTATTAGCATCTATTCTCTTTGGATTTGCTTTTCTTTTTCTTAAATTCTATGAGTTCCGTGAAAAGTGGTTATTGGGTTTTGGTCTAGAAACCAGTCAGTTTTTTAGTTATTATTGGTTACTCACAGGATTCCATTATCTTCATGTAGTTGTAGGTGTGATTATTTTATTTATCATTTATTTGGGTCGCAAAACCATCTCCGTTGATAACCTGGAAGCAGGTGCTGTGTTTTGGCATATGTGCGATTTGATTTGGTTATTACTGTATCCGGCTTTGTATTTAATTCAATAGGAGGTTCCTGATGAAATCGATTTTATTTACTTATTTAATTCTTTTGGGAATTGTTTATTATTCATTTTTTGGAATGGGTTCTACCATACCTGGAACTTGGAATTTAATTCTATTTAGTGCGATCAAATTTCTTTTGATTTGTTTTGTTTTTATGAATTTGAAAGTGGCTCACCTATTTTGGAAGGTGGCCTTTCCTATTCTCATTGGAATTTATTCCGTTAGTATTTTGTTACTGACTTAAAAATGATCCCAGATGGGAAAGAGATGTGGTTTCTGCGGGATATTTCCTGGACGGTTTAAAATCACCACATCCATTCCTATTGCCTTTGCTGCCTCCGCTTCTTCCACGATATCGGTAAAAAAACGAATTTGGTCAGGGGATGACTTTAGTTCTTTAGCAATGTTTTCATAACTAGCTTTTTCTCTTTTTCCACCTACTGCTGTATCGAAATAAGATTCAAAATAAATTCGAAGGTCACCTAACTCGGAATACTGATAAATCAAAATTTGTGCTTCCACAGAACCTGAGGAATACACATGATTTTTGATTCCCGATTCCTTTGCTTTTTTTAAAAAACCAGGAACATCTGGATATACAATACTTTTGATTTCCCCAGATTCATAACCTTCTTTCCAAATTTTACCTTGGATTTCTTTTAAAGGGCCAAACTTTCGATCTTTCTCAATTAAATATTCGAAGTAAGAAGAAATGAGATCCTTTGTAAATGGAATCGTTTCCATTTTTGTATGAGAATTTGACTTTGAAAATCTTGATAAAAAACTTTCCTCACGAAGGGCCGAATCCTTCTCAAATTCAGATTGGATTTCCTTTCGTTGTAATTCCGAAAACTGGAAGTCTTTTAAAAAACGACTTATGTGTTTTTTAGCATAAGGAAAAAGGACCTGATGGACAAAGGCAATTGGTGCCGTTGTCCCTTCAATGTCGAGTAAGTTGTGTTTAATATTCATCTATACCAAAATGATAAAAAAATTATGTCTTTGAAACATTTTGTTTCATCAGCTGCAGCATTCTATTTTCATCTTTTTCATAATTAAACAAAATCAGTAACCATGCCAATGCACATGGAACCCAAAATAGAATGGATATCGAGAGAGCAAGACCTCGATCCGGAGTTAATCCTAAAATCACTGCAGACATCACAGGTCCAAGACCTTTTCCTAAATCATCTGTTAGGTTATAGATAGAAAAAATAGCACTTCTTGATTTTGGTTCGTTTACATTGAGTAACACCGCACGTACGTTAGGTCCTGTGATCGAAATCATAATTCCTGTAAAAATATTCAGTGCAATGAAAAGGCCCATATAGGGAACGATATCGAATGAATACAGCAGCATGATGGCAGGGAATACACCAAAAAAAGTGGTACCGATACAAAGTAGTGGTTGGTATGTTTTTTTGATATTGTATAAAATTTGACCAAGCACTCCACCAAAGAAAGTTCCTATAAAAATTCCTACTGCCGCAAAAGTAATCATACCAGCAGAAATTTCTTTAGAAAGATGGTAGGTGTGTTCGTAATAATCTGCCAAATAAACAAAAAACACACCCCAAGGAATACAACCTGGTAGGCCTTGTAAAAAGGCACCTAAGTTGGTTTTACTTTCAAAGAGTAATTTAAAATCTTTTAAACTTATTTTATGTGATAACTCATCGCTGGAAACACCTTCTGCTCCACCACGTTTTGGTTCTTTACAAAAGAATAAATAAATGCCAGCAAAAACAAAGGAAGGAGCTGACATATAAATAAAAGAAGCACGCCATCCGTTGATGGGATCGGCCCCACCTAAAATTCCACCTAGTAATTGTCCAACCCCTACACCAAGGCCCATCGCCAAAGACACATAACCAGTGGCAATCGCCCTAGATTTGCTAGAAAAATAATCTCCAATCAAACTAAAGAGAAGAGGAAAAATTCCACCAAGACCAAAACCGCATAACGTTCGTAAAACTAAAAATTGGTCATAAGTTTCAACGTATGCAGTTAAAAAACATGGAATTTCGCCAAGTAGGACAGTGGCGAGAAGTAAGTTCTTTCGTGAGAAAGTCTGAGAAAGGTATCCCATTGACAATGAGACAGCACCACCCAAAATAAAGAACAAAACAGGAATGATACCACCTAATTTCCAATCGACTTCGTTGGGGTCAGTGATGCCCAAGGAAGCACCAATATTTTTCATATTCGGTGCAATTAGGTTTTGATCACCAAACAAAAAGAAGGCCATTCCCAGGATGACCCAAAATGCTAAAATACCCCTTGCCCCATGATCTGCAAGTTCGGCGAGGCCAAAAAATCGCAGATAGGTTGTTTCTCGTTTTGTTTGTTTTTGGTTCATGGATTGTTTTTCCTTTCTCTTTGTTTTCGATAGACAAAAATAAATGAGAGCGTAAATAAAAATCCAAGAAACCCAATCACCGCAAAAAGGGAAAGATCCCAACTTGTCAGTATGGAACCGTTCCAGATTTCTGGATTTGGATTATTGGAAATGGTGGGAAGTGGTTTTCCACCGGAAAAAGTAAAATTTACATTTGTTCCAAAACTTAATGAACTTAATACATAAGCACTGAGGCCAGGGGGAACATCTTTATCTATTTTGGTGACAGGAGTTTCAGATCCAGTTTTGATTTCCATATCTTGTGGTTTGACAAAAATAGGGAATTTTCCATTTTCAGATTCAATTAACATTCGTTCGCTGAAAGAATCTAAGTTGTTAGGAATAAAATAGGAAACTTGCATTTCCGAAACACCAGGAAGAATGGCACGGTCAAGTAATCTTCCTCCGTTTGGTCCTTCCGGGATTCCTAAAGGAATAGCCATCTTACTTCCTGGTTGTTGGATTTGGGCCAAAATCTCTGTAGCTTCCGCTGCCACAGAATATTCTAAAGGAGAAACTTTCGAATCATAAGATTTAGGAGGTTTACTTGAGTTATCAATTAAGAATAATTTAAAGACTCGTAATCCTTTTTTTTCTCGCATAACCTGCATTAAACTTTTAATAGTTACCTGTTTTCGTTCTGCACCCGTGTCATAAACCAAAACTTCTTGCGGAGAAGTACGAAACTTAGTAGTAGGCGGAATCATTTTATTATAATTTACGCCTTGGTATTGGATTTGCAAAAGGATAGGTGCTCCCTCTGGTAAATCCATTTCTGGAAAACGAAATTTACCGGACTGTACTCCAATGTCTGCTAAAGGAACCATAGCTCCTTGCAAAGCAAGCATACGAATGGAATCAGCTTTTCCAGGTCCACCGGTGGTTCCATTTTGTATAGTTCCAAAAATGGAAAGTTTTTCCGCATAACTTGCGCTTGAGAGAAAAATAAGAATTAAAATTGGGAAAAGATAGCTACGAAACATTTTGATACTTTTTCTCTTTCTTTCGATTCCAATCCAAGTGAAAAAACGATAGTTTTTAAAAATTTAGAGGCGACAATAGAGGGTACTGGACATAATGTTTTAGATAGGAAAGGAAAGCCCGGCTACATGAAGCAATTGAGCGAAATCGTTCACAATTCCTCAAAAGATGAGAGGGATATACTACTAGAATACCAAAATATCGATGTTTCCAAGCTAGAAACTCTAAATGTTTTGGGAATTCCCATCGACAACGTCACTACCGACGAAGCCATAGCCAAACTCTTTCGCGTGCTTGAGAAAAAAGAAGGCATGCACCATGTACTATTTTTAGATCCGATTAAACTGATGAGGATGCGTCCGAAAAAGTCCCTACACCGCATTGCTGAAAAAGCAGGAACCATTTTGGTAGAAGGGGCGGGAATTGGTTGGATGACCTCAGGTAGACTCAAAGAACGTGTCACTCCGATTGCTGTGATGATGGACCTGATTCGTTTGGCGGAACTCAAAGAATTCACTGCCTTTATCTTTGGAGCTAAAGACGAAATTGTAGAACGTATTTATTTTAACCTCACTAGGCATTTTCCAAAAGTAAGGATTGTAGGAAGGCACGCAGGCCATCTCGATCGCCAAAGGGAAATGCGAGTTAAAGAAGCCATACGTAAAACCGGTCCCGATATCATTTTTCTTGCGATGGATTTTCCAAATCAAGAAATTTGGATCGAAAACAACACTGGATACTTTGGTAAAGCTGTTGTGATTGGTGTAGGCGGCGCCTTAGATATGTTATCTGGTGCTGACAAAAAAGCACCAGAATGGTTTAAAGAGAGAGGACTCATCTGGCTTTGGAGGATCATCGCAAGACCTTACCGAATCCAAAGGATGTGGGAAACTTTCTATTTCTTTCTACTCGGGATCCGCGAACGATTTCGCAAACATTAATTCAAAATACAAATTTAGAACAAACCCATCTCGGAGGATAGAATGCATCTATCCTCCTCTCATCAAATTCTCGCAAATTTCTTAGAATCTATTTTTTAATTTGGTCTAATCGATCTAGTGTTGGTGCCAACCAATCCTCGAGGAGTGGTTCGCGGTCAAGTTTGGCCCGAGCAAATACCAAATCTTTGTTAGAGTTTGCAATCTCACTCACAGATCCAATTTTACGAGCCGTTTCCATTGCCTTCCAGTAGTATTTGAGGGCATTGATGGAATCTTGTTTTTTCTCATACACAGCCCCAATATTATTATAAAGAGCCGTTAAAGTTTCGTATACTTCTCTATGATCAGAGTTTTCGGTATCGATTCGACCCAAACTTTGTTCTTTGAGTTCAAAATCATCCTTTAACTTTAGATAGTTGCCTAGAGCAGCATTGTACTGTCTTGTATAATAGAATGCATTCCCTTTTCCAAAAAGTAAGGTTGCGTTATTATAAATATCTTCTTCAGGAAGTTCGGCCCAAAAATCTAAACTTTGTGCAAAGTCTCCATGATTGTAATCGATCCAACCCAAATAATAATAACATTCTCTCACAATCTTAGGATCTTTGGAGATGTCTCGTTCCAGGGCTGCAAGGAAAGATTCACGAGCCATAAAAAGTCCGTTTCTTCTTTCTTTTTCTTCATAAGAAAGGGTTCCAATGCTACGCTCAGGATAGATTTTTTTACCAGGGAACTCTCGTATATTGTCTGTTACGTTAATGCCTGCAGCTTCTAAAAATTGGATTTTACCTAAGTTAAACGAAATCCTTCCCGGGCTTCCTTCGAGTAAGGTTTCATCCTCATCTCTTTCTCCAAGTCGATCTCTATAATTTTGGTAACGGTCATCGGCTTCTCTAAGTAGTTTGACGGCCTCATCATAATTTTCCGTTTGGATATAGTATTCTGCCATAAGAAGCACTGCTAAATAATGGCGAATGTCATAGGTTGATGCCAATTCCAATTGTTTTAGGGCACGAGCTGCCTCTTCTTTTTTGAAATAGAATCTAGCTCTTTGGTAATACCCTTCTGCAAATTTAGATCCACCCTCTTTGCCATAGGCAATGTTTAGAAGGTATTCCACATTATCATCAATTTCCATCCCTGTGACTTGGTCTTCAGGGTTGATATTGTATTTGATTCGAACTTCTTCAGAATCCAAATCAATATAAAAGGAGGCAAGTTTTGCAAGTACAAAGAGCGAAAGTTCATCTTCAATGTTGAGAGCATTCCGAACCTGTCTGTGGTGGTTGAGCACATACTGAGGATTTTTATCACGTTTCCACATTTCGATGTAGGTTGATAGAATTCCACCATGTCCAATCGCATTTTTCGGATACTTTTCAATGATATCGTTATAGTATTTAACAGCTGTTCCAAACTCTTGTTTGTTGTAAAATATCTTGGCGATTCCAGCAATCGCATCTACGTTATCAGGATCTCCCCCATCGGTAAACACTCGTTTGAAGTATTCTATCGCAAGGTGATCGTTTTTATATTTTTTGCGATTACTTCCCGGTGGAACTTCTATAAAATCCTTTCTATGGAAAGAGTGAAAGGTTCCAAGGGCAATGTAAGTATCTATGTCGTGAATGTTGTATTTTAGGCGAGAAGCAATGTAGGCACCCGCTTTTAAAACCTTTCTTGGAACTTTATCTTGTGAGGTAAGGTAAAAAGATAGTTCCGGTAACGGCCGTCTTCCAGCAGTTTCGACACCTGCATCATTCCATTCTGTTTTTTTCGCAAAACTAATGTTTGGTACTTCTTTTCTATTTTCCCATGCTCTTTTGTGTTCCTTATCTTCTGGTTCATACCCAAAATCAGGTTCCACTTTCCCAAAACATTTTTCAAAGGCTCTTTCATACTGACCGGCTTTGGTATAAGCAATACAATATTTATTCAAAAATTCTAAGTTATGTGGGAAAATTTCTTCCCCTTTGATAAAATAATTTTCTGCGTCGGCTAGCAGTTTTTTCTTTTCTAAAGCATCAGTTTCATAACTAAACTCTTCAATTTTTTCAAGACCAAGTGCGTATTGTGCTTTTGCACGATAGGGAACAATCACATATTTCCAAAGTGTCACAATTCCAAAGACAAGAAATACGGCAGCGGCAGAAGAAAGAATGGTTCTACGAACTAACTCTCGTTTGCGGGCAGCACCTTCTTTGGTGTAAGCATCGCGACTGGCAATGATGGGAACACCATCTGCAGCAAACTTTCCAGTGGAGTCACTGAGTTCGACTCGTTCTCCCAGAAGGCCACTTAAGTAACTAGCAATGTCCTCTGGTTTTTGTTGTGCCTTAATGAGCTCTATGATTTCTTTTTGATTACGAACCGGAATCCTTTGGTTCACAATCGTATCAATGATGGTACGTCTTAGTTTCGGCGGGTAACGAAGTAATTCGGATTGAATCACCGCCAACTCTTCATCAGTTAAGTTGGCTTCGAGTGATTCTTCTGGTTCTTCTTCTTTACCGAGAGACATGAGGTCTTCCTCAAATCCCCCTGGCCCATCAGAACCAAAATCATCCATCGTAGAAACTGGCATATCATCAATCGATGGTGCCAAATCGTCAAAAGAAGGTGCGCCTAAATCATCATCCAAACTTGGTGGTTCCATACCCACACCCAAGTCACCGAATGGATCATCAAATCCACCACCTATGTCGGCAGGTTCATTGTCTCTGGAAGGAGTCGAAGGACCTTCCTCCCCACCTAAACTAGCAAATGGATCATCACCAAAACTTTCTGTAGCAGCAGGTGTCGAACCCATATCTGCGAATGGATCGTCACCAAAAGAAGTATCTCCACCAGCACCCGGAGTGGAAATATCACCAAACGGATCATCGGCGGAACCTGAACCAGTAGAAGGACTTTCCTCTCCACCTAAACTAGCAAATGGGTCATCACCAAAACTCTCTGTCGCGGCTGGGGTCGAACCCATATCCGCAAATGGATCATCACCAGTGGCAGGGTTATCGCCACCACCAAAATCAAAATCATCTCCTGCAGGAGCCTCTTCTTCCGATCCACTATCAAAACCAGCAAACAGGTCTTCGTCGGTGGCCTGTGGTGTATCCTCTCCACCTAAATTGGCAAAGGGATCATCCCCTATGTCAGGGGCCGGTTTGTCCTCTAAGGGAGCTTCATCAATGGCATCTAAATTAGCAAATGGATCATCACCAAAACTTTCGGTAGGACTGGAACCCATATCAGAAAAAGGATCCGCCTCTTCCGGCGTACCTGAATCTGAGGCAAATGGATCGGCTTCGTCTGGAGTTGTTACAGGTGCATCAAAATCAAAATCGTCAGCAGCAGGTGTTGGAGTGGGTTTTGGGCCGTCCTCACCTAAAAGTTCATCTAAATCAATGCCGTCGTCTTCTTCTGCTTCGCGGTTGGGGAGTTTGGGAGGACCAAAATCATCGTCCTCATCGAGTCCAGTAAATGGATCGTTTGCGTCTGTATCACCTGCCCCTTCGTTATCAAAATCATCGAAGGCAGATTCAGGATCTTCCTCTCCTTCCGGTTCTGGCTCAGAAGGCGCAATGGGATTTGTATATCCCAGTTTCTCACGTAAAACCTTCGCCATCGGATTCAATTCTTCCGATGAAAGCGGATTTTTATTGAGAGCCGAAAACATCGTCTCGATTTGTTTAATTTCTTCCGGACTCAATTTGTCTATCGGCTCAGCCATTTGAAGGTCTATTCCTAATGAATTATCGGCCCCTTCTGAAAATGACAGAATATTTTTTTTATTATGTCAGATGGTTCCTTTGGAAAAAAACCTTTCACTCTCTTTTTTCAATTCTGCCGAAAATTATCTAGAAGGACAATTTACGACCAAACGACTATGATGAAATTGAAATCCGTTCGTATCGCCATCATTTTACTCTTTTTTACTGGAATCGGAATCTTCGCCGAGGAAGGAATGGATTGGATTGGAAGTTTTTCCTCAAAAGAACTGGAAATGTCTGATGAAACGGAAGACCAGGATACAGTTTATTATCTTTGGCAGTTGGAAAGCCTCAAAAAAAATATCGCGCCACGTTACATTCGTTATCTCGATGTAGAATCCTATGTTTCTTCAGGCAAACTCATTCACCGTGGTATCCTTTTTACTTACAATGGACTCCGTGACGAATCGGTAGAAATCTGCGGAAGTTTTAATAACTGGGAATGTTCCGATATGAAACGGAACCAATACGGAATTTATTATACTGTGATTGAACCCACTCAAATCACTGATACTTATGAAGATGATCCAATTTACGAATATAAGTTCCGAGTGAATGGGCTTCTCACCTACGATCCAGAAAACTTTGATAAGGTGGAAGATGGGTCAGGTTCTTACTATTCCCGTTTTATTTTAGATGGGAAAGATACCGATCGCCAAACAAAAACAATGGTTTTGGAAGATTCTGCAAACGAAGAAAGGGATTTACGAACTGTAAAATTTCAAATTTATTTGCCCAATGCAGAAGTTGTAAGAGTGGTAGGAAATTTTAATGATTGGAACCCTGAACATGATTTTCTAAAGAAAGATCGAAAGGGTGTGTTTACTCTGGAAAAAAAATTATTACCCGGTGAATACCACTACCAATTTATCGTCGATGGAGAGTATATGTTGGACACTTACAATCCAACTACCAATATCAAAGTGGATACCAATGAATCGGTTTCTTCACTACTCGTTCCAGAAAGAAATTTTGCATTAGAACGTAAGATGTAAATTGTTTGATAGGTTGATTTAAAGTTAGATTTTAATTCTTGGGATTCAGTAAATATAGGTTTTGATTTTTAATTTACTTCTCTAAAGTGGCAGTCATAGAACCTTTAGAGGAACTCATACGAGGGTCAGGTCCATAGTTTAAGATCCGTTCGTGGACAAATTCTGCATGTTCTAATTCACCAGTAAACACTATGGTTTTTTTTCTGGTGTCCACTTCGACCGCATGTTGGAAAGCTTTTTCCCAAGGCATCTGACAAACATCCATTAACATTTCGATCACATATTCGTAAGTATGAAAATCATCGTCCCAAAGGACCACCTTCCAAGGCCCATCATTCAGACGGGGCCTAATTTCGGTTTCTTCTAAAATGGAAGGTTGGGAAGCTCCCATGTTGGTCATAACCCAACCATAACCTTATTTTTTCTTTTTGGAAATAGCGATTTCTGCGTGAGAAACTACGTCTTTGGCACGGAGACCGAAGTAGTCGAGTAAACCACTCCAAGTTCCTGACTTTCCAAATGTATCTTTCATTCCTACTTTGATCACGGGAACAGGATATTCTTCTGAAAGCAGTTCTGAAACAGCGGAACCAAGACCACCCACTACATTGTGTTCTTCACAAGTAACAATCGCACCACATTCTTTTGCTTTGGCGATAATAGCATCTTTGTCCAAAGGTTTGATGGTTGCCATATTGAGAAGGCTTGCATGAATTCCCTTTTCTTTTAATAGTCCCACTGCCGTCATGGCTTCGTTTACCATCACACCATTGGCAATGATACAAACATCTTTTCCCTCAGAAATGACTTCTGCTTTACCGATTTGGAATTTATAGTTTTCTCTTTCGATGACGGGAATGGCTGGTCGGCCAACCCTTACATAGACAGGACCATTGTAATCGGCAATCGCATGAATGACTTGTTTGGTTTCATTAAAATCAGAAGGACAAATCACAGTCATTTCAGGAATGACACGCATGATCGCAAAATCTTCGATACATTGGTGAGAAGCACCGTCTTCTCCCACAGTGATCCCACCATGAGAAGCAACGAGTTTCACGTTTAACTTTGGATAAACGACGCTATTGCGAACCACTTCCCAAGCTCTACCTGATAAAAACATGGCAAAACTGGAAGCAAAAGGTACGAACCCAGAAAGGGCAAGACCTGCCGCATGACCAACTAAGTTTTGTTCAGCGACACCTACGTTAAAAAAACGTTCAGGATATTTTTTTTTGAAGTCTGCAGTTTTAGTGGAACCAGAAAGATCGGCATCTAAAACCACAATATCTTGTCTAGATGCACCTAACTCAACTAAGGCTTCACCGTAGGCATCTCTTGTTGCTTTTTTGTCTGCTGTTGATTGGCTAGGTGCTCCCATATTTATCCTTTTTTTAAAGCTTCTGCTTTATCTGTTTTTTCCCAAGTAAAAGTACTACCTGTTCTACCAAAGTGACCATAAGCTGCCGTTTCTTGGTATGTTCTTCCTTTTCCAAGAAGATCCAAACCTTCTACGATTCCTTTTGGAGTGAGTTTAAAATTAGCTAAAACACGTTTTGCAATTTCTTCATCAGAAATAGTTCCTGTTCCAAATGTATCAACTAGAACAGATACAGGTTGTGCTACACCAATCGCGTAAGCAAGTTGCACTTCGCATTTATGAGCGAGTCCAGCGGCGACTACGTTTTTAGCGATATAACGTCCCATATAGGCTGCGGAACGGTCTACTTTGGATGGATCTTTTCCAGAAAAAGCACCGCCGCCATGACGACCCATTCCACCGTAAGTATCTACGATGATCTTACGTCCAGTAAGACCTGTATCACCATGTGGCCCACCAATTTCAAATTTACCAGTAGGATTTATGAAGTAACGAGTGTTAGTCAAAAGTTCTTTTGGAATCATTTTTTTGATACATTCTTCAATCACAGCTTCTTCAATTTGTTTGTGTGTTACACCAGGTTTATGTTGTGTGGAGATCACAACTGTATCAACACGTTTTGGTTTTCCATCTTCGTATTGAATAGTAACTTGTGATTTTGCATCTGGACGTAACCAGTCAATTTTGTTTGTGTGGCGAAGTTCTGATAAATGCTCTAATAGTTTGTGTGAGTAGTAAAGTGGAGCAGGCATAAGCTCAGGAGTTTCTGCAATTGCAAAACCAAACATTAGGCCTTGGTCACCAGCACCTTGTTCTGTATGTAAACCTTCTCCTTCGTTTACCCCTTGGGCAATGTCTGGAGACTGTGCATGAACGTGGGATGCAACCACAGCAAAATCAGCATCAAAATACATATTGATATCGTTATAACCGATTTTACGGATTACATCGCGAGCCACTTCTTGTGTGTCGACTTTACCTTTACTGGTAATCTCACCAGCGATGACAACGAGATTGGTAGTGACAAGAGTTTCACAAGCAACACGGGATTTTGGGTCTTGGGCTAAGTACGCATCGAGAATGGCATCAGAGATTTGGTCGCAGACTTTGTCCGGGTGTCCTTCGGATACGGACTCGGAAGTGAAAATATAGTTTTTAAGAGAGGACATATTTTTTACCTTACTTGGTTAAAATTTAGAGTTTAGGCGGTACGTCAATAGAATTGTCAGCACTTAGGCCAAGCACATAAGATTCCAAGGATTCTGCATTTTTTCCCATAACAATCTCCAATTTTTTGGCATATTCATCTATTTGGTTCTCGGTTAGGCCTTTCGGTACAAAGAACGGTTCCCCATATTGGATGTATAATTTAGCTCCAAATTTAGGAAAAAAATGCCGATCCCAACTTTTGAAAGTATAAGCTCGGTCATAACAAGAATGTAAATATAGTATGGGAAATCCAGTGAGTGAAGCCGTTACAATCACTCCAGGTTTTACTTCCCTTCTTGGACCCTTCGGACCATCTACGGTAAAAATGGGAACTGCACCTTGTTTCATTTCTTTTAAGATATTTCGAAAGGCACCAGTTCCCCCTCTCGTTGATGATCCCCTCACCGAACGAAGTCCTGAGCGAGCAAAGGTTTGGTGGATGATCTCTCCATCTTTGGATTGAGAGACAAGGGCCACCATATCTGCTTTTTTCCTTCGTTTCAAGTACTGAGTTGCATGCCGGTACAAGGAAAGAGTTGTTTCGTGAAAAACAGCAATGATGTAACCTGAGCCTTTTTCAATCACCTTTGCACTTTCGTCGGGAATGATGAACTTTTGGTTGCGAACAAATAAATACCAAACACGGACAATGAAGTGAACCACCCAACTGAGGATGATGTATTTGGTTTTGGAATAAGGTTTTTGTTTGTTGTCTGGAATCAAAAAGAATGGTCCTTACCGATCTCCCAAAGGACATCGTTTTCATATACTTTTACTTGTGGAGTGGATCCTGGTTTCGGTTTATCGTGTAACAAAGAATAAATCATAGATTTGGCAACGTATTCGCCAGGAATAGGTTTGAATTTTTTTAAGCCCAGAAGCCCAAAAGGGATCAGGTTTCCAAGAACTTCCCCTACTTTTTCGCCAATCCTAACTTCTTCTCTTTCTCCAATCAGAAGCGATGGTCTAAAAATTCCAAGGAAGGAAAATTGTAACTTACGAAGTTCTGTTTCAATTTCTCCTTTCACTCGGTTATAAAAAATAGTCGATTTAGCATCCGATCCCATTGCGGTGATGATGTAGAATCCTGGAACATTTTTTTCCTTAGCTTGTTTTGCAGCAAGGAGAGGATAATCGTAATCGATTTCTTTGAACTTTTCCTGGCTTCCTGCTTTATTAATCGTTGTACCCAAACAACAAAATACTGCATCCAAACCATCAGGAAGGGAAACTTTTCCCGATTGAAAATCTTCCCAACTAACTTTGACTACTTCAATGGGGACATTGGGATTGGATGCAGACTGAGAGTTTCTCGCCCAAACAATTACCTTTTTGATTTGTGGATAAAAAACAAGAGAGAGTAACACTTGTTTACCGATAAGACCTGTGCCACCCAAAAGTAAAATTTTCATTTGATCTCCAAACTACGCGCAAGCATAGAATCATTTAGATTGAGCCTTTCTAAAAACTGGATTCCTGCAATATAATAAACTACATTTTTAATTTTAGAAGTTTGGGTCCAAATAATTGTACCTTCAAAAAACATACGCTTAGTACCTTTTGCCCAAACGATGCTGCCTAAAACTTGGGACTCGATTTCGTCGCTAAGTAAGTCATCTTCGCCTAAAAAACAAAGACCTTCTTCCGAAATATTCCCCAACTTTCCGAACAAAGTGATCCCTTCCAAATCCAATTGTACCTCAAACCCAGAAAAGTCACCTGGAGATATTCTTGGAAGCCTGCGCTCACTTTCCATAGCAACAAGGTACAAGGATTCCTATTATTGGAAACGAAAAAAGCAAATTAGAACTGAAAGTAAATGAACGGAACGGAATTTTCTGGTGTAGCTAAATTTAAGACAAGAAAGAGAATCGGATACAGGGCAAACTCCAAACTGGCGGGGATTTGTTTGCCTTTTCCCTTTTCAAAGATAAAATACCCTATGATATGGCCCAAATACAAAAAGCCAATGATCCAAAGGAAATCTTTCCACATATAAGGCCTAATTTGCCCGGCTTGAAAAGTGAAAATACCCTGGATGTGGATCCAAGCATTTTCCCAAGTGAGAGACCTAAAAAAAACTGCCCCCAAAAAGAAAATGGAGCTATTCAGAATATTCTGAAAGAGCCAGAGAGGAAACCTATACCAATTTTTGTTTTCTTGCTCACTAATTTTGTCAGGAAACCATTCCTTCCAAATTTCTTCCAAAACATAAAAAACCCCGTTCAGCGAACCCCAAAAAACAAAGGTCCACTGTGCCCCGTGCCAAACCCCGCTCACAAACATGGTAAACCAAAGGTTGAACTTTCGTCTTACTGATGTTACCCGACTTCCACCCATAGGAATATAAATATAATCCCTTAACCAGGAATTTAATGTCATATGCCAACGGCGCCAAAACCCAGAAACAGATGTCGCCAAAAAAGGTAAGTTGAAGTTTGTAGGAAGTTTGTATCCCAGTAACATTGCACTTCCAATGGCCATATCAGAATAACCACTAAAATCTAAATACACTTGGATCCCACCTAGAGCTGCGGCAATTAACAAAGCGTAGGCGTGATGCCCAGATGGATCTGCATAAATTGTGTCGATGGTTGGTGCTACCATATCTGACAAAACTGCTTTTTTAAAATAACCTAACATAAAAAATCGAATTGCGACTCGAAATTCAATGTCTTCTAATTTTTTTGGAGTATACAATTGCGGCATAAAGGTTCTTGCCGTCACAATTGGACCTGCCACTAGTTGTGGAAAAAAACTCACAAATAATGCAAAACGAATAAAATCAGTTTCAGCCGGAATTTCTTTTCGATAAACATCTATGGTATAAGATAAAGACTGGAATGTAAAAAACGAAATTCCTGCTGGTAAAATGATGTTTAAAACTGGCATTGCATCACCACCAAACAAGGGATTGGTGACCGCATTCATAGATGTAACAATAAAATTGTAATACTTAAAAAATCCTAAAATAAAAACTAAGTTTGTGATTAAACTAAAAAGTAAAAGATAGTATCTTACTTTTTCTCTAGATTCGGAGGCAAGCCTAAGCCCTACGTAATAATCAATGGCTGTGGAAAGTAAAATCAGAGCACCAAATCGGTAATCCCACGACATGTAAAAGAAATAACTACTGACGAGTAGAAAAATATGTAGGATTCGCGTTTCTTTAGATTGATTCGAAAAAAGGGAAGGAAATACGTACCATACCGTAAAGAAAACAAAGAGAAAGAAGACAAAGTATTCAAAATCAGAAAAGATCAATGGGTTTTGCCTTCTATTCCGACCAGGCTCTTTGAAAAAATATGCCTGTCAATCATTTCGACTTGCAGACTTTCCAAGAATCATTTAAGATTGGTGCCTAGTTCTTTAATTAGAAACTATGAGGTTACGATGAAAAAAATATTAAAAGCTACCGTTGTAGGGCTTTTGTCCTTCGGTCTATTGTCGAATTGTTTTGGAAAATTTGGAGCAGTAAAAGCAGTTTATTCTTTCAATGGAAATATCCAAATTGGAAGTGGAAAAGTTGCGGGATTCTTTCGTTCCCTTCTTATGATTTTCCCTCTTTATTTTGCATACGGAATCGGAAGTTTCTTAGACATCGTAGTGTTCAACTTAATCGAATTCTGGACTGATAAAAACCCAATTGCTATGGCTGAGTATGACTTTGATGGAAAGTTAGTCAAAGAATACAATCATGAAGGACAAACCATCACTCTTACTTACACTGAATGGGGGAAAGTTATGAAAATGGAAGCTCCAGGACAAAAAGGAATGGAAGCAATTTATTTCTTAAAAGATCGACCTGAAAAAGCATTCCGCCAAGTAAACGGAAAGTATGTAGAAATCATCCAAACAAGTGGACCAATCCTTCCTCCTCCAGGTGTAAAACATATCTAATCTTGTTCATTGCCCCTAATTTTAGGGGCAATCTATGTCCGATACTTATAGTATGAATCGATTGTATTTTGTTACCTGCCTGTTACTACTCGTGATCGGATGCCAAACACCGAAACAGGTAATCACTCCCACCTTCCCCAATCATTCCGAACAAATCAATCTAAACCGAATCAAAATGATCACAAAGGCGGAATCCAATCATTCTGATTCCAAAGAAGGGAAAAAACCTTTAGCGTCCGAACCAGGTGTCAGCATCGAATACTCTGAAAATAAAATTCCTTTTATTCAATTGGATTTGTTTTTTGAAGATGCCGGAATCAGTATCATCGAAGAAATCATTGCTGGTACAATTTTAGAACATCATATTATTGCCTTAAACCAAAAGGGAGAAATCATCGCCAAACAACCAGTAAACTTCCAAGCGTATGAAATTTTGGAAACAAAAACAGAAGTGATGAGAAACAAAGTGATTGTTGGTGAATCGAAAAAACCCGTTAAAGTCAATAGCACAACTCCTGAAACTAAAATCTCTAGAGAAGCTATTGAAAGACAATACACTGATCGTGACAAAGTTCCGCAAGTTTTGGAAATTAAGGAAGGCAAAGTTCCAGCCCTCGGCGAGTACATTAATATTTATTTAGAACTTACCTATGTTAATCCACAGTTAGAACCAAATTGTGAATCATACTCAGGAAATTGTAACGGTGCCAAACAAAAATTCTTTGAGGATATCACTGGGCGGAATCGCAGAGAATTAGACATTTTACGAAATCGATATGTAGAAGGAGAAGTGGCACCGTTTCCAAACCTAACAGAAAGTGAACAGGTTGATTTCAAAGCCAATATCAAATCGAAAATTGAAAATCTAAATGGAGTGTTTGGACCAAAACATGGATTCACAAAATTTATGTTTCGAGAATGGAACTTAGTTTCTTCTCCACAATATTTTCGCATCCAATCTATCAATAAAAACGGAAAACAAACGTTGTTGGAAGATCGTATTGAAGAAAAAAAACTAACGAATGAATCAGAAGATAAATCAAATTCAGAGGAAAATGATTCCCATTCAATATTTGATTCTCCTACGCATACAAAACATAAAAGAAGAACGATTCCTACTCCGTAACAAATAAACTGACAAAAACGGGTGATGGGAAAATCCAACACCCGCGAAAAGGCATTAAGCAGCCTTTGTTTCTTTTTTGCGCATACTATCAAAGCGAACCGTGGAAGCAGTAACTTTAATTTTAGATCTGCTTTCCCCTTCAGGGCTTTTCCAACGGTTTTGTTTTAGGTTGCCCATTACCGTCACCTTACTCCCTTTTTTTAGGTATTCCACGCAATTCTCTCCTAATTTCTCCCAAGCTTCTACTTCAAAATAAGAAACATCTTCCTTATCCTTTCCTTCTTGGTTGTTGGAAGTATGGTTCACAGCAACTGTGAAATTTGCTAATGACTTTCCTCCCGCAATAGTTCTTTCTTCTGGATCTGCGGTTAAATTTCCGTCCAGAATGACATACGATAGATTTTTCATTTGAGTATCCCTTAAATCAATTTTGATGGCCACGAAAAGATTGGTTCGTTTTTGAATTGGTTGGTTAAAAAAAAATAGAATTGAAACTAAATTTCTAAAATCCTTGTTCACATTTACAATTCGGATAGACAATACAAAGTAAGTGTCGAGAATTTTCCTGTGGGACTTCCCGATTCTGAGATACTACACTTAGTAACTTCCATTAGCCGAGAATTGGTTTGTCTACACGAATCCGACGGAACTTACATATATATAAGTCCCAATTCAGAAAAAATTATAGGATATAAGCCCGAAGAACTAGTTGGCAAAAATCCTTACGATTATTTCCACCCAGATGAAAGAAGACTCATCCAGGAAAGATCTCACCAACCTCTACTCCGTGGTGACGAGAACATTCACACTACTTTTCGTTATTTACATAAAAACGGAAACTATATCTGGCTACAGTCTGACAATCGTTTAACGATACATCCCACAACAGGAATCAAATATTTACATACCTCATCGCGTGATATATCAGAAAAAATTGATACAGAAGCAAATTTAGCACTTTCAGAACGTAGATTCAATACATTATTCCATGACTCTCCCATTGGGCTTGTACTGACAGGAAAACATGGCTATATAGATGAAGCTAACGATGCCTTTGCCAAATTTTTAGGTTATAAAAGTTTTGAAATCATAGGAAAACATTTTTCAGAAATAAGCGCCGACGAAGAACTTGAAGAAAATTTAAAATTTAGAGATGAAGTTCAAAAAGGTATTATCGACAACTATTCGATTGAAAAACAATACCTTCATAAATCAGGAAAAAAAGTTTGGGCCTATATTACGGTGACTGTTTTACGTGATGAATTGGGACACCCTATTCATTATCTTGCACAAATCGTTGATATCAATGAAAGAAAAAAAACAGAAAAACTACTCCTAGAAAATAATGACCGATTGCGGGCCATAACCAATTCTCTTTTAACACAAAACAAACAACTACAAGCTTACAACCAAATCATTTCACATCATTTACGCGCTCCCGTAAGTAATTTAAGAAGCCTTCTTGATTTAATGAAAGTGACAGACAACCTCACAGAAATTAGAGAATTTGAAAATCATTTAGAAGAGGTCACGGGAACTTTAGAAACCGTCCTCTCTGAACTTATCTCTACATTACGAATTCAAAATCCGAACAATTACAAACCTGAACCTGTCAAAGTCGGCCAATCCTTTTTCAATGTGACCGAACTTCTGAAAGGAGAACTGAAAACCAAAGAGGTGGAAATCCAATCCGATTTTTCGGGAGGAGAGACCATATACTTTTCCAAAGAGTATCTAGATACGATTTTCCTGCATTTACTCAGCAATTCGATCCGGTATTCCCACCCAGAAAGAAAATTACGTATTTCCGTAGAATCCTTTCAAATTGGATCACAAACCGCCATTTCTTTTTCGGATAATGGAACGGGGATCGATTTAGAGCGCTATGGTGATCAAATTTTTCAGTTAAAGAAAACTTTTCATCGTCATATCAGTGGTAAAGGACTCGGGTTGTTTTTAATTAAATACAAAATTGAATCAGCAGGTGGTAGGATTGAGGTACGCTCTAAACCAGGCGAGGGTGCCACTTTCCTTATGTACTTTCCCGATGGGAGTGATTCCTTATGAGAATTCCCAAAATTTGTGTGATTGATGATGATAAAATTTATCAGTTCACCACTAAAAAAATCATCTCCAATGCCGGGATCAAAGAAGAAGTATTAATTTTTTCCGATGCGGAAAACGCATTAGAATTTTTTCACAAGGAAATGGAAAACAAAGACCAACTTCCCGATATCATTTTTCTGGATATCAATATGCCATTTATGGATGGTTGGCAATTTTTAGATGCCTTCGGAGAAATTTTTCCCCAGTTTCCAAAAACCATCGAAGTGTTTCTTGTCAGCTCCTCTGTAGACGAAGCTGATACAGATCGGGCAGCAAAAATTCCAATCATCTCAGGATATATCTTCAAACCTTTTACCAAGGAAAAACTTTTGGATTCCTTGTCCCACTTCCAATCTTAGCTTGTCATCTTTTTGCTTTTGATGTAGAAATGGACGCACCCTATATGGACCAGATACTTACTTGGATTGAAACCTTTCCCCTATCTTCGACACTGATTGGATTGTTAACCTTCTTTGTGATCGTCTTTTTAAGAGACATCACGCAAAAAACGCACACGATTCAGAGAAACTTTCCTATCGTCGGCCGACTCCGTTATTTTTTAGAAATGATCGGGCCAGAGCTTCGACAGTATTGGGTAGCTCACGATAAAGAAGAACGTCCTTTTGACCGAACGGAAAGAAGTTGGATTTATGCCACAGCCAAAGGGCAAAACAATAACTTTGGATTTGGAACTACAGAAATCCAATATGAACCTGGATATCCAATCATCAAACATAAAGCGTTTCCCTATCCAGAAACAAAAGCATATATTTATAACAATGATGTTAGTTGTATTCCTTGCTTAAAAGTGATAGGACCTAAACGTAAGTTTCCTTACAGACCTTATTCAATTATCAATATATCTGCGATGTCTTTTGGTTCTCTTGGAAAAAATGCAATTATGGCGCTGAACCGAGGGGCCAGAGATTCCGGCGCCTATCACAATACAGGCGAAGGTGGCTTGAGCCAATACCATAGGGAAGGTGCTGATATGGTTTGGCAGATTGGTACTGGTTATTTTGGTGCCAGAGACAAATCAGGAAAATTTAATTTAGAAGTTTTGAAAGAGAAAGTTGGAAAGAACCCTTGTATCAAAATGATCGAAATCAAATTATCTCAGGGCGCCAAACCAGGGAAAGGTGGAATCCTACCTGCCAAAAAAGTCAATGCGGAAATTGCGGCGATTCGTCATGTGGAAGAAGGTAAGGATTGTATTTCACCTAACTCACATAGCGAGTTTACAAATGTAAAAGAACTAATCCAATTCATCGAAAAAATTGCTTCCGCCACCGGACTTCCTGTAGGTATTAAAAGTGCCGTCGGTGAAATTGAATTTTGGGAAGAACTTGCTCGTGAAATGAAACAAAACGGAGAAGGACCTGACTTTATCACGATTGATGGTGGAGAAGGTGGAACGGGTGCCGCTCCCCTCACCTATGCGGATCATGTTTCCTTACCTTTTAAAATTGGATTTCAAAGAGTGTATACACTCTTCCAAAGTATGGGTTTGTCGGAACAAATTGTTTGGATTGGATCGGGTAAACTAGGTTTCCCTGACCGTGCCGTGGTTGCGATTGCTATGGGATGTGATCTCATCAATGTGGCAAGAGAAGCCATGTTATCCATTGGCTGTATCCAAGCGCAAAAATGCCATACTGATCATTGTCCTGCCGGCGTTGCTACGCAAAACTGGTGGTTACAAAGAGGAGTTGATCCTGAAATCAAAGGAAAACGTGCCGCAAAATACATCCAAGGATTCCGAAAAGAACTTTTGAGTTTGGCGCATTCCTGCGGATACGAACATCCAGGACAGTTCACTGGACAGGATATTGAAATCAGTATGGGAATGAATCGTTACCAAACCTTAGAAGGATTACTCGGTTACAAACGGGATGAAGTGAAATTTACGAAACTTCAAGACTATACGGAATTTCCTAAACGACAGGCATAAATGAAAAAGTTCCTTTTTGTTGTTATATTACTACACTTCAGTTGTCTTTCCGAGGAAAGGAATGTAAAAGCGGAAGCACAAAAAGGGTTTTTAGATCTTAGCAAACATTCCTTTGTTAGCGAACCATTCGTATCATTAAATGGAGAATGGAAGTTCTTTTGGAATACCGCACCTTCACAAATTAAAGAAACAGATTCCGATTTATTTCTTAACCTCCCTAAACATTGGAATGGATTCCCAATGAATTATGGCTCTCTGGGTGGTTTTGGTCATGCCAGCTTCAGAATCAAACTAAAGTTAAATGACAATCTTCAAGAAACAATGGCTTTAACTGTCCCTGAACAGGACACTTCTTACGCTATTTATGTTAATGGTAAATACTTAGGTGGAGCTGGAAAACCAGGCCCAAATCTAAACGAATACATTCCCGAAGTGAAATCCACTATCGTTGTATTACCTCAAACTTCAGAAATCACCATCGACCTTTACATCGCCAATTATGTACATAGGAAAGGAGGAATCTGGAATGATGTTGTAATTTCTTCATACAATAAAGCAGAAAGTCGACTCACCAAACGAAAGATCAACGAAACCATGTTGTCTTCAGTCTTTTCCTTTGTGGGAATTTTCTTTTTTGTAATGTATTTCTACAATCGAGATGGAAAACATACTATAGGAATCTTTTTATTCTCAACTGCCGTGCTTTTGAGAACCATATCGACTGGGGAAAGAATTTTAATTGAATTTGTGGATGTTCCTTATTGGGTTCTACTACGATTAGAATATCTTTCTTGGTACTGGTCTGCACCGTTACTTTATCATTATTTTTATACGATATTTCCAGAAGACTTCTCCAAAAAAATGGGAACCTTCTTTTACACCCTTTCTTCCATCTTAACGATTGGTCTTTTGTTACCCCCAATTTATTTTACAGAAACTGCTTCTATTTATCCGATTGCATTTGTAGCCAACGGTATTATTATTTTCGTTTACTTGATTCGTGCATACATGAAAAAACGAATGGAATCAAAACCTTTATTATTCGGAATGTTATTAGTTTTGATTGCTGCTACTAACGATGTTTTACATGCAGAGTCTTACATTCGTACTACCTACGTCGCCCCTGCAAGTGTCGTAATATTTGTTTTTTTGCAAGTCATTACTTTTGGACGAATGGTTCGCCAAACCATGACAAAAACATTGGAATTTGCGCAGGAGCAAAAACAACTCAGCAGTTCTTTCAGTCGTTTTGTTCCCACAGAATTTTTATATCACCTAGGAAAATCTGACATACGTTATGTGGACTTAGGAGACCAAGTACAGAAGCGAATGACCATATTATTTGCTGATATCAGGTCTTTTACGGAATTTTCAGAAACTCTGACACCAAAAGAAAACTTTGATTTTTTAAATAGTTATCTGCAACGTGTAGGTCCTATCATTCGACACAATAATGGATTTATAGATAAATTTATTGGTGATGCAGTAATGGCGCTATTTCCCTATGATATCAATGATGCCGTAAAAGCGGCTGTTGAAATGCAAGATGCCATTCGTATTTACAATGGTCATCGTGCAAACTGTGGATACATACCCATCGAAGTAGGAATTGGAATCCATACCGGAAACCTCACCTTGGGTATATTAGGTGAACATAAAAGAATGGAAGGAACAGTTATTTCTGATGCGGTCAATCTTGCCTCTCGCATTGAAGGAATCACCAAACTTTTCTCTTCTCGCATTGTCATTAGTGCAGATACCTTCATCGAGGCCTCAGAAGGATTGGGTTATCATTATAGATTACTTGACCGTGTGGCAATCAAAGGCAAAACAGATTCTGTGTTTGTTGTGGAGGTTTTAGATGGCTACGAACCAGAAAAAGCAGCAAGGCTCATCGCCATTAAAGATGATTACACTTTAGCATTAGATGCATTCCGCCGGGAAGATTTCGAAGAGGCGATTTATGGCTTTTCAAAACTACTGGATAAAAACCCTGACGATTCTGTTTCCAGGCTGTTTTTGGATCGTTGTCACGAAGCTAAAGAAAAAACTAAAATGGAACTGGGGAGTTAAACCCGCCTTTGTTTCATATAAAAACCAATTCCCAAAACGATGCCAAACCCTAAAACCCCAAGGGCCAAATAAGGTTCAGAAATAAAAACCGAACCACAAGCAACAATCCCTAATATAAGTGCAATTACTGGTAAAAAAGGATATAACGGTGCTTTGTAAGGTCTTGGCATCTGAGGTTCTTTCTTTCTCAAAACAAAATAGGATACTAAACTTAAAAGATACATCCCACAGGCACCTAATGCTGACATGGTGATTAGTTCAGCGGTATCCAAAAAGCACATACAAAATATTCCTAAAACTCCACCACTCAGGACTGCATTTTGGGGAACAAGAGATCCAGAACTTAGTTTCGAAAGGTAAGTTGGCAAATAACCTTCTTTTGCCATTGCATAAATCAATCGCGAGTTTCCGAGAATGATTCCAAATAGAGAAGCTACAAGCCCAAACAACCCAATAAAGGTAAAAATAAAAGGCCAAATTTGTTCCTTGCCATATAACTTTTGTAATACATAAGATAAAGGATAATCCAACTCGGCAATTTCTTTGGTATCCACAACGGAAGCAGTGAAAACAAAAATGAATCCTGCTAAACAAAGTAAGGTGAAAATTCCCGCAGTGTATCCAATCGGTATGTCACGAGCAGGATTACGAACTTCTTCGGAAGCCAAGGCAACTCCCTCCACGGCCAAAAAAAACCAAATGGCAAAAGGTATAGAAAGGAATACCGATGACCAAGATATAGAACTTACTACAGGTAAACTGGGAATTCGTTCCAAGGAAACATGAGGCCAAAGAAAAACCAAATAATACAAAAGTCCAAATACAGCTACAATCGTAACGAAAAGTTCAAAACGAGCGGTTTGTTTGATTCCCGTTAGATTGATTAAAAGTAACAAACAAAACATAACCATACCTGCACCAAAGGCAGGTATCACTGGGAAAAGAAAATGGATATATCCACCTAATGCAGATGCTATGGCAGGTGGAGCTAATAAAAATTCCACTAATACTAAATAACCAGTGACCAGTCCAAACCAATCACCAAGTGCTCTTTTGGCATATGCGGAAGGACCTCCTGATTGAGGGATACTGGCAGCAAGTTCAGTAAAACAAAGTGCAAATAGTACGTAAAAAGTGGCAATCCAAACAACCGCAAAACTAAATTCCCAAAAACTGGCCCGGGACCACCCAAAGTTCCAGCCAAAATAATCACCAGAAATGACAAGACCCACAGCGATGCCCCATAAATGGACAGAATGTAGAACTTTATGCATTTTTTGATCTTCTTTCATTTTACCTCTTGGAATGAAATACAGTTCAGGCCTAAACCTACAAAAATTGCAAATATAATGCCATTTACAATGAAGGAATTATTTTTTTGACCCATTTTACCACTAGGTTCGTGCGATACCAATGGAGGGATGTTTGGTGGTCACCACCTAATGAATCCCTGAATCCTGGTCAATTCCTGGAGTATTTCCCAAAAATGATAAATTCGGTATTGCAAATGATTCTAATTTTTCATATTATAGGGAAAATACTAGTATAGGCTTGCATATGCGAAACATCAAATTATCTACTATTATCTTTTTAACTTTTTTCTTTTTCCCGTTAAATGCAGTCCAAACCATCCTTTTAAAACAAGGCAAATCTATCAAAGGAATCGTCACAAACCAAAACGTAGATAGTGTAGAAGTAGACACACAAAACGGAAAACACATGGTCATTTCCAAAAAGTCAGTTTTGAAAATTATCTACAAAGACATTGCTGAATCAGAAGAAGAAATCATAAGGAAAGAAGAAGAAGAAAAACGTAAACTTGAAAAAGAAAAAGCCATAGCTGCCAAACAAGAAGAAATCCGAAAAAGACGGGAAGAGTTATCAAGACAAGAAACAGAAAGAAAAGCTTCAGAGGGTGGTGGCGAAGTAGCAACTCATAGTCTTCGCGATTCCTTTGTCCTTGGTTCTGTCGCCGATGGAAATATGGTCACCCTTGCCCCTGAATCGGCAAAATGCCAACCGTTTAAAGAGTATCCAGAATACTTTTGGCTGTTTGGTGGTCTTCGCTTCAATGAACCAAATTGGAACGAATTACTTCCTAAAGACAGTCGCCCAGTGCGCATCAAACAAACTTCCACTTGGAAAGACTTAGCGATTACTTTGTTAGGCGGATTTGCAATTACGGTCACTCGCAAAACAATTATAGTTGATGTTTGTGAAGGCACTGGATTTCGAATGGTGTCTGATTCTGAAATCAGACGAATCAAAGACGAAGCAGTAGAACAAATCAAAACAGAACAAGAACTAAAAGAAGCAGAAGAAAAATATCAGTTAGAACAGTTAGAAAAAGATTTAGAATCTCTGAAAAAAAGAAAATAGAGGAATCAAAAGATGAAACGTATCCGTATAAAACCAATTTTACTATGCTTCGTCTTTTTAGTTTCTTTGACGAACTGTTACTTTAATCCTTTTGTATTTGATTTACTCAATCCAGAAAAAACAAAAGACAATTCTTCTGTATTAGGAATGATTGCAGGTCTTACCAACCAAACAGGGACTGTTCAAATCTCTGGACAACTGAAAAAAGGTGGGGCAGCTTTATCCAATGTTCAAATCACATTACAAAATGTTTCTCCTTCTGTAAAAAGCCAAACAAACTCCTCTACAACAAATTCATCGGGAAGATTCTTTTTAGATACACCAACAGGAATTGTCTCATTACAGTTTTCCGACAGTGGAACGATTGTGAATTTTCAATTGGAAGTTTCAAAAACTTCAGTGACTCTTGTCTCTATTGACAAAACAAATTACCAAGTTCAGAGTTTTGAAGTTTATGAATTGGGAGTAGAACCACCCGTATACTTTGAACTAATTGCTTCGATGCCTTATGACGGGTTGTACATTGACAAAGATAATTTTAGCTCTACGATCGGAAGTGGATCTATGTTTTTGTTTTCGGAAAACTTGGAAGAGCTGGTGGAAGGCACGGAACTTGGTTGGGCCGCGGATAATTTCATCGTTACTCCAGCGGTGTATTTATTGTATGTAAATGTGTCTACCAACTATGTCCAATTGTCATTGGATAACGCGTCAATCCAACCATCGACAACTTACACTGTTACTTTGAATCCTGGAATTAAATCAAAAACGGGGAAATCTTTAAAACAGAGTACTTTCCAATTTAAAGTAGGTATATTAAAATAATTTTAGAATAGAATCAGGGAACGAAGGGAGGTTTGTAATCCTTAGATTCTCCATTTTAGTAAAGAAATTTCTTGCCATTGCAATGGGATTTCTGTAGGATTAAGGCCCTGGGCTCTTTCTTCTCAAACGTAGTTTCCTTATTTTAAAACAATCATCCTAACCTTGGGAGCCAATTTTTATGAAGAGAAATGCTAGATTTCCAGTTTCACTCTGTCTATTGTGCGTATGGATGTTCCTTGGAAATTGTTACTTCAATCCTGTGGTGCAATTGGTTGTAAACCCAGAAGTAAAAGAAGAAGGTAGTGCTGTCAGCGCAAGTCTACTAGCAGCCTTGGGATTAGCCCCATCACCCTATTTTTCTTTAGTAAGTTCTATACCAGCAGATGGTGAAGATATTACACCTCCCTTAACTACTTACACTTTTACATTTTCAGAAGCAATAGAAAATAACGTTTCAGATCCTATGACTTGGATTAGCGAAAATATAATTTTGACTGAAACAATCAACATTTTTCCCGTCGTAACCATTTCAGATAGAAAAATGGAACTTTCCGTTGACCCGGCCTTGGACAATTTACTCACATACACAATTGCATTCGGAGAAGGAATCAAAGCAAAAACAGGCAAAACTTTATCTCCCAATACTAAAATCACTTTTACCTGTTCTGGATGTATGCCTCTTTAAATTAAAATCTTTTGCGTTGACAGTATCATACAACTCGTGTTAGAATTTGTCTAATCTACATACACTTTTTCCTTTCAATTTTAAATGTATGGAAATAAAAAATTTTAATTTCATGAAAAAGTTAAAACAAAAAGTTTCTTTATGTCTCTTTCTTTTTTTTTGGTAAGTACATCTGGCTGCTATTACCATCCACTATGGCAATCTATTTTAAACCCCGCAGAAGAAAGTTCCGAACAAATCAAACAATTAGGATTGTTATTAGGGGTCTCCTCTTTAGGAACAGATATATATCTTGTTGCTGGACAAATTCGTGATCCTAATGGAGTTGCCCAAGCAAATTTAGAACTTATAAATAAATCCATTGCAGCAAATAAAAAGAATACATCCCCCTCTTATACAACGGATGTAGGAGGTCGTTTTTATATTAGCTTAGGAATAGGCAAACATTCTTTTGATGTATATAAAGAAGGACTATTATACTTTGAACTCGTAATTGAAGTGTTAAGCGCTAATAATGTGCAATTGGTTAGTGCGCTACAAGGAATGGAAATTACACTTGCGATCATTGAACCAAATCAAATTGGTTCTGAATTTGATTTAGTAGACTCGTTTCCTAAAAACAATACGAATATATACTCAACCATTAATCCTATGCAATTGTACTTTTCAGAAATACCTGAGTTTGTTGCATCTGGATCTACATTTCAAAGTTGGGCATTCGATAAAATAGTCATAATTCCAAGTATTGGTAGCCCACCGTTTGAGGGAAATATGGTGGTCACCGGAAACAGAATGGACATTCAAATGGCATACAGTTTTGCAATGAATACGCCATATACAATTTTCATTACTGGAATTAAATCGGTTTCTGGTAAAACCGTAGCCCCGCGGATGATTCGTTTCTGTTATGAACCTTCCATTCCATGCGTTTTTTCTAATTGATTCCTAATTTACTGAAAATAGACTCAGTAGATTTAATCCCACCGGTAGAATTCACAATGCCTTCAAACAAAGCCAATTTTTTTTTGACAATCCTTCCCTACTTAACCCTCTCTTTCCTATTCTTTTGTTCTCCCACGGGGGAAGGAATCGACCAAAAAGTTGCACAAGTTCCGAACCCCAAAGAACTTAGAAACAGTTGGGTAGAAGACAGTGCCGGAGTTTTGACAGACACAACTGTCATCGACCAGATGATCAATGCCGAAGAACAAAATTCCGGTTTAGAAATTGCCGTTGTCACTCTTCCCACCATTGAAAGTTATGTGCCAAAAGACTTTGCCGTCGCTTTATTTAATTATTGGAAAATTGGGAAAAAAGGGAAAGACAACGGAATTCTAATTTTACATGTGATCGACCAGCGTCGTGTGGAAATTGAAACTGGATATGGCTTGGAAGGTGACCTTCCTGATGTCACTATCAAACGAATTATCGATACCTATACAATCCCAGCATTCAAAGCTGATAATTTTCAAAAAGGTCATGTTGATACAGTTGCAGCCCTAATTCAAAAATTAAACCATCCTGAGTTGGCGGTAGAGGATTTAGTTTCGAATACAACGACTACCGACTATGTTTCAAATTCCAGTGCCTATCCATCAAATAGTGATACACCAAATGAATCCCAAAGAACGGATGTATATGATTACCAAGGGAAATCATATGCACAACTAACTGACGATGAAAAACGAATTTTAGAAGATACTGTTGATCGATACAATACCACAAGTAATTTCTTTTTAAACGATGAAGAATCTAGACTTTTAAACGAAAAATTTTCGGAACAAGAAAGAATTGAAAAAGAAGAATCATTTCGTTATAAACAATTTTTTATTTTAGGGTACCTAACGCTCTTTATAATTTTAAATTTACTCCAAAGACTCATTGTTTGGATAACACCTTCCCCCACTGCCAAATACCATATAGTTCACAAAACCGATTTTGTTTTGTTTTATGGCTTAGTGATTAGTCCTGTCATCATAACGATCACTCTTCTTTCTTTGGTTTTAGAAGATGCACTATTTCCGGTATCTATCTTTCTAATCATAGGTAGTATTGTCATATTTTTTATATTCTGGGGTGACTTACGAATGCGTAAGCTCATGGGCCGATTACAAACCATTCGCAACATCCCCAGAAAATGCGAAAAATGTGGATCTATCATGACCAAACTTTCCGAAGAAGCAGATAACAAACATTTATCGGAAGGACAGGTTTCTGAAGAAATTGTCAACTCTATTGATTATGATGTTTGGATTTGTTCTAGTTGCCACTCACACTTCATATATAAATTTCGCAATATAAATCCAGAGTATATATTCAAAGGTACCTCTTTTCCTAAAATCAAAGTTTGCCCTGAATGTAAATTTGAAACCTTTGTTTGTAAATCAAGCCGTGTTTTATCAGAAGCAACTTACAGCAGTTCGGGGAAAGTAGAAGTAAGACGAACTTGCGCCCATTGTAAACATAGTCTTACCGAATACGAAACCATTCCTAAAAAACAAAAAAGTAGTTCTGGTGGTTCTTCCGGTGGCGGAGGTGGCGGTGGTAGTTTTGGAGGAGGTTCTTCTGGCGGTGGAGGAAGTGGAGGAAGTTACTAAGGGGAAACCAATTCAAACATTCTTTGAAAACCTGGACAGGCAGAATCTAAATATAGTATTTATCCCTACTTAAAAATTCTTCTTTTCCGGGTCTCTCCTTACACATTCCCCTATTCCAAATTGTTACCGATTTAGAAGATGGCTTTATGTACAATTTGTATTCCCTAAGAAACAAACGTCCGCTTGTTTCCACTAAACATAAATTTTACGTTTTGATTGTGTTTCTTTTGTTTGGCTCTTCGATTACGGCCGATGAAAATGTGGCACCTGCTAGCATTCACGATAAAAAAGGAAATTGGAATATCCAATGGGGTTATAATAGAGATTATTATACTCAAAGTGATATTAACTTTCGGGGACCCGGTTACAATTACAGTTTAAAGTCAGTCGATGCCAGGGATAAACCAGAGTCTTTTAAAGCTGATGTTTATCTAAATCCAACCAAATTTGAGATCCCACAGTACAATTTAAAATTCAGTTATTTTTTTACTGATCGATTCTTTTTATCCTTTGGCGAAGATCACATGAAATATGTGGTAACTCAAGGCCAACCGGTTAAATATTCAGGTTATATTGATCCCGGTGTCATCGCAAAAAACCAGATGGCCTTATCCACAGAAGCTGCCCTTTTTATTTACCTGTTCCCAAATCATGTTCAGGAAATGGCAGGTTATCATGGAGGAGACCAAACCATCGCACTAACTCCCGATATATTAAAGTACGAACATACCGATGGATTAAATTACTTATTTTTAGATTTTGGATGGATCACTCCCCTTTATACTTCGGCCGATGGATTGAGTGGTATTAGTTTAGTATCCTCCATTGGTGGTGGTCCTGTGGTATGTCGTAGTGACGTACGCGTGTTAGGTAAAGGACAAAACAACAACTTCCATCTTTCTGGTTATGGTGTTTCGGGATATGTTGCAACTCGTTATGAATTTTCACGCACTTACTTTCTTGAATTCGGTGGAAAAGGTGGGTATATAGATCTCACCGATGTTTTGACCAGTGGGGGTTCCAACCGTGCTTCTCAAAATTTTGGATTTTTAGAACTGATTCTCTCTGGCGGAATTGCGATTTAGAATTTTTGATTTAATGGATTGATTTTGTTTAAGCTAAAATTTACGTAGATTCATGAATGAATCCATTATTTTTGAAATCTCTGTCCAATCGTTTAAAAGAGGACTTGGAAATTTAATTAAAATTTTAGAAAAAGCAGAAATCCATTCGGAAACAAAAAAGTTTCCTTTTGAGAATTTACTGAATGCAAGACTATTCCCAGACCAATTCCCATTAACTAAACAAATCCAAATTGCCTGTGATACTGCCAAACTTTGTGTGGCACGTATTACAGCAAAAGATGCGCCCGTTCATGAAGATTCAGAAACAACTTTAGCGGAACTAAAAACTCGAATTGGTTCTGTGATCCAATATTTAGAAACCTATAAGGCAGAAGATTTTAAATCTGTTTCCGAAATCAAAGTATCCCAACCAAGATGGGAAGGAAAATATTTGACTGGTTTTGAATATCTTACCCATCACGCAATCCCAAACTTTTACTTCCACATAACAACTGCCTATGCGATCCTTAGACACAATGGAGTTGAAATTGGCAAAAAAGATTATTTGGGTGAGATGCCATTTAAGAAATAAATGATATTTCTTTTTAAGAATTCTATGGGCTCTAATACAATGAGCCCTTTTGAATTAAATTAGAATTGCCACCTGTAACAGAACACAATTGTTTCCGTAAACTTCTTACTATGACCTTAGCCCTGGTGGAATCATATCAATTCCGTTTCTCCATCTTTTCAACATAGTTGACATATTTTTCATAATTGAGAGAGTTGTCAATATTATGAAAAAACAAATAACTTTAATTTTTCGGTGTAAAAGTGTTAAATTAAATTTCGTGTTATTGCTTCAAAAATCTACACCTAAACTTTTAATCGGATTTTTCTATTTATTCATTAGCTCCTGTTCCTTTCATAATACTTATATCGCAGATCATTTGATTAAAAAACAAATCGTCAAAAATACTTCCGAACACAGCGAAAGAAATTGGCTTTCCGACGGAAAAATTCATCTCATCACGATTGGAACAGGTTCTCCTCGAGCGGATGAAAAAAGAATGCAAACTTCAACTGCAATCATCACCGATGGAAATTTTTTGATTTTTGATGCAGGATCAGGCACTTCCATTGCTGCCGAAAGACAACATCTGCCTATGGATCAGATGAATGCAATTTTTATAACACATTTTCATTCCGATCATATTGCCGATGTCCCGATGATGGTCAATAGTAGTTGGAGATTAGGAAGGAAACACAATCTCCCTGTTTTAGGTCCAGAAGGAACGATTAAAGTTGTAGATGGTATCAATCAATTTATGTCCTTTGATGCAACATATCGCCATAAAAATGGAGATGGAAACTCTTCAATTTCATTTGCAAAAGCAATCGGAAAAGAAATTCCAACCCCTAACGAGAAAGTAAAATCATTGTTATTCGAAGGTTTAAATGGATTAAAAGTATATTGTTTTACCGTATCACATTCTCCAGTCGAACCTGCGTTTGGTTATTTGATCCAACACAAGGGGAAATCAATTGTTATCAGTGGTGATACAAGAAAAAGTGAAAATCTTGAATACTTCTCAGAAAATGCCGACATCCTTGTTCACGAGGCTATAAATAAACAAATTTTAAAAAAATTTCTAGAAGTCACAGTCCAATATCCAGATGATACTTCGATGCAAATTGCAGCTACAACGGCAGTCCGTGTTATGGATTATCATTCCTCTCCGTTAGATGCAGCTGAGATAGCTCAGAAAGCAAATGTCAAAACATTAGTTTATACCCATATCACTCCTACACTCGGACCTTTTCTTGCAAGAACCTTCATTACTGTTCCAATGTTTCTAGAAGGAGTTTCTAATGTTTACAAAGGTGAAGTGATTATAGCGGATGATGGATTCCATTATGAACTGAACACACGCTAATTTAGCAAATGGCTTAACAATCGTGAAAAACTTTACTAACGAAAATAAAAACAGTTTCAAGATTAAAACATTATTACTATTAATAGTGTTTTCCGCAAGACCTACAATGCCGGAAAATTTACAATTTTTAGAAACCAAATCAAAATTAGAAATTGCATCCAATATTTCTTCTTTTGCCTATCGAGACTCAGCTCGGTGGGAAGAATTAGAAGATCTTTTCCAAAAAGATGCAACGATCTCTATCAGTTGGTTTGATGGAGCGGCGAAAAGTTTTGTAGAAAAATCTCGCCTAATGGTAGATAGTGGAACTCCACCAACAAAACATTGGATCTCCTCTCCTAGGATCACCCTTTGTGGAAACCGTGCCTTGAGTGAAGCAGATGTGATGATTATGGTTCGAAGTAATACGGGGCCAATCGAACTGGATGTAACTTCTTACACACGGTTTTATGATCAATTTGAACTGGATGAAGATGGTCGCTGGCGTATCCACAAAAGAATTGGTATTTATGAAAAGGATCGATTCGATCCTGTAGGCCCCTCCTTTCTATTTTGGGCTGCTTATTTATTTATTCCCCTCAGCAAATATCCAAAAGAACTACGCCATCTGGCTTTTGGATTAGAGCGAAATGGTCTTTCTCTCGTACCAAATGTAATCACGTCTGGAAGTGCAAACGAAAAAATCTTAAAACAAAATGCTTGGGAATGGAGTGGATGTGAAAAATTTCCAAACGCAAAACAACCATGAAGTGAACAGGTTACACAACTTTTACTCTTGGAATCAACTTAGCGAACAATCTTGGAAAGTATTTATGTAGAAAAATGGCAAATTTTTCTTTTGGACGAGCAATGACTACTTCCAACCTTCCACTTTCAATCGCCGATATGATTTGTTTTGCGCACACGCGAGAATCGATCCCTTCTTGAATTCCAGGGTCAACCTTTCCATGTTTAGAACCATCTCCAGAATATGCATTTTCCGAAATATTGGTTTTAATGAATCCAGGATATACTAAAGTAATTTTTATATTATGATTTGTATTTTCTGCGCGAAGGGCTTCATAAAAACCAGTCAGCGCAAATTTTGAAGAGGAATATCCAGTACGATAAGGAACACCAAATTTTCCAGCAATGCTTGCGATACTAACAATATGACCTTTATTCTGTTTTCTAAAATAAGGTAACAAAGCCAGTGAAAGAGAGATATTACCAAAGAAATTGATATTCATAAGCGATTGGTATGTTGACAAACTAGTCTCATGAGCTAACGAACGTTGGCTGATTCCACCATTATTGATTAACACATCGATACTTCCAAATTTTTGCAGTATTAATTCTGGAAATTCTACTAACGTAGTATATTTTTCTAAATCTAGAGGTAAAATTAAACAATTCTCGTCTGACAATCCTGATTGGCTTTTTACTCTCTCCAATTCCGTTTTACGACGGGCAGAAAGTACAAGTTTAACACCTGTTTCCTTTAATTCTTGCACTAAAGCCTCTCCGATACCAGAAGAAGCCCCCGTAATCCAAACAACTTTTCCATTCCAAAACATATTTTTATGATCCAACAATAATTTCATTTTTCTTGGACTACCTTTAATATTTGGTCTCCCAAATCAATTCGACGGTCCGCAGTTCTTATGGAAGAACGAATGGTATCACCAGGCTGCAAGTATTCAGTTCGTTTTAATTGGCCTTTTATAAAAAGTTCCCATTTCCTTTTTTCCGAAAGTAAGGCAGCGATTTTCTGTACCAGTTTTCCTGGGGCTCTTAGGGCACAACCAGAAGGTGTGCCTGTTAATAAAACATCACCTGGCATTATATCGCAAAATTGAGATAACTCTTGGATGGTTTCTTCAGGTTTATAAACCAAACCAGCAATAGAATCGTGTTGGCGTATGCGATCATTGACAAGTAAGGTAAGTTCTAAATTTTCTAATAATGAAACATCTCCTTCTTCTAATACTGCTAGTATTGGACCTGCGGGAAGAAAACTACGGTATGATTTTCCTTTGTACCACTGCATCTGAGGGAGTTGGATATCTCGAGCAGATATGTCATTGGCCATAAACAAAGCAGAAACATAGTCACTTAGTTTGAATGAATTACTTTCCAGCGATTGATTGATTGGCTTTCCAAATACCAACCCAAGTTCAATCTCATAATCAAGTAACCTAACATGATTTGGTCGAATCACTTCACCGACTGGAGGAGACAAAGAAGCATCTGATTTTGTGAAAAACAAATTATATTTTTTTTCTTTTGGATTTAGTCCTGACTCTATCAAATGTTGTTCGTAGTTTGCTCCTTGACAAATGATTTGGCATGGCGCTGTAATCGGGGAAAGAAGAGATACTTCTTCTAAAGATAATTTGGAAGACTCCGAAATTTTTGGTTTGGTTTTTACAAATTCCAAAAATTCTTTAGTATTCAAATCACCAGCCAACAGAGGAAACAATTTTCCATTTTCCCATTTAGCCCAATCAATCTTTTTCTCTTTTTCAAAACGTATATAATTTGTAGCCATATCATCTTCCTTCTTGTTAATACTGAATCCATTTTCTCGGTGAGATTTTCATCGTTTTTTTAAGCGAAATTAAATTACCAATTTTAATGTTCCGACCGCTGAATTTTCCTTTTATGAGAGAATAAATTTTGTCCAAAGTTAACTTTGAGTCTAAAAAATTTTCTGGCATATCCTGTCCCCATTGGTATAAACTTTTACGATTCACCAAATGGTAACTAACAGGAATTGTGTTATCAAACTTATCACCATCAGAGTAATGTTCAACGAGCATACCTGCAGGATCTCTATGGTAATCAAAAATTTGACTCCCTAAAAGATGCCTCCCGATACCCCATGCTGGTTTCCAACCCTTCTCCAATAACCATTCTCTTCCTTTTGCTACTTCATCTAAATCTTCTAATTCAAATGCACAATGTTCCAATCGATCATCAGGACCATTTGCAATAACTATCGTATGATGATCTGTTAGCTGATTTCCTAAATCACAACGTAAAAACACAATGACTGGTTCTTTAGAATCAGGAAGAATTTGAATATCTGATGGTATCAAGCCAAAAGTGTCGCAATACCATTGCGCATTTTTAAAAAATTCCTGTTTAAGTAAAACGGCATGTCCCAATCGCAAAATCTTGGCGGCTCCCCTATCGAAAGGACTCGGTTGATTGATTCTATCTGTTTGATTTGGTGTATTCCATTGTTTTCGTTTCCTGTTTATTTTTGGTAATGGAATTTGAAAATTCGAGTTCAAAACTGCATCAACAGAAAGACCAGATGGATCAGGTATATTTATTGTAGGATAAAAATTTGAACTAGCAAACCTACCATTTTCCAAATACACTGCACCCTTCAAATCCTTTAGCTTCGCAAGTTCTTCGTTAGATGAAATATACATTCCAAGGCCAAGTAAAACATCCTCATGATGTTTTTCAATTGACCAACAAGGCCATTCGGTGTTCAATCCATGAAACAAGATTCTATTTTCAGTTTGTTCTAATAAACTTAAACCAAAATCAAGATAATATTGAGTGGCCATTTTTAAATTCTTTCTACCAAGTCGAATGTAAGCAATGTCCCGAGCTTTACTCAATGGATTTTTTGCTTTTACTGGGCATGGTGATTTGGAACTGTTTTTTGTCATACATTCGTCTCTAAATAAATTTTATAAAACTCAAGGATCGTTTGGTTTGTATTTTCTTTGCTAAAAACAGCGGCAACAATTCGATCAGGGCGTAAAATGACGAACCGATCCAATCCACCAAAAGCAGAGAAAAAAGCAGAGGTTATATCTTCGGCACTGGGTAAATAAGATCCTTGTTGATAAAAACTTTGTTGGTTTGAAAAAAATAGCGTTTTACCTCCCATTTGTTCCCAAAGGGATTTAGTGTATTCATCCAAAACACTCAAAGGATGTGTGCCATATCCTATTATATAAAGCGACTGTCCAAACAAATCATCTGATAATATGAAAGTTCCGTTTGGCAACTTAACTGGCGCTTGAGGAAAAATTGATCCCACTTTAATTTTTGTTTTTGTAAGTTTTTTGTTTTTTATAAACAGTCCATGTTTGAATGAATTTTCTGGTCTAATCCTTAAATCAAAAATAAACTGCTTCAGAGGTGTATAATATAATAATTTAAATATAGTGTCACGAATAATTGCCTTGATTTTACTTCTAGTCATTATGATAGAACCAAGTAACACTGCTAATCGAATTGTTTTTTTTGCATGCGGTCTTCTTTCTGTGTGATAACTAGAAAGTATTTTAGAAGCTGCAGTTTTATTGATAACAGCTGACAACTTCCATGAAAGATTTATACTGTCCCTGATTCCACTTACAAGACCTTGGCCTGCAAAAGGAGGAGTGAGATGAGCAGCATCCCCTAACAAAAATATTTTACCTTTACCCATCCAATCCACAGTTTTTGCCTGAAATCGGTAAACTGCGATTCTTTCTACATCCATTTGGGAAACATCACCCCAAGGTTTCATTAATTCACGAACCTTATCGGGTTTTTCCATTTCTTCTTTTGTTTCACCTTCATGTAGTAGAAACTCCCATCTCTCTGAACCATTTGGTCCCGGCACATGGGCCACCGGACGTTTGGGATCACAAATAAACTCTACTTTATTTAACAGATTGGGAAGTTTGGTAATGTCCAATATCAGCCAATCTTCTTTGTATGAAGATCCTAACATGGACCAACCTTGATTTTCTCTAACTGTGCTACGGGCTCCATCACAACCTAACAGAAAACCTGTGGTAATTTTACAAGCAACCCCTTGACATTTTACATTCACTATAATATTGGATTCTGATTCAATATGAGAAATATATGTACACTCTGACCATAAGCGAACGTGAGAAAATCGTTTTAAACCATTTCTCAGGATCCTCTCTAACTCCGGCTGATAAATGGATACTAAACGCGGATGGCAATCCAAAGAGCCTAAGGAATTAACTTTAGCAAATCGCCCTCCAAAGGGAGATATGAGTTCAATTCCGGAAATCGATGGCATTGATGCTGCGATCTCTTCCCCAAATCCTGCTGCTTGCAAAACCCTCAAAGCGTCTTGGTCTAAAGATATGGCCCTGGGTATTTCTAAAATCCTTGGATTCTGATCGATTAAGAGCACAGGAATTCCCTGAAGACCTAAAAGATTGGCTGTGAGTACGCCTACAGGACCTGCACCAACGATCACTACATTGGGTGTATTCAGATTTTTATTTTCTACCGACCGTTCCATAAATGTAGAATCCTTCTTTTTTGAGAGTATTCTCATTTATGGATAAAATGTCAATATTTTAAAATGTGTAAAACCGGATGAATTGGTAGGAAGTCACCTAGTTTTCCCTTGGGAAACAATACTGCGAAGAATGGACCATATTGGATTTTAAGACTGGGAATTGATGGTAGGAGATAAGAAACAACTCAAATCGTATACAAAATCAATGGAAACGATCTAGTTACATTTAAATGATTAGAAATTAAATATCAGAAATTAGGAATTTGAATTCCAAACTTTTTCATGGGCACGAGTGACTATGTTCTTAGCGTTCGTATGTGTTAGACCAAAGGCTCTCAATACTAAAACAATCATATCTACATCGTGGGTTTTATAATTTGCTCTCCCTTCTAGAATATTACGGATTCCATAATGAATTGCACCAACAAACAATGCCAAGGCGGAATCTTGGGAATCAATTGTAAATTTCCCAGAAGCCACAGCTTTTTTCAAATCACGTAGAGGATAGGCTCTAAGGATCTCACTCATTCTTGGTGCCACAGATGCCACTCGAATGAGAGCCCAAGCCCAATCGGAATCGTTTCTGGCTTTTTTTAAAAAATGGACAGCACCAAATGCCAAACGTTCTACTTCATTTTGTATGTCGACCATGAGAATGTCAGCTTCGGCTGCTACTTGTTCTGCTAACATCAGAGCCGAGGCATCTAATAATTCTTCTTTAGTTTTAAAATAATTATAAATGGTACCGTTTGCAACTTCTGCTTCTACAGCTACTTCGGCAATGGAAGTTTCTCCTGCATCTTTCAAGGCAAACAATCGTAACGCTGCATTCATAATTTGCGCCCGTGTTCTTTCTTTTTTGGGAAGCAAAGTTTTTTTGGATTTTAAAACAGCCACAAACTCTATCAATTTTGAACAACGTTTGCTTAACAACTACAATTTTGAGAGATGACTCAGTTTTTAAAAAATCGATACGGGTAAACATAGAATCACCGAAGACATTCGTTTTAGTCTACCAGCAATGGATGCGAGGATTTGATCTGACAATTCTTTAGTCCCTCGATTCTCAGCAGGAAAATTATTTACAGAGGATTAAAATGAGTTTCATTGGGATTAAGTCTGATGTTACCAACGGTTTTTGAATACAAACCTCGACTTCAACTCACACCTTATGTGGAAAGTTATCTCCTCATCCAATGTGAGGAAAGTTTTAGTAAATCTATCATTCCGCACCATTCATTTGTTTTGACCATCAAACTCAAAGGAAATCATCACTACCAAATCCATTCGGATTCTAGAAGTTTGCCGATTGTTTCTTTGTCGGGTTTACGCAAAACAGTAAAACATAATACACTTTCGAAAGGAACGGAAATTTTGATTGTTAAGTTCCAACCTTGGGGTGCTTTTTCTTTTTTCAATATGTCGATGAATGAACTGAATGAAGTTGGGACTTCTGGATATGATTTATGGAATCAATCATATTTAAATGAGATGTATGCTCGATTGTTGGAAACAAAGGATAATCATTCCAAAATAGATCATGTTGAGAATTTTTTATTAAAAATGATCAAAAAACAAACCATTGATAAACGTATTTTAGAAGCAATTTCACAAATGAATCTGTCACAAGGGAAAATCAAAATCAATGAGATTGCTTCTATTGTGAATTTGAGTATTGATACTTTTGAAAAAAATTTTCGAGAAATTATAGGAGGCACACCTAAACAATTTTCATCTATCATACGAATGAATTCTGCAATTCGAGCAATTCCAACATACAATTCTTTCACAAGACTTGCTTATGATTTTGGATATTTTGACCAATCCCATTTCATAAAAGAATTCAAATCGTTCACAGGCAAAACACCCACACAATTTTTGACTTAAAAAATCAATCCACCCTGATTTTTTACAATCTCTCCTTTCAAAAATCCGCTATAAAGATTCAATACTTATCTACCAAAGGAAGATTGTTTATGTTACAAATATTTTTAAGTTTAAATTGGATTGCTATAGGATTGGCATTCCTAGTCTATTTTTTTCTAGGTTATGTTTGGTTTACCATTTTATTTGAAAAACCATATAGAATATCTCTCGGAAAGGAAAATGAAACGCCTGCGCCGTTAACAGCAATATTTATCATTGGGCCCGGAATTTGTACTCTATTCAATTTAGTCACTACTGCCGTTTTGTTCTACGCTTTGCAAATCAACGAAATGGCCGAAGCGCTCCGATGGGGATCTTTGATTGGCATTGGATACTTGTCAGCCAATACCTTTACTATTGCGATCAATCCGAACATTCCTAGGCCCATTCTATATGGTATCATTTCCAGTGCCTATCACTTCGTAGGAATCAATATCGCTGCTATGATTTTGGTTCAAATTTTTTAATAATTTCTGAATGATTTAGTGAGCTACGGGGAAGTTCCTACCTTCCTTTTCCATACTTGTCAAATCATTTAGCCTTTGCTTATGAGGTCTCACCATGCATGGGTGAGGCGGGAGCGAGACCACAAACCGGAGTGAGCCCAGTCGGATTTAGAAAAAAACAAAAAAGCCGCTGTCCTTTCGGAGGAGCGGCTTTGATCCAAACCAACGAACCAACTTACCTACGTAAGTCGGTATTCATTGTATTTTTCTGACTTAACTCTTACGCTACTGGACCGTATTGGCTGTAATCAAATTCTTTAGAACCAGTAAGGTATTTTTTGTAGTTCTCAATGAATTGTTTTGCAAGGTCAGTTGCTGTTTTGTCATATTCTTCTTTGTTTTCCCAAGCGTTACGTGGGTTGAGGATATGAGCATCCACACCATTAACTGATTTAGGGAAAGAAACTTGGAATACTGGGTGTTTTTCGAACTCGGATTTTTCAATGTTTCCGTTGAGGATTTCATTGATGATTTGGCGAGTTGCAGGAAGGTTCATACGTTTTCCGACTCCATACTTTCCACCAACAAGACCTGTGTTGATTAGGTATGCATTTACTTGGTGTTTTTTCATTTTTTCACCGAGTAACTTTGCGTAGTATGTTGGGTGAAGAGTCATAAACGCCTGACCAAAACAAGCTGAGAAAGTTGCTTGTGGTTCTTTCACACCGCGCTCTGTTCCCGCAACCTTAGCTGTGTAACCAGAAAGGAAGTGATACATTGCTTGTTCGATAGAAAGTTTAGAAACCGCAGGAAGAACACCATAAGCATCATAAGTAAGAAAGATCACAGTGTTAGGGTGACCTGCTTTCGATCCTGGTTGGATGTTATCGATGTGAAAAATTGGGTAAGAAACTCTTGTGTTTTCTGTTTTTGCAGCAGAAGAGTAATCTACCTTTTTTGTAGCCGCATCAAATACTACGTTTTCTAGAAGAGCATCACGACGGATGGCTGCATAGATTTCTGGTTCTGTTTTTGGATCCAAATTGATGGTTTTTGCATAACATCCACCTTCAATGTTGAAAATTCCATTATCGTCCCAACCATGTTCATCATCACCTATGAGTTTGCGGTGTGGGTCAGTGGAAAGAGTGGTTTTTCCTGTTCCGGATAATCCAAAGAAAAGAGCGCTATCTCCATCCTTACCAACGTTAGCGGAACAGTGCATTGTGAGCACGTTTTTGAGCGGCAGGTAGTAGTTCATGACAGAGAAAATCCCTTTTTTCATTTCTCCACCGTATTCGGTTCCGCCGATGATACAGATTTTTTTTGCTAAGTGGAAGATCACAAACACTTCAGAATTGAGGCCGTGTTCTTTGTATTTTGCGTTTTTGTAACCAGAAGCGTTGATGATAGTAAATTCTGGATTTAGTTTTTCTAGTTCTTCTTTTGTTGGGCGGAGGAACATATTGGTGCAAAAATGGTGTTGCCAAGCTCTTTCCGTAACCACACGGAGGGAGATACGTGTGTCATCGTTAGTTCCTGCATGACCATCAAAAACATAAAGTTTTTTGTTATCTAGGAATTTGGTTACTTCTGTGTATAATTCATTGAAAATAGCTTCAGAAACCTTTGTGTTGACCGGTCCCCACCAAATGTTGTTTGTGGAAGAAGGTTCATCGACAAAGTATTTGTCTTTAGGGGAGCGACCCGTAAAAATCCCGGTATCTACCATCATCGTTCCGTTATCAGAAGTTACGCCTTCTTTGTTGTTCAATTCGTGCTGGTAAATTTCTTCGTATGATAAGTTATGGAAGACTTCAGACGGTTTAAGGCCTAATTCAGCAAGGCCGCGCAGATTAGTAGATACTGACATGGATCTCTCCTCGATTTCACTTTGTGTTTTTCTAGCTTCTTACTTTGCGAGTCGGTGTCAATAACAGAAAATGAAGATTCTCCACGCATCCGCAGAATATTTTCCATACATTAAAATGGGAGGGCTTGCCGACATGCTCTCCTCTCTCACCAAAGAACAAGCAGAGACAGAAGAAGTTTATGTCGCATTGCCACGGATCGCAAAGATGGGGAAGGAACCTAAATGGACTGGCAAAGAGTTTCCCGCCCTCCTCCCAAGAGATACCAAAACCGATTCCCTAATCGTTTCCGTACTGAAAAACTCTAGATTTTTGGAAGCAGAAGAGTCTCAGGTCAAATTGTACTTTTTTGAATCAGATTTATTCCAATCCTTAAACTCAATTTATGGACACGAAGAAGAACATTTTCGATTTGCCATGTTCTCTTATGCATGTTATGCGCTAAGCCAAATCTTAAAAGTAGATATTTTTCATGCCCATGATTGGCATACAGCCTTGTCACTTGCCTTACAAAAAGATTCAGCTTTCCCCATCCCTTCGGTTTTTACTGTCCACAATTTGGCTTACCAAGGAGACCACCCCTATTGGATGACCGGGTTTTTAAAAGAAGATCCCTTTCGCCTCATCACAAGTCCCTTTGACCATGACGAAAAGTGTAACTATATGAAAGCAGGGATTCTATCAGCTTCCCAAATCACAACGGTGAGTCCCGGTTACAGAGAAGAAACCTTGTCAGAACCAAATGGATTTGGGCTTAGTTATTGTTTAAATCAAAGATCTTCCGATTATTCTGGAATTTTAAACGGAATCGATACGGATGAATGGAATCCAGAAAAAGACAAAAGAATTTTTAAATCTTATACCGAAAAAAACTGGAAAGAAGGAAAATTAAAAAACAAAGAAAACTTATATCAGGAAATAGGAAGACCTTTTTTGCCATTAGATGTACCATTGATTGGCTTAATTGGAAGACTTACCTACCAAAAAGGTTTTCCTACATTTCTACAAGCCTTTCTAGATAGACAGCATCTACCGCACCGTTATGTGGTGCTTGGTTCAGGTGATTTGGAATTGGAAAAGGCTTTCTATAATCTCTCAGACAAATTTCCTGACTTATTTTATTTTTATAGAGGATATAACGAAAGTTTGGCTCACAAAATTGAAGCCGCTAGCGATTTTTTTCTTATGCCTTCTTTGTTTGAACCATGTGGACTTAACCAAATGTATAGTCATACCTATGGAACGATACCCATTGTATCTCGTGTTGGTGGTTTACGAGATACTGTCGAAGAATCTAGTTTATTAAAATTCAAAACCGGAATTGTTTTTGAACCAGGTGATGCAGGTTCGCTAGGTTATGCCTTAGAACGTGCCAAAGACTTATATCATTCCGAAGACCATGCTGTTGTAGTGAAAAACATTATGAGTTTGGATTGGAGTTGGAAAAAAAGAAAATTAGAATATGATTTTGTTTATCAAAAAGCGATTGATCTAAAAATATAAAGTATTTCTCATTCCATCGGAAATTTTTCTGACTCATCCATAAATAACAAATTCACTTTAAGATCATTGTCTTAATTTTCATAAGTTATGGCGCCTCGAACTCGTTAGTTGCCGTAATTCCAACCTAGCAACGACCGCGCTTTACGCTCCAATCTTTCGCCTCTGGGAAAGGATTTCCGCTACAATCGCTGGCGCATAATTTCATTTCTCTCGCTCATCTAAAATCAAATATTAGGACTCGTACGAATCTAATAAGTCAATTTTTTATTCCTTCCATCCCACAAAAGGCTTGTGAAATTATGTATTTCTATTTCTTTAAGAAATCAAAATTTATTATCTAATTCTATTCTTTCTCTTTTTTAGATGATAGAATGAAACCGAAAGGGAAATATGTCGATATTCAAATTTCATAAGAAAGTTCCAACTATTAAAATCTTATTACTAACACTTTTATTTTCTCTATTTCCTCTTAACAACTGCAAACTGGAACTAAACAATCCAAGTGATCCAAGATCAAAGAGTTTTTTTGAAACCGCACTTTGGAATTTCTTTCTAAATTCATTATGTAATCCAAATACAAGCGGATATTTTCAATTTGGAAGTGGAAATACTTTAATCATACCCTTATCTCTCAAAGTATTAAATAGTGGGAATACAGTTGTTACTGCAATATCGGGAGAACCACTTTTTTGGAATGGGCGTACCAGTGGAGTTAACGGAAGCCATCAAAATTCGGCATTAAATGCAGTTGTTTTCGTCATAGACAAAAGTTTTTCAAGAATATTATGGCTGGATTATATTGGTGAAATGAGTTATGGAATTGATGATTGGCCTTTACCAGAAACTATTTCGGTTGATGAATTTTCCAACGGAGATTTGGCAGTATATGCTTTGGTAAATGGTGCAGGAAGATCAAATGTAACCAATGCAAAAACAACTACTAATGCATTCTACCTTGCTCGGCTGAAACAACATTCTGGAGAAATTGTTTGGCAAGGTTATTTGAATAAAGACAACTCAAGACTTGGAACAAAAACTTATGCGATGTCCATCATTAACTTTGATCAAATTGCCCTCTTATTCCAAGGAATTTCTGAAGCTTCAACTCCAACCCAAGACAATATAGGACTAGGATATCCTGGTCTTCCGTATCCAATCTATGGCTCAAATGCAACAACGGTTAGCCAAAAGGAACTAGGAATTGCAGTGGTTGATGGTAATGGAAATGGCCTGATTCAAAGTTTTTTGCCTAATACTGGATCTGCAACAGAAGCAGTTCTATTCAAATCAGATGGAAACAAAATTTTACTTGCTGGAAGTACATCAAACAATTTTGTCTCAACTTCAGGTCACCCGAAAGTGAATGAAAGCAGAGTTTTTTATGGAGTTATAAACTCGGGATTAACTTGGGATGCATTGAGTTATTATGGACCAACAATTACAGCTGGTACTTTCAATTTACAAAAAGCGTTATTTGCTAACAATGAAGTTTTTTTAATTGGGAAAACTGGTGAACCGTATTCTACACCTAACACCATTTACCCTTTCCAAGGAACATCAGGTCGCAGAAATTACCAAATATTGAAACCGGACAAAAGAAATACTGGTTTAATCTGGGGTCAATTTTTAGGAGCCAGTGCCTACAATGTGCCAGAGGTATTACCGGGAAATTTAGCATACAATAGTGGAAGGCAAGAAATTGTTGGGAATCTATTGGCAATAGACAATGGCAATGTATTTACAGGTATATCTTCTGATATCACTTTAGGCAATTTTCAGTATCCACTGGCTCAAGCAAGATTGAAAATCAATCCTTCTAATGGCGGATTCAATCAACTACAATACTATGATGCCACCTCAGACAGTAGTGGTAATAATGGAAAGTTTCTCACCAATCAAGTGGACGCATGTGCGGGAAGAATGGTGACAATTCATTCCAAATTTGGTGCCATTGCAAACTTTAGTACCGCTAGAAATTTTGAAATCTCAACAATGCCTGCAAGTGCAGAACCATAAAAGAACCTTCCAGGACTATCTAGACAAACAAAGAACCAGAATTTTTTTTATGACAAAACTGAGATTCAAATTAGTGGTTTATTCAGAAAAATAGAGAATTTTTTTCATTTTTTCCTTCCCATTTTGTCACAAACGAGAAAATCAATTGTCCCAAGAAGAAAACAATTCTTTAGGAGAATTATATGAAACTTTTTTCTCTCATCTTGACTGGCTTTGTAGCTGTAGAACATGTGTTCATTTTGGTCTTGGAAATGTTCCTTTGGAAAACTGAATTTGGTATGAAAGTGTTCCAACTAACACCAGAAACCGCAGAAATCACAGCAAAGTTAGCAAAAAACCAAGGCCTCTATAATGGATTTTTAGCAGCGGGACTTTTTTGGGCACTGATTTTAATCAAAGACCAAAAACAAAAATTCCAAACCATTTTATTTTTTCTCATTTGCGTTGTGGTAGCAGGTATTTACGGATCAGCAACTGCTAAGTTTTCGATTTTGTTTTCACAAGGATTACCAGCTTTTCTTGCTCTTGTAGTTCATTACGTAGCCAACAAAAAATAATGATCGATGATCCGCATCTTCCTTTATTAGAAAATTCCCTGTCGGGTAAAACCAATGCTTTGGAGGAATTGATTCATATTTTCCAACCCAAAGTATTTTCTCTGGCTTTGAAATTTTTATGGAACCCTGAAGATGCGGAAGACGCAACACAAGAAATTTTAGTGAAAGTAATTACCAACTTAGGAGGTTTTCGAAAAGAAAGCAAACTATCAACTTGGATTTATAAAATCGCCAGCAATCATTTAATCAATTTACAAAAATCAAAAATGGAAAGAAGAAAGGTACATCTTAGAGTGATTCGTGAAGAACTACATCGAACTCAATCGCCATACGATCCAAATTCCCACATTCCAAGTCATCTCGAAGAGAAAGAATCTGCACCAAAAGTTTCCGAACTTGTTTTACATGTACAAGTTGCTTGCACCTATGCAATGTTACAAGGTCTTACTAGACCTTACAGAATGGCTTACCTTCTAGGTGAGGTTTTCCAAACATCCAGTGAAGAAGGCGCATCTGTGATGGGTATACGGCAAGAAACCTTTCGACAAAGGTTGTTTAGAGCAAGAAAACAGATGGAAACATTTCTTGGAAAAGAATGCAGTTTAACCCATGCAAACAATCCATGCCAATGTACCAATCGAATCAAATATGCTACGAAGGCGGGAAGGATTAAAACCTATCTCAAACTTTCTGAACAAATGAAACTAGATGGGAGGTGGAAAGAAATAAAACCTATGATGGCAGATACTTCCAAAATTCGTAAAGCAGCCGAAGTATTTCGTAATCACCCAGAATTTTTGCCAAAAAAAAACCAATTGGAAAGTATCAGAACTTTGTTACACAACTCGTTTCCACTCACGACTCGGTGAACTTCCAAAAATACGTTTATAAGCTTTGGAAAAAGAAAAAGCCGACGCATAACCTACATTTTGTGCAATTTCTTCAAGGCCCATATTCCCTTTCTGAAACAATTGTTTAGCCTTTTCCATTCTAAGTTTTGCCAAATATTCCATCGGTGGAATTCCGAGAACATCCTTAAATTTGTTAGCAAGGTTGGCACGAGACACACCTGTTTCTTTTGCTAAAGATTCAATCGTCCAATCTTTACTATATCCATTGTGTAACTTTTCCAATGCATATAATACTAATGAGTCATGAAATGCTTTTACCCAACCCACTTGTGATGTTACATTTTGGTTCAACCACATGCGCAACATATAATATAACAAAATATCTGTTAACCTTTGTAAAATTAAATCTGTGCCCAAATTTAACTCCAATTCGCGAGACAGAATTTGAATAATATCTCCTAATGCATGGTGAGCTTGTATAGTTTCGAATGGAATGTGAATAAAATCGGGAATTTCCAGAAAAAATGGATGTGTTGGTCCAGGAGGCACTTCATAACGAATCGAAACAAATGTAGTAACAGGATTTTCTTTTTTAAGACGTATCTCTTTATCACTTAAAAATCGTTCAACAGTTACCACTTTTGCTTTAGGATCCGATAAAAGTTCGTGATTGATTCCTCGGGTGATAAATATTAAATCACCTTTGTGCAAAGGAATTGTAGTATTACCCATCCTCGCATAACAGCTGCCTTGTGTCACCACATGAAAGCCTCCACTCCTTTCACAAGGAAAGTGGAATCCAAAACTATCGTAAATTTGCCCTTTGGAAAGGAGGTCATTTTTCCAACCGGCAGAGGCGAGAATATCAGAAAGTAGATCCATAACCCTTTTTCTTTCCAATTTCACCAAATGTCTACAAGTTTATACGATTGGATATATTTTTAATATTATTTGACATAGACAGTCCAGAATATTCGTAGTATTCTAGATTTATTCACGGATTGGATTCCGAAACTAAGGATAAACTATGAAAGTATTTGTATACGGCGGCTCAGGACTCGTCGGTGGCCACTTAATCAAAGAATTGTTAAACAATGGACATGAGGTATTTGCAGGATCCAGAAAACCGGAATCCCAAAAGAGTTCCACTAACTTACATTGGGTTTTTGCAGATTCTAGTGATCTTAACAAAGGACAGGAAATCTTAGAAAAAGTAGATGCTGCTTTTTTTCTGAGCCCTCCAGGCCAAACCAACCAATACGAAATTCTATCTCCTTGGATAGAAAAAGCAAAACAAATTAGTTTAAAAAAACTTGTATTAATGACTGCGATGGGTGTAGAACATGCGCCACCAGAAGCACCGTTTCGCAAAACAGAGATTATGCTTGAAGGATCGGGTATACCTTGGAATATCATTCGTCCTAACTGGTTTATGCAGAACTTTCACACATTCTGGATTGCTGGGATCAAACAAGATGGAAAAATTTATTTTCCAGGTGGAAATGCAAATACAAGTTTTATTGATGCAAGAGACATTGCCTCTGTGGCATCAGTCCTTCTCACAAGTTCAAAAAATGATAACCAAGCCTTTACTTTGACAGGTCCTGAGTCAATCGACCATAACGTAGTAGCCGACCATTTAACAAAAGTAAGCGGAAAAAATATTGAATATGTTGATGTTGATCCAAAAATTTTTGAATCCTCACTTGTATCTGCTGGACTCTCAAAAGATTATGCTGCATTTCTTGTAATGATTGCCGGTGCCTTAAAAGAAGGATTTGCTTCTCCTATTTTGGATACAGTGAAAACTTTAACCGGCAAAAATCCAATTTCTTTTAGCCAATATGCAAAAGAAAATGCAAATGCTTGGAAATAAAAATTCAAACATTTAAATTTGAATCGATAACATTAAGTTTGGATTGAATTTTAATCTGGGATTAGGATCCGGTTGGCAGCTCCGCCAGCTGGATCTTCCAGTATATTTCTTAAAAGTAATTTACGGAATGGTAAAAAAACTGATCCGCTAACATTTACATGGTTTTTATAAAATTTTCTGGTAGGTATGACTTTTTTCTGTTTTAAACTGATAGGGTCATAAATATGTAATCCAGAATTTCTAACCCAAACAAGCTCTCCTTCTTTCCAAAACCCTAATTTATGGCCATGTGTCCCCCATTTCGATTTTTTAACATCTGCAAGGTTGTCAGTATTGTACATTCGCACTTCCCCAGTATCTGCTGCGGCCATATACAAAAACTTTCCATCTTTCGAAAAACTAATTCCATAAGGAGTTGAAGGAATAGGAAACTCTTGAAAAGAGTTTTGATCAACTTTATATAAATATCCAAGCGGATTTCTTTTTTGGAATGCTTCCGTATAACAAGCAATTACGATTTGTTTTGATTCCGGATGAAATTCTGGTGTGTAAGGATAAAATTTTGATTTGTATTCCTTTAATTTTGACAAATTTTTATTTTGAATTTTGTATATAAAGGCAGTAACATCTTCAGATTCATCGTCTTTTAAATTTGCATCCACTGCAAAGGTAAAATATCCAGTATTATCCTCTTGTGAATACCCGATGACGGAACTTTGGGCAAAAGACTTTTTATCATTCTCTTCTATTTCAAAAATTGGTTCCACCACATCTATTTGGTTTGTAGTCAAATCCCAGCCGATAAAAAAATATCTTTTTGCGTTCACAGACTTATGTTTATTTTCGATAACGAACCCTGCACGATTTGATTTTTCATCATAAAATAAAAACTCATATACTGTTAAAGGCAAACGTTTTCCTTGTGTTTCTAATTGTCCAAGGAATTGAGTTGGTTGAGAAATATAATAAGCTTCTAATGGAATGGGTCTATAAATTTTTAACTTAGTCTCAATATCATAAAAATACAATCCAGGTTCATCAAAATCTGCTGTTTTACCCAAATAAATCCACTTCCCATCATTCGTAAAGAATGGAGAATTACCTTCAACAAATGTTGGTCGCACATTAAAATCAGTAGCAAAAGAAAATTCCGATTCTATGTTTTGTGCTGATAAGGAAATTCCAAAACAAAGAAGGAAGGCAAAAAATATATTATAACGCATAAAGGTCTCCAATGTTTTTTTGTATGATGGAAAATACTAAAGGAAAAATTATTTTCTACAACTATTGTTTACACTAAAGTCAAAAAATAATTTTGCTAATAGAAAAATCTAATTTCTGTTACTTACAATTTTCCAATTGGGCCAATTCTGCAATCAACCAATTTGCGGAAGGTATTTCCTTACCTTGGGAAAGTTTAACCAGGTATGGAGTACCTGTTAAAAATGATTTTGATGCAATTTTTTCTATGAAAAGTTTTGCCGTCCAATCTTTAGGATTGGGAGCAAAAATAGAACTTTTAGCTTCTTCTAATTTATAACGAAGATGTTTTTCTGCTTCTTCTGGCGTATGAGTATCTCCGTTACGAATAAAACTGCCTTGTATTTTCCCCACTTTCTTTAAAAGTTTTTCAATCTTTTGCTCTTCCGTTAATGGAAAACATGATTCCGTTTTTCCATATAAATATGAGTTTAAAAGGACCGAACAAAATAAAATTATAAATATATACCAATTAATTCTTAGAACCATCATAAACAAACCTTTGCATATATAATTTTACAGTATTGTTAGTATCCCAAATCATTATAAATAGAAAACAATGAAAATCAATATTTATAATAATTTTTTATACTTACCATTGAAAAAGTCCGATGACTGAAAGTCAGAGATAAATGACTGCCGGTTGTTTCCAATTGACCTGAAGTCAATAGGATGTTTTTTTCTAGCTTATTTTTTTAGATTTTCCCATATTGGAGGTATGAGCCGCGCACCGATGGCAGAACGATCTCCCAAAAAAAGAGCAGTATTGGAAAAAGACAAACTTTCCAAACGAACATCGATTCTTCAATCCGCGGCCTTTCTTTTGCAAAAAAAAGATTGGGCAGAACTATCTATGGATGAAGTTGCCAAACGAGCAAAAATTGCAAAAGGGACTTTGTATCTTTACTTTCCTACAAAGGAAGATCTTTGTCTTCGTGTCCATAATGCAGATTATGAAGTTTGGTTTTTAGATATGGAGACATTTTTAACAGAAACCAAAGTAGTGAATGCGGAAGTATTTTCGAATTGGTTTGTCGACTCAATGGATAGACATGTACGTTTTTTAAAGTTATTGCCTATCGTTCCAACCATATTAGAAAAAAATGCAAGTGTAGAAACCATTCGCGAATTCAAACGAAGTTTAAAAAGTCAGATATTTAGAATCCTGCCACTTTTAATTCAAGTTTTTCCTTTTTTAAAAGAACAATCGGCATTTTTATTTTTGATGCAATGTCATGCATTAGCTGTTGGATCTTGGTCTCATGGATTCCCATCTAACCAAGTCAAGGATGCTGTCAAAGAAGATGGATTAGCTATGTTCGTATTAGATTATAAACTTTTCCTTAGAACATCTATTCTTACATTACTAAACGGATACAAAAATACTTAACGGATTCCAGTATATATCTGATTGACTACCTTTTGTTTTAAGTGAACATCAAAAACTTGCTTTCGATTATTTTCATCGTGGTCCATTTGAAACAACTGATCACGATCACTATGGTAAATATATTTTTTGTCAGATGTAATCAAAGATTTTTGAATTTCCGAATTCCAAGTTTTTAAAAATAAACTTAATTCATAATTTGGTACGAAAAAGTTATTTTCTTGCATTGAGTTTTCTTGATTTTGAATTGAATTTAATAAACTAAGGATCGTTGTTTTAAAATCTACAGACGATCCTAATTTGGGAATATATATCTGACTTGATTTAAGAAAATAAAATAAAAAAGGAACATCTGTTTCCTGATTGTATAATGAATAGTTGTGAGCATGGGCTCCTTCTTCTCCAAAAGATTCTCCATGATCAGCTGCTATAATTAATAGTGTTTCTCGATCTACATTTTCTTTCCAAAAAGAAATAATAGAATCCAATACTTTTACTTCCTCTCCTAATGAAACCTTATGACGAACAGATGGTGATATCCATTGCGAATCAGAGCCCTGCGTTGAAACAAAATATGGACTATGTGTTTGGCTTAGACCAATCAAAATAAACAAAGGACTGTTAGTTTTTAGGTTAATCTTTCTTTGTGCTGCAAGAATTACACGATCGTCCATTCCCCAACTAAATGAGGAATACAAAGAACCATACTCTTTTTCTAATATAGTTTTATCTAATACAGTTTGAAAAATTCTTGGAAAGAACTTTTCCATTCCTTCAAAGTAAATGGATTGTGTATAAATCATAATGGTTTGGTAATTATGATTTTTTTCTAATTGTATGGGCAAACTACCTTCCAATAAATACTCTTCCAATTTTATGCGAGTTTGATTAAGTTGTGGCTGCCCAGTCATCCATGTGAATAAACTTTTAGAAGTATGTGGCATGGGAATCCAAAAATGAGATCCATTCAATACAGAAAAATCAATGTACTTTGATGTTTGAGTAGCTAATTGTTTTCTAGAAACTCCTTCTAGTATAACAAAAACAATATTTGGTTTCTCTGGTATAGATGACAAAACCGTCTTAACTCGTTTCGATTGCAAATTACTTAAAGGCGATGGATTGCTAACGTCCAAACCCTCCATCTCGGAATGATATGAAAGAAAAAACAAAATCACTACTGACAATGGGATTAAAATCTTTTTTCGAGTCGTAAATAAAATCCAATAAAATCCTAGCAACAAAAGGAACCACTGTGATAACTTCCATTGATATAAAAATCCGATCAAATCAGTGATCAAAAGTTCAATGTGATTAAAAAAATAAATAAACAACTCAAAATTTACGGCCGTTTGATATACTTGTTGGTAAACAATTAGTATTACATATAAACTCCATATTGTGGATCGAAATATTTTATTAAGTAGATTTCTATGGACTTGTTTATATTTTAAATAAACTTCTAAAACTAAAACAAAAATTGTGAATGCATTAAGAAAAAGTCCATGAAAATAAAACCAAACTCCTAAGGAATATGAATGTAGTCCTTGAAAAAAATATAAAAACAAATAATTATAAAACAAAGGTATATTTTCCCAATTTAAAAACAGCTCAGAGTATTTAAACTTATTTAACTTCAAAATCGACAGTTGCCTTTTGCACTTCGCCGTCATACAAAACTAATGATTGTTTTCCACGTAAGATCGGCAAACGTAAGTCACCATTGGGCGATGGCAAAAGTTCTTTTTCACCATTCCAAACAAGTTTAGGTTCTTTTAAGGTTTTGATTTCACGAATGCGTATAGGAATACTTTGTGTTTCTTTTTCATACGAAGGATGATATAAGTAAATTTGGCCTGCTGAAGGATAAACAAACCCGACGCCTAATACGGATGATTTCGTACCTTTCCTATGTTCATTACAAAACTCCGGAGGTAAGATTTGTTTTCTTACTTTTAGCGAAATTGTGGGACACCTATCCGTAGCGATTTTTCCTGTTAAACGACAAAAACTTTTTGTTTCAGTGAAGTGAGAAGTATAATCTTGTTTTGGTTTAGCTTTCATTAAATTTCGAAAAATATTTTGTACAATACGTCCAGCACCAAACGAACCAGAAACATCCATTGTCCGTTCACCTGAAAAATTTCCAACCCAAGCACCAACCACATATCTTTCGTTAAATGCAACCGTCCATGAATTTCTATAATCTTTAGATGTCCCCGTTTTAACTGAAACTGGAAAAGGAAAGTCCAAATAACTTCTCCGGCCGAAGGCTCTCTGTCGTAGTTTAGGGTCTTTCAAAACAAACTTAATTTCTTCTGCAGTTTCAGCAGAAAATAAACGTACATTTGACCCATAATATAAAGGTTTTTTATCTATAGTACCAAGATGAATTTTAGGCAGAATACCGTTCAATAAAAATGTTCCATAAGCTCGTGTTAGCTGCAAAAGACTGGTCCCCCCAGCTCCTAAAGCTAAACCCGGCCCATAAAACTGAGGAGATTCTTTTAAGTGCGAAAATCCTGCTGATTGTAAAAATCGATAAAAGGTTGTAACGCCAATTTGGTTAATTGCAGTTACCGCCGGAATGTTTCTTGAATTACCCAGTGCCTCAGCTAGCGTTAAATCTCCCCAATACCTTAAGTCTGCGTTTCTTGGAAGATAGTTCCCCCCCTGTCCAAGTGAAAAAGAATATTTTTCATCAGAAAAGATAGAATTTACACTATAATATCCTTTCTCAATAGCATTAGCATATAACAAAGGTTTAAGTGTACTTCCAGCATCCCTATACGCCAAACTACCATTAACCATTCCATTTCCATTTTCAAAAAAATTTTTGGAACCAATCATTGCTTTTAGTTCTAACTCTTCCTCAGTTCCCGGAATTCGTTCGAGTACAATTGCAGAAGCATTTGATACGTTCCATCTAGAAAGACCTTCTAACTCGGAATTTACAATCGAATGTAATTCTGAGTTAAGTTCTGAGGACAAAGAAGAAACAAATTCTTCTGAAGGGATAGAAATCAACTTACGAATCCAATTTAGAAAATGTTGGTTTTCGCCTTTTAATTCTTCTGCCAAATCCGATTTAATTTTGAAATCAGGATTTACGATTAGTTCGTTTGGATCATTTAACGTTGGTAATTCGTAAGGAATTCTCTTGATTAAATTATTATATCGAATCGATAATTCTTCTAAGCCAGGTTTGTTTTTTCGAATTAATACAGCTAAATATACAGTCTCTTCAATAGACAAAAAGCGAATATGTTTTCCAAATAATGCAAGCGAGGCGGAAGGGAATCCTACAAGATTCGAATGAATGGATACAGAATTTAGATAAGCCTCTAAAATTTCTGATTTCGTAAGCCAAATTTCGTATCGTATCGCTTCGAAGATCTCAAAAGATTTTCTCAAAAAAAATGGAAAGGAACGAATCTCTGGATTTTGAATCCGAACCAATTGCATGGTGATCGTAGATGCACCACCTCTTTTGCCTTTTGAAAAAAGATAAGATTGAATAGAATTAATACCCGCCAATAGGTCAACACCATGATGGGAATTAAATCGTTTGTCTTCGGCAGTCTTTATAATTTCCGAAACAAAGTTCGGATACTCTCGAAATTTTTGCCAATCTTGTTTGGTTTGGGATAAATTTTTCCCTCTACCAATTAGCTTTCCTTCTTCTGTAAGGATTCGGACCGTGGATTGATTGCGCAATGACTCAAAATTAATGGGTCTTAATAAAAAGGCTGCTGAGGTGAGGAGAATTCCTACACCTAACAGAATAACTATTATTCTTAATTTTTTGATTATCAATCCACTTTCACTCGAATCGTACTTGTATTGCCATAAAACTGTGGAAGATACATCAAAAATGTTTTTGAGGCTGGCAAAATTGAATTTCCTTTTGCGACAGGTCTAAGTATATAATTAAACTCTGTTTCCCCTTTGGAAAGCCTATCTTCAGAAAAAATGACACGATCATCTCTATATTCTTTAAATCCACCATAATAATTTTCAGTAACTTCTGTTTCCTCTGCATCAGATTTTTTTTCTGTCAAAAAGGAAGTGTTCACAATTTCCGTATTACTCGGAATAGGATCAACAATCATAACAAAGGCATGATCCGTGTTACTCAATATTTTTACTTTCACCAGATAAGTAGATCCTCTTTGGAGATTAGTCACTTCTTTTAAAATAGGATTACCATTGGAATCTCTTCCATCAATTCGATACAATATTTTACGAATTTCCAAACCATTAAACTTCTGTGTGGTGGTATCTTTAACCGGCACATACATTAACCGAGATTGAAAATAAAGTCTTCCTTCAGAACTTGTGCGTTTAAATAACAAAGGTCTTCCAGAAGGATCTTTGGAATCGAACAATCGATCAAATGTAATTTCTTCTTTATAGATAGAATCTGATGAAGGAGAAAACGATTCATTAATTAAAGTTTTTTCCCCAAAAACAGCCTGTCCTTCTGTGTCTATTGATGTTGATTCAAAACGATTTCGATATTCTGCTAAGGCAAGAGCTATGGTTCCAACGCTGTGACTGTCAGACCAAAAATGATTTTGCCGATTCATCATAATGGATTTTACTAAATCCACGATCCGAGGATTTTTTGAATCCACTCTTAACAACAAACGTAAATAATTCCCGAGTACTGTTGAAGAGTTATAATAGGAATAATAGAATTTTTCTTCCGCATTATCATTTAAAGGTTTTAATGTGAAAAGCTCCTTTTCATATGATATGTACTTTGTGAATTCAGAAAATAACTTTTTAAACACAGAATCTGAATCGTAAGATTCAAGTTTATGTGTGTCTGCATATGAGATAAGAAAAATACCACGCGACTTTAAATTCAATTCTTCAAAGTGATCAATAAGAGTTTTTTCTAATGAACGTACCTCTTTTTTGTCTTTCGAAAGAACAGAATAAATCAAACTAAGAGTTTGATAAGAGTTGATTGATGTTTCTGTCGGATTCTTTACATAACTTTGTAAATATTGAATCGCAGATTGGTATGCTGGTGAATTTGATCTTTTACCTTTCTCTTTTGCAATCTGCATTACAGAAACAACATACGCAGTCAAATAAGGATAACCTGTACGCCCAGAGCCTTTCCAAACTTTAAAACTACCATCTGATGCTTGGAATTCGGACATCTCATCTAAAAACAATTTTTCTATTTGTGTAAAATCATAAGAATCTTTTGAGGGGGCCTTATATTGAAATTCATTTAATAACTCACCTGCACTCAAAGAAAGTAGGTAAGCAGAGGTTCTTTGTTCCATGCAGAAATAAGGATTAGATTCATAAAAATCAAAAGCAGATTTTAATGCAGTCAGAGCAGTTCCCGACATCCGAATATCCAGTGAACCTTTGTTAAGTAAAATGGAATCCTTTTTAGGAACTGTGATTAAAGTTTTAAATTCAGAATCAGTGTAACCAGAAAACTGAACAGCCGTTACTGGATCAAATTCTTTGATGGGAACATATACAACTAAAGAATCAGAAAGGTCTGATTTTTTCAATTCAACAAAGTCTGAAATATTCTCTGGTTCGACGGAAATTTGATAAGACAATTGAATCTCATCCCTAGGATGATCCAATTTAAGTTTAATATACTGTGATTCTGAAATTTGAAAAGTGCGAAGGACTTCTTTGGTTTGGCCAGCCGCTAATTCAATCGAAGACCAACCTTTGTTCTCTGATAATAACTCAGAATCAATTTTGTATTTAAACTTTCCTTTTTTCTTAGTATTATTAGTGATACTACCACCTAACTCTAAACTATCACCAACACGAATGAAACGCGCCACTGTTTTTTGTAAAACTAAATTCTTTTTAACGGTAAACTCTGCGTTGGAAGCACCAAATTTTCCGTTCGCTGAAGATGCAACCATGACTCGAAATGTTGTTAGATTATCAGGTAATATAAAAGTTAAATCTGCATTTCCGTTGCTATCGGTAACTACCACAGGATTCCAATAAGCTGTGTATCTAAAGTCTTTTCTTGCTCCCGATTCTGATTCCGCTGAAAATCCACCTCCCGAATCTTCACCATAATCTCCACCAGGACTATCTCCTTTGTTTTCGTATATATAATGTTTTATGATCATACTGCGAAGTTCAAAAGTTTTTATCATATTATACCAATATTGATAAAACATTTGTACTGGGCTTTGAAAGGAATAACCAACCAAATCTAAAACTCCCCGATCTGCTACCGACACGGTAAGTTCTGCACCAGGAGTTGATTGGATAGATAACTTCACTTGTTCTCTTGGTTGATATTCTTTTTTGTCAGTTTTTATTACGACAGGAGCAGTTCTGGATGCTAAGTTTACCTTTAAAGTAACGGAACCAGTCTTTGCTTTAGGAGCACCTAAGTCATGTTCGTTGAATTCTTTTATATCTTCTGCAGAAAGCCCTGCTGGAACAGGCAATCTTCCAGACAACATCACTACGTTAACGTCAACATTGGGTAAATAGGATTCTTCAATAGGAATTTCTAATGGAGCACTGTTTCCTTTCATCAAAAATGATTTTTTATAATAAACAGAATCTCTTTCTACTGTTACGATCACACGGGCATTCTGCAAAGGTGATTTAATTAAAATTTTTGCCTTTTCTCCAATTCTATATTCTTGTTTATCAGAACGTAACTCAATGGAATCATCTCCACGAAAGTCCCAAGTGTAATAAGATTCTTTTTCATACGCATAAAAATCTACACGTGAAAAAACTTTATCGCGATTTAAAACTAAAACTGTATAACTCCCTGGATCTTTCGCACGATAATCGAAAGAAACTCCTTCTGCTTTAGAAATTAGTTTTTTTGTTTCAACCACCTTTTTCGTTAGTTGATTACTTCTAAAAAAGTATTTACCAATACCTTTCGATAAAACAGAAGTCCAATCGTTATATATGATATATGCCTTTAGCTCAGCACCCGCGACGGATTTGCCTTGTAAATTAACAGCCATAGCTCCAAACTGAAATGGTTTGTCTAAGGTTTGATATCTATCATTACATTTTAATCCAACATAGGTTTCAGAAGGATTATAGGGTATACTTGAAGATTTTGTAACCGACTTTCCATCCACATCATACACTGACGATTCCACTACTAAATTAAAAGCATCTGCAATTTCAATGTCCTCACCATCGGTTACAAATTTGCGAGTTAACTCTTGTATAGGAATGTCCAAGTTAAAAAGACCTCGGCTATCCAAAACACCTTCAGAACCAGTTACAAAATCAGAATTACTACCTGAATATTCGTCTTCGTAATCAAACCAAGTATCAGAAAAATCATAATTAGAAAATGCATCAAATGCTATAAATCTTTTTCGTTTCAATACCGAATAACTTACCTTAGCTCCTCCCATTGGAGCACCAAACATATATTTGCCTTCAACAGAACCTTTAACGTTTTGATCTTTGTTTACCGCATTAGCCAAATTTACATTTACCATAAAGTTCACTGGCCGAAATTCCTCCACCTGGAAGGTATCATATGTGATAGAACCGTCTTTACCCGGAATATAAACTGAAACAGAATAATGTCCGAGCGAAGCATCCGTTGAGATGAGATAACTTGTGGTAATACCTCCTTGTGTGGTGGAACTGAGATTGGTATTGGCCACATCCTTTCCACGTGAATCTCTAATTTGTATGTTTAGAGATTTTGAAGAATAAGGCACCAAAACTCCATTTTTCCTTTCCGCAAGAACTGCTTTAATTTCTACACGATCACCTGGTCTATATAACTTTCTATCAAAGTAAATCTTTCCTTTTACATTGTTTTCTGTATAATAATCGCTATAACCTTCAATATGGGTTTCATTAAAATGTAGAAATGCTTTATCTCCAACGGAATCTTCAGCAATTAACACTGATTTATCGAATGATTTACTATCACTCAAAGATGGAAGTCTACAGTATCCATCTTTGTCTGTTTTACATGTCCCACGCAAACTTCCCTTTTCATACAAACTCATATTTGTATTACTTACTGGTTCTGCTTTAGATAAACTATGTACCCAAACATGAAGAGTATTTGGTTCTAGTTTTGTTGTAATTCCTAAGTTTGTGGACTGTAAAAAAATGGATTCTTTTTTGAACTCTTCTTTGTTATTTTCCCCTATAACATTTGCACCTAACTGTAAAGCAATCCATCCTTTTGTATTGGGTTTTGATCCAAAGTAATTATCAATATCCATTCCCTGATTGCCGAAAGAGTTTATTTTTTGTCCCGATTTCCATACCGAGTTTTTCCAATTCAATTGACTTTCAAATTCATAATACCGGTCCCCTAATGTTGCTACGGCATTCACAAGTGTAGGTATATTTAATTCAGCAGAACGAATTTGAAATTCAGGAACATTCGAAATTGAAATAGGAAGTACTTTGTTTAAATTAGATTCAAATATATTCTCACGAGATAAATAAAACGAAGGTTTATGTGTCATTACAGGAAGTTTAAAGCTAACGGGTGTCTCTAAGAAACAGTCATTCTCAGCATAAAATTTTCCAATATTGATTTCATACGCGACACCAGGATCAAAACTCCAAGAGTCTAGTGAGAACTCACGACTTACGTAATCGGAAAAATCCGTACTGGGATTAGATGGTTTTGGTAAAATTTGAACAGCTGATGCTAACTCTTGTAAGTTGGTATCTTCGGTGACGGTAATGCGATAATCCCAAAGGTCTTCTAAATATTTGAGATCTGTAGTGTCCAGTTTGACTTCGATTCGGCAACTACTCGGAAAAAATGTACGTTTGATTGACCTGAAAATTCCACTAATAGAATTGCAAGAACTTAAAAAAAATAGAAACCCTAAGGCCAATACTAACTTACGCATGAGAACTCCGAAATTCGAATGTTCCCTGTTCTACGAAGAGCAGCACCTCTTGCCAACTCTTTCCTGAATGAAAACAGAAATCTTTCTATATTTTTTTATCTGGATCAGAATTTTCGCTATGCTTTTAAAATTTTGGAATTTGATTGATGACGATGTCACTATCTCAGATAAAAAAACAGTTTTTCGACTTAACGGCGCCAGGATCTTTTCCCGCAGGAAATTACAAAGCAGAATGGTTAGGACCGAAATGGTTCCAAGTTGGTGCCAGTTTCAGCCTAAATTTTATGTCGTTTCGCCATTGGTGGGGAAAATCCTTTGATGGCTCAGATATTGCCTACAATTTATTTTTGCCACCAAAGACTACTGAATTTCAAATGCGACATCCCATGAAATTGTCTTTTAGAAATTCACCACTCGACGGAAATCCTAGCCTAATCTTAGAATATACAAAAGAAGCTCCCTTCCCTTGGCCCTACTTTGTAGACGAATTTCGAGTTTTAAACGAAACCGACCTACTGGGAATGAACTACAGTAAATTCGCTCCCCATTTGGCACTCCCCTTTCTTATTAGAAAATCCTAATCTAGTTTGTTAGATCCCTAAAAAAGATTCGTCCAATGAAGGGTATGCGTCCTCCACCGCCTTCATTGGAAAAACAAATTCTCTCTGCTATGGAGGAGGTTATTTTCTCGGCGAGTTTTCCTGAATTAGAAATCATTTATATTAGTCCATCTGCAGAAACACTTACAGGTTACCCTAGAGATTACTTCACACAAGAGCGCGACCACTGGAAAAATTTAATTCACCCAGAAGATAGATCCATTGTCGAAACCGCTTTAACTTCACTTAACGCTGGTGACAAAATTCGCATTCGTTATCGAATCCAAACAAAAAACAATATAATTAAATTTGTACAATGCCAAGGTAGAATCATTCGAAACGAATCTGGAGACATTCTTCGATTTGACGGAGTGATTGCCGATATCTCCGAGTTACTTTCCCTACAAGACATCATTAAAAATGAAACTGGCGAAATAAAACAGTTGTTACTCGAAAATAACATTTTATTCAATGGAAGCCAAGATTCTATGTTCCTAATTGAAGTTATGGATGGTGGGGAATTTATAATTCGCCGCATCAATGCTGCTTATGAAAAAGCAACTGGTGTAAACCAATCATCAATTCAAGGTAAAACTCCCATTGATTTATTAGGTGAAGACTTAGGCAGACCTGTTATTAAAAACTATCAAAATGTTTTAGAAGCAAAAACTACAATTTCCTATGAAGAAAGTATCCCGATGCCTGCGGGAACTAAAATTTGGACCACTGCTCTTACTCCGATAGAAGTAGATGGAAAATTTAAATTCATTGTTGGTGCAAGTAAAGATATTACGGAACAAAAAAAAGCCGAAAATGCTCTCAAGGAATCTAACGAACGCTACGCTCTAATTTTAGAAGTTAGTTCCGATGGTTGGTTTGATTGGGACTTGGTTAATAATACAGTCATCTACTCGAGAAGGTGGTGGTTGGAATTTGGTAACGATGAGAAAGCAGAAAATGTTCCAATTGATTATTGGAAAAGTTTGATCCATCCTGATGATTTGGATTGGGTATCTGAATTTTTAGATAATATTATGCTCTCACAACGGGAAACTTTTGAATTTAGTTTCCAAATGAAAAAAAGAAAAGGAAATTATGCTCATGTATTATCAAGATGTTATATCCAAAGAGATTCTTCTGGTAATAAGATTAGAATGGTTGGTTCCAATTCTGACTTAACAGAAACCAAAAAAATTGAATATACACTGCGAAAAGCAAAAGAAATGGCGGAAGCTGCCAATATGGCCAAAGGAAACTTTTTAGCCAATATGAGTCACGAAATCAGGACACCACTCAATGGTATCATTGGTTTCACAGAACTTTTGTTACACTCAAATCTATCCGAAGAACAAAAAGAATCATTACAAAATATACGTCTTTCTGGAAAAAGTTTATTATCATTAGTGAATCAAATTCTTGATTTTTCTAAAATTGATTCCGGTAAAATGGAACTGGAATTGATAAGCACTGATTTAATCGATTTAGTACAATCGACTGTTGATCTTTTCAAAATTTCAGCGGCTTCCAAAGCCATCCCTTTAAAACTAAATTTAAATTCTCAATTACCTCAATTTGTTTCCTTGGATCCATTACGAATTAGACAAGTTCTTTCCAATTTAATTGGTAATGCCATCAAATTTACGCACGAGGGGGAAGTTATAGTCTCCGTAAAACCAATCAAACAAATAGACGAATTCATTGATATTGAGTTTTCTGTTTCAGATACAGGAATTGGAATTGATCTCAACTCAAATACAAAATTATTTGATTCTTTTTCACAAGCTGATACTTCTATCACACGTAAATATGGTGGCACTGGCCTTGGCTTAACGATCACAAGTGAACTGATTCAAAAAATGAATTCCCAACTACATATCGAAAGTGAACTTGGGAAAGGAAGTAAATTCAGTTTTATACTATCATTACAAGTGAATGATACGGGCTCGGTATCATCAATCTTATTTGAAGAGAAACATTTATCTGCCGATGAACCTATAATCGTGGAAAACAATCTAATGCAAAGTGACATTTTGGTAGTAGAAGATAATGATTTAAATAAAAAGCTATTATCAAAAATGTTATTAAAAAGATATCCGCAAATTCACTTGCGTTTTGCTACTGATGGAGCCGATGCAGTAAGACAATTCCAACTAAAAGTTCCAGATTTAATATTTATGGATTTACAAATGCCAATTATGGATGGTTATACGGCAACGATCGAAATTAGAAAATTAGAAAAAGGCACAAACAAAAAAACTCCCATCATTGCCCTAACGGCTGGAGCCTTTTTTTCTGTAAAAGATACAGCAATAGAATCAGGTATGAATGATTTTCTCACCAAGCCGATATCTACCACTGATCTTTATTCTACGATTGAAAAATGGCTGACTTCAAGCCGCGTGTAAAAGATATTCGAATGCACTAATCGCTGCTTTCGCTCCTTCACCCATTGCTATGATAATTTGTTTATAAGGTGTATTTGTCACATCCCCACAAGCAAATATTCCATCTACGTTCGTTTTACATTTTTCATCGACTAAGATTTCACCGAAACGATTTGTTTCCACCAAATCTTTCACAAAACTACTGTTTGGTACTAGCCCTATTTGGACAAACACACCATCAAGTGGTATTGTTTCAGACTTTTCAGAACTTCTATCTTTGTAAGTAAGTCCAGTTACCTTCTCAGCATTCGTTTGAATTTCTGTCGTCTGCGCTTTTACTAAAGTTTTGATATTGGAAGACTCAGCCACTTTATCCAACAATACCTTGTCTGCATTTAGTTTGTCACCAAATTCAATTAAAGTCACTGACTTTACAATTCCACTTAGATCTAATGCTGCCTCAACTCCTGAGTTTCCTCCCCCAACCACCGCAACATCTTTGTCTTTAAAAAACGGTCCATCACAATGAGGACAATAGGCCACCCCTTTTCCAACAAATTCTTTTTCTCCAGGAACGTTGAGTTCTCTCCACTTTGCACCTGTTGATAGGATCACTGTTTTTGTAACAATGCGTTCGCCTGTATTCAAATGAATGGTTTTTAATTTTCCAGGTTCAATTTTTAAGACACGTACGTTTTCTTTCTTTTTGATTTGGTTTTTATTAAGCTGTTCTGATAATACATTTGTCAACTCAGGGCCAGTCGTGTAAGGTAAGGAAATTATATTTTCAATACCTAAAGTATCTTTCACTTGACCACCTAACCTATCTGCGATGACAAGAGTTTTTAATCCTTTCCGTGCAGAATATACTGCCGCTGTCACACCAGAAGGACCACCACCAATCACGGTTACATCATAAATTTCAGTTGGGTTAGAATGACCTGCTGTATCTTCGGTTGTTTCGGGTACAGAATATAACTCAAAAAGTTTATCAAATATAATTGAAGCTTCGGCTTTTCCGGAAAGAAAACGTTTTCCATTTAGAAAAACCGCAGGAACCCCTTGGATATTTTTCTCTTTTACCAACTCAGGATACATAGCTCCATCAATCATGTTATGTGTAATAGAAGGATTCACAAGAGCAAAACTATTGAGCGTTTGAACCACTTCAGGACAGTTATGACAATCAAGAGAAATGAATGTTTCAAAGTGTAAACTTTCTGTAAGTTTAGAAACTGTGGAAAGAATTCCCTCTTCCAATTTGATTGGGTTACCACCAGATTGTAAAATTGCCAAAATCAATGAAGTAAATTCATGTCCCATGGGAATTCCAGAAAACTCAATTCCCGTTGGTTTTCCTTCGGAAAGAATGGTAAACCGAAGACCATCATTGATAGCCGCAGAATTTTCCAAAGAAAGATTAGAACTTAAAGAAACAATATCATTTAGAAATTCAATCAATTCTTCACGTTTTTCATGGTCTCCAGAAAACAATTGTATCTGCACTGGATTTTTGATTCTTTCAAAGTATTGTTTAACTTGCTCTTTTGTTGATTCATCTAACATAATAACCTCCCGATTTAGGCGGGCATTAACCCGCCTAACTTCATTTAGATTTTTCCTACCAAGTCAAGACCTGGCTTCAATGTTGTGTTACCTGGTTTCCATTTTGCTGGACAAACTTCGCCGTCGTTGTTTGCAACATATTGTGCTGCTTGCACTTTGCGAACGAGTTCTTCAGCGGAACGCCCGATTCCAAGATCATGGATTTCCGCAGTTTTAATCACACCTTCAGGATTTACTACAAATGTTCCTCTAAGAGCTTGACCATCATCTTCGATCATCACTCCGAATCCTCTGGTGATCTTTCCAGAAGCATCACCTAACATTGGGAATTTGATTTTTTTAATTGTGTCACTTGCTTCATGCCAAGCTTTGTGAACAAAATGTGTATCTGTAGAAACAGAATACACTTCAACTCCCATTTTTTGAAGTTCTTCGTAATAATCTGCTACGTCGCCAAGTTCTGTTGGGCAAACAAATGTAAAATCCGCTGGGTAAAAAACAAAAACCGACCATTTTCCAAGAACGTCTTTTTTGCTTATTTTTTTAAAAGCACCATTGTGAAAAGCTTCCGTAGTAAAATCGGGAATTTGAGTGTTGATATTGGACATTGAATATCCTCCTTTGTTGTTAAGAAGAATATACTCGCAAATGAATCATTTGTAAAATAAATAAGATAAATGATGACATTTATAAAAACTATGACAGGGATTTGTTTAATCTTTTAATCTTGGTTTAATGACACACCAATAATTTTAAACTTTTCTTTCGAATGGTATTCGTTAGGAATCACACCTAAAATCAAACTTGTGAGTTTTTTCAAAATTCTAGTTTTATAAAATCCTTTTTTATATACCAAACTAATCTCTCTTGCCGGTTCCGGTGAACTAAATGGAACAACACGATCAGAAGTTGTATTCACTGACAATTTAGGCAATAGTGTCACACCAATCCCCATATCCACCATTCGTTTGAGAGTTTCTACACTCCCACTTTCAATTTTGGCAAGGGAATTTCTGTTACAAATTTTTAATGACTGGTGCCTAAAACAATGCTCTTCACCTAACACAAGAAGAGGATATTTTTCTATATGTTTCATTGAAACCGAACTGGATTTTTCTTTGGCATCTTTTGGATAATAAACTACAAAGGGTTCATAATAAAGCGGGTGTTCCACGATATTTGGAATTTTAAGCGGAGTGGCAAGAATCCCTAAATCAATTTCTTCCGATTCTAATTTTTCAAGAATAGTTAATGTTGGTAATTCAGATATTCGAAAATTAACTTTTGAAAATTCCGTCTGTAAACTTTGGTAAATAGAGGGAATTAGATAATTACTTACAGTGGGAATAATACCAATAGATATACTTCCTGCTGGTTCATCTTTCCATTGCCCTGCGATTTCAAAGAGTTTGTCGGCTTCTTTTAAGGTATTTTTTGCCTGGTCAACCACCGCTTTTCCCAATTTGGTTGTAATGACTGGATTTTTTTTTCGATCGAATAATTCGAAACCAAGTTCCTGTTCTACCTTTTGAATTTGTAAACTCAACGTTGGTTGTGCAACTAAACAATGTTCGGCGGCCTTTGCAAAACTTTTAAACTGATCCAAAGCTACGATATATCTAAGTTGAGTGATTGTCATCTAGATTTGCTCCAAAAAAATAACTAAACCATATGAGAAATTGAAAATCAACTTGCTTTCTTGATGTACACAACTTACTTTATCCGGTAGTGATGAGACTCCTCTCATTTGTTTTCCCCATTTTACTTACCGCAGTATTTTCGCTCTCCTCGGAACCACTAAAAGTAAGTCCGAAGTACCTTACGCCACTGTCAGAGGCTTGGACTTTTACGTCCCAAGGGAAAACCATTCCTATCCAGGTCGGGAAAGGTCTTGCTTTACAAGGTATGAACCCACCTGTCCACGGTTTTTATAAAACAACCTTCTACTATGAACCAAATAACAAACCTCTTGGTATTTACTTAGACAGAATTCAAGAAGTCGACAAACTTTTTGTGAATGGGATATTGTTAGGAGAAACTGGTTCTGTCTCTAGTGATGGATTTTATTCTCCAAACTGGTATTACAAACGTCTTTATTTTATCCCGAGCTCAGTTCTTAAAGTCAACGATGTCAATGAACTAGAATTGGAAATTCATTTTCGAAACAAAACTTTTCAAGGCGGATTGTTTAGAAAAGTTCCAGTCATCGGGAATTATGAACAATTACAGGAATTCATCATCAAAGAAGATGGCCGTGATTTTTGTTTTATCATGTTGTTTTTTGGAATTGGTGCTTACCAGATTTTTTCCATTTTACTCAAAAGACAGGCGAAATCCAATTTTTATCTTCTAATTTCTGCACTAATTTTTGTTATGTGGCGATTGCCACTTTTAAACATAAGTTATACTTACACAAATTTTTCATTTTTCTTTTGGTTAAAAGTATTTTTCACCGCACAAACTTTACTTCCTGTATCTATATTTTTATTTAGTTATTCTTTATTTCAAACTAAACTCCAACTCAAAGAAAGATTGCTGATTTTTTTCCTACTTTGTCTTGCATTTTTGCAAACCTGGGAATTGGAAATCCCAACAAGAATTTTATTACTTCGAATTTGGGAATTCTCATTGATCCTGGTCGTATTTTTTATCATTCGTGGGGTCATTCGAGCTGCTAAAGAAAAAAAAGCAGAAGCCTACTTTCTAACCATTGGTTTCATTTGTATCTGCATTGGCACTACTATCGATATCATTATTGATGTGACTTCTGGAAAAAATATATACCTTACGCAATATGGTTTTTTAATATTAATGATTCTTTCAGGAGTCGCAATCTCTTATCGACATGCAAAAAATGAAAAAGAACTTTCTATCCTCACAAAGGATTTAGAGATTCGAGTTCGAGAAAGAACTTTAGAACTCCGTGAAAAAAATCAGGACTTAGAACAAGATTTATTTTTTGCCTCACAACTTCAAAGTTATTTACTACCGAAAGAACATCCGAACACCAATGGAATTCGAATCCATACAACATACTTACCAATGAAACAAGTAGGTGGTGATTTGTATGATTGGGTTGAATTGGATGAAAACCGTCTGCTTTTGTTAATCGCAGATGTTGCTGGACACGGAGTGCCAGCGGCCTTTGTTTCTTCTATGGTGAAGGTGCAATTTAGAGAATCTACTAAAAATATCAATTCACCAAAAGAAGTTTTGGAACATATGAACCAAGCACTGACTTCACTTGTAAGTAGATACTTTATCACCGCATGTTGTGCATTGATTGACACAAATTCAAAAACAATTACTTTTTCTACAGCTGGCCATCCAAATCCTCTCATTTACAATCGAGTCAAAGGTAAATTTGAATTTATGAATATCAAAGGCCCTATCATTGGATGGAGAGATTCATTTACTTACGATGAATGGACTCATAAAACGGAAACGGGTGATCGTTACTTTTTTTTCACCGATGGTGTTACAGAAGCTCGCGCTGAAAATAAATTGTTTGGTGAAAGCAAAATACTTGATTTACTGGAAAGAGGAAAAGACAAGGATATAAAAACATTATCACAAGAAATTATCGTACAAATTTCAAAGTTTTCCGAAGAGGAACTTAAAGATGATGTCACATTTTTCTTTATTGATTTAACTTAAATTCATGGAACCATCCTCCTATTCTGTATTAATCATCGAAGACGAATATCCAGCAAGGATGCTCATGATGGATTACGTTATGAACTGTTCAGAGTTAAAATTGGCAGGTATTGCAGAAAGTGGAGACAAAGCATTAAATCTACTAGGTGAAAAACATTTTGATTTAGTTTTTATGGATATCAATCTTCCTGCAGTGAACGGGATGGATATTTTAAGAAAAGAACATATCGGGTCCACTTTTTTTATTATTACAACTGCATACAGTGAACACGCTGTAGAAGCATTTGATTTAGATGCAACTGATTATTTGCTAAAGCCATTTTCATTTGAAAGGTTTAGAAAGTCCGTAGACAAAGCATTGCGTTTTTTGCAAGAAACAAAACATAACAAACAACCTTCCCAAGGAAAATTAACAAATCTCAAAATACAATCAGATTCTGCTGTATTTTTACTCGCACTTGACGATATACAATTTATTTCAGCGAATAACAAAAGTTGCGTGATTCACACTTCACAAAAAGATTACGAAACTTCAAAATTACTCAAAGAAATTGAAGAAAAATTGCCATCAGATCAATTCATACGTATCCACAAGGGATTTTTAGTTAATTTGAATTATGTGGCGAGCCTTCGGTATGACAAAGGTGGATCTTACACTATACAGCTTAGAAATGAGGATGAAACGACACTCCCCGTAGGCCGTTCCTTTGCTCAAAACCTAAAAGAAGCCCTTAAATTGTAGTCCCATCAGATTTCACTCCAGAATATGTAGCGTTCATTCCTTGTTGTGTAGTTAATCATCGTTAGTATAATTATTCCATTGACCGAACTTGTGAAAATGAGATTTGGATTCAGGCGGAGTCTTTTTATGAAACATTTTTTTACTATAACTTGCATTTGCTTTTTATTTTTGGGTTTATTCAATTGTGCCTCTTCTTCCGTTGGAATTGCCACAAGTAACAAACCAATCCCTAATACTCCATACGAAACAGTAAAAACTGTAGAGAAAACCTTTACCTGGTATGCTCTTGATTTCATCATCTTTGGGATTCCTTTTTCTGAACCACCTGTCACCGATTTGTATGAAAAAGTAATGGAGGAGGACTCAGGTGATGCACTTGTGAATATTCGTTACTGGAATGACAAATCCATTTTTGGACCATTAACTAGGTATCGATTCACTATCAAAGGTGACTTAGTTCGTTTTCCATCGCAAACAACTACTAAAAGCAAAAAATAGATTCGCGAATGAAAACTTCATTTTATAAATTTTTTATAAGCTTTCTCTCTGCGTTAGTTATGGTTTCGGGATGTATTGGTTCACACGTTCCGAAAGAAATCACTTTATTTGATTCAGCCACAGTGGTTCGGTCCACGGAGTATAAAATTCTAGGTAAAGGAAAAGGACAAGACTCTGCTTTTTATTTGCTTGGTATGATACCAGTCACCAAAGCGCCTAATATAGAATTGGCGATGAGCCAAATCTTAGAAAAATATCCAAATGGGAAAACCTTAATCAATATCAAAGTCCAAAGAGAAGATAAAGCATATTTTCCATTAGGTCTTGTAACTATTGTGAATGTAACTGCAGATGTTGTTGGTCAACCTGAAGAAACCGAAAATCCAGGGACAAAAGGTACCAAATGAGATTCTATACGGTTATTTTTTGTTTTCTGATTTTATTTGTTATTAACTGCGGGCCTGGGATTGACCGTGTAGATACAAATGATGCCCAAAGCCAAATTTATTCAGCTGCAAAATTTGCGGCAGACAAATGCGGTAATCCAATTCCAAATCCACCTTTAGTCGTACTAAATAAACCAATCCAAAGAAATTTAGATTTATGTACGATCGCGATCACACGTACAGAGTGTCCATTTCTTGGTTATCCTTTACCTTGTACGCTTATTTATCTCGAACAAGAAACGGGAGATATCCCTTGGTATTTAAACTTCAATGAAATCAGCAAAACTCAAATTAAATAAACGATTATTAATCGGGATTTTCCTTTTTTGTTTTGGATCTCCGTTATTCGCGGTAAGTATCAGAGCTAAACTCATTAATCCCAAAAAAGAAGTTGCCGAGAAGAATCTTTCTGTTCTTATATTTGAAACAAAAAAATTCTCGCAAACGGATGCAGAAGGAAATGTTACTTTAGACTTTCCATCTCCCGGCGAATACACCTTGCGTTTGTTACGTGACACAGGAATTCAAGAAATAAAAATTTCTGTCGGATCTGAAGATGAATCAAGGACTATTTATACAGAAAAAAAAGCAAGTGCTCCAAAAACGGGGATTGTTGTGGAAGGAGAACGAGAAAAAACCGTTGCTTCCCGAACCAAAGTTCGTTATGAAGAAATCAAACGGATGCCAGGTACTTTTGGAGAAGCTCTACGTGCGTTAGAGACCCTTCCAGGAGTCATTCCTAATATTGGATTTGGTGGGGGAGCCAATGGGATCATTGTACGTGGTGCAAACCCAAATGCAAACACATACCTATATGACGATCTTCCTATATTATATCCGTTCCACTTGGATGGACTAACATCTGTCATTCATAATGATTTAATTAAATCTATAGATTTATATTCAGGTGCCTATCCAGCAAACTTTAATAATGCAACTGGTGGTATCATTGAAATTGAAACCGTTGACTCTGTTCAAAAAACAAGAGGAGCATTCCAAGTTTCCTTGTGGAATACAACTGCTTACGCAGCCACACCCACTTCTGGTGGTAAAGGGTATTTAGCGATTGCTGGAAAACTTGGATATCTGGATAAATCATTGGGAGCTACTGGATTATTGCCAGAAGGAATCCGTCTTCCTCGTTATAATGACTCACAAATTAAGTACGTTCATAACTTCACACCAGAACATCAAATTGCATTTTATAACCTAACAGCACAAGATAACTTTGCTATAAACGTTCCGAATAAACCAGCTAATGACCCAACATCGTCAGCATTTGCTTTACTTAGTGGAGCCAAAGCTAGTTTTGGACAAAGTTTTAGGACCACTGCCTTGCGATACACTTGGATTCCAGGCGATAAATTCCAAAACCGTATAACATTAATTAACTTTGACCCAATAGGCGAATACAATGTTGGTTTTGGTACTATCCAAGGAAAACAATACCAAAGAGGAAGTTATGTTGGTGTTCGTCAAGATGCCTATTGGACTGCTACAAAGTTTTTAAAAGTTGATTTTGGAACCGAAGTTAGGAAATTTTCTTTTAGAGATTACGGAACAGAAGTCGCGCTACGAGACCCAACCAATCCATCTCCTAACCCATACAATTCATCTAACCCAGATTTCGTCGGAAGACCGATTAGCATTCGAGGCGTTTCCCCGTATTACAATGCATATACGACTCTTCATTTTAAGTTTGGAAACTTTCTTTTTGAACCGGGAGCCCGTTATGATTATATTCAAGTTACGGGGAATGGTGCGTTAACTCCAAGGGCAACTGCCTCTTATACCTTTCCTGAAATTGGAAAAGGAATGACTGTTTACGGAAGTGGTGGTGATGTTTCTAGATTTCCTTTAACAACAAATTTCAATTCTGAAACAGGGAACCCAGATTTAAGATTCGAAAGAGCAAGAAAAGTCAGTGCCGGTATCGATCAAAAAATAGACCAAGTATGGCAAATAAAAGTGGAAATGTTTAAAAACCAATTCACTGATACCATCATAGATGATCCATATGCATCCACGCCTGTTGGCTTAAATCCTGATAAAGGCCAATGGCTAACACAACCTATCGTCGCCAATCGACCATTAAACTATTCTAACCGAGCAACAGGTTGGTCCCACGGTTATGAACTTTTGATACGTAAAAATGCGCGCCCAGGAACAAGAGACTGGTTTGGTTGGATTTCCTATACTTGGTCACAATCATTTCAAAATACAAATTTATACCAAATTTATGACGGTGATAATTCGCAAATTGGTGGAATAGAACGACAAATCCTTGCGGCTTATTTTCCGAATTCAAAAGAACAACTTGCACCTTGGGATAGGACCCACGTTGCCAACTTTATTTACGGTTGGAGAATGAACGAGGGTTTTCAAATTGGAGGTAGGTGGAGTTATTTAACTTCGATTCCGTCCAGACCAGTGGTGGGCGATGATGGCGGTAAATTTTCAAATCCACTAAATGGGCTAACTTATTGGAACCCACAATACTCTAATAACCCTTACACATCCGAATATGGTAATGTAAAACGTGGGACAGACTTTCATAGACTAGATATTCGATTTGATATCTTTGAAAATTATTCATGGGGATACCTAAACTGGTATTTAGAAATCGTAAACGTTTATATGAGAAAAAATAAAAACGGATTTGATTTTGACAATTCTCGTCCCTTTTCTGCAACCAATCCCAAAGAAAACGATACCTTTGGAACCTTACAGTTGCCAGGTGGAACGGTAATTCCATTCTTTAACGTTGGTATGGAGGTACATTTCTAATGAAATTCTGGATATCGTTTTTAGTTATTTCAATTGCCTTCTCCTGTTCGGAACCAAAAAAATTTGAAGACTCCTATAAAGAAGCTGTGTTGTTACAATATCTAACTACAAAAAATGCGCCTCAAGAAACATGTGAATCGATGATTACTAACAAAGATTTATGTTTTAAAGCCTATGCAGATTCGATAGGAGTATCTTTTTCAAATACTACAGCGGCTGTAAAAACTCAAACTTGCCAAGATTTACTTTTAAATCCTCTTTATAAGGATATGTCAGGAATTGCACAAACATGTGCTTTTGAATGTCAAGTAACGGATTGGAAAACAAAAACTAATTCTGGAATTTGTACACAATCAACAATTCCCGCACTCATCGAATCAAGTCTAACTTCTAGTTCAGCAATTTCTTGTTTAAGATCATGTTTTGCATCAACAAACAATCAAATTAGTAACGATAAGATTCCTTTATATTTATTATTTAATAACATTCAACACGGAGAATAGTATGCAAGAGTATGTAGAAATAGGCGAAGAATTAATCTTTATAGCAATGGCATTTGCAAGTGTGGTAGCTTTGGCTGTATTTGCTGAAAGACTAATTTATTACAGAAAAAGTTTAGGTAAAAAAAACGAAGACTATTTAACGGAAGTTAGAACTTCATTACAAGAAGAACCAGAAATTCATTGGAAAACAGATGCTGGCGAAGATTCTATATATACAAGATTTTTACAATTTGCTCTCAAACAATTAAAAATGGGACGAAAGGGATTGGATGAAAGTTTGGATGGCCAAATTCTTTCTGAAAAATTAGAACTGGAAAAACGTTTACCTATCTTGAATACTTTGGGAAACAATGCTCCCTTTATTGGATTACTAGGAACCGTTCTTGGCGTCATCAAAGCATTTTATGGATTGGGGACATTAGGAAGTTCTGGTGCAGAAGTTGTCATGCGCTCTATTTCTACGGCCCTACTGGCAACGGCAGCTGGTCTTGCAGTGGCGATTCCTGTAGTTATGGCAAACAATTATTTTTCTAGAAAATCTAAAGTGATCCTACAGAATTTGGAAATACTGAAAAAAGAACTACTCGCTTATCAAATGAATAAGACAAAGGTATAATTATGGCTGGAGCATCAGGTTCTCAAGACGAAGAAATTGGAAGTATAAATATCACTCCTATGGTGGATGTGATTTTAGTACTTCTCGTTATTTTTATGGTAACAGCAAACTTTTTAAAAAAAGAAAGTTTGAATATCAATTTACCCAAAGTGCAGGCGGCTGATCCGAATGTGGCGGAATCAGTCCAAGTAGCACTAACAAAAACAGGCGCAATCCTTTTGGAAGGAAAAGACACTGACATTTCGGGTTTAGTTCGCAACCTTGAAAGAGAAGCAAAAATAAGACCTAACATGCGTTTAACTCTTTCAGCGGATGAAAGCCTGCCTTATGGAAAAATTACGGAGCTGATGGGAATCATCCGAAAAGCGGGTGTCACAAAAATTGCCCTCAGTGTAAAAAAATGAATCGTTTTGCGGAATTATTGGATACATTCAAAAATTCCATCAAACAAAATAGAGAACGTATTTTCCACCTATGTTTGATTGGAAGTTTATTCATCCATACTGCAACTTACGCTGGTTACAAGATTAGCCAATTACGTGGCGATGAAGTCGTTGAAGAATCTACCTTCGAAGATGTGGATGTAAGTTTTGAAGAAATTCCACCTGAACTTATTGGAGGTACGTCTTCCCCTGCACCAGTAGAAAAACAAGAATGGGTAGAAGGAAGTAACAAAGATAAAGCCGATGAACCTGACAACTCGGACCTCAATCCAAATCAACTTTCTGGAAATGGAACTGACAAAGATGGATATCTTTTTTCCTTTAACGGAGACAAGATGCCAACGGCGATCATTGACTTTGATTTAAAAGAATATTTTCCGCCGCAAGCAAAAGCTGCCAATATTGTAGAGAAACAAGTTGTGTTACTTGTACAAGTAAATGAGGACGGAAGCCTTCAATCAGCAAAAATTGTTTCCGGTCGAGCTGGGTACGGATTTGAAGAAGCAGCAATGAAACTCATCAAACGTGTGCGTTTTAGCCCAGGTTATGTGCAAGGACACCCCAAAAAAATGGCACATCGACTACCTATTTTATTCTCCTTAGAAGACTAACATTAGTTCTATGGAACAATATTGGAGCAGATTTTTAGAAAAACCAACTCTATCCATCTGCCTCCTCTTTCTTGTCATCACCGTCTCCGTAACTTCTTATCTTTATTCTATTTTAAAACCAACAGATGGCTCCTTGACAGAGTATTACCTCGCCGAGAATACAGAATACTTTGTTGGGGATATACCAGCTGACGATGACGGAAGAATCGATTTTCAGAAAATGCATAAAGTGTATTGGGAATCCATATTTGGTTGGATCAATGATTCAGAACTCCAACGAATCACTGATTCAGAATTTATTTGGTTACGTTCGAAAGCCTTCCCCAATCACCAAGAAAAAAAAGAATTATATTTATTATTAGAACATGGTGGTTTGAACATAGAAATCTTTAATGAATATGGAGATTCTATTTTCAAGTATGGAAATTTTTCGGACCAAGAAAGACTTCCAAATATTTTCCAATCCAAATTTGATTGGGTTAAAGTTCCAAATGATGATTCAAAGTATTATTATTTAAGATTGTATCACAAAAAAGGAATTCTCTTTCTCATCTCGATTGTAGAAAATCTTGTAGGGAAACAAACGGCTCTTTATAGAGAAATAGCATTAAAAAATTTAACACCCATTTTCTTTCATTCTTTCTTTTTGATGATTGGAATCATCTGTGCCATAGTATATTCTATTGAATTCAAAAAACAATATAACATACTCCTTGACTTTGCTGCATTTTCATTATGTTTCGGTCTACTTGGCCTTACATCTAATGTACTTATTCGGTATTTATTTACCAATTCAGAAACCTTATTTATCCTTACGACTATTGCTTCCAATTTTGTTTTTATTCCTATGTTATCAGGTGTTCGTCGACTTTTTGGCAGCGGAAGTTTTCGGGTTCTTGATATCTTAATTTATATAGATGTATTCATTTGTTCCTTAACCACCATTTTGGTTTTTTCCCTTCCTTTCTTTGACTTATCACATACACTACTGATCAGTAGCAGAACTTTTTTCATCCTATTCAATCTTTTGAATATTTTAGGACCCATATATATAACGTTTGAATCTTGGAAAAAAGGAAATCAGGAAGCTTTTGGTCATTTTATTGGATTTAGCGTTACACTCCTCCTCGTTATCTTAGAAATTTTTCTCGCAGTCAAATCCAATGATAACTCTACAAACAAAGTAGTTCTTTGGGGTGTTCTTTTTGGTGTGATCTCTCAAGGATTTGCCTTAGAACGTACGATTTTTGCTAATAGACAAAAAGCACAGGTTTATAAAGAAGATTTATTAAAAGCAGAAAAATCACTAAAAGAAAGCCAACTCAAAACTCTTCAAACAAAAATGAGTCCCCATTATTTATTCAATTCTTTGAATACAATCCATGCTCTACATAAAATAAAACCAGAGTTAATTGGTGATGCAATTTTAAGTCTTGCCAATAATTATCGATTTATTTCCGACCGAACCGATAGAGATTGGATTCCTTTTGAAGAAGAATGGAATTTTTTAGAAGACTACTTACATCTTCAAAAATTAAGATTTTATGACACAATCAAAATTGACTTTAAAAAGTCGGGAGATTTTTCTTCAGTAGTTCTTCCTCCTCTATTACTTCAACCTATCATTGAAAATTCTTTCAAACATGGATTCCGCGGTTCCGCAGAAGAACAGTTCCAACTATTTATACATGCAAAAATGATTCGAGATTCTGTTTTTAGTTTTGTGGTTTATGACAATGGAATAGGTATTCCTGAAGATTTACTTGCTGATAAAACTAAATTATTAGCTAGATCTCTAGGAAATATTAAGGAACGATTAAAAAATCTTTATACAGAATTTAGTTTCGAAGTGACAAGAAATTTCCCAGAAGGGGCAAGAACTGAAATCGAAATAATACTTAATTCTCGTGTTCAACAAGTTCCCTAAGTTTAGTGGCAAGAGCATTCGCTGAGACTCCACCAGGAAAATTGGCAAGAGTATTCAAATCTTCATCTAACACATAAATAAAATTGGAATGATCGATTCGGTAATTTTTTCCATCACCAACTTTTTCCCGAACAATTCCAAATAAATCCGTGAGTTTTATTAATGATTCTGCATTGGGTGAAAGTGCTGTTAAATTTTTTCCAGGAAAATTTTGAATGTAATTTTTGAGAGTTGTTGGAGAGTCCCTTTCTGGATCAAGAGTTACAAATATAAATCGAAAACGATTCGATTTTTCACCTAATATCAGTGAGGCCCTTCCAAAGTTTGTTAAGGCCAAAGGACACATATCAGGACAATGAGAAAATCCAAAATAAAGAACCGATTTTTTTTCAGACCAAAATTTTGGTTCTAACAAAGTACCATCTGGATTAACAAAAGATAGGTGTTTCCACTCTTCTTTAATATGATCTTCTTTGGATTTACAAAAAAAACTAAAGGTTAGAATCAATAAAATAATTACTAGTTTTATACTGCGACGATCCAACCCATACCTCCATTTTCCGCCATATGTGTTTGGTGTGGATGAAACATATATCTACCTTTTTTCTTTAGGACAAATTCAATCACCACGCGTTCTGTTTGGCCCAATGATACTACATCAGAGTGACCATCGGGAATTGTACTTCCTAAACTTCGGATGATATCAAAAGTTTGTGCGTGCAAATGAAAAGTAATGATAGGCTCTCTTTCCATCATATTTTGAATGTAAAAACGTACTCGTTCCCCAACAGGAACTTTCATAGGGTATCTGTCATAAATTCCAGCAATTCCATTCCAAGTATAATAATCGTTTCTCCCCTTGCCTTTGGTATCCCATCCAGAAAATGTTAAAACAAATTCGTGTGCTGGTTTGCGTTTGACCGGTGGATCCACAAGTAAAGCACCATACAAACCTTTGGCGGTATGTAACATTAACGGTGGAACATGGCAATGATAAGGATGAAGTCCAACTGGACCCGCTTCTATTTGATATGTCCTTTCACCGAAAGCAGGGATCGGTTCCCAACCGTCTTCTAATGGATCGTGTGTCCCATGAAAATGTAAGGAATGAGGATCCGGGCTTGAATTTTTGACATGAATACGAAGAGTATCACCTAAATTTGCCCGTAGAACTGGTCCAGGAACCAATCCATCAAAGGTCCAAGCAGGATAATTGACATTATGTGCTATATTCATACTTAAAGGAAAAAGATTTAAATTAAAATCTTTCACCTTATTTTTCGTATTTGAATAGTTAGGTGGGTAATAAAAGCGCTCAGTATACTCTTCTTTAATAAAAAAAGGAGGGTGCGCCATACTTCCATAGGTATTTGTAGCACGTAAGCTTCCGCCAGCTCCTATCGAGTTTTGATAGTTATCGCTAACGGTTGGTGTAGTTACAATTCCAAAGTTTGCTGCAGAGGATGAATTACCAGGATCAGAAGGTCCACAAATTTCCTCAGAATTTCGAATGTTATTTCTCATGGAACCAAACAATGATCCCACAAACCCCATCACTCCAAATCCTATCGTTGTTAAAAAACTCTTCCGATCCATAAATAAACTCTCTTTTATCTATAACACTAAATGTGAGAAATTAAACTTAGAACCCACACAAGCACAAAAACTCCAAATCCACCACCAACTGCAATTTGTTTGAATTTCTTTTCGTATTCTTTGTCAGCAAACAAAAGATAGATGGCAGGCCCAAGAACTGGAATTACCAAGATCACGAGCGACCAAATGATTTGTTTTGTAGTATCAATATCTTTTTGTTTGGAAAGTCCAAACAAAGCCAATGGAGCCCATACCATCGTTAAAACGAAGGGAAGGTAATACGCGTAAGAGCCGATAAAATAAGTCCAAAAACCTGGGTTTGCAAAAGTTGTTTCCATAAATAATCTCCTAAATGATTATACAGACGGTTCCGTTACCGCTGTCATCGCATAACCGGCATAAGCCAGAATTGTAAAGAAAAGTAAAATACCACCAAAAACAACGGTATTTCGAACGGCTCGTGAAACCTTAGATTCTTTGGAATATAAATAAATCAAAGAACCAATAAATGGTACGAGTAAAATCAACCAAAAGTACGTATCTACTTTTGCACCTCTTGCAGAGAATCGATCCAAGATCGAAAGTCCTGTCCAAGCTGCAAATATGGCGAATGGAAGTAGATAACCTATCAAATGAAAATACCAAGTTTTTAAAGTACCTGGGAAATGAACTCTCCATCCAGAGGTATACATTTTATTTGATGCTATATCAAACTCTGCTTGGCTGAGTTTTGGTAATTCCGCTGCTTCAATTAAACCTTTGTTAGTCTCAAATACATCGTGTGCGGGAATTACATTTGCCAAACTTTCTTTAGGCATGTTCATTTGAGCTCCGGGAATTGGTTGGTTTTTATAAGAACCTAACACAAATTCACGAAGGTTTGCTTGCACAAACAAAGCAAGTAAACCAATACTTGAAGACATATCTCCAGAATGTGGGTAACGAATCCCTGAACAAGACTGTAGCGAGTCCAGAAATGGTGGGCTTGATACGCCGTAGGAATTTCCTTCAAAACAGTTTCCCACATTGACTGGACCGCTCAGAGCAATGTCTCCACGACCGGAATGATACACTTGATTGTTACGAATGACGTTGTTATTGGAGATCCAAATATTTTCGTCAATATTCATAGTGACTAAAATTCCATAGTTGTTATGGTTAAAAACCAAATTATCTTCGACTAGGTTTTCTAGTGCACCAAGGAGTGCGATTCCATTTCCAATGGACGGATATTCCAACTTTTTGGAAGGAGCATTGGTATTGTTATTGTCATACACTATGTTTTTCTTCACCACAATTTGTTTTTGTGGAGGAAGTAACTCACGATCCAAAGTGTTAGGACCAATTCCTAATTGGTTTTTTCTCCAAATGGAAGACAAAAGATATAAGTTTCCACTCGAATTGGTTCCAGAATAACCAAGTGCATTGTTTTCTGAAATTACATCATTAATTATCGCATTACATGGATTACACTGTCCTATATAAAATCCAGAATCAGGAGATCCAGATGCATAGGAATGTTCCATAAGTCCATCTTCTGAATCAAATGCATAAATTCCATAGTCTCCGTTATTATAGGCCGTTAAATAGGAACCACGATATCCTTTTACACCTGTCCAATACACACCATTCAGTGTTGCATTTCTTGTTGTTAGGTTTTCAACAGCAACACCGTCGGCACCAACGACCATGATTCCGTTTCCACGTAAAAATTCGCCATCAATAATGGTTTCATTACGATCTTCACCACGAATCACAATGGAAGGCGTAGTGACAGTCACCTCTTCTTTATAAATTCCTTTGGCCACAAGAACCAAGTCTCCTGGTGAGGCAGCATCCACTGCATTTTGTATGGTATTGTATTGGGAAGGAACTTTGCGAGTTACACCTGTCCATTTTTTTGATATCTTCGACTTAGCAATGTTCGTCTGAGGATTGTATGTGGCATCACCAATGACAGCAACTCCGGTCATTCCAATTTTGCCATCAGGAGAGGCATGGAAGGAACAGAAATAAGGGTACACACCTTCTTCTGGGAAAAACACATCGGTATGTGCACCACGAAACATAGCCAAATTCCCAAATGTTTTCTCTGTGGACCAATCTTTGGTGATGGAGATGGCATTGTGAGGGTTGTTTCCTTCGTTCACAAATCGAATTTTACCGCCTTTGAACGTCCGAATGACTGGCGGGTGAAAGGCATTGTCCATCATCGTAACATGGACGAAGGCCGAATTGGCAGGGTCTTCCGAACTACAATGATTCATACCAAAGGTTATGAATACTGCAATGAAGATTCCCAATAAATATTTTTTGGTCTGTTTCATAGCTCTTTCCCGGAACATGAGGATTCCCTCACATTTGAAGAATTTTACATCTGTGTTAAAACTTTGTCAATGTTAAATCAAAGGAAGGAGGAAAAATATACAAATAAGAGATTTTGTAGTTCTGAAAGGATTGCCTTTTTTTCGGCCGGTTTCCCCTTTCTTTGGGCAATTTTGACAACGGAATCTACAGTTTCCACGATCATTAAAGAACTATAATAGGCTCGTTTTTTATCTACTTTGGGAAACAAACTAAGAATTACTTTTTCTGCTAACGACTTTGCAAAACGTTCATTACTTTCGATGTCTAACTTTAACAGAGCTTGGTTTGTATAAAGAATCGAATTAATCAGACGATACCCTTTTACCTCGTTTAACGTCCGTTGGAAGGAATGTAAGGTAAAATCAATAAACTCAGGTGTAAATTTTTTTCTTTTTTTTAGTTCTTCATCCACAAGTTTGAAAAAAAAGTCATGTAGAATTATATAACATGATTCCGCGTGGGAATAAACAATGGATTCTTTATTTGGAAAAAACTGATAAATGGATCCTACAGGGATTCCACTTCTATCTGCAATCAAATCCGTTGTTAAATCGTCATACCCAACCTCACCTAACAATTCTATGGTTGTATCTATGATTTTTTGATATCTTTCCTTGGAACGTTTTTGTTGGGGAATTTTCCTTGGATTTAATTTTATATTCATTCTGATCTTAGTGCGACTATGGGACTCAATTTTGCAGCGTATTCAGAAGGCCACCAACCAAAAAGAATTCCAATCGATATGGAAAATAGAAAGGCAAATCCTATAGATGGAAAGGATAAAACAATACTCCAACCAAAGTATTCTTGTAAAAACAATACTGCTAATATCCCAAAAACAAGTCCAACGATCCCTCCCGTCAAACTGGTTAAAGTGGATTCAATTAAAAATTGAATCCGGATATCAGATTCTCTAGCTCCGAGTGCTTTCCGTAAACCAATTTCTTTGGTTCTTTCTTTCACAGAAACTAACATAATGTTCATAATTCCAATCCCACCTACAACAAGAGAAACAGTTGCTAGTGCGATGAGTAATGTTGTCATTGTTTGATTAGTTTCAGACACTGCTGATTGGATATCAGCCATATTCATTACTTGGTAAATATTACCCATTGCTTCATTGGTTCCATGTCTCTCATGTAAAAAACGTTTTAAGGAAGTGGTAAATTCTTCGGAAGATTCTGTTTTTTCTAATTCCATTTCCAAACTGTCGACAGCATCTTTGTTTAACAACCTTCGCATAGCAGTATTTAAAGGAATCAGAATCACGTCGTCTTGATCGCGAAAACCAGCACTTCCTTTTTCTGGAAGAAGTCCTACCACACGAAATAGAATTCGATTTACTTTTAAATAAGTTCCAACAGGATTTTTTCCTTCATACAATTCTCTCACTACTGTGTTTCCCACAAGACAAACGAGAGCTCTTTTTTGATTTTCTTCTTCTGTAAAAAATCTACCTTCTACAGGTTCCAAATTTCTTAATGTTTCGTAATTGGGACTGGCTCCAGTAATATAACTATTCCAGTTTCTATTTCCAAAAACAAGTTGCCCTCTTCCATTCACAACAGCAGAGATTTGTTTCACTTCTGGGAATTTTTTGGATACCGCTCCTACATCAAAAACATCCAATCGATTGACAGTACCTGCTTCCAGTGAAACTCCACCACTACGCATTCCACCTGTTCTTACGATAACCAAATTGGCACCTAACGAAGAAAACTGTTCCTCTACTGATTTTTTGGCACCTTCTCCGAGAGCCATCACTGAGATCACACAAACTACACCAAAAAGGATACCGAGTGCTGATAAAAAAGTACGCAATCGGTTTGATGATAAAGAAAACAAGGATTGTAAAAAAATTCCTTGGAATAGAGTCCATCCCGTTTTTCGTTTTAAATTTGTTTTAGGGAAGGAAACCAAATCTTTTTTTTTCTTTTTTCCTTCATTCGAAATAATCTTTCCATCACTCACATGAATGATTCGATCGCAAAACTCTGCCATTTCTGGTTCATGTGTTACCATCACAATGGTTTTTCCTTCTTTATGAAGCCTTTGTAATTCCAACATAATTTCAATTTTACTTTTTGAATCTAAGTTTCCCGTGGGTTCATCAGCAAAAATAATGGGTGGATCAACAAGCAGTGCACGTGCAATGGCAACCCTTTGTTGTTGGCCACCGGAGAGTTCATTGGGGGTATGAAACATTCTGCTTTCCAAACCAACTTTCCGAAGTTGTTCTTCGGCTCTTTTTTCAGTATGATCTACATTTGTATACAATGACGGTAAACTTACGTTTTGCGATGCATTCGATTTTGCTAACAAATGGAATTGTTGAAATACAAAACCAATCATACTCCCGCGTACATCTGACAAAACATCGGATGATTCTCCGCTCACAGTTCGACCAAACAAACGGTAGGTGCCTGAATCTACATGATCTAGTAGTCCCATCACTTGCAACAGTGTTGATTTTCCTGAACCAGATGGACCCATAATGGCAACAAATTCACCTTGGCTAATTTCTAAATCAATTCCTGATAAAACTGGAAATTTGGAATTTCCTATGGTATAAGATTTATTTAAATTTTGAATCTCGATTGCTAACAAAAGTTATCTCTTTGGCATTTTTGGTGAGGAAAATGGCCCGCTACTACTAGACTTTTTTTCTTCCTGAATTTTTTTCTTTCGGTACACCAATTCGTTTTCTTCTAATCCCGATAGAATTGCCGTATTTTGTTCATCGGAGTTTCCAGCATTAACTGGAGTTTCTACAAGTTCACCGTCTATTTTTTTTAAAACTTTTCCTTTTCCCGAATTTCCTTTTATAAATTCATTGGCAACAAGCAATACATCTCTTTCTTCAGAGATGATAAAATCAATTGTTATTGACATTCCACTTCTTAAATATTCAGGAATGGTTTTTAGTTCTAAATCTACATTATACATGGTCACATTATTTTCTGTGACTGCCTCATATCCTATATGAGTTACTTTTGCTTGGATGGGGACATCAGAATAAGAATCAACAGTAACATTTGCTATCTGGCCAATTTTAATTTTGGAAAGATCCGTTTCGTCAACTTTTGCTTGGATCATCAAATTATCAGAAAGAACATAAAGAATGTCTTGTTGGGTCACCGTTTGTCCTGGACTGATATTGGATGCAATCACCAAACCACGTAATGGCGATATTACGGGTGTAGGTTTATAAAAATCTTCCCATTTTTTAAGTTCTTCTTCCCCTTTTGCCCTGGCAGCATCTAACAAGGCAGCTCTTTCTGTAGAACTCATCCAAGCTATGATTTTACCACGAGCCACATGATTTCCTTCATCAACTAAAATAGATTCCACACGACCCGCAATTGGTGGTTTGATTTCCAATCTATTCTTTGGTATGGCAGTGCCCGTTGCTCGCACTGTAACAATCAAATCGCCACGAAACACTTTAGAAGATTCAACTTTTGTATTTGGTTTTGATTTTCCAAATCCGAAAAAGTATAAGGAGAGGGAAAGGATTACGAAAACAATGGCTATGGAAACAAATTTAATCTTCATCGAAACACTTTCCTAAATTTCTCAAATATGTAGCTTCTGCCAAACCCAAATCTCGTTTGCCAATCAATAGGTTTTTTTCCCGATTGATCAAATCGTTTTCAATGATATCCCAATTTTCAAAACTAATAAGTCCGTTCGAATATTGTGACCTTGCAATCATAGCACGAATTTCGGATGCTTTATAAAATTCTGTCAATACAACCAATTGTTCCGAGGCATTTTTAAAATTAAGATGTGATTGTTCTAAAGAAAACGAAAGAGAGTTTTTTTTTGCATCTCTTGTATGGATTGATTTTTCATACTCGGTTTTTGCAATTTTTACATTATAATAATCTCTTCCACCATTAAACAGGGGATAAGTTAAATTCAGTCCAAAACTATAATTTCTTGGTTTTGGTAACCATACATCATCTTGTCTAGTGACAGTTGCACTTAAATTCAAATCCGGATAAAATCCAGCTTCCGCAATACCAATGTTTGCTTGTGCTGCCCGTACTTTCGATTGTTCAGCCATAACAGAGGGATGCGATTCTAACAAATTTTCTTTTTCTTTATCCGAAAACTTTTTTTCCAAAATAGGTTCATAAACAAATTCTGAATTGATGTTTACATCCAAACGATTGGAGATCACTCTCTCGACTTCGTTTACATTACTTTCAAATAATCGGAAAGCAGAAGATACTTCAAATTCGGATTGTTTTACAAAGGATTCGCTCAGTAAAAAACTTCCTTTATGTTCTCTACCAACTTCATACCGAAGTTTTACCAAATCGCGGTTTTTGGCGCGCCTTTCCTTAATTTTTTCTGAAAGTTGGTGAAGTTCTTTTGCATACAACATTTGTGCATAACCTGACTTTAGTTCAAAGCAGATCTTCAATCTAGAATCATGTAATGTCTGTTTTGCTGCCTGTAACAATGCCTCAGTTTTTTCAATTCCACTTTTATCCTTAAATCCAGCAAAAAGATTTTGATTAGTGCTTAGACCCACCGAATAACGATTGATTGCTGTTGGCCTGGATTCTCCTGTACTTGTTTGTTGGTTTGTACTCGAACCTGTTCCAGCTGATCCATTGACCAAGGGATCATTAACAGTTCCCGATCCACTAAAATTAGCAGAAGATTGTCTTGCCGATGCCAGAACATTCACGGTCGGTAAATAGGCAGCATAACTTTTTTCGTTTTCAAAAAAAGCTTTATCATAGTCTGCCTTTGCAGATAAAAATTCAGGATTAGATTGTAAGGCAGTTTGCCAAAGATCTTTGACTTGGACTGGTTTTGCAGATAAAGTAACCATACCAAAAATCTCAAAAATAACAAATGTAATTCGAATCAACTTCACTATTTACTAAACCTAAGTAATGATCAAAAAGTTCCAAATTTTTGTTTTTTTTGAAAAAATTTACCAACTCCCCCGAACTTCCTCCACCGGTTGCATAAGTTAAAAATGCAAAAGCAACTACATTGGTAACGTGAATTGCTTTTGGGAATCATTTCCAAAAGGGGAATAAAAAGAAATAAACAAAAAAATATAATCTTCGTTAGCTGCTACATAAGCAAAAATACCAATATCCGCTGCATATAAGGATATTGGTATTAAAACCAGAAGTTACAAGAATTTTTTGTTACTTACTTGTGGATTCGTGTGGCTCCATAATAAGTTGAGATTGGTTTTAAATCCTCAAAGCCAATTAGGTTCACTTGCCCACCCCTAAGTTCATAATCACGTTTAAAACTTTGCAAAAACTCAATGGCAGAGAAACCAATCATTTTTACATTTTCATCAAACTTCAAATCTACTCTTTCACCAGGCACAATTTTTCTAAGTAGAAGTTTAAGTGAAATCATATTCGAAAATAATAAAGCATGTTTTACATCTAACACATGAATTTTATTCTCAGATTTTACTGTGATGTCCGCTACAAAAATATAACGTAGAGGAACTCCAAAATATATTTGAATTAATATCGCTGTTATGATTCCGCAGAATACACCAACTAACAAATCTTCTACAATTGTAATAATAACAGTGACAGTAAAAATAACAATTTGGTCCCATCCTTTGTCGTAAGTTTCCTTAAAAACATGAGGAGAGGCTAACCGTATTCCTACCATAATCAAAATACCGGCAAGCGCTGCGAGAGGGATTCGATGAATGAGTCCGGGTAAAAGTAAAATAAAAATTAACAAAAACAATCCATGAAAAAAATTGGACCAACGAGTTTTTGCACCATTTTCCATATTGGCAGATGACCTAACTACTTCTGCAATGATTGGTAAACCCCCGATCCATCCCAAAAAGAAGTTTCCTGCTCCTTTAGCCAATAACTCTCGATCCATATTTGATTTTCGTCGATATGGATCTGTATTATCAACAGCAGTAGCAGTTAACAAAGATTCAATACTTGCGATAAGTGCAATGGTAATCACCATCACCCAAAAAACGCCATCTTTCCATCTTGAAAAATCAGGAAATGTAATCCCATCATAAATATGGTCCGGCAAATTTACTAATTTTTCCGGTCCAATTTTATAAGTTTGATCCAGTAGTGTATAAGAATGTTCATCGGCTAAATCAAAAACGATACCCAAAACAATCCCGACTAACACTGCGACAAGCGGAGCAGGTAATTTTTTCAACAATGGATTTTTGACTTTCGCGAGGATTGCAATGATCAAAATGGCAGAAATTCCAATGATGGCAACTTCAGGATTTACAAATGAAAAACTAAAAGGTATTTCTAAAAGTAATCCACCAATAGTTTTTGCTTTTGGAGTGATTCCAAGGGCCACATAAAATTGTTTAGAGATAATGATGATTCCAATGGCAGCCATCATTCCGTGCACCACAGAGATTGGAAAAAAAACCGTTAAATTTCCCGCTTTCACAAGGCCTAAAACCACTTGGATGGCACCAGCAATCACTATGGCAGCAAGTGTCAGTTCAAATCCAAGTTTTGGATCTCCACCACCGAGAACCATAATTGAATTCAGAACAACGGCAATGAGTCCGGCAGCGGGACCATTGATCGTTAAATGGGATCCACTGAGTAAGGAAGCGATGATACCACCGACGATACCGGAAAATATTCCTGCCATCGGAGGTGCACCTGAAGCAAGTGAAATGCCCAAACATAGGGGTAAGGCAATTAAAAACACAATAAAACCGGACACAATGTCCGATTTCCAATTTTCCTTTAATCCAGGTAACCAATCTTTTGGTTTGTCTTCGTTGTTCATAGCGAACATCCTCTCTATCTAAATATCTTTATTTATACGGCCTTTTGTTTTTCGAAATTGATTCGGGTTGATACCCGATTGTTTTTTAAATTCTAAATAAAATGCTGATCTAGATCCAAACCCAGATAATTTACCAACTTCAGCAATATTGAGTTCTGGTTTTTCATTTAACAAAACCATAGCTTCTTTGATTCGATATTGGTTTAAAAGAGATGGAAAGTTGAAGTTATATTCTGAATTAATAAGTTCACTGAGTTGGTGGTAAGAAAGACCCATTTTAGAAGCGATTAGTTCTTCGTTACAATTAGGATCTAAATATATTTTTTCCGCACCTAACAATGACTCCAGTTTATTTCGAAATTCTGTTTTATCTAATTTTAAAGTTAGAGAACGGTATCTTGTCTTTGATTTGTCCTTTTTTTCATAATTCCGCAAAAATAAAAAAGAACCTGCGGTCAAAAAAGGAAGATAAAATACCGAAGCATAGATAAAAAAAGGCTGATAAGGATAAAAATCAAAATGGAACAATGTCTTTAAGAAGACGGCAAAAAGAAAAAAGAACCAACTAAATACATAAGCTCTATCTTCACTTTCTTGTTTTGATAACAAGATTTCGTGAGTTTTATATAAATGATACGCAGCCGTTCCAAAGATTGTTAGAACTAGAAAAATTCTAAAGTCATAAACTCGCTCAAAAAGTGGGACAAACAAATACAAAAATCCAGATATCCCCGAAACCCAAAACAAAATGTTTTTAGAAAGGCGATTACCTATAAACTGATCAAAAGAAGCCAAATAAACGAAGAATACAAAATGGTTAATGGATAGAAAAAGATAATAGGAATGCCTAATTAGATTGTTTGTATTTCCAAATATCGACGCAAACTCCTTCCCATGAACCGAATACACAAGTAGGAAAAACATAAGAAAATGAATGAGAATGGAAAGATAAACCTTCTCCTTTGATTTCCAATATTCTGAAATTGCCCAACCAAAGGAAATAATCCCCACCATTGAGAAAAACAAAAATGTCAAAAAACGGAACAGAACAATCGACCTGTACCCTGATTGAGATACCGTACGAATCGGAAAATTTAGATCTTCATTAGAAATCAAATAAATATAAAAGTAACGACTTTCTTTAGTACGAAGTGTTACATTAAAATGTGGAAATGGAGAAAGGATTCCCAACCAATCTTCCCAAACATTCCCGCTATAGGATTCGATCACATTTCCCTCGGGTCCTTCCGAACAAAGATCCACAAAAGGAATATTGATCCACTGGATTAAAATATTGAATTGAGAGTCCATTTCCAGTTCATTGATTAACTGAAAGCGAACCCACTGGCCTCCCTCTTCCCTTTTTCCCCGCATGGCATCTGCACTACGGTTTTCCATCCAAATCATATTTCGCAAGGTATGGATGGATTCGTGGCTACAGTTCTTTGGAATTTCTGTCTTTTGGGGTACCAAAAATTGGACATTGCGGCTGATATTCTGCCCGTAGAAACTTTCAGGTTTCCACAGACACCCTCCCGATCCGGCAAGGATTGCCAAAAGGAAAAGGACTAAAGCCATTTGTTTCATCTGAATCACCAGGTTTCGCGAAATCTATGCCTAAGAAAGCGATTTCGATGTTTGTGGATTTTTGAAATGGATTATTTTTTGTCCAATTTTATGATTTTGGACAAAATGCATGTCTAAAATGATGACAAACAGAGGGAAGAAATTATGGATTTCCATGCAGCACTCAACAATATATTAAACCCACCGGTACTCTTTTTCTTTTTAGGAATGGGTGTCGTATTCTTCAAATCAGATCTAAGAATTACAGAAGGGGTATCTAAGTTCCTCTCTTTGTATCTTTTGTTCTCTATCGGCTTCAAAGGAGGACATGAATTATTCAAATCTCCTTTCGCAGAAGAACATCTTCTTACACTCATTGCCTGTATGTTTATGGCATGTTTTGTTCCCATATACTCTTACTTTATCTTCAAAGTAAAATTGGATCATGCAAACTCTGCTGCACTTGCGGGAAGTTTTGGTTCAATCAGTGCCGTTACCTTTGTCACTGCAGGTGCATTTTTACATAGTTACGGTTACGAATACCAAGGTTTTATCGTAGCAGGGATGGCTCTTATGGAATCACCAGCGATTGTCCTTGCCGTGATCCTAGACAGATTAGGTAAAAAGAAAAACCACGAAAACATAAACGAAAAAATTCAATGGAAACAATTACTCCATGAAGCTTTCTTTAGTTCCTCAGTTTATATTCTGATAGGAGCATTGATTGTTGGTTATCTATCTGGCGAATCTGGTTGGAATACAACAAAACCTTTCACAGAAGATATATTCAAAGGGCTTCTCACTTTTTTCCTTTTGGACAAAGGAATTGATGCCGCAAAACAAATGCGCGAATTAAAAAAAGTTGGATTCTTCCTTGTCGGATCGGCTCTACTGATTATGGTCATCAACGTTGTGATCGCCATCTTACTCACTAAAATCATTCAAATGCCAATTGGTGATGCATTAATGTTTGTTGTGCTCTGTGCTTCTGCCTCCTATATTGCAGTACCGGCAGCCATGAAGGAATCTATACCAGAAGCAAATCCAAGCATTTACTTAACTGTCGCTTTATCGATAGTTTTCCCAATCAATATTATTATTGGAATTCCTCTTTACTTTTACATCCTAAAAGTAATCACAGGTACCAATTAATAAGCTGGTTTTTCACAAAAAGAAAAGGAGAAATATCATGAATATTTCCAAAGGTTATTTCTATTTTCTATTGTTAGCGGTTTTTTTACCGCTAACAATTCCAAGGGCCGAACCAACCGATTCACCTAGTCCAGAAGAAACAAAACCAATCGCTAAATCCTACGTTTCCCCCATGAAAGAAAAGGGAATTGATCCAGAATTCAATCGCCATATGTTTGTAGAGCCAGAATTATCGAAACACTCTGCAAACTCGCAGCAATTTTGGTTAAACGATATATTACGATTTGGTTTGTATCTTAGACCAAGACAAGAATCCAGATACAATTTAGATTTTAATGCATCTGACAAAGGTTATATAGATCGAACCATACAAACATCATCCATTTATTTTATCTTTGATCCGAGCCCCTATGTACAAGCGAAGGTTACACTCCAAGACGCACGCGTTTGGGGAGGGGAATCTCCCGCTTCCTCTGGTGATATAAGAGCCAATTTTTTTAATAACACAGCAGATCTTTATTCGAAAAATCAAACAAACGCAGTATCGTTAAACCAAACTGGGATCAGAGAAGCCTTTGTAACCATCAACCAACTCCCGTTACATTCTAAATTTCAAGTGGGAAGACAAATTTGGGCTTATGGCGACCAACGAATCATCGGTGGAGGGAACTGGACAGTGAACGGCCTATCTTTTGATGGGGCGAGGCTTATGTTCAACTATGATAATTTTAAAATTCACTTTCTTATGGCTAGACCTTACTGGACACAAAGCGGAACCAACGGTGTCGTTTCGGCAAACGATCCCAAACTCAATTCAGCTGCCACAGGTACAGACACAACACTTCTCGGGACTTATAATAGTTTTACTATTCCTGATTGGGTGACATTGGATCTTTATAGTTTAGGAGTGGTTCGCAAATGGAAAAAAAATCCAATCAATCCAATCACAGGCCTACCAACATCTTCCAATGACGATCCCCTTGCCGCCAATAGAAGCAGACAAAACCAAAATTTGATTACTACAGGGTTTCGCCTAACCAACAGAACCAAAGGCAATTTCCTTCCAGAAGGAAAGTCTTGGGATTTCACTTTGGAATCCGCCTTTCAAACAGGAACTAGTGGAAGAAGAATCCAAGATCCCTATCTAAAAGAATACCTTCCCAACGAATATGACAATGTTAGAACCGAAAGAGAGAAGTATACAGGACAAATGCACGTTTTCCAAACTGGATATACATTCTTCAAAAAACTGAGATTAGGTGGACAAGTATTGTATGCTTCTGGTGACAAAAATAGAGCCGATGCATCTATATCTACGTTTCAAACATTGGCCAATCCGAGATTTGGTGTGATTCCCTATTTTAATAGTGTAGCCGGAATCTCAGAAAATATTAATGCACAAAACCTTTATTCAAAGTCAGTCAGCATTAGCTACAAAACAGACTCCTTTGGAGAATTCCAAGTCACCTATTTCCAAAATGATAAAGCAGAAAAACAAGATGCATGGTATGCCATTAGTGGTTCAGCAAATTCGACAAGTTCCTTGGGAGAAAAAAATCCTTACCCCGTATCCTCGGACAAAGGGAGTACAGAAAACTATTCCAATAATTCCTACTCCTCACCTTATGCTCTAGGAAAACGAATTTATACAGAAGTGGATTTAACTTGGCACGGACAAATAAACGATTTTGTTTCTTTATGGATGGGGTTTGGGTATTTAAATGCAGGTGATTCGGTTCGCAATTATCGAAATAGTAAAATCCAATACAACGTAACCACGCAGTCCTTCGAATGGAACCAAAACTACTTACAAGGTAAAAACCAACTGGCTCGTGACGCCTACATGGCCTATGCCCAAATCAACGCTGCTTTTTAAGAAAAACGTTCGATTTTTAGCTGGATTTGAATATCATGGAGGTCAGATCGATTCAAATCCATGTTGGAAGCTTCAAACAAACAAAGACGGATTCGAAATAGCCTTTCGCGTGAGGAAATTAGAAACGTATCTCTCCTAATCTTAAAAGAAGAAGGCTTGGATGGTCTTTCTATGCGAAAGATCGCCAACAGATTAGGATGCAGTGTGGCAAGCCCCTACTCTTATTACGAAAGTCAAATTGACTTAGTGCAAGATTTAATTCGATCGGGTGAAGACGAACTCCTCTCCATGTTAAAAAAAGCAAGTGCTGAAGTAAATACGAAGTCCGCCTTCCAACAATTGGCTTCCATTGCACGTGCTTATTTTAATTTCGCAAGCAACAACCGTGAGTTACATAAAGTGATGTTTGTCACTGATTACGGTGGAGTACATAGAAAAGCTTTCCCACAATTACCAAAAAGTTATCGTTTCTTTTTAGAAACCGTTCGCATTGGATTTGAATCTGGTGAGATTCCCTACCCCAAAAACGAATACCCTGCCATTGCCAGAATGATGTGGAGTTGGATGTACGGTGTGATTGTTTTGGATATGACAGGAATGCTTAGAAAAAGAAAAGGTTCAGGAAATCCCATTGAAGAAGGGATTTCCTATTTTCAAAAACTTTTAAGTAAAAAAGAAAGTTAACCTACCGGTGAAATTTCTAATCCATCATTTTCATCATTCAATAATTCTTTATTGACTTCAGAAACAGAAAGAGAAGTTCCTTTGTCTTTCAACCGAATCAGTTCACTTCGAATATAATTGATAGTTTCTGGTGCATCGTTTACTTCCCAAATAGGATTTCCAACAGACAATCGAATAGGTTTATTCAAATTATAAGCATCCAAATATAAAGGAATGATTGGTAGATTGTATCGTTTACTAAGTACAACCATACCGGGATAGAGTTTACGACTTTTTCTAAATCCTCGATACCAAGAACCTTCAGGAAAAATACCGATCCCTAAATTGCCGCGGTTAATTCTACGTTTAAAATCTTTAATAGTCACTGGATCAGATTCGCTTCGATTGAGTGGAATTAAATCAATGGATTTAACAATTCCTTTTACCATTTGTTCTTTTCGATACAACCATTTTCTTTTTTTACCTTTATTAGGTATTCCGGAATCATAACTGGTAAGTGCCGTTGTATAAATTCCATATCTTTTAAGAACACCACGAATTACAAAAGCATCATAAGGCATCGTAATTACTTTCAAAAATTTGTTTCTTGGTTTGATATGATTAGAAATAAAGATGATAGATTTTCCGTTTAACTTACGCAAGATATGGTCATTTTGAATTTCAACTTTTTTGTTTCCATACTTCAATCTCATTGGTTTGACCACTATCCACATAAGCACAAATCCGATTGATCTTCCTACATAATAGAACATAACTTTTCCTCTTAAAAGGTATGTGCCCCAAAATCACATTTGGTTGCAAAAGTTTACCTAAGATTTTTGCTACAATTTCAAGACATTTCTGTATCAAATTACAAATCCAAGTTTCCTAAATCCTGGCTTTAAAAATTTGACAATTCCTTGGGAAACGAAACTCTGGAAAATACCTTCTGGGAGGAAACAGGTGCAATTCCTGTGCTGACCCGCAACTGTAATCCAAACCGATGTTTGGTGAGCCAGATCTTCCCCATAAAGTTAACCTCGTGGTAATGGAACTTTATACACTGATTTCAAATGTCTACCATTTGGATACAGGGGCCCCGAAGGCATCGGGGCACCCGAAACAATCAAAAACAATATTTGTATATTAGGATTTTTGTATCAAGAACCTAACGGAAATTTGTTTATCATTGGATCGGAGTTCCCCTAAATTCAAAACATTTAGGAGACTTCTATGAAACGAACCTTTGGAACCACAATCCTTTCCCTATTTTTACTTGGACAAATCATAACTTGCCAAGCAGAAAAACAAGTATCTGAATCAGATGCCAACAACAAGCTACTAATCGGATTGTTAGCTGGTCAAGCTTCAGAATCTAGTAAAGATTTTGCGTTAAATGGTGTTTGGAATAGTTTTACGGGAAACGGAACAACTCTCGATACAATATCTACATATTCGGCTAAATTTGGCTCAAAAGGATTACAACTAGATGATAGTTCTGGATTTGGTGGATATTCAAGTTGTTACATTATCATTGAATTCAATAACGCAGAAGGAAGTTTCATCACACAAAACCCTGAAAACAATGGTGGATGTTTTTCTGGCGATACAAACAAAGGAAAATATAATAAAGTGTTTTTCTTTAAAAATACTGCCAAAGAAAACTCTTATTGGCTTTGTACTGTAGCATTTGGAAAAACATATGACGCAGCAAAAGCACAAGCAGATACTTCAACTAAAACAAATCCAGGTAGTTCCGGTTGCGGTGCTTCTGCATTTTCAAGAATCGATAAAAAAATATAGTAACTAAGATAATTTAGCAAACAGGTCCCTTTCACAAGTTAAGGGACCTATACCGCTAATTTTGTTTATAACTTGTTTTTTTCATAAAAAGAAAACTCAAACTTGAACTGGACTTTAAGGAATCATTCCTTAAATTGGTGATGTGATGCAAAAACGTTTCAAAACAAAAATACTAAGTTCTTTGGTTTTTGTTTTATTTGTATTTTTAACTTCCTGCAAAAAATCCTCTTCTGGGGAAGAAAATCTTGCAGCATTATTGCCACTGATTATTGCCGCAGAGGCTGCAATTGTTTGCCCCAAGTCTTTACCTCCTACAGACATATATATTGCTACAACCGTTGTTAGTGCAAACTCAAACATCTCGGGATTTTCCGATCCGAAAAAAGCAATTAATGGAATCTGCGGTGCTGGTGAACTTGCAGGTTCATTGGATGTTTATGCCTTAGACATTACAGGAACTGGAGCCACTATAGTTCTAAGTTGGGGAGGAAAAACTGTAAAAAACGTTTCAGGTGATGACTTCATCGTGTATGACAACAGTTTTCGAGTTTCGGACGAGTCCAATACCTATGCAATGGACCCTTCTATCATCCAAGTGTCGATTGATAATACAAACTTTTGTGGATTTAACCCAAGTTATACGGGAGGGAATGTAAACTTAATGAATAGTTGGAACCGATTTGGAAGTTTACGCCCTGTTTATTATAATATGACAACAAAACCTTTTACCAATTCAGAATTATTTACCAAAACCAATGGATCCTTTTTGTTAGGTGGTGGTGACGGATTCGATTTAGACCTATTAGACCCCAATGATCCTAACGATATTAATTGTGACACTACCTTAGCAAACACGATCAAAACAAACGGTTTCAAATTCCTGAAAATTACTTCGGCTGCTGATATGAATAACCCAAACACAGGGAGCAAATTCCCTTGGCCCCCGGGCAGTTATAATGGAAGTGATATCGACGGAGTGGTAGCACGAGAACTCCAATGACTTGACTTCCTGGTCATTATGTCGGATCCATACCTACTTTCGAAGATATACTGAAAAAAACCTAAAAAAGAGACCTGTATTTCAGTTGACCGATCTAAAAAAAAGGATTCTTTTTTTAGAACTACTTCTTAGCGCGTATTCACTTTGAGCGAAAACCTATACACACAAAAAATATCCATACAGGATGAGATGCCAAGATTGTCTGCTCAGGCCAATCTCCTAAAACTCCTCCTTGATCCTTTTTTGGATTCCATTTCCTTCGAAAAGGAATCTGGACAAGCTTTGGATGCTGGAGCAGGTCCAGGTGTACTCACCAGTTTCCTTATGAAAAAAAATCCCAATCTCCATTGGTCTGCCTGCGACATTTCTGAAGAAATGGTGCAGTATTGTAAATTGGGTTATCCAAAAGTAGACTGGAAGGTCTCCGATATCAGAGCATTGGATTATCCAGACAATCATTTTGATTTTATTTTTAATTCTATGGTTCTCATCCATATCAAAGAACCAGAAAAAGCTTTAAAAGAATTCTACCGAGTTTTAAAACCGGGAGGAAAGGTTCTCATCCACTGCCCTAACGATAAATCCTTTACAGGCCCAAATGTACTTTTGGATATGGTAGCAAAACATGCTACTATCCACCCTGCTGACCGTTATGTAATGGAAAAAGTACCTGGCATTATGGAACAAATGGGATTTCGGTTAGTCACAAGGACCGATTTTGTCGCTGCCAATGATGGGAACGATGACAGACCCGTTGTAGAATACCCTAAAATCCATTTAGGGATGATGACGGGTTGGTCTATGATGTCTTTTATGGGACATCCAGATGGAATGCAAGATCTGTATTCTAAACTGCAATCAGAGTATATGTCCAATCGTGTGAAATTCACGATCAATTTAGAAACACATTTGTACCAAAAATAAACGGAGGCAAAATTGAATCAAAAGTCACCCATAGTTATCGGGGAATATCACATCATTCCAGAAAATTTGCCTGCTGATGGCCAACTTCGATTGATCTTTCAACCAATCGATATGACTACGTATTGGAGACGTTGTGGACTCACTGCCAACTTTGTTGCGGGATTTTATTCCTACTGCTACGAAGCCAGTGAATCCAAAGCAAACTCCCTTTCTACTATCATTAACGAACTTTTAGAGAATGCTTCTAAATTTTCGAAAGCACGCGAAGGTAGAATCAACGTAGAATTAAAACAATACGGAAATCTTTTAAGAATTGATGTTTTAAATGTGGCGTCAAAAACCTTACGAGATAGTTTTGAGCTTTTTGTAAATAAACTCTTGTCGGAGAACGTGGAGGAGATGTATTTTTCTACACTCGAAACCAAAGAAGACGGTGATACTAAATCTGGTCTTGGACTACTGATGATGTTAAAAGATTATCCAGTACGTTTTGGTTATAGTTTCCATGAGATCGATGCCGATACTCATGAAATCACGGTAAGAGCAATTATCAACGTAGAAGAGATATAATAGGCGAAGCTTCATGGAAATCAAAGACTTAGATTACAATATACAATACGACGAAGCCACTAAGACTGTCAAATTTGCAGGTTCCATCCGATTGCAGAATTTACCCGCTTATGAACCCATAAAATTATTTTTAAGAGATGTTGCTAAACTTTGCCAAGGTTCTGTATTAACAATGGATTTTAGAGATTTACAATTTGTAAACAGTTCGGGGATCACTACCCTCTCTATGTTCATTATTGATTCACGAAAAACGGCAGCTTACCAAATCAAAATTCAGGGATCCTTAAATATTTCCTGGCAGTCAAAATCCCTTTCCAATTTCAAAAAACTTTGGGACCAAGTGGTTTTAGAAATCGCCTAAAATCGTTTTCTTAACCTTAGGTTTTACCGCCCATCTCGTATAACTTTCTAAATTCGAGCATGCGGCGGGACATTTCATTAAATCTCTGCGCTAAAATTACAAACAAATTGGTAAGAAGTTTGACTGCAAGAGTTGGACTTTGGATTTCCAATTTTTGAAATTCATTTGGTGTCAAAATTAGTAATTTAGCATGATCTCGTACGATAATATCCGCATTTCTGTTGGACTTGGAAACAAAACCCAATTCTCCAAAAATTTCGCCCTGGTTTAAAATCGAAATTGTAGAACGAACTCCATCGTCTCGATTGACCACTACCTCGACACTACCTTCCAAAACACAAAAGAGGCCTTGGCTTTCTTGGTTTTGTTGGAAAACAATATCCCCATCCTCATAGTCAATTAGATCCAACATCGATAATAATTTCTTTGATTCCTCTTCTGTGAATCCCCTTAAAAAAGAGAGAAACTGGCTCGGCGGAAGCATCATATCATGAACAATATTTTGCCAAACCTCATCTCCTTCCATAGAGAAGAGAGGACGGATGTCTTTGTAATCAGTGAAGTTTACTTCAAAATGTTGTGCAAGCTCAGTACCTGCGGGAAAACGTTTCGCTAAACGAAGGAAAGGTGAATGGATTTGTTTGAGATATTCATTATCATCCAATAGAAAAACCATAGGAATCACAATGCCATATTCAGGATGATGGATATTCTTTTTGTACATCCTGTATCCCACTTGGTTGTACAAGCGGACCAAATGAGGGTTAGTATCAATAAAATCGATTAGGATCCCATTTTCTCTGGCGTGTTCATAAATTTTCATACAAAGCATGCTGGCTGCGGCTGAATGTCTGTATTCGTTTTTGACCATGAGTTTTGTAGACATGGAAACTTTGTCAGGATAAAAGGGACGAAATAGTTCCATTTCATATAATTCTTCGCATTCTAATGGTCCATCCTTTCGAAAGTTAATCCTAACCGTTCCAATGCACTCCCCTTCTTCCGTTTCCGCTAGAAAAAGGTGGCCCGTTTCGTCAAAAGGCTCCTTTACCATTTTTGTTTCGTGGTCGGCATAGGCTTGGACTCTGTTCATTTCTTGAACATATATATCATAGCGCAGGCGGAAGATTTTATTACGATCCTCCTCTGTTTTGGCCAAATGGACTTTGATCTGACTCATCCTAGTCGTCTCCCTCAAAAAAATGAAAAATCATTTGCAATTTATGCAAAATGTATGACGTTATAAGCTAATTTTCCGCATTCAATTACACGAAATATAAAGAAAGAAACCTTTACTCTATGCCGCAATCTCCTCCCAACGAAAATCGATTCGTCCTTTCGGACTATTACAAGAAACAGCTAAAAGAGATTGCTTACCAGGGGGAATTCAGGGCCGAAACCTTTGCGACAAAGTTTCGATTCTTCTTCCTGGGATTTTTGGTTATCTTTGCCACTTTAGGCCTACTCTCTGGTCGCCCACCGATAGAGTTCTATTACCAAATATCTGCGATCTTAGTACTTCTCTGTTACAATTTTGTTGTTCTATACTCATTAAAGAAATCGGGAAAGTATCTCAACATCTTTAAATTTCTATCTTCCTTTTTAGAAATTACCCTACTGACATTTGTTACAGGGTATTCGGCTTACTCCCAAAAAAACCCGAGCCTTGTATATGCGGCTCCAATGATTTATGTTTTCTTCATTCTCATTGCACTCGCTTCCATACGAAATAATACAAAAACAATCATTTTTGCCGTTGTTGTCCTGTTAGTAGAGTATGCTTCTTTAACCATTTACTTCTACCCAGAGATGAACGATTTGAACGCAAAGCTCATGAATTTGTCTCAGTATCTCAAACCAGACTTCTTAGAGACAAACAGCTCTTTCTTTTTAGTTAGCGCTGTTCCAATGGGAATTTTTCTTATCCTTCTTTATATGGTTGTTACAGGTGGTTTGATTTTATATGCAATCCTCAATACTTCAAGAACAACTCAGGAACAAGCCGATTTAATTTTTAATACAGAAAAACAAGCCATCTTGGAAGAGAATATGCGTCTGGGAATGGAATTGGATGTTGCCAGACAAATCCAAGCGATGGTATTACCACGTAATGAAGAATTAAAAGAAATCCAAGAACTTGAAATTTCAGCACGTATGGATTCTGCCAATGAAGTGGGAGGAGATTATTACGATGTAGTTCACCATGAAGATGGAACTGTTTATATTGGAATTGGAGACGTAACAGACCACGGTCTTGCATCAGGCGTAGTGATGTTAATGACACAGTCTGCATTTATCACTACTTTGCGTTCGAAGGTCATCTCTTTAAGAGAATCTCTTCGTTCCATCAACTCCATTTTGTTTTCCAACATTCATGTCCGTATGAATGACATTCGCAACTTAACTTTATCCTTATTTTCTTATAAAAACGGAGTGTTTACCACTGCTGGACAACATGAAACCATTATGGTATATCGTCATGCGTCCAAAAAAACAGAAATCATTGATACTGTCGACAATGGTATGTTAGTTGGATTAACCGAATCAATCGACGAATTCATTCATGAAAAACCAATTCCACTCCAAGCGAAAGATATCATTCTTTTGTATACAGATGGGGCTACAGAGGCTGAAAACTCAAAAAGAGAACAATTTGGTTCACATAGATTGGTTGAATCATTGGAAAGACATGCAGAACTTGGATCCACTGATGCAATCTTAGATGCAATTTTTAAAGATATTTATGTTTTTATCGATGGTATGGAAGTGTATGACGATATCACAGTCATGATCATGAGGAAAAGAGGATAAACGTTTATTATGGAAAATGAATCCATTTTGGAGGAAGAGCGAGCCAAATATGCAGAATTGGAAGTCCTTTACCAAAACATCATTGATCATTCAACCGAGATCGAAAACGAACTATTAGAAAATAATAAGAAGATCCAGATGTATTTGGATCGTATGCGTCGTTACTTATCACCACAACTCTATGAAATGATTACTGGTTCCGAAGTGGAAACCTCCATTTCTCACCAAAGACGGAAACTCACTATTTTCTTTTCAGACATTGTAGGATTCACTACCATCACAGATTCGATCGAACCTGAAATTCTCTCGGACTGTTTGAATAAATATCTAGATGTCATGTCTAGTATTGCCATAAAATACGGTGGAACCATCGACAAATTTATCGGCGACGCCATTATGATTTTTTTTGGCGCTCCGTCATTTGATAACGACAAAGTCCATGCATTAAACTGCGTAAAAATGGCAATTGAAATGAGGGATAGTTTACCAGCATTAGCTGAATATTGGAGACAATCAGGAATTAATCATAACCTAACTTGTCGTATTGGAATTAATACAGGCTATGTGACAGTTGGAAATTTTGGAACCAATGAAAGGATGGACTACACCATCATTGGTGGACCAGTCAATGTAGCTTCCCGGTTAGAAAATGCCTCTGATGCTGGGGAAATCCTTATCTCTAACGCCACAAAATCACTCATAGACGAGTACATAGACACAAAACCTAAGGGTGAAATCGTAGTGAAAGGAGTTCATACACCGATTGAAACCTTTCAAGTGATCGGTTTAAAAAACGAACAAGAAAAAAAAGAAAACCCATTTCTAAAATTCGATACAGACGGATTCCTGCTCAAACCATTACATTTTGATAAACTGAGCACAAACCCCGAAGAACGCAGATTAATGCAATATGCATTAGAAAAAGCGCTTGCGGCTTTGAAATAAATAGTCTAAATTCCTTAGTTGAACTACGACTATGCGAAAGTACGGCAATTTTAAGTCAGCAAATCACCTCAACGAAGAACCAGATTCAATAATTCAGATCCATTTAAAACCATTGGATTTAATGCGTTATTGGCGCCGTATCGGTATCCTTTCCGATTTTATCGGTTATTTTTATGGTTTTTCCTTTTTACCCAATGTTCCAACCGAATCGATGGATATGAAAAATTCGGAAATTGTAAATTCCATCTCCACAGTGTTTAACGAATTACTGGAGAATGCTGCAAAATACTCTTATGACAAAAAAGCAGATATCGATATATCTTTAATTCATCGTGGCAGTACATTTGAAATGGTAGTTCGAAATATAACAAATGATGCAAATGTAACAGCTTATGAATCGAGTTTAAAAGAAATTTTTTCCTCAAATGACTTAGATAGTTTGTATATCGAAAAACTTGAAACCAACGAAAATGATCCCCATCATTCAGGAATAGGCCTAATTATGGTTTTAAAAGATTACCCTGTAGAAATGGAAGTTACTTTGGAATCGGAAGGGGAACATACCATTATTACAAGTCGGGTCCTCTATTTTACAAACGAGTTCCTTCGATCATAATGTCTAAAATTTGATCTACCTCTTTTCGAAATTGTTCGTCGTCGTCCTTGGATTTGATTTGTTTCCATTTCCGTTCATTGAGAACGGCAAATCCATGAACACCACTCCAAAAACTCATCATAAGTGTATCCGTAGGAATGGAATTTTTTAACTTTAGTTGTTTTTGACCATATTCCACTATCTTAAACATTCCCATATAAGCGGCATTTCCACATTCTCTCAACTCATCAGAAATAGGATCTCCAGAAACATAAATTTCTCCACCAAACATTAGTTCTGTCCTTCTTGGATTTTTCAGTAAAAGAAAAATATATTCCACTCCTGCCTTCTTTATTTTTTCCAACGGATCTTCTGAAAAAACCCAGGCCCTTTCCATACCTTCACTTAGTTCCCGAAATCCTTCTGAAACCAAAGCTTGGAGAAGATCCATTTTTTTGGGAAAATGTCGGTAGGGGGCAGTATGACTTACACCGAGATCAGTGGCAATGTCACGGAGACTCAAGGAAGAGACACCCTTTGATTCTAATACCTTTTTAGAATGTTCGAGAACCTCCTCACGTAGATTGCCGTGGTGATAGGCACTGGATTTGGAGGAAATGGGAGAAATGGGGGAATTTGATTTATTCAGAGATTGTTTTTTTTTGGCTGGTTTCATATCGAAAAATGTTTACAATGTATACTTTCATGTTGACAGAGTATACATTGATATTTACACTGTCTACATTATGAAATTTGATGACTACAAAAAACAACCACTTTTTTGGAACGGGATCATTATGACAGTAATCACTGTCGCCATCCTGCCTCTCTTATTTCTAGACACAAGAACCCTTTTGGGGGCCAATGTCTGGATCAAACCCTTAAAATTTACCTTATCCGTAGGATTGTATTCAATGACTACAGTTTGGGTAATGGTAAAATTTTTGAAGGGTTGGAAATTCAATGGTAAGATCCAAATGGCCTTAACCATTACCTCTTTTATCGAAATTGTTCTCATTACTTTACAAGCAAGTCGTGGGGAGATGAGTCATTTTAATATAACAACTGTTTGGAACCAAATTATATTTTCCATTATGGGCGTTAGTATCTCCATCTTTTGGGTCTTGCACCTTTGGATGGGTTACAATATTTTTAAAAAAGAGTCTATCTCAAGGTCTATCAAAGAAAGTTTAGTTTGGGGAATGGTCATTGCTGGATTTGGAATGGTCATTGGGTTTTTTATGACCTCGCCTCGACCAGACCAACTCGAAGCAATGAAACAAGGAATCTTTGTAGCGAGTGGTTCCCATCAATTTGGTAGCGGTGATCCAGGAGCGGGAATTTTATTTTTTGGTTGGAGTACTAAACTAGGTGATATGAGAGTTCCTCATTTTTTTGGAATGCACGTCATGCAGGTTTTTGTTTTTTTAGCAGCTTATCTAATGAATAAACAAGATTCTATTTTAAACCAAACATTGGTCCGAATTTTGGGAGTTTTATTTTTATTAATCAATCTATTTATGGTAATACAAACCCTAAATGGAGAATCTATCTTTCATTTTAATCCCTTCTTTTCAAGTGTTTACGGAATCTTATCCCTACTCATTGTGTTTTGTCTGATAAAAATCATTTCCATACCAAAACAATTTCGAAACGAGGTAACTATATGAACCCTTCCTTAGTATTTAAAATCGCTAATGGCATAACAGTTTTAGCATGGTTAGTATTAATTTTATCACCAAATCAAATGAAGGTGATACGTCCGTTAAGAGTTTTTGTTTCAGGGCTATTCCTTGGAGGGATTTATGTATTTTCCCTTATCATTGGAAATGGCCAAACAGAAGGAAACTTTTCAAGTTTAGAATCTGTAAGATTATTATTCGCTAATGATTACTTTTTACTAGCTGGTTGGATTCATTACCTAGCTTTTGATTTGTTTTTAGGGACTTGGGAAGCAGAAGACGCTATCAAAGAAGGAATCAATCGTTGGATTTTAGTTCCTATTTTGGCATTAACATTTTACTACGGCCCTGCAGGTTGGTTACTCTATTTGGTTTTAAGATTTGTGAATTGGAAGATGACAAAAAAAGTAAATGACACTTAACCACCATATACATCCAGAAGAGAAAGAACTCGTTTACAACGGTTCTTTTTCTCTTCATCACCTTCTAGTTCTGCAATTTCCAAATTTTCAAAGGCTAGATCTCTACCGGTTTTCTCATCAAAAGTTTTTACATTTGATTTAGCACCAGATTCCAATAATAAAGCAAGGACAGCAGAATTTCCAAACTTACAGGCTTCATGGAGCGCCGTACTACCACTATTATCTGCAGCATGGATATCGATTCCAGCCTGAATCAATCTTTTTGCCATACTTGGTTCACCAAAAACAGAACACCAATGAAGCGGAGTCATTCCATTTACAGATTGGAGATTTACTTTAGCACCCTTCCGGATGAGTTCATCCATAAGTGTTGTTTTTAGTTGCAAACGAAGCGTACTATCTTGGCAGAGTTTAAATATCGCAGTTTCTCCATTGGCATCCATTTGATTGGGATCTGCGCCACGTTCCAAAAGCCTCATACAAGATTTATATTTTGCGCGAACAAAACATTCTTGCAGAAGAGAAAACCCAAGAGGATTTCGAATTGGATCACTGACAACATAATCAAGAGATCCAACTGTTCGAACAAAGGAATCCAAAAGATAGATATCATCTGCATCCAACCAATCTAAAGTTTTGTCCTCGTTGGTAGATTCCAAATTATCACCTAAATTGGTTTTATAATTTTCAGGAAATTTATGTTTAAGAATTGGAATAAATAAAGGTTCGGATTCTGAATGACAGACTACTTCATGAAAAAGTTGCCAGTGTTTTTGATTAGGGATTACTTGGTTAGAAAAAAGAAAAATCAAAGTTTCATTCAATTTTCTTTGTGTCAACTGAAACACAACCAACAAGTTTCCCTCTTTGAAATGTACCTCTGATATGGTTGATTGGTCTTCTGGCCAATGGTACATAACAAGCGTTAAAAGTTCATCTTTTGCCTGTTGGTCTAAAAAGGAAAACACTTCCTGTAATGCTAAAATATTCCCAGACAATGCATATATTTTTGCAGATAATTCGTTAGGTATAAAATCGGGTAGTTTTTTGTCCGAATCTCCATGTTCATCAAATTTAATTTGATAAATGCGTGTTGCAGTGAAACTTCCGTGTAAGAATGTATTCCATTCATCAGCGATGGCCAAATACAATTTACCAGCTACAAAACGATCATCTAACATATCAACTGTTACCGAAAGTCTAACTGGTGAATTATTTACATTGTGATTGATTATAATATTTAAATTCTTTGATGGAGATTCAGTAGTTATATCAAAGAGAAAATTTTTTAATTTAACAATTTCAGGTAATCCTGTGACAGAAATACGTAAATCGTTTTCCGTACCTTCTTCATCTTTTAAAAATACAAGTTCTTCATTTGACCAATCAGAAATAAAATCTGTAGTATATTTTCCAAAAATTTGACCTTGAAGTTTATGATCGGGTATTTGGTCATCAAAACGAAGATCAAATAACACAAGTGAGTCGGAATTAGATTGTTCAATTTCTTTTCGATAATCAAAATGGTTCCACGAACCGCATTTTTTGCAACGATACTTCCCTTTTTTTCCTTCCACTTTGAAAGTGGATATAGAGTGACCGCTAAAACAATTTGAGCAGGATAAAATCGTTTTCATATTTCGCTTGTTCCGATAAATAAAACAGGAGAGTTTTGACTGATCAATCGAAAATTATTATCTTCGTACAAATCAGGTAGGATTTCATGAAGCAAAGTCAATATTTGGTCGTCGGTGGTTCGGGGGAAGCAGGCCAAAGTGCCATAACCTGCCTAAAAGAGAAACAACCTTCAGCCTATATCATAACAACAACTACAACAAATGAACCTGTGTCGAATGCAGATCTTACACTTTTCAATAAATCAGCTACGCCAGGACTTTCCAAAAAAATCCAAGAGGATCTGCAAAATCATAAGATTCCACCGAATTTTAAAGCCATCATTTATACACCAGCTCTCGGTGAAGTAGGTTTTCCTATCAATGAAAGTACACCCAAACAAATAGAAGAAACTTTAAGTATCAGTTTTTATCCTCTTTTGGAGTTGGAACAAACTTTCAATCCAGACCTTACCGTTGCTTATTCTGCATTTTATTGGTTGAGTCATACTTTGTCTTTTTATGGTTCAATGGGAATAGCCAAATACAAAGGTGATCTTTGGGCATTAGAAAATCCCCAAAAAAGAAAAATTGTAAGGGCTGGAACATTTTTTTCAAAGAGTGTTCGAGGGATTTCAATTGTCCTCCAACGTACAATGAAAAAAACAAATAATCCCGACCTTCTAACATTAAAAAGTCGATATGAAAACTCTGATCAAAAATTTATGGACTTTTTTCTTTCCTATGCTTGGGAACATGAAAAGGTAAACTTTCAAAAAGAATTCGAAACACCTTACCGTCCCACAAAGCGTGAAGATTTAGGTCGCGGCTTAGGCCTAGCCTTGGATTCTACAGAACCCATTGTTACGGTTCTCGGGGATTGGACTTGGAAAGAAACCGAACTACCACAGATACCCAGTTGGTTCAAACAATTCTAGTTGTAAGATTTAAAGAAGCCTTATTTAGTAGACCAATCGGTATACCAGAGGTGTTTTATGCGTCGATTGATGTTTCGCAAAAAAGGAATTTTAGAGTGGGAGGAAACAGAACCACTTACCATCACAGGAGTAAACCAAGCCATTGTGGAACCCATATCTGTCGCCAGATGTGATTTGGATTTACCTATCCTAAAAGGGGAAACGTTATTTCGTGCCCCATTCCCAGTTGGCCACGAGTTTGTTGGTAAAATCAAATCGGTCTCTGAAGATTTGGCAAATGTATACTCTGTTGGTATGACAGTTGCTGTGCCTTTCCAAATTTCCTGCGGTTTTTGCCCATCGTGCCTAAACCATCATACTAATTCTTGCGAATCCGTACCTTATACATCTGGTTATGGAATGCCACCAGGGGCACATCCCTTTGGGGGAGCCATAACCGATGAAATCAAAATTCCATTCGCCAAACAAATGCTATTTGAGATAGATAAAAAAATAGATCCAGTGGGAATTGCAAGTTTCAGTGATAATATTGCGGAAGTTTGGAAACTCGCAGGAAGATTTTTAAACCAAAAAAAAGATCCGAAGGTTTTGGTAGTGGGAGGTTTTGCGGGAAGTATTGGACTATATACAGCCTTATTTCTCCACCAAACAAAAAAAGCCGATGTATTGTATGTTGATACAGATATTACAAAAATTGATTTAGCTTCGTCGTTAGGAATCCCTGTGGAACATTTTTCACAATTCCCCAAACCAACTAAAAAATATGATTTAGTTTGTGATGCTTCGGCTAACAAACAAGGTTGGGATTTTGCAGTTCGTTCTCTGGGTCGAAATGCTATTTTTAGTTCGGCTTCTATCTTTTGGACCAACCAATGGGAAATTCCATATTTAGAAATGTACAACCAAGGTGTTGAAATTCATTTGGGACGTGTGGAATCCAAAGATTCGATGGAAGCACTTTATCCTTATATTCTATCTGGAGCTTTTACACCAGAAAAGATAGTCACAAAAACAGCTTCCTTTAATGAGGCAAAAGAAGCTTGGTTAGAAGAATCAATCAAACTAGTGATTACCAAATAAAACAAGTCCAATCAATATGAAATTGTTCTCACGTATTTTTAATCAAAATCAAATTACGAATTTTAGATTTAAAGACTGGATTTTTTTATTTCTTATATTTTTTGCGATCCAAAACCTATTTGCAGAATCAATCCAAGAACGTTTTTTACCTCCCAATGAATTCAAAAGAGTGGAATATGCAAACAATAGTTTTGCGACATACTTACAAAACTTTCCCTTAAAACCAAAAGGAAGCACAGTCTCTCTCTACAATGGAAAAATCAAAACGAACCAAGTCCATGTTGCCGTTTTGGATTTTCCACTTCTTAAAGCCGACCTCATCCAATGTGCTGATGCGGTGATAAAGTTACGAGCCGAGTATTTATATTCGTTAAAACAATATGATAAGATCCATTTTAAAATCAGCAATGGGATGGATGTTGCCTATTCAAAATTTGTAAAAGGCGAAAGAGTGCAAGTGAATGGAAACAAAACCCATTGGAAAACAGGAAAGTTTACGCAAGGCACAGGCCGCGAAGTATTTGAAGAATATTTAAAATTTATTTACATATATGCCGGAACCATATCCTTAAAATCCGAATTAAAGAAAAAACAAATTTCTGACTTAAAACCAGGTGATGTTTGGGTCGAAGCAGGTTCCCCAGGTCACGTAGTTTTAGTGGTAGATAAAGTAACAGGAAAAGGCGGGCAAACACTTTTCCTTTTAGCACAAAGTTATATGCCATCCCAAGAAATGCACATTCTAAAATCAGAAAACATATTCTCTCCTTGGTTTGAAGTTCCTAAAGACGAAACCTTCCCCACTCCCGAATGGGAATTTCCAACAAAAGAAATATATGAATTTACAGATTGAAGAATCGAACTCTTTTGTTAACCTGATTACGAAATGAATGCACTTAAAAATATAGCCGTATATTGTGGTTCTTCCCCTGGCCAAGATCCTTATTTTATGACCGCCGCATACGAATTAGGCGAACTACTAGCAACCGAACAAATTGGATTGGTGTATGGCGGAGCCAGTGTGGGTTTAATGGGAGCAGTGGCAAACGGTTGTTTATCAAAAAACGGTTCCGTTACAGGTGTACTTCCTACATTCTTAAAGAAAAAAGAAATTGAACATAGTGGGCTTGGAAAACTAATCCTTGTCGAAACCATGCATGAAAGAAAACGAAAGATGTTTGATTTGTCGGACGCATTTGTTGTGTTACCAGGCGGATTTGGAACTATGGAAGAGTTTTTTGAAATCATCACTTGGTCTCAGTTAGGTTTACATAGCAAACCCATCATCATACTTAACTGGCATGGTTTTTACAATCCCCTCCTCTCACTCATACAAAATATGGTAAGTTCCGGTTTTTTAAAAAAGGAAAATGCCGCCCTGGTGCAAGTCCTTGAAAATTCCAAAGACCTTCTTCCCACACTTCAAAACTATTCACCGTCTAAGACGGAGAAATGGTTGTCCGAAGATACAGTCTAAGATTCTATTACCAATAGGAAATGCAATATGCGTAATCTGTTAAGTGGTTTTCTAAATTTTATTCTCATTACATCGATTTTTAACAGCTTGGGTATTGTAGCAAATCCAAGTAACGATCGACAAGGATACCAGGAAACTCGTCTTAATCCACTACGACAATTGACTCCCGAGGCCAACCGAATTCTCAATGCTCCACCAGAAGTTCACCACCAAGTCACAACTTTTGAAAGTCGCGTAACTGACAGCACTGCTTATCCATACATCAAAACTACAATCAACTTTGTCAAAGGCCATCATTCCTTTAAGGCATTTTTATCTGATGGGCAAGAAATTTCCTACTCTACTCGCGGGGAACATATTTGGCACTCCCAATGTTATGGAGACCTTTGTATATTAGTCACACAAAAGAATTTGTTAGGTGTTAGTAACTCAAGCACTGAATGGGAAAAAGGACATCATTTTGGCGAAGAACGATACCAGATCGCTATGGGCCACAAAGCAGCTTTAGTTATGAGCGATCGAAAATTATTTTTATATAATAGTTATACCAACCATTGGGAAACCATCAGCCTTGAACAGGAAATCATTCGTTCTTTTGCCAATCTTTATGACAAAGTGGCCATTATTACAACACGCCGCATGATTGTAATTGATTTACCATCAGAAACTCAATTTGAAGAAAACTTATTACTTCGAAGCATCGGCCAATTCGAAATGCGAGATAGTTTTATTAATTTTTATTCAGGAGATAAACTTTGGATGTTTCGCCACCAAACAGAAGCATTCGAAGAGGTTGATCTAACAGATTAATTTTTTTTCCGAATCTTATAAGAAATTTGGGCGCCTCACATTAGTTTGTTGTTTCTCTATGATTCGTGGACGTGACCGCGCTTTCCGCTCCAATCTTTCCCATTTGGTTTGTTACAAATATCTTTACTCACCGGAAAGGATTTCCGCTCCAATCGCTGGCGCGGGTGTTTATACAGTAAAAAACAAAGGGAATCGAAACCAGGTTAAAGAATTTTTAATGCAAGTTTATGCAGAAATGAGGTGAATACTCTATCATCTATAACCATTAACAACTCTTAACAACTGCAATATATCGATCTTCTCTTCCTTTGATTGGATCAGAAAAGAGGAAATACCATTTTGAGAGAATGTTTTTTTGAATTTAACTTTGATTCCATTCGGATCAGAAACACAATTAACATTCTCTTGTTTAAAACCTAAACCTAAAAATTCATTTCGGGTATCTTCTGGATTTGCCGTCTCTAAAATAAACGATTCCATTTCCCACAGTGAGGTTTTAGATAATTCTTCGAATTTTTTTAGTAAATCATCAGTTTTATATTCGATAAAGAAAGTTTGGAAACCTTCCAAAAAACGATCCAACAATATAATTTCCGAGATGACTACCTCCTCATTCTTTGCATTAAAAACTTTTTGCTCCATAACATGAGACACAGTAAATTCTAAATTTTCTAATTCACTTTTCGTATCAATGATACTTAAATTGGATTGTAATGCAAAACCAACAAATTGATTGATTAGAAAATTCGTTTCCACTTTCTCTGTTTTGTTTTCATACCAAAGAATTTCTAAAATTCCATTTCTAAAAGCAAACATCCCGCTTTGAAAGGATCCATAATTTGTTAAGGGTATTAAAGTGGTTAACTGAAATCGATTTTTTAAAAACTGAAATGTTTTTTCTGGTTCATAAGAATAGAGAAGGAAATGATCGAAATTGGAAATCATGACAGCCTATGTTTTATCTATCCCAATGAAACAATTCCCAGGGTCTATGGCCTTTACATAATAGTATATCTTCTCTTTCTATTTTCATTTTTGGTCTTAGATTCATCCGTTAATCAATTATGAATATTTTCTTAACTTGTTGGGGTAAATAAATCTGAAACTTTTGTTCTGCACAATCTTCTTTATTCTTATATAACAGGGCGACCCTATAGTAATAAGTGCCGGAATTGTTTATCGCGCTTATAACTTTTTTTTCTATTCCGTTAGAATGAATTTCCATTTCAATCGGAGAAAATACTTCGTTTTTTGCAATTTGAACTATATAATTCTGGAATTTTCCTGTGACAAATCTCTTTAATTCACCTAGGTCTTGCGTAATACCACAGTCGATTTCATTATCGTAAACTGATGGTTCAGTAACTCCATAATAGTTTTTATAAATCCATTCAAAGTTTATCATTTCGGATTTTTGAAAGGTATCACCATCTTTCGGAGTTATAGAAATTATTTGGTCATCCATATCGGCAAGTAACCAAAAAAGGGAAATCCTACTATAGTCTGATTCCAAATTTCCAACAGCTGAAGTATTAATAAAAGCTATACTTACTAAAACTGGAGTTAAATATTTTAATAAGGTTAAATTTTTTCCTGACTGTTTCTTTTTAAGATTATAAAATAACAATAGCAATGGAATGTAAACGATTAAGCAGAATATATCCGTTTGGTCAGCAGTTCCTTTTGAAGGAATAAAAAACCATAGAATTTTAGTTATGAAATCATTCGTTTTTTGGTTTAAGTTCAATAGAATGAATATAAGAGCTACTACAAATAGACTAACGAATAAAACGATTGATTCTTCTACCTTATACTTTTTAATATTACAAATAAACAAAACTATTACAGACAGAAGTAATGGAGCTAAAAACAAACCAATGATATCGCTTATTTTTCCTGTTATTTCATTTTGAAATATAGATTTGAAAAATGAATCGTTCAAAATCCAAATGATCACAGCAAAGAATGAATACTTTGTCGAAAGAATTTTTACAGAGATATTATCCGAAATTCTCATTAGATTTCTTCCTTGAATGTTTCAAATATTTTCCAATTTTCGATTGGGCGAAAATTACAGGATTGGTGGCGTGTGAAGATAAGAGTATTTACATATTCCCGATCGCCTTCATTGGTTTTTATATCTTTGGTAGGACAAGGCATTACCGACAAAGATCTCAAACAATGGTTTAATGCCTTTTTATCATAAAAAACTCTACTTGCATTCGAACCACCACCGATCTGCACCCAAGGATACGGTTCTTCTTCTTCATTTCCTAATTCAGAAATTGCATAGGCTCGTCCGGCATTATAACCACAACTAATAGTTTTTAATAAAATAATTTTTGCGATTTCTCTTTCTGCTTCACTTTTTCTGATAGTATCCTGTCCCTTCAGAATCACGAGGCAATTTATAAAATATAAGAAAATTAACAGATAGATTCTATGCATATAGAACAATGGAAAGATCTAAAACCACCATCTAACTCCATGTTACCTTATCGTATTCCCAAAGATAAAGCACAAAAACTCAAACCAAATCCGTCTAACAACAAATGTTTCCAGAAAAACCAGTTTGGATTTGGAAGGGTGATCCCGAATTTGCCTTATTACAGTTAATCCTTCTGATTCTTTTCTTTTATCTTAGCTTTCGGATCAGTGCCTACCTCACTTATCGGTTTGAACTTGTAAGTATGCACAGCAAACGACTCGACAGATTGGCGTTTCGTGCGGGCTGTACTAGGGTGGAACGAGACCTTCTTCAGTCTTTTTACTCGCAACTAGACCGACGCCATCGTGTGTTACTGGCACACAACCACGCAAAAGAATACCTACGCCAACATTTGCTCCATTATATATCTGCTTTGGATACAAAAGATTTCCCCAGTTTCCTTTCTTTGGTCTCGAAATTTTTGGGAACGGCAAATGACCCGAGACCCATTATGGGAATTCGAGAATTTGCCATTGTACAAGCTGGGACGAAAACTTATTTCGCACAAGTTGTTGATCCAGGATTCGGGGAAGTCCGACTCAAATTGGGACTGAATGGAAGTCGTCTTTCCACGCCAGGAAACGTCCGAGTCACCGTATACCGAAACCCAAAAGGACTCCAGAACATTCGAGGCGAGGCAAGATGGGAGGCTCCGGCCTCACTTTTCTTCCTACCTGAGAACTTGAATTGAAAAATTGGCCAAAATTGATTCTCGCTTGAAAGATTCTTTCCGCTAAAATTAATGTGACATAAGTCCATGAAGTGGAATCGCATCAATCAAAATGACGAATTGTTTTCCCTACTCTTCGTATTCCTGTTTTCCTTTACTTCCCTAATTTGGAACGGCAACTTCATGGTAAGAGGGATTGCCAGCTTTCAGGGTGTAGGCGACTTTTTTTCTGGGTCCTTTGATTCCTTTGGATCCCTTATCAAAAGTAGCTATAACAAACTTGAATCTTTCGAACGTGTCAGAGAAGAACGCGATTCTTGTTTGAACGTCATGGAAGAATACCGCCAACTTTCCAAAGATGTCGAAAGATTGAAGGCCGAAAATGCCATCCTTAGACAAGAGTTAAACTTTCCGCTTCATTTAGATTATCCTTCTGTAAGAGCGGAAGTATTGAGTGTTCGTTTAAATGCGATTTATAGAACCATCATCATCAACAAAGGTTCAGAAGTAGGTATCAAACCTTATATGCCTGTTGTGGCTCGTGCTTTGGATGAAAAAGGAAAATTTACGGAAGCATTAGTTGGCAAAATTATTGCCGTATCCAAAGGATCGGCAGTCATCCAGCCCATCATCAATTCTAACTTTTCTATGGGAGTTTCTATTCCAGGAACCAATCTTTGGGCTTCACTCAATGGAAACAGCGGTCGTGGCACTGACGTTTTGTTGGATTATATTGATGCAGGGATTGTGATTGATCCAAAAGCCATTGGTAATTTTCCCATGGGACCAAACCCTCCACCTACATCAGCTAACACTATGTTTACGGAAGGGTTTAGTAAAATCGGAAAAGCAGTTTTTAGTTCTGGAGGATCTGGAGTATTTCCACAAGGAATCCCTGTGGGAACGATTATCGAAGAAGGTCCAAGGAATGGATCATTTAAAACTGCCATCTTACGTCCGTTTGTTGAATTTGATAAACTATTACACGTGATTGTTTTAAAGAAACAACCTGAAAAATGGAGAGAAGAGTGGCCCGCTGAAAAAACTATCCAAATTGATGGCCCTTATTTTGGCGAAATTGATTTTCCTAAAGAAAAAGATTATAACAAAAAAGGAAAAGAACCTGAAAAAAGACAAGGGAACTTTCCTTCTACTTTCGGAAATCCTCAGTATACAAAACCTTCTGTGAATACAAATACACCTGATTCGACACCCACAACGCCTACCGCTCCTTCCACACAAGAAGGTCCTAAGGAGGTAACACCATGATTTTAGACAAACTGTTTATCGTCATAGGTTTGTTACTCTCCCATTTTCTAAATGGATCCAATCTATTTGAATTAGGAAATGCCATTCGACCGGATTTTATGGTGATCTTTGTTGTCTTTTTTGCCTTAAGAAAAGGACCACTTTATGGATTATGGCTTGGTTTTTTTGGCGGGTTACTCACAGATACGGCGCTAGGTGGGGAGATAGGTGGGGACAATATTGTTTACTACAAAATTGGACTTCATTCTTTTTCCTATGCCATCATCGGATATTTTGTTGGAAAAGTAATGCGAAGTTCTTACACTGAGAACTATATTTCCATTACGATTTATATTCTCGGATTTACCTTTTTATCCCGACTCATTACTTATCTTTTATTTTTGATGTTTTTCCATTCGAACCAAAGTTATTCCTTTTTATATGTATCATTATACAATGCCTTCATTGGTCCGGCTTTGTTCTTTTTATTTTCTTGGGCCTTCCGATTGGATGCGGACGAGGTTAGACAATGAGCCAGTCGGCATCTGAGTTTCGTTTAGAAACAAGTTTCCGTAAACGATTGTATTTCTTTACGGGGATGATTGTATTTACACTCACTGCCTACATTCTCCAGTTGTTTAATTTACAAATTGTTCAAGGTAGTGAAAACTCATTAAAGGCAGAACGTTTTGTTCGCAGAAGTGAATCCATTCCAGCTGACCGGGGCAATATTTTTGATAGGAACTTTCTCACACCAGAAACGAGCCAACCTTTAGTTTCCAATTCCGCTTCTCTCGATGTAATTCTTAATACTAGTTTATTAAAGAACGATCCAAGAAAGGTAAAAGTTTTTATTTATAAATTCTGCGAAGCTCTTTCTATCCCCATCGTTTATTATGAAAAAGAACTGCAAGACTCCCGGTTGATCAAAAAAATTCGTTCCCGAGAACCTTTTGTACTTTTAGAGGGAATCTCACGGGAACAACAAGAAAGAATCCTCGTTCTGGATAATATCAACCGGTATGTGTATTTGGTTTCTTCACCCGCTCGAGTGTACCACATGGGCCCCGCTCTTTCGCATGTGACTGGTTATGTGGGAAAACCAACTACCAGCGATTTACAAGAAAAAGAAATCAAAACTTACCAACTCATAGGGAAAGGTGGAATCGAATCTCTCTATGATACTACCCTCCGTGGTCAGGATGGATTTCGCATCCAAAAAAGAAATACTGAAGGAAATATTGAAGAAGAACGTGTCATCGAACATTCTGTTCCTGGTAATAATTTAATTTTAACCATCGACCGCGATATGCAAATTGCCGCCTATCGTGCATTAAAAGGGGTAAGAGGAACTGTTCTTGCTATCAAAGCCACTACGGGGGAAGTTTTGGCAATGGCATCAAATCCAGCCTATGACCCAAATATTTTATCTGGCAAAAATAAACTAGATCGTTCTAACCACTTTACACGTGTTACGAACAATGGTGGATTTTTGAATTTAGCAATCCAATCTAGGTTCCCTCCTGCATCTACCTTTAAAACACTCGTTGGCCTTGCCGCAATGGAAAGTGAACATAAAATCAATTTTGATCCAAAACAAACTTTTTCCTGCCCAGCAAGTTTTACCCTCAAGTCAACCTTTAAAGGTGTTCCAGACCAAGTCTTTTATAACTGGGATAAAAAGAATCATGGAGAGTTGAATCTAGCACAAGCACTAGAAAAATCCAATTCTGTTTATTTTTATCAATTAGGTTATAAACTAGGTGCAGAACCAATTCTCGCCTACTCACGGTTATTTGGTTTAGACAAAAAAACGGGTATCGACCTTCCTGGCGAAGCCACTGGATTTATTCCTAGTTCCGATTGGAAAAAAAGAACTTACGGTAACAAGTGGTTTGATGGAGATACGGTAAACCTTTCTATCGGACAAGGTTTTATATCTGTGACACCGATTGAGATGGCACTTTTTTATATGGCAGTTGTCAACAATGGAAAAATATATAAACCTTATATTGTATCTGAAATTAGAAGCCCTCTTGATAACTCTCTCATTCAAAAGACAGAACCTACAATATTAAGAGACATTCCTTTGAAACGTTCTACAGTGGAAGCACTCAAAGAAGGATTGTACTTAGTAGGATATTCAGGAACTGCGTCTGGTGTACTTAACTCACCTACACTTCCAGAAATTGCAGGTAAAACAGGAACGGCACAAACAAGAAGGCGAGGTGCTTCCTCATCTAACCACGCTTGGTTCATTGGTTACGCACCTGTGAATGCACCTCCCGAAAAACAAATATTAGTTGCTGCGTTCGTAGAATATGGAGTAGGTGGTGCTGCCTCTGCGGCTCCTGCAGCACGTGAAGTCTTCAAAGCAGCTTTCCCTCCTGGGTCTTTCCCAAGAACAGATAGGTCACGTGCTAAAACAATGGAAGAAGAAGCACCAGTAGAACAAGAGGCATTTTAATGGCTGATCGCAATACAGAAAAACTAGATTTTTTTCTCATTTTTTCCGTTGTCCTAGTGGCAATGGCAGGAGTCCTAACTTTATACACACAAGAAGCAAACACCGCTGATGGGCTCGGACGATGGTATAAACAGTTTACGTTTGTTTTCGTTGGTCTGATCTCCATGTGGTTTATGTCAAGAATCAACTATCAGCTGATAGGTTCGTATGCCCTTTTCATTTATCTCTTTTCAATTGTTTTACTGATTCTAACCCTGATACCAGGAATTGGATACCTTCCTTCCGGTCGTGGTGCTCGTTCTTGGTTAAAACTAGGTCCCATTACTCTCCAAGCATCCGAGTTTTCAAAACTAGCCACAGTGATTCTACTTGGACAATATTTAGTTTTAAAAGAAAAAGAAATGCACAAAATCACTGTATTAATTGTGCCTTTTATCATTTGTTTGGTTCCAATGTTATTCATCATTTTACAACCAGACTTTGGAACTGCCGTATCTTTTTTGCCAATGTTATTCACCATGTTATACTTAGGTGGAGCTGATATTTTACATGTGGGATCCCTACTTACTTTCGGTGGAATTTCCCTCATGGTTCCCATGTACCTTGCATACTCACAACTTACTCTCATCCAACCACTCATTGATTTACTTCGCAAAGATAACAAGGTAGAACTTGTATCCATAGTAAACCAACTCCAAGGAAAAATTTGGTTAATTTTGGATGGGAAAAAAGTTTCTGGTCTAACTTTACCTGGTATCGAAAACCCAAAGAACCTACAGATGATTCGGGAAGCAGCTGAAATTGTAAAAGATGAATATGCAAGTCTCGGATATAAAATTCTATCAAACGAAGCCTTTATGTTTGGTCTCGGTGGAACACTTGCCCTCATTAGTTTGGTAATGATTTTTATTCGAATTGCACGCGGTTCCAAAAATCTTAGAAACTACTACATCACTATTGGAATTTTAGGACTGTCCATCTTATCTGCCATTGCCGTCCACAAATCCATTCCCTTCCGCGAAAACCAAGTCATTCGTCTTACTGCTTTTCTCAATCCAGACCAATTCAAACAAGGAGCGGGTTACCAACTCCGAGCATCCAAACCCGCAGTGGGTTCAGGGAAGGTATTTGGAAAAGGATTATTTCACGGAGAGATGACGGAAGGTCGTGTCCCTCATGTTCCCGAATCGGGAACAGACTTTATTTTTGCATCATGGGCAGAACAAACAGGTTTTTTTGGTAGTGTTCTTCTTTTATTTTTTCTTATGTCAATCCCTCTCCGAGGACTTCAAATTAGTTTTGAAAGTAAGGACCGATTTGGATCCCTACTGGCTGCAGGAATTGTTGCTATGATCTTTTTTCATATTGCAATTAACGTGGGGATTGTGATTGGACTACTACCTGTAACAGGTGTTCCACTGACATTTATGAGTTATGGTGGCTCGCATTTGGTGATGGCAATGACTGCCGTTGGGATTATCTTATCTATTAAAAAACGTAAGTTTGCGAACTAAGATCCAAGATGAAACCGACCAAAAAAATATTGGGGGCAGAAGAGTTCTTTCAGACTAAAATCAAATTAGAAAATGAATTGATTCGTTTGGAAGAACTCGAAAGGGAATCAAAAATTCATATCTCCTCAATGATTAAGTTTTCAGAACAACTGATTCAACTTTCTGAAACAAACGAATCGCCTTACTTTTTACAAAGAAGCAAACGTTTAAATGCAGAAATTTTAAAGTTCAAAATCAAAAATGAATACAAACAAAAAGAATTTGATACACTTTTCCATATCTTAGAAAAAATTAAATCTGAAGATAAAATTGAGTTTTTGGATTCCGCTTTAAAAAGTAGAATCAACCGCATTGCAAATCGTCTCTCAGTAAAAAAACAAATTCCAGCTTCATCGCAAGATCTTAAAGATAAGTTGGTTTTCATTTGTTATGTGTTAGAAGGTGTAAACTTTTTAGTTCCTAAAAAAAATTATCGTATACTCCGTGACATTCCTGCTTTCAAAAAACAATTACGCATCAAAGAAAAATTCGTACCTTTATTTCCAGGACCTGGGTTCGTACTTATGGAAGAAGGCGAAAAAAAACAAAAAAATGTAATTTTAATGAAAGACTCTTCAAAAAAGGAACATGGATTTTATTTTGATGAGCTAAAAGAAGATTGGGCAGTATCTAAAACATCTTTGGAAGGATTGATAGAAAAGGATTCTACAAACGAAAAAATCTTAGGAAAAATAAAACGAAAAGGAAAGTTATACCACTTAGTTAAAATTTAGGATTCGGCTACTCTCTTCTTTATCTTTTGTTAGTTGGTTTTTTAGTTCGTCTAAACCGCTAAATTTTTTCTCATCTCTGATTTTACTAACAATTTCTAATTCTACATATTTTCCATACAAATCACCATCAAAATCAAAAACATTGACTTCCACATGTAATCCGATTCCGTCAAAGGTAGGATTATGGCCAATGTTAACCATACCTTTGTGGTCACGGCCATCAAACTTTGCAAAACAAGCATATACACCAATGGATGGTAATAGTTTATCTTCGGGAACTTTGATATTGGCAGTTGGGAACCCAATGGTTCTTCCTCGTTTGGCACCTTCAAACACAATGCCTGTTATGTGATAATTTCTTCCAAGAAGAATTTTTGCTTCTTCCATTTCCCCTTTTTCCAAAAATCCTCTGATGAGGGAAGAGGAAATTTTACTTTCCTTTTTCAGAACAGCTTCCTTTAATTCGACCGCATAACCATATTTAGTTTTATTGGAATCGAGTAATGTAAAATCACCGCGCCGTTCTGCTCCAAAAAAATGATTATAACCAATTACAATATGTTTAGCATTCAAAGTTTGAATCATAATTTTTTCTAAAAAGTCTTCTGCAGACATTTTTGAAAGTTCTAAAGTAAAATCTAAAACAACCAAGTAGTCGATCCCAAACCCACGGATGAGTTCTTCTTTTTCTGTTTCCGATGAAAGGTATTTGAAATTTGGTTTTTTTCCTAGAACCACAGATGGATTGGGAAAGTAAGTCACAACGACAGAGGGAAGATTTAAATCCTTTGCTTTTTCCACAGTTCGCAAGAGTAGGGTCTGGTGGCCCACGTGGATTCCATCAAAGTTGCCGAGTGTCAAAGAGGAGCCATTTTGAAACTCGTTTTGGATCGATTCTAAAGAGCGAATAATTTTCAAAGGGGGACTTGTCTCGTTTTCCGATACTTGTACTAGGTGCTTCCATTGAAACTACGAATCCTTCTCCTAACGGCAATCTTTTTATCTAACTTTGCTTCGATGTCGGCATCAGACTCCCTCATACCCAAAAAAGACTTCGGATTAGAAGAAGGTTTACTCCCTGAAGATATTGCCACCTTTCCTGAACTAAAAACTTGGGCCATCTACCAATCTTACGAGTTAGAACCAGATGCACCTCACTTAGGACTCCAGGATTATATTTGCCGAATGGTACCAGAAACTGGACTCCAATTCCTTTTGGAAAAACAGGTGATCTCTAAATCAACAGTTTACCTTTACTTAGACCTCACTCGTTACCGTCCCTTGAAAGGCTCCAAATTCAAACCTAGAAAACTAAATATTCTAGTGAACGGAAGGCCAAAAATTTCTGTCTATGTGGATCGAAACCAAAATTTCACAAATCCCGTGGAAATTCCTTTAGAACCTTCCGAATACCCAGATGGAAAGATATATGTGGATTTAGTGCCTAGCCATAACTCGCTTGGTCGATTTTGGGGGATTTGGGATGCGTATGTTTTGGAAAATCGTTTGGATGCGAAAAACTAAAAGAAAGGTTTAAACTGCGTATTTTTCTCGGTATTCGTCTTCACCAATGGTTTGGAAGTAACTAGTGAGACCTGCCACTTTAAAAACCTTCTCAATGGCCGGTTTCATATTGGCTATCGAGAACTTTCCCTTGAGTTCCTGGACATAATTCAGCTGTTTGATAAGCATTCCAATTCCAGACGAATCAATATAATTGAGTTTCTCTAAATTGATGATGACATGAAGATTTTCTGTCGGTTGAGAGGGAACATTGGTTTCCAGGAAGTTTTTAAAATCGAGGGAAGTATAAATGTCCAAACTTCCTGAAATGCTGATCACATAGGCGTCGGCATTTTTTTTTAGATTGATTTCCATAGAAGACCTTCCGCTAGAGTCGTGTTTTTGCGTTTTTTATCAACCTTATTTTTAACAAATTAATGATTTCATTTCAAAAGTCGAAAATATATATAGAGTCTACTACCTGGGAGTTCGTATGCGTATCTCGTTTGTCCTAATTTTATCCTTTCTACTCACCATTGGCCTTTTGGCCGCGGATGAGAAAAATGAACCTGTCAGCCAAACAGATTTACAAAAGTTAAATCCGGATGGAAGTATCGCTATCATCCAGTACAATGCGAAACAACAACAGAAGATTGAACGAATTGGTAAAGAAGTGGATGATTACCATGCAGTGATCAATGAAAAAATTAAGTTTTTAAGTTTCGAAAAGAAAATCAAAGACAGCCGTTATGGCCAAGTGACCAATGCAAGGGAAATCCACCTTCCTTTTGAACCAAGTTATGTTTTACACAGTCGTTTTGTGATGAAATTGAAAGGTGGCGGTGGTGCTGAAGGTGGTGGATTCTCGTTGGACGAAATTTCTTTCTGGTCTAGAAAATCACTGACTGAAAAAGGAAAGGATCCTATCACTACATACCGTGAATTAAAAAACAATACCAGCGGTGGTGTCAAAGGACTTACACTTTCAGTTCGTACTGTTACTAATGCTGATGACAATACATTAAGTTTTGAGTTAGAAAAAATCCAAAGCCCTTGGGAGCGATTGCGATTAGCAAAAGCCTACCGCGACCGACTCCGCGAAGTTGCGCGGACCATTGACAGATACATCCAAGCAAAAGGCAGTTTAGAAACAAGAATGGTTTCTGAATCCATTATGGAAGTTTCTGTGAGCGGGGATTTCCAAGAACCATAATGATGATGAGGGTGGAATGAGTTTCTCCATACCACCGAAAGTTTCCAACTTATACGAAGTCCTAGAGATTCCCTTTGGAGCCACGACGGAAGAGGTTAAATCCTCTTTCCGTCATTTGGTAAAAAAATTCCATCCAGACAATCCTATCACTGGATCCTATTCTAAATTCCAAGAATTATACTTTGCCTACCAAACTTTATCGGGAGAGGGAAGAAAAACTTACGATGAAGAGTTTAAAAAAAACTATGCTCGTGAATTTTTAAAACGCAAATTAGAAGAACACCCAGTGGTTCTTCCTGTCTCTCGAGTTCGATTCACAACGGGGATTTTAGAGCTCGCCAAACGTGGATTAATGAGAAAGGGCTTCCGTAACAAAGATAGGCGTAAAGTTACTGGAATTGATTATGATCTAATTATCGATTTAAAAGAATCGGAGATTTTTCGACCTGTGATTGCAGTCATTCCGCTTACAGTGAGAATTGTTTGCCGTGATTGTATGGGAAGTGACCCACATTGTCCCGCTTGCAACGGACGAGGCAGTTATAAGGGTTACAAAAACCTAAAGGTAGAATTTCCAAAATCTGCCCTTGTTCATGGAAAGGTTTTTGAATTTGATCTTTCCAAATTCCGACCGGATTCCTTCACCCATTTTAAGAAAAAATTCCTACGTGTGAAACTCTTAGTCCATAAAAATATCCCTTTACGAGTAAAGAGTGCTGTCTAAAAAGGAATTCGATGGAGAAGATTCCCAAAGTTTTATTCTTATCCCCTCTTTATAGGGAAAAAATTTGGGGTGGTCGAAAGTTCGAAACAAAACTTGGTCGAAAAATTCCAGAAGGGCCAATTGGAGAATCCTGGGAAGTTTCTGTTTACGGAGACGATATATCCCCGATTCAAAATCCGGAGTATCAGAATCTACCACTAACAGAACTTATACGAAAATCTCCACAAGCAGTTATTGGTAAACCTTTTGAAAAATCAGGATTACCTTTACTTGTGAAAGTGATCGATGCAAAAGAAAAACTTTCTGTCCAAGTCCATCCAGACGACGAATATGCACTCAAATACGATCCGAAAGCCAATGGAAAAAAGGAATGTTGGTACGTTTTAAGCGCTGAACCTGGTGCGGAACTTGTTGTTGGTTTTGATACCCAAACTACCAGAGAAGAATACGAAACACTAGTAAAACAAAATTTAGGAGAAACTGTTCTACGCAAATGGAAAGTAAAACCAGGTGATGTTTTTCTCTTAAACCCAGGGACAATACATGCCATTGGTGGAGGGGTTCTACTTTTAGAAGTGCAACAATCATCAGATTCCACGTACAGAGTGTACGATTATGGAAGATTGGGTGATGATGGAAATCCAAGAGAACTTCATTTGGAAAAAGCACTCGCTGTCCTCAACTTTCAAAAATCGGATGGTTCCGAAAAACAATCAAAACAACTCATCACATACCATCCTTTTCCAAGATATCTCTTTACTTCTAATGACAAATTTCGATTGGAATCTTGGGAGTTTAACCAAGCACAAAATTTCACATTCTCACCGTTATGCGACCCAGTAACTTTCGGAATATTTTATACTGTTTCCGGTTCTATTTACTTTCCTGAATTTCAAAAATTAGTAGGACCTAACGAAACATTTATGGTAACCGCATCTGGATTTTTGGAAACCATATCTGCCTATGCGGAAACCGGTACTAAATTAGCTTTTATGTCTTCTGGTTCCGATACCGTAAAATATCAATCACTGCCCTATTGACTTTCTAATAGAATCGCTATAATAGTCAAAAGAGAGGTTCTATGAAAAAAATAATTTCCCTATTACTTGTGTTAGCATCTACATCTGTATTTGCTTTATCTGACTTGGAAAACTTGATGATTAAAGAGGCAAATTCTCCAGAAAGTAAACAAGCTGCACGTTCTTATCTCAATGCGATGGCAAAAGAGAAGGAAGTAAGTGCGAAAAGACATGAAAAAATGGCGGGAAACAAAGGTGGAAAAGCAATAAGCGAAGCAAAGTTTAAAGAACATTGCCTAACTCTTGCAAAAGAATTTCGTGCAGAAGCGGAAGAATACAAAAAAGCTGCCGACGAAATCAAATAATACCTAAACTTTAATTGTTAAGTGGGTAAAGGAATTCGGTCTGTTTCTTTAGGAACTTTCGGAAATTCATCTTTTGCCCATCTTTCCTTTGCTCTTTCGATAGTTTCTTGGCTTGTGGAAACAAAGTTCCAAAATATATGTCTTTTCTCTGTAAGGGGTTCTCCTCCCAGCAAAATCAATCGACTATTTTGTTTTGCCTTAAAGGAAACAGAAGTCCCCTTTTCAAATAGAACCATTGATCCGACCGTATATGACTCGCCGTTGGATTCAATTGCACCACGAGACACATAAAGTCCCGCTTCTTCTTTATCAGAAAGGACCCAATCGACAACATCCGAACCTTGTTTAATTTCTATGTCTGCATAAAATAAAGGTGAATGCACGGTGGCAGGAGACTTTAAACCTAATAAACTACCACCTAACAAACGAAAAACCAAACCTTCTTTTGTTAAAACGGGAATTTCTTGTTCCGAGAAATGTTCAAAACTTGGTTCGATTTCTTCTTTATCTTTAGGCAAAGCGATCCATGTTTGTATGCCTTCTAATATCTCATATTTTGGATCAAATTTTGAGCGTTCACTGTGTACGATTCCAGATCCTGCTACCATCCAATTGGTTTCATGTGGGCGAATGTCCATTTCCACTTTTAAACTATCTCGATGAGTGATGACTCCATCGTATAAAAAAGTAATGGTAGCAAGACCTATGTGTGGATGCGCACGAACCACAAGTTCTTCACCAGTCACTACAGGTACAGGACCAAAGTGGTCAAAAAAAACAAAAGGGCCTACCGAACGTTTCTCCATTGCGGGCAGAACACGGCGGATGATAAAATTGTCCCCTAAATTTTTAGAATGACCTATAAGAGAATTTGCCATTAGCGTTTAGACTTCTTAACCTTTGCTTTTGGTTTGGATATTTTCTTTTTGGGCATTGTTTTTTGTTTGGTGACTCGTTTGGTAGGTTTAGTTCCAGAAGTTTTCGATTCTTCTACTTTGCCTACAAAAAGACCAATGGCTTCTTTACCTTGGGTCCAATGCGCTTTGTTTCGTGCATTAAAATAAAGGATAAAGATTTTTTCAGTTTCCGAATACTTCACATCACAAGCATATACATGACTTGCTTTCCAACCTCTGCCTGTTGGACCAAGGATGGGAGTTTGGTTGATGCGATCAAAATTGATCCCATCTTCACTTTGTAAAAAGAGAATGGCCGAACAAGATTCTTTCCTGACAGGATTCCAAAAGATTCCATTTTGAAATCCCAAGTATCTACCTTTCCATTCAATGACTTTGATGGAACCGGCCCCCAAATTACAAAATGGATCCATTTCATTTGGTGAAATAATAGGATCAGAAAAATAGGAAAACGGTCCCAATGGAGATTCTGCTTCCGCCACTGTGATATGTTTTGGTTCACAAAACCCACAATCAGGGATAAAAACGAGAGACGAAGAAAAGTACATTCTGTACTTTTTTCCAAATTTTAACAAACAAGGGTTACTAACAGACTCTCCATATTTCGAATCTTTATGGAATGGAAATTTAGGTGTAATGACTTTTTTGGGTGAAGACCAAGACTTTAAATCTTTACTGGTTCGCACTTCAATATGAGACTTCCATTTCCGAAACGGAAACCAAGACATAAGGACATGTAAGAATTTGTATTTTTCGTAGTATAAATAATAAGTCCCATCTTCAAAAAAGATAAAAGGACGCATGGCATTCCAAATTACAGTTGTTCTTTTGTTCCAGTGGATTCCGTCTTCCGAAAGAAATTCTTGTACACCAAAGATACTGTGAGCAAAGAGATGCCAAAGGCCATCTGGACAATTTTCAGGAAATAAAAAACTCGGATCCGCCAATATGGGAGATGGGAATCCGGGTTTTAGAATGGGATCATCTTGGTATAGTTGCCAATAGATATTTTGTTTGTTCAATCGAAATGAATTTCCTTATTTTTCTAAAACAACTTTAAGGTTGGATAGTCCTTCTTCAAAGTCTTTTCCTATCATTTCTTCAAAATTCATAAAAAGTAACATCAAATTAGAAGGATAAGGCATCGAACCATCAAATCCCCAAATGATTTTGGATTTTTTTTGGTCCAAAGAAGAAACTTTCATATAACTGCGTTCGGTTCCTTCAAAAGGTTCAAAGAATCGAAGTTCAGTTTGCATCTCCAATGCATCCGCATTAATCATTTTAATTTCTTGTTCGCCAGTTCCCACTTCATTGTCTAAACTTTCCCAACGAGAAATAAAACCAACCGTGCCATCTAATCCTGTATATATTTTTTTCATACTTGGATCTTTTTTAGCCCAAACACTATACTGGTCTTGGTTCTTCAACATTCGAATGTACTCAAATACTTCTGATGCTGGTTTACTTATGTCAATGGAACGCTCTACCTGATATCCTGTAGGTAGAAAGAGGGCCACAACTAAGGGAATGGCGATTATGCCAATGATTCCTATGGAAATTTTTCTGCCGAGTGTCATAAGTTAATGATTGTATAGTTCTATTTTCATTTAGTCAATTTATTTACCCACGTGGCCGTAAATTCCAACTGAAAACGAGCAGGACGATGGCGATCAAGGTGGAAACTAGAATCGCATAAAAGGCTACATCCCAAGAGTAGTTTGTGGCAAGGATCGCAAGGCCTTTGCCTTGTGCTGTTCTTCCCAAAGATCCAAATAACCCAATAAAACCTGCGGCCGTTCCCACTGCTTTTTTAGATGTAAAATCCATACCTGCCACACCTAACAACATTACAGGTGGATAGATAAAAAGTCCGATGAGTCCAAATAAAATATAGTCGATAATAATATTACCAGGGGGATTCCATAAAATTCCGAGAAAGGCAAAAAAAATCGGGATAATACAAAGTAAACTAACCATCCCCCTTCTTCCGTCAAATTTATCAGAAACCCATCCCATAAGGATTGTGGAACCAATTCCTCCAAACTCTAATATGAGTGTAGAATATCCACCGCCCAAAAGATCGGCCCCTTTTGTTTCTTTTAAGTAAGTTGGACCCCAATCAATCAAACTATAACGAATGATATAAACAAAAAAATTAATCACCGCAAATAACCAGATGTATTTGTTCATTAGGACTTGCTCAATAATTAATTGTTTGGTGGTGAGTTCTGCCTCGTGGTCTTCCTTTTCTTCCGGTGGATAATCATTTTTATAAACTTCAATGGGAGGAAGACCCTCGGATTGAGGAGTGTCTACGAGTCGAATGTATAAATATGCTGAGCCAAAAAGGGCAATGATTCCTGGAACAAAAAAAGCATATTGCCATCCAAATTGCGCTGCGGAATGAGAAGCCACTACTCCAACGATTCCTCCTCCAATATTATGTGCAATATTCCAAAATGCAAACGTAGTACCGCGTTCTCTCACTGAATACCAATGTCCAAGCGAACGCCCGCAGGGTGGCCAACCCATTCCTTGTACGAGTCCATTAGCACCCCATAAAAATAGGTGAATCCAATAATGATTCGCAAATCCAAATGAAAAATTCAAAATGGCAGTAAGAAACAAACCAACCGCCATAAACTTTCTTGGATTGGAACGATCGGAGAGTGATCCCATTAAAAATTTTCCAATCCCATAAGTGATGGCAGTAACTGCGAGGATGTCACCTATATCTGTTTTCGAATATGATAAAGCTTCTCCTATTTCTTTAGAAACAGGTGAGAAGTTATTTCGAGTTAAATAGTAGGTCGTATAACCAAGAAAAGTCGATTCCAAAACTCGGAACCGAAATTTAGGATAAAGAGATTGAATTTCTTTTTCTGATTTTTGGGGTATGGACGGAGCAGGAGCGAACCATAGGCGAATGGTTTGTAACATAGACTAGGAAGATGATGTTTAGAGAGAAGGAGTCAAGTCGATTCTCATGAAAACAAATATACGAAACGGTTTTATTGAAACAGTGGGAAACACCCCACTCATCCGCATCCACTCCCTAAGTGAAGAAACTGGATGCGAAATTTTAGGCAAAGCAGAGTTTTTAAATCCAGGTGGTTCTGTCAAAGATCGAGCCGCCCTATATATGATCGAAGACGCAGAAAGGAAGGGACTCCTAAAGACAGGTGGCACCGTTGTGGAAGGAACAGCCGGTAATACCGGAATTGGCCTAACACATATTTGTAATGCAAAAGGTTACAAATCTGTCATCGTGATTCCAGAAACTCAATCTAAAGAAAAAATCGAAATGCTACGAACGTTAGGTGCTGAGGTGACACTTGTTCCTGCTGTTCCCTATTCCGATCCAGGAAATTATGTCCGAGTTTCTGAAAAAATCGCAAAGGAAACTGCTAACTCCGTTTGGGCCAACCAATTTGATAACTTAGCCAATCGAAATGCGCATTTCGAAACCACTGGTCCCGAAATTTGGAATCAAACCCAAGGTAAAATCGATGTATGGACTACTTCTCTAGGAACCGGAGGAACCTATGCGGGAACAGGACTTTTTTTCAAATCCAAAAATCCCAAGATCAAATGCATTGTAGCTGACCCTTATGGTTCAGGAATTTATTCTTTTGTGAAAACAGGAAACATTACCATCGAAGGATCTTCCATCACAGAAGGAATTGGGCAAGGTCGAATTACCAAAAATATGGAAGGAATGCCTGCCGATGATGCAGTTCGTATCCATGACAAAGAAGCACTTCGCATATTGAATTTAGTTTTAAAAAAGGATGGTTTGTTTATGGGAGGAAGTGTGGGGATCAATTTGGCAGCAGCTTATCAAATTGCCAAGGACCTTGGTCCAGGCCACACCATAGTCACCGTGTTATGTGACAGTGGAGCAAAATACCAATCTAAAATTTACAATCAAGAGTTTTTGGCTTCGAAAGGCCTCACTTAAACCAAACAAAAGTTTGTTATTAGAAGAGTTTCAATTGAAACTCCTTCTCAATGGTTCACTTTATAGTTCGGAATGTACTAGTTTGAGAAATTTTTAACCTAATAATAGAAACATTAGGAAAGAAATAATCTGGACTTTATGGATTGTTGCATTTTACTTTTCGATAATGAAAAGAGTTAAGGACATTCGAAAATTCTTATTCTGATCAGCGTTATCTTATGAGACATATCCAAAAGACCATTCTCTATTTGATCTTATTTCCACTGTTTGGTTGTCAATTTCCAAACATCAATAGGTCGTTTTTGGAAACCATTTCCACGTTTCGATTTTTACAAACAAACACTCTTTCTTACACTGTCTCTTTCCGTGTTTCTGGGCTTTTGGGATCGGGTCTACAAATTGAAAACAATGGAGATGTTGTCAATGTTTCAGCCAACCAAACATATACATTTTCAAAAAAAATTCCTTCTGGTTCTCCTTACAACGTAATCGTAAAAACTCCCCCATCTTCTCCGATCCAAAAATGTATAGTTTCTTCTGGATCAGGAACCGTAATTAACGGCAACATCGAAGGCATCCAAATTGTTTGTGGGGAGGCACTTTATCTCATTCAAGGAACAGTTACGGGACTGTTAGGCAACGGACTACAAATCCAAAATGTGACTGGCTCTGGTACGGATGTAGTCAATATCAATGCAGCCAATTTTTCTTTACCACCCATTCCGTCTGGTGAAACTTATAATTTCAATATCATAAGCCAACCTACAAGTCCAAGTCAAACTTGTTCGATTACCTCACCAGGAGTCACATCGGGAACGATGGCAGCAGCCCATTTACCATCAACTATCAATTGTACAACCAATTCCTTTGTTGTGAATGCGCAAGTGACAGGGATCCTTGGAACACTAGGTGCAGGAAACGAACTGAAACTTACGTTAGATGGTTCAAATACAATTAACGTAACTGCTGATGGTACCTTTCCTTTCCCAGGCACTTATTTAAGCGGAGGTGCATTTTCCATAGCCATTGGTAATCCAGGCGGAATCATTTCTACTGGTGTATGTACACTAAGTTCAGGAACGATTACGATAGCAAATGGTGCTTATACCATCCCAGTAAATTGTAGTAATGCATTTCTTATCAGTGGGACCGTATCCAGTCCTGGAGGAACCACAACGAGTATCATTAGCGGTTCCGTCACATTGGATTTGATCAATACAGGTGGTACACCATTTGTATCACAACAAACTGTTGTAAATGTTGGTACTACCAACTTTTCTTTTCCTTCAACCATACCTGGCGGTGCAGACTATCAGATTGTCGTTTCAAGTTCGGCACCTGACCAAGTTTGTGCAATGACTGCAGGAGCCACTCACACAGGCACAACATCTGACCAAGGTACTGCGATTGTAAACTGTAGTTTGCCAACCCCTACTTTTTCTCCAGCTACTGGCGCTGTATTTAATGATGATGGAACAGTGACTCTCAGTACGCTCATTCCTGGGTCTGAGTATCGTTATACTTTGGGTAACGGTGGCCAAGTGGACCCAACCTGCGCCACAGGAACGTTAACAACCACTACAGTTCCGATCACTGATACAAATTCTGGTGTCATTAAAGCCATCCATTGTAAAACTGGATGGGTTGAATCAACGGTTACCACTTCTAGTTATACTTTAAAAGTTTCCACACCTACTCCAAGTTTTGCGACAGGTTCATTACTCAATTCAGGGGATTCAATTAGTTTCTCAACAACAACTACTGGTTCCACTTGGATTTGTAAAGATAGTGCTGTAGGAACTCCAACGGATCCTGTTTGCGGAGCTGCAACAAATACATGTTTATCGGGGACAGTGGGTAATTTTGTTTTCCCTACACCTGGATCCTCACAAAATGTTAAAGCCCGAATGTGTAAAGTAAATTACTTGGGTAGTGATATTGTAAGTTTAAATTATCAACCAAATGTGTATACAGTAGGTGGAACTATAAATTTATTAACTACTCCTTTTGGGCTTAATACTTTTGTTTTACAAAACAACGCTACCGATGATTTGACCATTGCCGGAAATGGAAGTTTTACTTTTAATACAGCTATTCCGACTGGTTCCAATTATGCTGTCACAGTTTTTTCAAACCCACAAAACCCTTGGCAAACTTGTAATGTAACCAACGCAACAGGTACTGTTGGTGCAGCGGCCATCAGTAATGTCTCCATCACTTGTTCGGTAAATCAGTATACCATGAGTGGAAACATTACAAGCACTGTTCCATTACCTACAGGGCTCACTGTCACTAATGGAATCGATACCATTAATGTCCCTGGCGGTGCCACATCCACTCCTATATCTTTTTCCACACCCATTAACAGTGGAGCAGGTTACAATATTGCCATCAATGCAGAACCACCGGGATATGTTTGTGCCATCCAATCCTTGTATTCTGGAACAGTTTTAGGAGCTAACATTAGCAATGTGGCGGTAAACTGTGTAGAGGGTTACCGGTATGGAAATGTAATTACTGCCAAAAAACCAGCACCCTTACAAATCCATTATTACCGTGGTTTAGTAAGTACAGCTGCCGGACAAACTACAAGTGGATCCGCAGATGCTATAGGAACCTCAGCCACTTTTTCTAGTATTGGAGGAGTTACATTTGATGGAACCAGAGGTTTCATCGTCGATTCAGGAAATCATAAAATTCGAATCTTTAATCCTAGCACGAGTGCTGTGACATCCCTTGTTGGAAATGGAACTCCTGGAAATACGGCAGGCTCAGGTTCTGTGAGTGCTCTCAATTTTCCTAGAGGAATCACAACCGATGGAACTTATCTTTATGTTACAGAATTTACGGGAAACCGAATCAAAAGAATTTTGATAAGCTCAGGTTTCGCAGAAACTTTAGCCGGCGATGATTCTACAGTTTCCCCAGCCAATGCCAATGTGGATTCCACAGATCCTGCACTCGCAAGGTTTGCTTCTCCCACTGGAATTGTTTTTGATAACGATAAACTATACATTGCCGATAGGAACAATTCATCCATCCGCGTAATGAAACTTCGAACTAGGGAAGTATCCACACTCACCACTGGCGGAGATATCAACCAACCCGAAGGAATTACTGTATCTGGCGATTATCTTTATACATCCAACCTAGGGACACATAACATTACAAAAACCCATAAAGATACAGGAATCACTACGATCCTTGCTGGCAGTACCAGTACTGGATTTGTGGATGGAACAGGAACTAGCGCCAGTTTTGTGATGCCACATGGGATTACAAATGATGGTGTTTTTTTATATGTAGCCGATTACGGAAATCATAGAATCCGCCGTGTCCATATGACAACTGGAGAAGTGATTACAATTGCTGGATCGGGAGGCACTGGCCTTGTGAATGGGGAAGGTGTGAATGCAACTATCGAAGCTCCGATGTACATTGCAAACATTGGAAATGTTTTAGTATTTGGAACCACTCATGTTCTCCGCTCACTCAATGTTCCTGGACTATTAGCCTATTATCCGTTAAACGGATCAGTTCAAAATTTGATGAACAACCAATCCCTCACGGCGGTGGGAAGCCCAGGATTTGGATTAGGTAGGTTTGGAGAAAATACGGGTGCCGCGGCCACATCGTTAGGAAATGCTGGAACCGCTCCCTTACCAGCGGGTTCGGTAAACAACGTATCCATTTCTGCATGGTTGAATTGGGACGGAACATTACCAGCCGTTGCAAAAATGATCTTTTATAATGGAACTGCTAGTACCAATGGTCATGGACTTTTTATCACAAACGAAAGCCAACTTGGGATCTTACGAGGAGGTTATACCCCTGACGCGGTTCCAATCACGATCATTCCAGGTTTATGGACTCATGTAACAATGACTGTTGATAACAACAATATCTATCGCATTTATATGAATGGAAATTTGGTGTTTCAAAAACAATTTCCAACTAATGCAGCAACGGGAGATTTTTCCATTGGAGTTGCCTCTCTTGCCAGTTATTTTCCAGGAAGGATCGCGGATGTTCGGTATTATTCCAAAGTATTAAATGAAGCAGAAGTGAATGACTTAGCTCGGAATGCGGATTCTACTCTTGTGGGAAACTCTTTTGCCTCACGCCCAATAGAACTCCTAATGCAATATGAAATGAATGGAAATTATAATCCCTCAGGCCCGATAGGTGGAACTCTTTCGGCGTACGGGGGTTTAACTGGGTTTGCTCCAGGGCGTGACCGAAGTCCAAGTTCCAGTGTACGTTTCGTGGCAGATAATGTTGGTCATTTGGATGGTCTTGAACTTGGACTTCCAATGGGGCAACACCCACGCAGTGTCTGTGTTTGGATTCATCCGGAAAGATATCCGCTAGGAACTCAAAACGCTGCCATCTTTTCCTATGGAACGGCGGGTGGGAGTACTGAATTCATTCTGTCTATGTATACAGATGCAGGAGGAAACAATTTACTTCGTTACGGCGGACTTGGAAGTGGCGAAGTATATACAACTCATTCCGTTCCAATCAACCGATGGTCACATCTTTGCGGAACCTTTGATGGAACCTACGGATCTATTTATGTGAACGGAATCGATGTGATTGGACCATCTAATATCGGTTCGTCTGTCACTACAACGCCAGGTACAGGAGTTTATGTCGGAAAAATGATGTCCTTTCCCACACAAACCTTTGCTGGTAAAATTGCTGATCTCAGAGTATATTCTAAAGCCTTATCCAATAAAGAAATTCGTCGTCTCTCGGCTCAAATTCCAACAGGCCTTGTGGCCCGATTTGACTTTAACAAAGACCTCCAAGATGTCAGTGGAATGGGAAACCAAGTTTCCAATATGGGTGTGGGTCTTTTTACCGATCGGTTTGGTAATGCTGCCGGTGCGATTAGTACCAATGGAACCAATTATATTAATATTTCCACAACCGATACCCAATTACCAAAAACAAACAAAGCACGTACTATTTGTGCGCATTACAAGTCCAGTGTATCTGACCCGGGCACAATGGTGAGTTATGGTCAGGCCAGTACAGATGGTATGACCTCACTTGGAACTGCCAATGTGGGCAGTCGGTATCTTTTTTCAGGTTATGGAAATGATGTCGAAGGTTACTATTATAACCATGAAAATGTATGGCACCAACTTTGTGGAGTATTTCACGGCCCAAATAACGGAAATTTGGCGATGATTTACCACAATGGGGTTTTACTTGATACTCAGGTCAAAAATACATGGAATACAACACCAACAGCCTTTACGATAGGAACTAGAGCCGATCTCAGTACAAATTTTTCAGGAATTTTGGATGATGTTTTGGTTTATAATCGAGCTTTAAGTACGAATGAAATCCAAGCCCTCTCAGGATATGATCCAAGACAAGTAACAACCTGGTCACCTACACTTGGTCTTAGCAGTTTGCGCCTCCACCTAAGTGCCGATAGTTTATCAAACCAAGGAAATGGCACAGCAGTCACTACATGGCACGATCGTAGCGGAAATGCAGCTTCCTTTTTTAATGGACCCGCAGCCCCAACCTACAACAATGCGGGTTACAATGGTAAACCATCTGTAAACTTTATTGGTGCTAGTTCCCAATATCTTTATAGAGGAACTGCTTTAGACCTTCCCTTCAACAACTCGACTTTCTTTTTGGCATTTAGTAGAACCAATCTTGTTGATGGCCCATTATTAGAATCAGCGGCTGGTGGAGTTTCTTACCAATTACAAAGCAATCGAGTTCATATGACCAAACCAGGATTTGGTGATGTTGGATACAGCAGTCCTATTTTTTCTGGAACTTTGGTGCCTTATTTACTTGCCGTTGAACATTTGGGATCGAGCTTATTTGGTCTTTATTCCAGTGGACTCAGTTATGGATTCACGGTGAACACTACACAAACTTTTACGCAGAATAATGTCTATTTGGGAACAGATGCAGCAACCACCAACTATTTCTCTGGCCATATCAGCGAAGTCATTTATTATAAAACTAGTTTAACGAATGTAGGAAGAGACATTGTATTCTGTTATTTGTCACAAAAATACAATTTAAGTTTAGCAGGTTCGGGAACGTACTGCGAATGATTTTTATTTTAATGAAAAAATTTTTAAATGTTTTAAAAGTTAAACATTCAAGTTTGAATCATAAATTTCATTTTATACCCCTCGGACTGATTGTTTTCCTTGTAACACTTAACAATTGTTCGCCGGAAAATGAATCACCGGTCAAAGAACCGCCTCCACCACCCGCAGTGACTGTTCCTTTTCCAGAAGCGATGTATGTACAAAATGGATGTGCTGCCTGTCATGGAATGGAGGGCAATGGACGCGGAACTAGATCACATTTGTTATCTAACTCACGAATTCCCAACTTCCAAGACAAGTCTACCTACGTATATGGATCTTCAAAAGAAGCCATAGCCAAAACCATTAAAAATGGAATTCCAGGAACGTATATGAAAGCTTATGGACATATGCGAATACAGGAAATTGAAGCAGTTGCCGAATTCATTCAAAAGATGCAAAGATAAAATACTGAACTTTATCTTCCCAAATTCATCAAGGTAGTAAACATTTCACAAGATGTTACGGATCCTAATTCACATGAGTCACTTAGTTCTTCTAATGCCATTCCAATTTCTTCGGCCTTTTTAGTTTTTAACCTAACAAGAGCAGAAGATTCCAATTCTTTTGATTTCAAAATTTGTTCATCAACGGATTGGAACTTCCAGGGTTTCATTCGTTTTTCTAAAGACAAACTATCCAAAAATAGCTGGATATCCTTTTCGATTTTTGGATAAGCTGACTCATAACAAGTAATGATAATCGTAAATCCAAACTCTTCGTCAGTGGCAGTGATATAGTGTTGTAAAATTGTATCTTCCTTATCTTTAAAACTGCCGAATATTCCTAAAAACTTAAAACCATTTTCAACATTCGGAATTTTCTGCAAGGTGACTGCTTTACGTATATTTGTCACCATACTGAATCTTCTGGATTCTGCATGAAAGATAATCGGATTAAGTGGAAGTTTATTTTCTGATTGTTTAAAAAGAACCACAAGTGCTGGTATAATTTCTCGTCCCGATTCCTCTTTGAGAGGAAATGTTTTGAAATGATCAAACTTAGTTGTGGTTCCATTTGACCTTCTTTCCGTAAGATACCAGTTCGATGGGAGATCAAACGAAATACAGTTGGATTGAAAACAAGTTTGAAAATGATTTGAATTTGTTTCTGAAAAAAGATTAGTTATAATAAAAAAATATAAAAATAGAAAACCAAATCTTTTATATCTCCAGTTCATTCACTTAATTCCTTTCTATTTTTAAAATAGTCTAGTGAATTTGGATTTGATAGTGCATTTTTGTTTTTTACTTCCAAACCAGCTACCGTTTGTTTGACGGCAATTTCTACCTTTTTCCCATTTACTGTATAAGGGATTTCTGGAACAGATAGAATTAAAGAAGGCACATGTCTTGGCGATGTTTCCAATTTGATTTGTTCTTTGATTTTTTTAACTAAAGACTCATCTAAAGTGACTCCAGGCGCCGTAACAACAAACAAAACCACTCGGACATCATCCTTATACTCTTGCCCGATAATCACACTATCCTTTATTTCTGGAATGGTAGAAACAACAGAATAGATATCGGCAGTACCGATCCTTACACCACCTGGATTCAGCGTAGCGTCGGAACGACCATAAATCACGAGTCCATTTTCTGATGTGATCGAAGCAAAATCTCCATGACACCAAATATTATCATAGGTTTCAAAATATGCGGATTTGTATTTGGTACCAGATTCATCATTCCAAAAGAAAAGCGGCATGGAAGGAAACGGCGTGGGACAAACTAGTTCCCCTTTTTGGTTAACAACTGACTTACCCATGTCATCAAACACCTGTACATCCATTCCAAGGCCTTTACATTGGATTTGACCTTCAAACACTGGTAAGTTGGGATTTCCTAATGCAAAACATCCGTTTAAGTCAGTTCCACCAGATATTGAAGACAATTGTACATCTTTCTTAATATTTTCATAAACATAACGAAACCCTGAGTTCGGCAATGGTGAACCTGTCGATAGGATGACTTTTAAATCCGGCAAAGGATACTTTGATTGGATTTGAATTTTTTCCTCTTCCAAAACAGAAAGGTATTTTGCACTGGTTCCAAAAACTTGGATCGATTCTTTTTCAGCAATAGACCAAAGAGTTTCCCAAGATGGATGAAAAGGATTTCCATCAAATTGGTAGAGTGTTGCACCCAATGCCAAAACAGATTGAGACCAATTCCACATCATCCATCCGCATGTTGTATAATAAAAAAATCGATTTTGTTTGGATACATTGCAGTGTAACGAAAGTTCTTTGGTATGATTGAGTAACACTCCCCCGCCTTGAACAATACATTTGGGTAAACCAGTAGTCCCGGATGAAAACATTATATAAACGGGATCGAAAAAGGATATGGAGGTGTAAGATATAATATCCGAAGAATTCGCGGCAGTAATATCTTCGTATTTGTATGGTAATTGTATTTTACCAAAATCTTTAATCGGTTCCACAAAATCATAAATCAAAGTTTGTTTGAACTCGGAGTGGTTGGCATTTTTTAATTGATTCGAAACTTCTTCAAGTTTATCTGTGATCGAGATCTTTTTGCCTTTGAATAAATAAGATTCTACTGATATTAGAACCTTTGGATTAATTTGTTCGAATCGGTCTAAAATTCCTCGAACACCAAAATCAGGTGAGGCACTTGACCATATAGCACCTAACGAAGTCGTTGCCAACATTCCTATTGTGGATATTGGTGCATTTGGCACAAGTCCAACAACCCTATCTCCTTTTTTAACACCAAGCGATATCAGATGTTTCTGTAATTTTAATACTTCATTTTTAAGTTTTGCATAGGTTAACTTTTGAATTTTTCCATCCTCAGAATAAAACACCAAAGCCAGATCATTCGAATTTCCCACTTCCAATAAATTCTCAGCAAAATTATACAAAGCACCAGGAAACCAATTCGACTTTGAAAAATGTTGACTCAATTCTATCGTTTTTTCTGGTTCTATGTGTAACTTAAATCCAGAGTAAGTTAACCACTCTTTCCAAAATGATTCGTATTCATCCACAGAAAACTTATGGAAAGAAACATAATCGGAAAATGATTTTCCAAACTTGGATTCTAGATGGCCTGAAAAACGAGTAAGGTTGGTATCTTTTGAATGAGGTGTCCAAAGTATATTTTGAGTCGCCATGAAGACTGATCTTCCTGGGTTTGATTTTAGAGGCAAGTATGATTGTGTAAAATGACTGGTAGAAAAAAATATCGCAGAAATTCTAGGGAAAATGCTGTTCAATTCCATTGATTATTTTCTTTTTTTTGTAGGTTGTTATACTATCTATTGGATGGCACCCGGAAAGTTCAGAAAGTACATTCTGATTTTCTTCTCCTTAGTTTTTTATGGATATTGGAGTCTTTCTTTTTTAACTCACTTTTTACTCTTCATTCTTATCACACACTTTTTTGTTTTAGGAATCATAAAAACTAGAAAAAAAATCTTTTTAGTTTTAGGAGTAGTGATTAACTTACTCAACCTTTGTTTTTTCAAATATATCCTGACTTACTTACAATTTTTAAGTAAAGAAGGAGAAATCTCGATTCCCTTTATCCAATCATTAAGTCAATTTGCACTTCCACTGGCCATTAGCTTCTATACGTTTCAAATGATAGCTTACCTTGTTGATGTTTGGAGAGGAAAATTTACAGAATCGCCTTTTACCAATTTTTTACTTTTTATTTTATTTTTCCCGCAGCTCATTGCAGGTCCTATCATGCGACATGATGATTTTTATGAACAAATTGATCATGCCAAACTCAATTGGGATTTTGTACATAGAGGAATTCTACATATACTTTCCGGTATAATTAAAAAAGTTTTAATTGCAGATCAAATTGCAAAGACCATCAATCCAGTTTTTGCCGATCCTGCTGGATACGATGGACTTAGTATTTTTATTTCTACGATGGCATTCTCTTTACAAGTGTATGGAGATTTTTCAGGTTATACTGATCTTGCAAGAGGATCTGCTTTTTTACTTGGATATGAAATTCCAGAAAACTTTCGTTCACCATTTTTATCTGTTAGTTTTTCTGAGTTTTGGTCAAGATGGCATATTACCTTGTCTACTTGGATCAGAGACTACCTATACATTCCGTTAGGTGGCAATAGAGTATCCGAGTCACGTTTTATGTTCAATACTGTCACAGTAATGGCTTTGGCAGGATTATGGCATGGAAATACATACACCTTTTTTATTTGGGGATTTTTACACGGTATTTTTCTAGCGATAGAACGTTTTACCTTTGGCAAAGTAAACAGAAAAGATATGACCACCAAACAAAAAATCATTGGATTCATTTATGTTTTTATTGGTTTTAATTTGATTAGTCCTTTCTTTCGTATCGATTCCTTACAAGGTATTTATAAATTTTGGTCAGCATCCACTTCTACGGCTAAAAACTTTATTTATAAACCAGATTTTTGGTTATTAATTTTAGCTTGTTACGTCTTTCAATTTGTTGAATACAAAAACTATTTTAAAGAAAAACTGCAACCCTACGTGCATTGGTTAGTTCCAATATTTTCATTACTCGTTTTTTTCGCATTAGTCAAAATTGAGAACCCAGTGGAAACATTTATCTATTTCCAATTCTAAGAGAACTTATGAACCAAAAACGAATTTATTTATATCCTTTTTTCATCATCTTTTTTGTCTTTCTAGTTGATAAACTAGTTTGTATACCTGAATTAAGAGAAGCAGGTAGAAGAGCTTACAAATCTGGACAAAACGTACTGGTTGGCTTACCAAAAGTATGGGAAGAAGATAAAAAACTCCAATCTGAAAATACCAAAGTGGTAGTTGTGACAGGCACTTCTCGTTCTGACATTTTTCACGAATGGGAACAAATTCCAGTAAACCAATCTACTTATACAGGACCGATTTATTTCGAAACTAGGTCTTCCATCAAAGCATCAGAGTATTTTTTATTTTATTTAATGATTCAATCGATGACTAAGTCGGGTTTTAAACCAGATTTATTGTTTTTGGAATTTTCAGAAGAGATGTTAAATGAAAACAATGTGTTTTCTTATAAATCCAAATGGCAAGAGTTAATGTTACATGAAGATGAGTTAATCGACATCTATCCAACATTTAATTTTAAATACCAAAGAGAAATATTATCTAAATTATTTTTTCTTTCCTATAACTATCATTTTAGTCCGACACAAGGTGTATCAAATTGGATCAAAGGTAAAACTGCTAACGACGATACATATTTCATTGCGCTTGCGTCCTATTTAAATAAGAAAAGGCCGTTCGATCCGAAAAAAATTGGAATCACATTAGATAATTTTTCACCGCAAGAATACAAAGATAGAATCGTAGATTATAGTGAATCTCAACGTGAACTTTTGCTAACAAATTATACTTTTTCAGAAACTGAATATGGTTTTCTAAAAAAAATCCTCCAACATGCAGAGGAACATAATATTCCAACAGTCCTTTGGGAACCGCAAGTCCACCCCTATTACAGCCAACTGAGAAAATCAATCACTGGGGGAAATTTATTGGAAACGTTTGGCCGACCATTGGTGAATGCAAATTCAAAAAATATTCGTCTCATCTCCTTAAATAAAGGGAATACGAATTGTAAAACTTTTGTGGATAGTAGCCATGTTTCTCCAATTTGTGTACCTGAAATAGCAGATAAGTTATTGCAAATTGCAAAGGAGATACCAAACTTCAAGTAAGGTCATGAAGTTAAATCTGAAAAAACTCAGGTTCTGGAAGAAAATTTTTCTATTTAGCTTTGTCTTCTTATTTTCTGCAAATTTCATGTACCAACGCATTGTTGACAATGAAATCAATTGTGGACTCATCGGTTCTCCAGAAAGTGGATGCCCCTATGCATTTTTAGATCATGCCTTAGGATTGAATCCTGGCCATGATCTGCAGGAAGAAGGAGAACATGCTGATCATGTTTGTTTCTCTTGCCCTTGTAATTTGATCATGTCTTGCTCCTGGGATTTGTATTTGTCTCACGTACGAATCCAACTTCATAAAGTTTATATCAGCCAAACCGAAATTCTTATCCCAAAACTAGTAACATTAAATAATTTTTTCCGACCACCTAAACATAACTTCTCTTAGTTGATTTGCAATTTAATTGCAAGAACACTTTTGGGAGGTTCTATGTATTCTAATCTTTTCCCCAAACAACTTAGAGTAATGGTATGTTGTTTGGTTTATTTTTCTTTTACGGTGAAACCAATTCATTCGGAATCAATGAATTCCTATGGAGTTTCTTGTAAAAAGAATAGTTCCTTAGTGGAACTTAGCCATTGTATTGTCAGTAAACATCCGAACTTCCGAGTTGAAGAAATTAAACTAAAAGAAATTTCAGGTAGAAAAAAAATTGCTTCCTACTACTTTCCATCGAATCCCGTTTTCAGCAGTTATGTGGCGACAAGAAAAGGCGAGTCTTCTGGACCCACATTTTTATCAGGACCAAATGCAGCTGACAACTTCCAGGTTATGGTAAACCAAGAAATTTTTACCAATGGAAAAAGAGAGATCTCAGTTCAAATCGCAGATGAAGAATTTAAGGCACAAGTGATTCGGTTAGAATCGGTAAAAAGAACTTTAGAATTTGATGCATTAAAAAAGATAATCAGGTATCGTTATTTACTTTTGGAAGAAGAGAATAGCCTCAATAGCTTAAATCTTGTTAAAGAACTTAAAAAAGTTTCTAAAGCAAGAGTCAATGAAGGTTTAGCTCCAGGAATAGACGAATCACTCTCTGAATCGGAAGAAATCCGAATTTTTAAAATTTGGAACCAAACTCATAGGTTATCCGAAAATGCAAAATCTGAGTTAGAAGTATTACTTGGTTTACCGTTTGAATTAGAAATTATGCCGAATAATTACTGGATATTTCCAAAAGAATTACCTAAAGAAAAATCCGAGTTAATTCAAATGGCTATGCAATTGCGTCCAGAACTTTCGCTCTCAGAAAAGGAAATTGAATTGTCGATTTTACGACAAAACGAAGTTAGACGACAAAAAATTCCGAATGTAACTTTGGGAGCATTTGCACAAAACGATGGATTTAATGAAAAAGTGGTGGGTGGAATGTTAAGTTTGCCATTAACCATTTGGCGTGATTACGAAGGCGAAACTTTCATCGCGACTTCAAAAGTTGATAGTTCAATAGAACTTAAAGAATCTGTTTCAAGAAATATTAAACAAGAAGTCCTCTTTGCATTTACCAACTTTATTTATCTTTCTGAAGAAATCAAACTTTATGATAAAACCAAAATGGAACGAGCAGAAACTGATCTAAAAAATCTCCAGGAAGCAATCCAATTTGGTAAAATTAAAATCATCGATGCGATCAATCATCAAAGAATTCTTTTACAAACAAAACTAAATTACCTGAACACAAAGTCAGAGTTTGAATTATCTCAAATTGAACTCGTTCGTGTTCTCGGCCTTACTAGCGACTCTTTAGAGGTCAAACCATGAAAAAACAAATCATAATACTACTTAGCTCAATTCTACTTGTATTCATTTCAATATATTATTGGAAGATTAGAGAATCAAATTCCGTCTCTGAAATTGCAGGAGAAACTAAAGATGTTGTGAAAATTTTGGAGGGAAATAGAAAAAATTTACCTTTAGAAATTGAAGTAGCAAAAACCGAATCAATTGAAACTAAAATTGAACTCATTGGTGAAACAGAAGCAGTACCCGATGCGATCATTGATGTACCAGCAAGAATCTCAGGGCGAATTACCTCTGTTTCCTTTGTGGAAGGTGATTCCGTTAAAAAAGGCCAAAAATTAGCAACCATCGATTCGCCAGAGTTAGCGAAACTAAGATCAGCTTATTTAGTAGCAAAATCTAAATACAATGCAGCAGAACAAAATTTGAATAGAATTAATTCATTAGTAAAAATGAATTTGGCCGCCAAACAAGAGCTTATTGATGCTGAATCAAATCTAAAAGTTATAGAATCTGAAAAAATTTCAGCAGAAGAAAACTTACGTGCGAACGGACTTGTCATTGATAATTCTGCTTCCGGCGTCTATCATGTTTTTTCTCCAAGATCTGGACTAGCATTGTCACGAAACGCAATCCCAGGGTCTATTGTTTTAGGAAATCAAATCCTAACAACGATTGCAGAACTCTCTCAACTTTGGTTCCAAGCGAAAATCTTCGAGAATGATTTAAAATATCTCTCAGAGGGAATCCCTGGTAAAATTATACTAAATGCATATCCCGATTCTGAATTTGAAGGCATCTTGGAACATATAGGTGAAAAAGTAGATCCCGAATCCAGAACTGTCCACGCTAGGTTAGTTTTTAAAAATAAAAACCGCAAAGCCAAAATAGGATTGTTTGGCAAAGCAGTTTTGAGTGTAAACGGTAGATTAGGTATCCATATTTTAGAAGAGGCGATCCAATCTTATCAAAATAAAAAATTTGTATTTGTTGAAACTAAAACTAATGAATTCAAGTGGAATGAAATTTCAACAGGTATCACTACAGATGGGAAAACGGAAATCATTTCTGGAATTAATGAAGGTGACCGTGTAGTAACCAAAGGAGCCTTCGAACTCAAAGCAATTCTCTTCAAATCTACATTTGGTGGAGAATAATCATGGAATTTTTAACAAAAATTGTTCAAGTATCTTTACACAATCGGTTATTAGTTTTAATTATAACCGCATTACTCGTATTTGGTGGATTTTATTCACTTAACCATTTAAAAGTAGATGCAGTTCCTGACATTACAAATGTTCAAGTTCAGGTCATCACAACCTCACCTGCGTTATCTACATTGGAAATTGAGCAGTACATTACTCTGCCAGTAGAAAGAGCCATTACAGGAATACCCAATTTAATTGAAGTTCGATCTGTTTCTCGTTACGGTTTTTCCCTTGTTACAGCAGTATTTGCCGATGGAACTGATTTGTGGAAAAGTAGACAGTTAGTAAGTGAAAAACTAACCGAAGCCTCCGAAAATATTCCAGCTATTTTTGGAAAACCAGTGATTGGCCCAATCACCACAGGCCTTGGAGAGGTTTTTCAGTTTACCTTAGAAAGCGAATTTCATAGTCAAATGGAACTCACTACCTATTTAAATTGGTATATCAATCCATCACTCAAAACCGTTCCAGGAATTGTAGAAGTAAATAGTTTCGGTGGAAAAACCAAACAATACCAAGTGATTGTGGATCCTTTTAAAGCTGCTTCTCTCGGTGTCTCTCTAAATCAAATTGTAAATGCAGTACAAAATAATAATCTTTCCACTGGTAGTGGATATATTGAAAAATCCGGCGAACAGTTGATTGTTGGTAGTGATGGATTATTAAAAACGACAACTGATTTTGAAAAAATCCAAGTTGGAAAAATGGGAGATGGTTTTCCCATTTATTTAAGTAGCATTGCCACAATTGTAGAAGGTCCTAGGTTGAGAAAAGGTGCAGCGACTGCTTCTGGTAAGGCCGAAGTGGTAGGAGCCGTAACACTGATGTTACTGGGAGAAAATTCATTAGAAGTAACAACGGCTGTAAAAGATAAAATTTCCCAAATCGAAAAAACTCTACCAACAGGTATGAAAATAAAACCCTACTATGATCGATCGATTATGGTAAAAAATACATTAAAAACCATTGTATGGAATCTTTCGGAAGGTGCCATTCTAGTAATCATTATTCTATTTTTGATGATTGGTGACTTCCGGTCAGGTCTTGTGATCGCTTCGGTCATTCCTCTTGCTATGTTATTTGCCATTACATTAATGTTTTTACGGGACCTCCCGGCAAACTTAATGTCTATGGGAGCAATAGATTTTGGACTGATAGTCGACGGAGCAGTCATATTGATTGAAAACTCACATAGACGATTAGGATTAAAACGAAAAGAATTAAAACGAGATCTTACCGATGAGGAGCAAAAAGAAACCATTTTAACCGCTACCATCGAAGTCCGGAAAGCCACTATTTATGGAGAGATCATAATAGGAATCGTTTACATCCCGATTCTTACATTAAGTGGAACAGAAGGAAAAATGTTCATTCCAATGGCTACAACCGTACTATTTGCACTTCTCGGTGCATTCTTTTTGACACTGACTCTAATTCCAGTACTTGCATCCTACTTTTTAAAAGGCGGCCATATTGCCGAAGGAGAAACAAAGTTTTTCCAAAAAATTCACAACTGGTATACTCCAAAATTGGATTATTGCCTAAGAGAATCTAAAAAAGTAACCTATTCTACAATCGGTATCCTAATCCTTTCTATTGTTTTATTCTTCCGATTAGGTGGAGAATTCCTTCCTAAATTAGATGAAGGAAATTTACTAATCGAAATTAGTCGGTACCCATCAACCACATTAACAGAATCTTTACAATCTTCTATGAAAATAGAAAAGGCTATTCTTAAAGAAATCTCAGAAATCACAGAAGTGGTTTCAAGAACAGGTTCTCCGGAATTGGCTATAGAACCAATGGGTGTCGAAAAAACAGATATGTATTTAGACATGAAACCTAGGTCAGAATGGAATTTAACCAAACAAGAGATTGAATCCAAACTACAAGAAATTATAGAAAGAGTGACACCTCAAGTTGCATATGGTCTATCCCAACCTATTGAAATGCGTAACAATGAAATTATGGCAGGCATTCGAGCAGATGTAGGAATCAAAATATTTGGTGATGATCTAATTCAGTTAAAAACATTAGCGGAAGAAATATCCACAAAAATCAAACATGTTCCAGGAGTTGTCGATTTGCGGATCGAACAATTGTATGGCCTAGAATACCTGCGAATAAAACCTAACAGAGAAAAGTTGGCTAGATATGACCAATCCATACTTGATGTAAACCGCGTCACAGAATCTATATCATCAGGTGTTCCTGCAGGTATTGTTTATGAAGGTATGAAACGTTTTGATATTACAGTTAAAACAGATGTAAGTGCAAATCCAGAACAAATTAAAAATATCCCAGTGAAAGTGGGGAATAAAACTTTTGCTCCATTACATGAACTATCGGAAATTCAAATCGAAGATGGTCCCGTACAAATTTACCATCAAAATCAAAACCGCTATGCCCTAGTTCAATTTAACATTCGAGGAAGTGATATGGTAAGTACAGTAAATGCCGTACAAACCGTACTACAAAAAGAAATAAAATTTCCCTCTGGTTACCATTACACGACAGGTGGAGAATTTGAAAAATTTGAATCTGCAACACAAACACTTTATGTTGTTGTACCGATTATACTCCTTATCATTTTTTTGATTCTCTATTTTGCATTTAACGAAGTATCTGCGGCTATAATTATATTCCTTAATGTTCCATTTGCAATCACGGGTGGAATTTTTGCTCTGTATCTCAGGGGTTTGCCATTTAGTATTTCTGCTGGAGTAGGTTTTATTGCTCTCTTTGGAATTGCTGTGCTCAATGGACTTGTGTTAATTAGCTTTATTCGTGACTTAGAACATTCGGGAATGAAAAAAGAAGAAGCTATAAAAGAAGCCGCCATTTCAAGGTTACGTCCTGTACTCACAACAGCATTTCTTGCATCAATTGGGTTTATTCCAATGGCAATTAGCACATCACCAGGTGCAGAAGTCCAAAGACCTCTTGCTACCGTAGTAATTGGAGGGTTAGTTTCTGCAAGTGCCCTAACCCTTTTTGTTCTACCTCTCGTTTATTTGAAGTTTGCTGCAAAGAAAGTTTTCATGCTATCGAAAGAAGCATAATCTGCTTTCTCATTATATGCTAGACCAGGTAACCCATGTTTTTCGGAACCAGGTCTAGTAAATCCATGTACTGCTCCTGGATGAGAAACAAATATTACGGGAGCTTTTGCATCTGTCACTGTTTTAATAAAAGTCTCCACCGAAGCTTTAGGTACAAAAGGATCATCTGCACCATGATGCACTAAAACCTTACTTTTAATTTTTTTGGCTCCAGTTGCCAAATTTTTGCTACCCAAAAAACCGTGAAAGGAAACGACTCCACCTTTTAAATCAGCACCATCTAATGCTAGTTCAATGACACCCCCACCACCAAAACAATAACCAATGGCCCCAATTTTACTCACATCAACATTGGGATTTGATTTTAGGATATCGATTGCTTTGTAGATTTTTTTAAGTATGATTTTGGGATCACCGTTGGCACCAGAAAGTTTTCCTGCTTCCACATGGTCCTTGGCAATAATTCCTTTTCCATAAACATCCATCACAAAGGCAACATAACCTAAATCGGCCAACTGTCTGGCACGTTGTTTTGGATATTCGTTTAATCCCCACCACTCGTGAATCACAAGAACACCAGGACGTTTTCCGGTAAGGGAAGAATCTGTGGCGAGATATCCTTCATACAATTTCCCGTCCAATTTATATTCCACTGGAGTTCCTGTGACCGTTGTTTTTACGGGAAGTTGCGCTGTTGGCACGCTCGCACACTGAATTGCCAATACGAGTGTAAAAATAGAAATAAGTTGTTTCATACCTCTCCTGTTCCGCCACAAAAAATGGAAAACCAAATCATGAAGCGGAGATAGTTTTGAATCTTAGTAGAAAACTAGAAAAAAAGAAACCTTAATTTCTCATTCAATTTCCAAGATTACGATCTTTAGGAAATTTAGTTACCACGTTCTTTTTTGTTTCAAAATCTTACGATACCCATACGGTATACCGATCGGTTCACAAAATACCAAAGTGTTCCATTTTTTTTGTTATACGATTTTTTTTTATCGCCTAGCATTCCTGAAATTTATCTTCTAATCCAAAAGGAAATTATATGATTCAAAGCAACTACTTTCAAACTAACGAAGACCTAAAGGAACACTTTTACGATTTAATCGATTGGAATGAAATTGTTCCTCTTTACGAAAATCATTTTTCAGATTCCAAACAATATGCAGAAAACAATAATCCCAGATTAGAATATGCACCATCTAATGTAGATGAGGCGAAAGCTTTTTATGAAGAAATCCTAAAATCTTGCGGAGAAATTAGCGGAATGTATGTTTCTCAAGTTGCTGGTGTGGTCGATTCCAAAGGATTAAAATTTGAAAATGGTAATGTTATTCATCCGCAAGAGATGGTAGATGTAATTAAAATGTATCATGATGCAGGGCTTGGACCTGCCGCCTTCAAAAGAAAATACGGCGGACTGGGAACTCCAAGTATCATCAAGGCGATCATCGCTGAGTTAATGTATAGATCTGATAGTTCCATCACTATTGCTGTAGGAAGTATGGGGCTGGCGGCAATTTTAGAAGTATGTGCCACTGATGAGATGAAAGAGGAATGGATTCCGAAATTGATCTCAGGAAATTATACAGTCACAATGGGTCTATCCGAACCAGACTTTGGATCCGACCTACCCAATATCACAACAAAGGCTATTAAAAAAGATGATAAGTGGTACCTGAACGGAACCAAACGATTTCAAACTGTTGCTTGTGGAATCAATGGAAGCCCCGGAATTACGCTCACACTGGCAAGAACAGGAACCCAGGAAAGTGGGGCCAGAGGACTATCATTCTTCATCGTAGAAAATAAGAATTATGCAGTACAGGGAATTGAAAAGAAACTTGGGATCAAAGCATCAGCCACATGCGAAACTGTTTTTGAAAATAGCGAAGGTCACTTAGTTGGCAAAGAAGGATTCGGACTTGTGAAATATGTAATGGGAATGCTCAATGGAGCCCGTCTCAGCGTATCCTCCCAAGGAACAGGAATTGTCACTGCGGCATATGAAGAAGCTCTTAAATACGCCAAAGAAAGAATTCAATTCGGAAAACCCATTTATGAAATTCCTGCCGTGCGTCGTATTTTGGACCGAATGGAAAGGGAACTGGCAGGAATGCGTTGCCTCATGGTAGAAGCTGCCTACTCCGTTGATAAATATTATTGGTATGAAGATGGTCGAATCACGACAGCCGAAGAATCCAAAACGGGAAAATTTTGGGAAAAGGTAGCAAATACACTTACTCCAATTTCCAAATACTATAACTCAGAAATGTGTAATGATTTAGTATACGACGGATTGCAAGTATTAGGTGGCGCAGGATATACAGAAGATTATGATCTCTCTAGGCTTTATAGAGATGCAAGAATCACCAATATCTATGATGGCACAACACAAATCCAAGTGAATGCTGCCATAGGTGGTATTACATCTGGTATGAGTGCCACTGGTACATTCCGTACCTATTTAGATCATTTGGCAAAAGGTTCAGAAGCCAATGCCAAACTTGCGGAAATTCGAAATCTATTTGAATCTATTGTGGAAACATATAAAGCCATTGAAGACCAACAAAGAAAAGAAGCACATAGTTTTGAAGTAGTAGAGTCCGCAGCGCGAGTTGTTGTTGGATATCTAATGGAAAGAGCAAAAAATAAATCAGCAAATAGAAAGGAATTACGCAGCCAGTGGTGTAAAGATTTTCATACTGATAGTTTAGCAATCCTATCTGCTAACAAAATCAAACTGAGTTAAATGAAAAAAAGGGTCCTCTAAGTTGAGGACCCGTAAAAAAGGAAAGGGATGGACTTTCCCCAATGCGCCAGTGGAAAGTCCAATATTGTTCAGGTTAAGTGAGAGTAACGGATTTCTCTTCCATAGGAAGGGAAACTTGAAAACTGGGTTGTGTTTTCATAGGTTTTGGTTCCAAATAAACTTTTTTATTTCCCATTAATTTTCCTGCAATAGAATCGGGAAATGAATAAGCTATGATTCGTTTCCATACAGAAGCGAACTGTTTCACAAAACTTCCTGTATTGTAGTGTTGGCCATATTTAGCACAAATTTCTTTCAAACGAGGAGCTACTTCACGGTAACGTTTGGCCGGCATACCTGGAAACATATGGTGTTCTATTTGGTGACTCAAATGTCCAGTCATTGTATAAAAGAACTTACTACCATCCAAGTTAGAAGATCCTTTGAGTTGTCTCAAATACCACTGTGCTTTAGTTTCACCAACAATTTCTTCGGTAGAAAAGGATTCCGCATTTTCAGTAAAGTGACCACAGAAAATCACTGCATAGGTCCAAAGGTTACGAATTAAATTCGCAATCATATTCCCCAAAATGATTTTTGGAAAATTAAGGCCTGCAAGTAATGGAAACAATAAGTAATCCTTTACAACCTGTAGTTCAATTTTCTTAAAGAAAACTCTCTTAAAATCTTTTAAGGATCTTTTATTTCTTTGTTTTTTAGGAATTTCCAAGTGTTCAACACGGAAACCATGTGCACCAATTCCCCATTGAAAGTTCATAGCAAGAAACAAATTTGTAAAAGGCTGTGTTAGATGTACTGGTTTCCATTTTTGTCCTTCAGTCAATCGTGTAAAATTATAACCGTAATCATGGTCTTTGTTTAATACGTTAGTATAAGTATGGTGCATATAGTTGTGATAAAATTTCCACTGGTGTGCATCACTGACAATATCCCACTCAAAAGTCCTTGAATTAAAACGCGGATCATTCATCCAATCATACTGTCCATGTAGGACATTATGACCAAGTTCCATATTATTGATGATTTTAGATAAGGAAAGTAACAATGTCCCGGCTACAAACGATATTGGTTCAAAACTAAAATGGATGAGACCACGACCCAAAATTTCAGTATAACGATATGTTTTATAGATGAAACGGATATGATCAGCATCTTCCTTGCCTACCTTTGCCATAACTTCTTCTCGCAAGGCATCTACTTCATTGCCAAATGCTTCGATTTCTTCTTTGTTTAATTTTTTGCTAATCGTTTTCATTATTTTTTCCTATGATTAATTCGTTTATTTCAATCTTATTTGTTTTTAGTTTATAAGGTCTAAAGTTCTAATTCCAAATTTGATTCAGCACGGGAGATACAAATTTGAATATTTTGTTCACCTAACCCCGATACTTCGCCTATTGCTAAATCAGTAACAGAACCAGCAGATTTTTTACAAACACAAGTATGGCAAATACCCATCCTACATCCACTTTGTGGATAAATTCCTTGGTCTTCTAATTCTTCTAATAATGAACGTTCCCCTTTCACTTGAATGGTTTTATGACTCAATGAGAGAAACACATCCACTGTTCCTGTTTTTATCACTTTTAATGAAGATTGTCCGGGTAACATAAATAACTCAGACTTCACCTCATTTCCTTCTAACAGTGAAAGTGCTTTGGTTTGCATGGGTCCAGGACCACATACATAAACAGAATAAGACTTTAAATCATCCGTATACTTTTGTAAAATTTCCTTAGTCAAAAAACCAGAATCGTAACCTTCCTTAGGAACATCAGAAAAAATATAACGAATGTCTAACCAACCTGTTGCTTTTGCCATTTCCTCTAAAGAAGAACGTAAAATGATATCTTCAAAAGACCTAACAAAGTAAAGTAGCGTCGCTTTACCAGTGTATTTCATTGATTGAAGTTGTTTAAGAATGGAATGGATAGGAGTGATCCCACTTCCACCGGCCAAAAATAAAAATTTTGAAGGTAAAATCTTTGGAAGAACAAACTCACCTTGTGGTTCACCAAGTTCTAACAAATCACCTTTTTTGATATTTTGATTGATAAAGTTTGATACAATTCCACCTGACTGACGTTTTACGGTAATGGAAACATACTTGCTGTTTGGTGCTGAAGATAAAGAATAAAATCTTGTAACTCGTCTTCCCGCAATTTCTAGAGTGACGGGAACATGTTGGCCGGAAACAAAACCTTTCCAAAGCCAGTTGGGTTTTAAAACAAAAGTTTTTGCATCCGCAGTTTCTTCCCGAACTTCTATTACTTTCGCCTTGATGGCAGTGACTGAAAATCTCGGATTGATTTCACCCAGAAGGAAATCGGCCCAATCTTTCAACTGGAGAGATCCCAAAAATTCTTTGGGTTCATTGTAGATAAAAGGAAATGTTTTCATTTTCGCCTCGTTTTCGCATTTAAGTGAACACTTGTTCACGGAGATAACTAATAGTGTTAATTTACGTCGTTAAATAAGTCAACCCTAAAACGGAGTTTTAATTCTTGCTTTTTGAAAAAAAGTGAACGATCGTTTACTGAATTCAACCCATGAAGCTAAACAAACGATATGCTCAGAAACTGCGCACTCATAGTAACCTGCTAGAAGGTGCCTTGCGCCTAATGGGTGAAGAAAAAGGCCTTGGGGACCTAAGCCTACGCGAAGTGGCAGGAGAAGCTGGGATTGTACCGGCTGCCTTCTATCGTCACTTTAAAAACATGGAGGAACTTGGTTTATCCCTTGTGGACGACTGTGGGGGGAAAATTCAGGCAATCGTAGGAGATGCCAGAAACAAAGGAGCCTATAAATCGGCATTAAGACTTACCATTGGTTTTTTCTTTGACTATGTTGCCAATAATCGCTCTCTCTTTAGGTTTATCGCCAGGGAAAGAACGGGAGGAAACCAAAAAATTCGAGAAAAAATTAGGGAGTCTATGAAATCCATAGCCACAGAACTAGCGAAAGATATGCGAATGCCAAAAATCATTCCTGTGGACGATATCCAATTTGCTTCCGAACTTATTGTGAGTATTTGTTTTCAAATGGCTTCTGATTTTTTAGACCTTTCCCCTGAAGCACATTCAGAAATGAGAAAACTAAAACTCCAAACGATCAAACAGGTGCGGTTGGTTTTTATTGGTACGATACGAGGAAGAAAACGAAAGTAAAAAAATAACCTAATACAAATACAAGTCTTTAGTCCTTGCTGTTATGAGGAAAAGAAATCATTATATGTAATCCTTCCCCTTTTTTAGAAATAGAAGAAAATACTCCTTTAAGTTGGGAAGTTAAACTTCGAATCAATTCATAACCAAAATGGTTTCCTTTTTCTATATTCACTGAATCAGGTAAACCTTCACCATCATCCCCGACTGATAATATGATGTTTTCATTGGAACGAGACAATTGAATTCGAATATCTCCACCTTTTTCATTTGGATATGCATATTTCAGTGCGTTGGTCAATAATTCGTTTAATATTAATCCAAGTGGCAAAGTGCGTTTTAGATCTAAACGAATTTCATCTAACTTTACATCGAATCTTATTTTTGTAGGATTGAGTACGAAAATATCATGAAGACTATATACCAAGTCTTCAATATATTTTCTTAAATCAACAGACTCCAAATCTTCTGATTGGTACAGGTTTTCATATACCTTCGACATAGACATGATACGAGACTGAGCGTTTAAAAATGATTGTTTTGCGACCTCATTCTCGACCTTAAAAGATTCTAAATTTAAAAGTCCTGAAATGATAGCTAATGTATTTTTGACTCGGTGTTGTAATTCTTTTAAGAGTACGTCTTTTTCTTCCAAAGACTTTGCTAAACGGTTTTCCATGTCTAGGATTTTGGTTACATCTAAGTTGATCCATAAAATGAAACGTTCACCTGCAATTTCGAAGGCCTGGCTAAACACAAGCACTTCAAACTTAGATCCATCATTATGTTCGACAGACATCCTTTCTCCAGACATTCTGCCTTTTTCTTTATATATTTTGTTTAACCTTTCATTTTGATCTACATTACTCCAGGCCTTAAATTCATCCGTTTTTTTACCGACTACTTTTGCTTTATCAAATTGAAAAATAGTTTCCATTGCGGAATTCAAATCCAAATAAGTTCCATCTTTTACTGTTGAGATAGCCATTGCAATCGGGCTTAGTTGGAACACTTTTGCATAGAGACTTTCTCCATCTTTGGGAGGAACCATCACTGGTGTGTTCGGTGTTTGTCTAAATACAATTACTATACCGTTTAATTTTTTTTCACTATCCAAAATTGGCGAAATAGTTTCTGTAACAGGAGTTTCGCGACCAGAGCGAGAGACAATGATTAAATCGTTCCTACGTTCTGTTTTCAAAAATTCTACATTCGAGTTTAAAAAAGGATAGGAAACCCTAGTTCTAGCATCTGCTTGCACCAAATATAAATAAGAGTTTAGATCCTTTTCCAATACGTCAGTTTTTGCATAACCTAACATATCCAAGGCTTTGTGGTTGATTTCTCGAATCAAACCTTCAGGTGAAAGAACAATTACTCCATCACCCATTGCTTCAAAAGTAATACGAAGTTCTTTTTCCCTAAAAGCTAACGTTTGTTCAGCCCTATAAAGTTGCAGTGCCGATCGAATCATACATTCCACTATGTCAGGACTGGAAACTTTAGGAACATAACCGTAGTGTTTTATTTTACAAACCCTATCCAATATTTTATTATCTGAATACCCACTGACAAATAGAATTGGAATCTCACGAAAGGAGAGAATTTTTTCTGCCAGTTGGATTCCATCCATACCATCAGATAGATTAATATCCATTAGGATTAAATCTACCTTCTCACCTGCTGTTATGTAATCATATGCGTCACTGGAATTGGAAACGTACTGAACGGAATACCCTTTGTTTTTCAAAAATTCCGACTGTGAGATAGCCAATATGGCTTCATCTTCCACCAGAAGGATATGACCTAAACTTTGTTTGAGTTCCGTAAGTGGCATAAAGGGTTCTACCGATCTTCATAATGAGCCGAAAGAAAAGCAATCGATTATGAAATTAAAATTCAAGTAAAAAAAATGAAAACGCCTGCAATAAAAAATACAGGGAAATGTTGAACGAATGTCTCACATAAATTTCAATTTCCAATGAAACTTTGGATTATGTCGATTTTTAGGCACAAACCTCTGTTCGTTGACATAAATATTACGTAAGGTTCCAGACTACGGATCTTTTTTTATACCAAACGTTCTTTTTTCAAGGAACGTAGATAGAATCCTAATCCATTCTCAAACCATCAACTTAAAGCAAAATAGGAAAGAATGTAAGTACTAAGATTCAAAACAGAACATAATAAAGGGAATATAAAAATTTAAGGAATAGTACCTAACTTACGTTATTAGGCAAAGCCAATCCTGTTAGATTTATGGCTCAAAGTAAGCGAGGTTTTCTGGACCTTCGTGAATGATGATCCTTCTAATTCTGCCTTCAGAGGACTTTACATCTTCTTTCATTCCAAAATAAAACCAACGGGCTACATTTTCAGAGGTAGGGTTGACTCCTTTAAAATCAGGGTGGTCGTTAATGAGAATGTGGTCAATGGAGTGGACTAGTTCCATTAGTTTGGTGCGCGCGGTCAAAAAATCGTAAGAAATACCATCCGGTCGGATGTTCTTATTTCCCTCTAAAAATACCTCTACCTTCCAGGAATGGCCGTGGATGGGCTCATCGGAGCCATCGGCAAAATACTGGTAGAGAAAATGGGCAGACTCAAACCGCCCCTCGATCCGAACATAAAATTTCCCGTTTTCCTGGGTAAACATTCCATTGACGAATAGAGCATAGTCCAATATTTGTATAGTAATTTCCTTCCTTGGGGTTCTAAAGATGACTGAAACAACAAAACCGCGCTTTTTTAAAGAAATGACTGTGGGCGAAGCGATCGCAATCCATCCGGAAGCAGGGCTTGTTTTCTCCAGCTACCATTTAGGTGGATGTTCACATTGCTCTATTAACGAAGTAGAAACGATTGAACAAGTTTGTATGGGATATGGTGTAGAAGTAGACACTCTTATCGACTCACTGAACAACCTTTTCTCAGAAGAATAAGAACTAGTTCTACTCTTCTTACTACAAGGGCCGCATTCTGGCCCCTGTGTCTTCATTTCCCACCACAAACTGAAATTCGTAAGTCTACGATGACAAAAAATAAAGTAAATCTTACCGAACCTTTTGTACTGCGGGCCCCATTCTTTCTGTTTTAGTACCAAATGATTTTGAAAGAAAATCCGTGAAACAAGGATACTAGAAATGGACAACCTAACATACAGTATACCTGGTTTATTATTTCCCGCAATTTCTTTGCTTATGCTAGCCTACACCAATCGTTTTTTTGGACTGGCAAAACTTTCGAGACAACTTTTATCGGAATATGAAACATCCAAATCCGAAATTTTAAAAAAACAAATTCATAACTTACGATTTCGTATTTCTTTGATCCTATACGCACAAAGTGCAGGAATTTTTAGTTTGATCTTATGTACTTGTTCAATGGGAATGATCCCATTTTATAATATTGTGGCTTGGGTTTTATTTGCCTCTTCGCTACTTTTTATGGTAATCTCACTCATCTTAGCTCTGATAGAAATCCATTTATCGGTGATCGCATTAGACTTAGAACGAAATTCGATTTTAAATTCGAATGACAATCTTTCCAAAATGTGATCCCGATCGTAAATATCGTATCGCATCCGTAGATTCTTCCAAAGAAAATACTTTATCGACAATTGGACAAAGACCCGAAGCTTCGATCGCTTGGTTCATTTCGATAAAAGCCTTCCTGCCACCAACCACCAAACCTTGGATTTTTAAATTGTTCATCACTGCAGGAAGTAAATTGAGTTCTCCTGATTTTCCTGCGAGAATTCCTATCAAATGGATCACACCAAACGGACGACAGGCGGCAATAGATTGTTCTAAGGTTCCGGCCCCACCCACTTCAATGATATGATCAGCTCCCACTTTTTCTGTGATCCTACGAACTTCCTTTCCCCAATCTGGAGTTTCCTTATAATTGATTAAGTAATCAGCACCTAATTCTTTTCCACGTTCTAATTTTTCACTGCTGGAAGAAGTAAGAATGACTTTGGCACTAACCAACTTTGCAAACTGCAATGCAAAGATAGAAACTCCACCTGTTCCTTGTACGACGACAAATTCACCAGGTTTTAATTGGCTAAACTGAAATAATCCAGACCAAGCAGTTAGAGCCGCGCATGGTAAAGTAGAGGCTTCTTCATAAGACAAATGGGTAGGAATTCGAACAAGTCCTGTCTCCGGAACCAATGCAAACTCGCGTAAGGTGCCAGGGAGAGGACCACCAATGGTATTACGCATTTCTGCATGGGTTGCTTCTTTTGAAATCCACTTTGGTGCAAACGTAAGAAGAACACGATCTCCCACCTTCCATTCGCTTACTTCTGAACCGATTGCAACAACCTCGCCTGCTCCATCACTACAAGGAACCAAAGGTAGCGGAAATTTAGGATTGTATTTTCCTTCAACTACTAAAGAATCTCGATAGTTTAACGATGCAGCGCGGATTCGGACCAAAACTTCAGTTGGGTTTGGTTTTGCCGGTTCCGAAACCTCAACAATTTTTAAATGATCTAGACCAAAACTTTGGATTTGAGCTTGTTTCATAGCTTCCCCGATTTTCTTTTCAAATATACAAAAATAACAATGATTATACGGATTATTTGCTTAGAATAATTTCACCTTTTTCATTCAAAGGGAAAAAAGGGTTGTAAGCTACTTCAAAAATATGACCGTCAAAATCTTTAAAATATCCACTATATCCACCCCAAAAAACTTTTTGCGGTTCTTTGAGAATAATTGCACCTAACGAGCGCACCTTATTAATTACGGCATCAACTTCTGCTTCGCTTGTTTGGTTTTGAGCCAAAGTGATTCCTGAAAACTCTTGTCGATTCTGAAAAGGAATTCCAATATCTTCTGCCAATGCTTTTTCACCAAATAACCCAAAAACAAGGGCACCAATTTGAAAAAAAGCCACATTATCATTACTTTCTTTTGAAAGTTTCCAACCGAGTCCCTTTTCATAAAAATTTATGGAACGTTGTAAATCAGAAACACCAAGTGTGATTAAATTGATTCGAGGATACATAAAGGATCTCCTATTGTTTAAATATGAACTTTTTAGAAATAAAAATTATGAATGTGGAAAGTAGATTCACAAAACGGAAGTTTTATGGTAAATGGAGCCATTGGGTGGCGGGTGGATAACCCCACCCAGTCTCAATAGGGCGGGGACATGTACCTAAATACTCACCCGGAAAGATTTACTTCTTTCCAAGTCCTGTAGTTTTTGCACCAACGAGGATTGACATGTTTCCTGCTGGATGTTTGTTTTCTCTCATCAATTGGTGGCATTCGCCAGTTTGATCGAAAGTAAAAGTTTGTGCCAAAACTGGATCCACTTTTTTATCAATCACCAATTGGTTGAGGTCACGACAGTTGTCGTCGTTTGCGAAGTGAGAACCTTGCAGTCGTTTCTGCCTCATCCACAAATAACGTAAGTCAGCTGTTGCATTAAAACCAGTGGTTCCCGCGCAAATCACAACCATACCACCTGTTTCACAAACAAATACAGAAGTAGGAAGGGTAGTTTCGCCTGGATGTTCAAATACGATTTGTGGGTTTTTGCCTTTACCAGCAATGTCCCAAATCGCTTTTCCAAATTCACGAGCTTGTTTAGTCCATTCCACAAATGCTTCTGGTTTGTTGATATCGGAAGTAAGTCCACCCCAGTGTTTGAACTTGTTACGGTTGATGACACCAGCAGCACCTAAGTTTTTACAAAAATCAATTTTGTCGTCAGAAGAAACAACTGCGATGGGAATTCCACCAGCTGCTTTTACAATTTGGATTGCCATAGCACCAAGTCCACCGGCTCCACCCCAGATAAGAACCACATCCCCAGGTTTTACATCGTTTGGTTTCCAATGATGTAACATTCTGTATGCGGTAGCAGCAACTAACATATAAGCAGCAGATGCTTCCCATGTTAGGTGTTGTGGTCGAGGAAGACATTGGTGGTCTTGTACTTTGCAAAACTGTGCAAAGGAACCCCAGTTGGATTCATATCCCCAAATGATTTGGGAAGGTGCATACATTGGATCTTTACCAGAAAGAACCCACGGATCTTTTGGATCCCACATTGCGCAATGAACAACAACCTCGTCGCCCACTTTTACATTTTTAACTTCTGACCCAACTTTATAGACAATACCAGAGGCATCTGATCCACCTATGTGGAATTTTTCTGGTTCGCCTTTTTTGTTACGAGCAGCAATTACATCAACAGGATAGCCAAGGGCTGCCCAAACGTTGTTATAGTTCACTCCGGCTGCCATGGTCGCAACGAGAACTTCGTTCGGACCGATCTCCGGAACATCAATGACTTCTGATTGGAAAGAAGTTTTCGGCTCGCCGTAACGTTCCGGGCGAATGACCTGCGCGTGCATTTTTTTGGGCACAACTCCAATAGGAGGAAGTTCCCCTACTGGTACGATTTCTACGTTGCTCATAGATTACCTTTTAAGATTAAGATTTATAGAGTTTCTTAGAACGTTTTAAAAAAGGCATCAAATGTCAATCGCTTCCCCACTCCATTGAGAAGGCAAATGTCCATGCAGATTGGTAGAGTCGATACTCACGATCTCTCTGCAAAGGGTATCGATACGCTAAACTCATATTATATTTTTCTGAAAAATTCCAAGAGAATCCTGCACTTGCTTCGGTAAAGTAGGATGGATTCAATTTATCTTTTTCTTTCGAATAATCAACCCCGTTGTATGGATTTCGATACAATAACCCCGTAAAGAGAGAAATTTCTGGCATCAAATAATACGTCACATAACCAGAAATGAGAGTAGTTTTTTTAAACTCATACTCCGGCTCAGGAGGTGATGCCGAAAGTTTTCTAAAATAATATGGGACACCATCATTGTCTTGTAAGTTGTTTGGTTGAGGACGTGAGAGTGGAGCCAGTCCACCAATTTTTGTCACAAAGGACCACTTCTCATACAAATACCCAAGTTTGACAAACCCCGTACCTGTATAATAATTTCCTCCAGTAAAGCGGTCCGTATCCGGTCCACTTGGAAAACCAACCGACCCTTCAATTACAAAAAAGTAAGGTTTATCTAAATCAAAAAAGGGTTGGAATTTAAAACCAAGATACGTTTTGCCAATCCTTGCTGCATCTTCTCTTCCTCTTTGTTGGTAATAGTTCCAAGGTACGGAGGCATTGAGCGCAAATCTCCCGTCATAAAAATTCATTTCAGCGAAGGCTGTCGTTGTAAAGAGATGACTATTTTCGCGAGTAGACTGATAATAATCTTGAGTCATCACTAAATAGTTAGTTGGCTTTTCTCTCTTTCCCGTAAAAGGATCCACAAATCTTGCGGTCGCATTAGGACTATCCGACGAACCTGTGTGATGCGAATATATTGATCCTGCGAAAATGAATAGAAAAAATAAAATTAAAACATTATGTTTCATCGTTCCACTCCAGGGAAACAACCAGGAAAACTAAAAACGATATCTTCAGCTTGGAGATTTTGTAAAAGGATATTGTAGAGATCAACATTGGAAACTTTAGAAATGACTACTGGATCCGACTTCCCACTCAGTGTATCTAAAAATCGAATCGGGGTTCCAGAAACTGACCTGTCTTGAAAAAGACCAGACAATGAAAATAAAATTTCAATATTGCCACTTCTGCCATTTTTAATCGGAATTTTACATTTAGGTGTGATTAGTTTATTTCCTTGTGGCAATAAAATGGTCACTGATTTTGTAGTTCCACCAGTGATATCCATCCTTATATAAATCTCTTCCCAGCTAACATTTGCTACTGCCACAACTCCGAGAGGCATACTCGAAATCTTCGTGTTTGGATATAGAAAACTAGCACCCGTTTCCGTTGTGCTATTGTTTGCTATAATATTAGAAATCGTTCCTGCAGATAAAAAAGGATACGACTTTCCATACAAATCATCCGCCGGTAAATCAAGAGGCACTGTATACGGCGTATGGGTTTTTGCAGTTGCGTTAGAACTTTTTTCCGAACTAGAAGTAGATACGCCTAACGTCTGACTTGGTGGGTTGATCCGATAAGTTCCCGTTTCCCAATTGGTATAAGTGCTACTTTGGACTGTGATATTGTAAGTTACTGCATTGCTTATTAAGCTAAACTGGTTTAGGTTATCATCTGCTTGATCATCATAACTGCGAAGATTTGTTCCCACTGCTACCGTTTGGTTGTTATTAAAAAAAATTAGGTTCTGAAGGATCGCCAGTTTATCCTTATTACTATCACCCACCGAACCAAAAGTACAGTGAGTGAAAAAAATAAATAAACCAGATAATAGAGCGTAACGAATCACTAAGGTATTCATCAAAAGGGACTCGCAAACTTGGGATTCGATAAAAACTCATCATCGGTAAGAGCTAAAAGGAAATTCACCATATCATCTCTTTGTGAATCTGAGATCGTAAAGGCCCGGATAAGCGCCCCATCTTTTCCACTATGTGTTTGCCCTCCCGAACGATAATGGTCTACAACTTTCGTCAGTGCATCCCGTGCACAATCCACCTTTGTTTTTCCGGCTGTAATATTAGGATTGTTTGCATTATCACACATAAAAGATCCATCATGCATATAAGGATAAGTAACACCAATATTTCGTAAGGATGGGGCACGAAATTTTCCTGTATCGGATGCCACTCCTGTCAAATCGAATAACCCGCGTTTACTGCTTGCTAATCCAGCATAATAGGCATCCGTATGAATTCCATTGCTATGATAAAAGAATTCTTCCTTTGCTCCCCCATGAAAGGAAGTGTCAGTAAAATTAAACCCTCCATGACAATGAAAACATTCTGCAGTTTCTCCATTAAATAAATTGAGTCCCCTTATTTCTGAAGCATTTAAAGCAGATTTGTTATTCCTAAAAGTGTATTGGTCATACTTGGAATTTCCAGAAATCATCGATCTTTGGAAACTAGCAAGGGCATAACGTACATTTTGTTCGGTAATTCCAGAACCTCCAAAAGCACGTTCAAACATCGGTTGGTAAATGGGATTGGAAGACAATGCACTTAAAAAATTATTATTCTGTAAACCCAACTCCACAGGTGATTCACCAAACATAGGAGCACGTGCTTGTAATTCCAAACTTGTCATTTTTGGATTACTCCAAGTGAGCCTTGGCATATATGCTACGTTAGAAAGATGTTGGGCGTTTCTTGGATGGGATTGGTTTGTAATCCCACTGGGAAAATCCTTTCCATCTGCAAAAGCTAAAGATTGAAAATGGCAACTGCTACAGGCCATTGTTTCATTCCCTGACAATTTCTTTTCATAAAATAAATGTCTACCAAGCTCTACTTTGGCTTTGGACATAGGATTGTCCGCAGGAACATTTGGTACTGGAAAACCGGGAGGTAAATCCCAAACCCAGTCAGAAGCATTAGCCAAAATTCCAAGAGCTAACAACAACATATCATTGTTTTTTTCTTTTTTCTGAAATGGGAGGACATTACAGCTAATGAAAAAACTTACCAAAAAGAAAATGGTGGGATGAAAAAATTTCATAATTTATATCCTTAATAACTTAAAGGGTTAGTATTATATGATACTAACCCTTCCAATTTTACTTTAAGCTAAAGATCCTTTGCGCATAAGTTCCATCAGCCGCACCATTAGTATCATTCAATCCAAATGCTCGGATTAGAGGTTGACATGTTGCAGAAGCATCACCAGGCATACACATACCCATTGCCCCATAGGTATGACCAGTAAACAGTTTATCTACATCTAGAGAAATTTTCTGATTTCCTGGATTTATTTGACCTGTTAGCTGCACTGAAGTACGGAATTTTTTTGTACAATTTCCATAGTTAGGTGCACCACTACAATTAGTTGATCCAAGATGCAATAAAGTATAATTTGTTCCGTCATAACTGAACTCAATATTTGCATGTTTGTATCCACTGGTCCAAGCCCAATACATTGAACTAACATTAAGTGGTGCTGGTTGAACATTTTTATCCAAATGGTTTAATGATTCAGGAACTCCGACAGTAAATTGGATTCCTGTATAAGTTCCTGGAGCAACAGTGCCTAATACTTTCGTATTAGTTTCAGTTGTTTTTGAAGTTTCTAAATCAACAAGAGCAACACCATTAGATTGCCAAACATTGTCAGTTGCAAAGGACACCTCTGATGTTGATCCATCTGCACGTACTAACTTAATTTCCGAGATAAACAACCTGAAATCACTAAAACGAACTGTACGTGCATCTGCAAGGGTATTGGAACCAGAGGAAATCTTTTTCCCGTTTGCTAGCGCTTCAAATTCTAAACTCACTGGTTGGGGCCATGCCAAAGCTAAAAGTGTCAGAGTATCCTTGTCATCGGATTTGGAATTTGGATTACAAGATATAAATCCTGTTACCAAAATGAAAATAAAAAATGTTTTAAATAAATTCATAAATACCTAATATTCTAAATTGCTGTTTTTGTTTTATTACAGTAGATACAAAAAATCTACTGATTGAATCAACTTTAAGTTCAGAACTTAGATACGAGGTGGTCTTAGTAAAGTAGGGATTTTTCCTTCCAAAAGAGCGGAAGGAGACTCAGACATTGTATAAATGATATCAGAAGATGGAACCAAAATGATTGTTAGGTTTGGTCGATCCATTGTTTGGTGATGCATTCTCAATGAAACTGCATCTTTTTTTTGTTTTTTACAGGAGCAGAGATGGGCTTCTCCCGATTTTGCATCATGACAGCTAGGTTTGAGCGTCTCTTCCGAACTGTTTTCGTGTTCATGAGAAGATGTGACAGCAACGGAAGTTTCCCGATCCTCGGAAAAAAGTTGATCCTCAGAGTTCCCATGTTTTTCCTTTTTGGAACCATGATTACACTGACAAATTTTAGATGCAGACTCCACACAATAGCCAAGCAGCCCACTCCCTAAAAAAAGGAATTGAGTGCAAAGAAAAAGGGCCAAACTACCGGCAATCCACCGTTTGTAGAGCATCCACCCCATCTTTTGTCGCCCAACCCAAAAATCGAGCCATTTTTGGACAAATTTAGTGTCCCCCCTCCTGGCCTTTGAAAACATGGTATTGGAACCAATGCAAACGAGCTAGAGGCCATCAGATGAAACGCACGGAACTAGAACGCAGGGAAAGAGAACTGCGAAAGGCAGAAAAGAAAAAGATCCTACCTGGTCAAAAAGAGGCCATGAGCGTAGGGGATTACATTGACGCCCTTTTTGGAATGTTTCGCTATGATTCGGATGAGATTTTTAATGCATCCGATGACGAAAACATTTTAGAACTTCTGGAAAACATGAAAATGGAACACCCAGAAAAACAGTGGGATGTAATCATCCGAAAAGCAGTCAATAAAACCAAAGTCGAACAAAAAGAAAAGGCTTACGAGTCACTTCGTATCCTGGCAGGAATTCCTGCAGTCACTGCTTAATTCCTTTTTTTTCACTACAAACAGATTTACAAAGGAAGGTCTTCGTCCTATACTTGTGACCTTCCTGTATGAAATGGATCCTCACCTTCATTCTGTTATGTCTCTTTCATACAAACGTATTTGCTGACACTAAAAATTGTCCGAACACAACGCCTGTTGCGCTCTCCTCTCTACAAGGCAAAACTTTTGACCTATCCCATCACCTAACTTATTTTTCTAAAAACCCTTCCCTCCAAACGCTATCTGAGGTTTTAATTCACTTCCAAACATATCCTACAGAAAAATCGGAAGGTATCGTCCCGAACTTTGGAAATACTGACAAACAGTATTGGTTTTGTTTTATCATTCATAACGATGAAAATCATTACAAACGAATCATCACTTTTATAAAATACCCATTACTGGATGAGGTTAAATTTTTCGCCTTACGAGAATCAGGTGAAATTTCAGAAAACATCCAAGGTAGACTTTATCCATTTAGGAACAGAGAAAGAGATTATCGAGGATTCAGTTATGGAACTGACCTTTTGCCAAGTGAAACAGTCACTTATTTCGTAGGTGTCAAAACAGATAGTTCCATTTCTGTGCCACTCATGATCGCAGAAGAAAAAGATTTTGATAGTTTTGTTTCTTTGGATACTTTACTACAAGGTTTTTATTTCGGTATAGTGGGAGTGATGACTTTATACAATCTTTTTGTATATTTCATGGTTCGAGACAAAGCTTATATTTTTTATGTTTTATATTTATTTTTATCAGCAATTTTATTTCAATTTTCTATGCAAGGATTGTTTCCTGCACTTTTTTTTCCGTCCTCACCCGAATTAGTTTATCATACACATAATCCACTTTATTTTTTATTTTTAATTTCCTGTTTTCCGCTAAGTATCACTTTCATGAATTTAAAGGAAAACTCTCCTTTCGTTTACAAATGGTTTATAGCACTTAGTATCATTCCCACTATCTGCCTTTTTTTACTTCCTTTTTTACCTTACCGACTGATGAACAGGGCAGGAGATATATTTTCATTTTTACTCGCTTTTTTTGCTTTGGTAGTCTCTTTTTACATTGCTTACATAAAAAAATTCCCGCCTGCAAGATTTTATTTTTTTGGGTTTTTCTTTGTGATTGTTGGTGGACTTGCTACCGTTCTCAGGTACATGGGGTTTTTTCCTGTGAATGTTTTTACTGAAAATGCATTTCAGATCGGAACTGCTATCGAAGTATTACTAATGGCATTTGGTTTGGGTGATCGGATTTCTGTGGTTCGCAAAGAAAAAGACAAAATCCAATTCAAAGCAGAAATCAACAAACAAAAGTTAATCGCCTATGGAAAAGAACTAAAATTAGCCCAAAAACTACAAGAGTCAACCTTACCGCAAGTCTTACCCAAATTTCCAGGCCTTATCATCAAAACAGGATATTTTCCTGCTTCTTTGGTGGGTGGAGATTTTTATGACCTAACCGTTTATGGCAAACACCAAATTTGTGGACTCATTGCCGATGTTACGGGACACGGTGTACCTGCCGCCATTGAAGCTGCCATGTTAAAAATTGCTTATATGCAAACTTTGGCCTTTGCCAATAAACCTGGAAAAGTTTTAGAGAGCATCAATGTTTCTCTTGCCGGTAATTATAAAAACCAATTTTTAACTGCCAGTGCGATCTTTATCGATTTGGAACAAAAACTATTAAAAGTAGCTAATGCTGGACATCCCGCCTTATACAAGTTTAATGAAGAATCCGCATTCATTGAAGTCATTCGACCTAAAGGCAAACTCATAGGATATGCAAAAGAAGTCCAGTATCCAGAAGAAACTTACAAACTCGCAACCGGAGATAAAATTTTACTATTTACCGATGGGATTTGGGATTTATGGGAAAATGGTGATTCAGGAGAAGAGGAATTAATTCAGTGGTTGCTCAAAAGAAAAGCGGAATCAGTGGAATCTTTGTATGGTGGGATTGATGAACACATTCGCCTACGGAACAAAGAAGGTCCCGCAGACGATGATATAACATTGATTCTATTTGAAATTACTTAATCAAATTAAGCGGACTAAACGTCCGCATAAATCGCTGCATTGAGTAGTCTGGAAATATTGTCTAAGTTACGAGATACATCACGGTAAAGTAGAGCTGGCATCAAATTGTCTTTTTTCTGATACTTTTTCTTCTTCACTTTAGAATCGTTCTTTTTGATGGAACGAATCATTTGGAAACGATACTCACGACTTTGGTTACGAATTTGTGGATTCCCAAGGATATCAAAAGTTTCACTTTGATCCAAGTTCACGAGCAAAATGTCATAATGGTGTTTGAGTAAATCCATTTGTTCTTTTACAGAATTACCGAACGTTTTGTCCAAAGATACTTTTTGGCGGTGAGATTTTCTCATTTTTCGTGCAATGGAGGCAAAGTTATCACCCATTTCTTCCACTGCCTTCACCCTTTCCATAATTCCTAATACATCTTTTGCATAGTTTCCAGTAATCCCAGTTTCTTGGATTTGGTTTAAGTAAGTGAGCACTTCTGTACGAACTTGGTCCAACTCTTCTTCTTTTTTTAATACCTGAAGGACACGAGCAGCATCATAAGGTTGTAACAAAATTTGTTCTGTCAACCTTAGGAAATCATAAGTATCACGAATGATTTTTTTCGTGAACTCCACTAGTTCCACCATCGCAAGTTCCGTTGTTTTTACAGCACCGGCTTGCAAAAGTCGAATGGAATCTTTGTCTTTTCCTGTTTTGGAAGCTAGGCCATCAACAATGGCACTTACCACTTTCGAAATTGTATTCACAAACCAAATGAGGACCAGAGTATTTGTGATGTTAAACATTGTATGGAATAAAGAAATATGGAATCTAGTTGATTCTTTATCTGTGAGTGGATCTCCAGGAATCAAATCATCTACAATGCCAGTAAACAGTTTGAAAAATAGGAGTGCCCAAACCACACCGAACACATTGAACATAGTGTGAGCCAGTGCTGCTTTTTTAGCGTTTCGATTTCCCGGAATGGCTGCTAGGTTGGCAGTAATTGTAGTTCCAATGTTTTCCCCAAGGATCATACCATAGGCCGCATCAATCGGGATATAACCTGAGAATGCAAGTGTAATGGTGATGGTTGTGGAAGCAGAAGAAGATTGAATCACAATCGTTAGTAAGGCACCAATCAATACAAACAACAATATGGTGTTGAATCCCATATTTGTGTATTGTTGTAAGAATAGAAAACTATCTGGATCCTTTGCACTGTCAGGAACAGATGTTTTTAAATAATCCAATCCTAAAAACAAAAATCCAAATCCAATGAGGAAACTTCCCCAACCGGATCTGCTTTCTTTGCGTGAAAAATTTAAGATCACCCCTGCTGCCACAGCTGGTAATGCGAACGATGCAATATTAAATTTAAATCCTAAAAAGGATACAATCCATGCCGTGATAGTGGTTCCAATGTTGGCCCCCATGATCACACCGATGGCTTGGGCGAGTGAAATTAAACCTGCATTCACAAATCCAACAACAAGTACGGTGGTTGCCGAACTGGATTGTATTGTAGATGTAATAAATAGTCCGCTGAACACAGCAGAAACTCTGTTTCGCGTCATAGACGAAAGAAAGGAACGAAGCCGATCTCCCGCCACGCGTTGTAAGGACTCACTTAGTAATTTCATCCCGTAGATGAAAATCCCGAGCCCACCTAAAACTTGAATGAGTAGTGACCAATTCATAGATGTAATATTTCCAAGGTTCAATTTCTTTGATTACAATTTGGTACCAACCTTTTATTCGGTTGCAGTATTTTTTTCCATTGGTATAATGTAATGAATATGTCAAAAACCATCAGCAAAGGAATGGTTGTAGGATTTTCCTATCACCTAAAGAACGCCCAGGGAGAAACTCTGGACCAATCAGACGAACCACTATTATACCTCCACGGCTGGCAAAATATTATTCCCGGTTTGGAAAAAGAATTAGAAGGATTAGTGAACGGAGATTCTAAAAATGTAACTGTACCACCTGAAGATGGTTATGGGACATATAACGAAGCGCTTATTTTTCAAGTTCCCAAAACAGAACTTCCACCCGAAGCAGAGTTAGAGGTGGGAATGGAATTCCAAACGGACACGCCCGAAGGTAGAATGGTTCTATATTTACAAGAGGTTCGTGATGCCGATGTCATTCTGAACGGCAATCACCCGTTAGCTGGAGAAACCCTCCACTTCGATGTTACGATTAAATCCATTCGTGAAGCCACGGAAGAAGAATTACAACACGGTCACGTGCACGGTCCAGGCGGACACCACCACCACTAGAAATCTCTTTTTTCGCAATTTTCTCTCTGGGTCTTCTTTCAGATTGCTTTTTTTAGAAAGGGTAATTACACTGACAGAAGATTCAGAGTATTGTTGATTTTCACCGCCGAAGTAGTCCTTTCAAGCTTGCACGCTGGTAGCTTTCCCAAGTTTTTCCCTGCATTTTTCTGGAGTTCTTACCCAAAATCCCTTTTAGGGTTCCGACGATTGTAAATCTAGAATTCCCGAGTCAACTTTAACAAACAGGACAAAAACTATGTCAGTAAACATTTACGTTGGCAACCTCTCTTACGATATGACTGAAGGTAAACTCAGTGAGCTTTTCGGAGCACACGGAGCAGTAACTTCTGCAAAAATCATCACTGACCAGTATTCTGGCCGTTCTAAAGGTTTCGGATTCATCGAAATGAAAGATGGAAAAGAAGCTGATAACGCGATCAAAGATCTTAACGGAAAAAACATTCTTAACCGTGAGATGAAAGTAAACATCGCAAAACCTAAAACAAACAACTGGAGATAATCCAAGTTTGTTAAAAACCGCCGCATAACTTGAAGTTACGCGGCGTTTTTTTTTTGCCTTTTTGATTTTTTACATTTAATTTCCTAACAAACTCCCGTCTCAAAATCAGCTAATCTTAACAAATTCCGAATCAATTCGTTCACCTTTCTTTATCTTATCTCGTTGACATTTGATCGATCACCATTTAGTATTACGGTAGAGGTATCGATATGGGAAAAGTGATAGTCTCACCAAAATTTCAAGTGGTCATTCCAAAAGAAATTCGTGAACAAATCGGTGTTAAAGCTGGTATGAAACTCGAAATGATAACTTTTGGAAATCGAATGGAGTTAATCCCTATTGAACCAATTAAAAAATTGAAAGGTTCTTTAGCCGGTATGGACAGGAAATTAGATCGAGATAGAGATCGAATTTGAATGTAGTTGATTCTTCCGGATGGTTAGAGTATTTCGGTGGCACGAATCGAGCGAATTTATTTTCTGAAGCTATTGAAAAAACAGAAACCTTGCTTGTTCCAAGTTTGTCTTTATTTGAAATTTTCAAAAAAGTTTATAAAGAAAAGGGTGAAGACCTTGCACTTAGAATTGTAGCCCATATGCAACTCGGCAAGGTAATCAATTTGGATTCGAGAATTTCTATTTATGCGGCAAAGATCAGTGTAGAAAAGTCAATTCCGATGGCAGATAGCATCATTTACGCAACAGCCCAATTAAATAAAGCAACACTTTGGACACAAGACAATGATTTCAGGGGTCTAGCAGGGGTTAAGTTTTTCGATAAATAGAAAGTTAAAGTTAGAATAGTCCGAAAAAACGTATTTTCAATCGCCACATTTCTCTAGTTTTAATTTTTCCATCTTAACAAACTTCATCTATAAATTAAAAAAATCGATCTTATTTTCCAATCCCTTCCTACAATACCAACTTGTATTTTCCCTTCATCTTCTCGATTTGTTCTTCTGGAATCTGATGTACGTTGTTTCCGCCATGTCGATTTTCCACTGTCACGATAAATATCCTATATCCGTATTCTTTCGCTAAACGGACGTAAGGTTCCATCTCCCAATCTAAAGTAAACGTATTGTCTACAATCACAAACGGGATTTCCTGTTCGAGCGCTTGTTTTGTTTTGGATTCACATTCTTTGTAAGCTAAATGGTTTTTTTGATAATCAAAATGATAATTACCGGCTTCATCTTCAAAATAGGAATCAATCGAAAAGATAGGTGCGCCATTGGTAATAGAAATGGCTTTGGCTAAACTTGTTTTTCCTGAACCGGGAATTCCTCGTAAGGTAAGTAAAGTTTTTGTTTGTTCGATGGAAGTGAGATCTATTCTCAAATTTTCTGAATTCTTAGATTCCATTTTCCAAATCTTGATTCTTTTTCCAGGCAGGGAAAGAGAAAAATCTAGCCTAGAATGATTCTATCTGAAAGAATAGAGCAGAAACAAGGAGACTTTTGTGTCATACGAAGCGTATAAACTCATCCATATTTTCGGAATGTATCTTTTATTTTTATCCCTCGGCGGAATTACCCTCTACACCATCAATGGGGGAAAAAAATCGGAAAACAAATTCAAAGCAGCGGCAGCTATCTTTCATGGTATAGGACTTTTACTTTTGATCGTTGCAGGATTTGGACTGATGAAGTTCCGAGGAATTTCTCATTCAGCACTCCCAGTTTGGGTGATTTTGAAAATCGTCATCTGGCTTGCGTTTGGTGGACTTTTGGCAATGGCATCTAAAAAAGAAAAATTTGCTAAAATCCTTTGGTTTGTATTTCCACTTTTGGGACTCGCAGCAGCTTACTTAGCTTTTTACCAACCGTTTTAATTTTCTAAAACAAAAAACTCCTGCAGATTCTAATGTAGGAGTTTCCCATTTTTTCATCCCTACCATTTTCTTTTTCGATTCTCCAAACAAACTCTGTCTACTTAAAGAATACAATGAATCTCTAATGATTTGTGAGGGAATATGAAAACAAGAATCGAAACCGACTCTATGGGTGAAATCGAAGTGGAGAACTCTCGTTATTGGGGTGCCCAAACGGAGCGTTCCCTCCACCACTTTCATATAGGCACTGATAGATTTCCCAGAGAAATGATTCGAGCTTTCGGGATATTAAAAAAATGCGCAGCTCTCACGAATCATAATCTGGGAATTTTATCCAAAGAAAAAACAGATCTCATCGTAAATGCGGCCGAAGAAGTCATCGAAGGTAAATTGGATGACCACTTTCCTCTTGCGGTTTGGCAAACGGGATCGGGAACACAAACCAATATGAATGTGAACGAAGTCATATCCAACCGTGCCATCGAAATGGCAGGTGGAGTTCTTGGTTCGAAAACACCCATCCATCCGAATGATGATGTCAACAAAGCCCAAAGTTCAAACGATACTTTTCCCACTGCCATGCACATTGCTTGTGCCGAACAACTCGTACACAAACTCATTCCCGCCTTACAAACACTGCATGACACTTTGGAAAAAAAATCAAAAGATTTTAAAAGTATCATAAAAATTGGCCGAACTCATTTGCAGGATGCCACTCCTATTACTTTAGGCCAGGAATTTTCAGGTTATGTACAACAGCTTTTTTATTCGATTGAGAGAGTCAAACGAGTGTTACCTTCTGTTTACCGATTGGCTATTGGGGGAACTGCCGTAGGAACTGGACTCAATACCCATCCTAAATTTGCAGCGGATGCAGCTGCTGCCATTGCGAAAGAAACAGGACTTCCTTTTGTCAGTGCAGAAAACAAATTTGAGGCATTGGCTGCCCATGATTCCCTTGTGGAAGTGAGTGGAGTTTTAAAAACCATCGCTTGTTCCCTTATGAAAATCTCAAACGATATCAGGTGGTTGGCCTCTGGCCCACGCGCAGGGATTGGCGAAATTTCCATTCCCGAAAACGAACCTGGCTCTTCGATTATGCCAGGAAAAGTCAATCCAACACAATCCGAAGCCATGACCATGGTGGCCGCTCAAGTCATCGGAAATGATGTGGCCGTGAACGTGGGTGGTGCTTCAGGAAATTTTGAATTAAACGTATTTAAACCTTTGATTATTTTTAATGTACTCAATTCCATACGACTGTTAGCGGATGTTACTTTGTCATTTGAAGAACATTGTGCCAGAGGTATTGAACCAAACCTTGAAACGATCGAACAGAATTTAAACCGTTCACTGATGCTTGTAACGGCACTGAATCCGCACATCGGGTATGACAATGCTGCAAAAATTGCAAAACTGGCTCACAAAGAAAATTCTACCTTAAAAGAAGCTGGGATCAAATTAGGAATTTTAACTGCCGAACAGTTTGATCTTTGGGTAAAACCGGAAGAGATGATTTAAAATCACTTTCTATTCTAAAATACAAACTGTATTGAGTAGATATGGTTCTCTGTTTGTAATCTCACTTAGACTGAGTTTTCAAAGTAGTCCGAATTTTATCCCAGTAGTTTTGGCGCCAACTTTCTTCCACATCAGGGATCAGTTCTTTCGGAACACCGCGGTGTGTGAGTACAACTTCTGTTCCGCCTTCAGAAGTTTCTTTCAATGTAAAGGTAGCCATTGAAAAAATTCCTTCGGGAAAATCGGATCTTCTCCATGCTTGCACCATTCGTTTTGAAGGTGCAAGATCAACGATGATTCCGGAAACCTTTCCAGACATGGTGGAAAATGTTCCACCGATCTGATTGCTAATCACAGCCGTTTCCCCTGTAAGGGAAGTAACTTTCTTTGAATCAGAAATGCACTGGTAAATTGTCTTAGGTGAGGCTTTAAATTTTACTTTCTGTTTAATTGTTTTACACATCGTTTGGTTTTAATTCAACATTTGGAAAAAATCATTTCCTTTATCATCCACTACGATAAAGGCAGGAAAGTTCTCCACATCAATGGACCAAACAGCTTCCATTCCTAACTCAGGAAAATCCAACACTTCTACCTTTTTGATATTTTCTTTGGCAAGTAATGCGGCAGGTCCTCCGATGGATCCGAGATAAAACCCGCCGTTCTTTTTGCAACTATCGGTAACCACTTTGGAACGGTTCCCTTTGGCAAGTGAGATCATCGAATAACCTTTTTCTTGGAAAAGAGGAACGTAACTATCCATACGGCCCGCTGTTGTTGGACCGAATGAACCGGAAGGCATTCCTTCTGGAGTTTTGGCAGGACCTGCATAATACACAGGATGGTTTTTGAAATAATCAGGAAGCGGTTCTCCCTTATCCAATTTTTCCTTTAACTTTGCATGAGCAATGTCACGAGCAACAACGAGGCGACCCGACAACATAACACGCGTTTTCACAGGATACTTAGTAAGAACTTTTAGAATTTCAGGCATTGGTTGATTAAGATTGATATGAACTGATTCGGTGTTAGAATCTACATCATCAATGGTTGGTAAAAACTTAGATGGATCATATTCTAGTTTTTCTATATAAATTCCATCTTTTGTAATTTTTGCTTTGATGTTACGATCGGCACTGCAACTCACACCAAGTCCCACCGGACAAGAAGCACCATGGCGAGGAAGTCGAATGACTTTAAAATCATGGGCCAAATACTTTCCACCAAACTGAGCTCCAATCCCTGATTTTTGAGCTGCCAATAACATTTTTTCTTCCAGTTCTATGTCTCGGAATGCAGATCCAAATTTGTCTCCTTTGGTTGGCAAATGATCTAAATATCCAGCTGACGCTAGTTTTACGGTCTTTAAATTGGCTTCTGCTGACGTTCCTCCAATCACCACAGCGATGTGGTAAGGTGGACAGGCTGCTGTTCCTAAGTTGGATACTTTTTCTGTGATGAACTTTTCGAGTGAGGCCGGATTGAGAAGTGCCTTCGTTTCTTGGAAAAGGTAAGTTTTGTTCGCAGACCCACCACCTTTTGCCAAAAATAAGAAACTGTATTTGTCACCAGGAGTGGAATAAATATCAATTTGGGCTGGCAAATTAGAACCGGAATTGACTTCGTCATACATAGTGAGAGGAACCACTTGTGAATAACGTAAGTTTCGGTTTACATACGTATTATAAATTCCGCGAGAAAGTGCTTCCGCATCATCACCGCCTGTGATCACGTATTCCCCTTTTTTTGCCATCACAATCCCGGTTCCTGTATCTTGACAAGAAGGGAGTTGTTTGTCAGCAGCAATCACAGCATTTTTAAGAAGAGCCATAGCCACAAAGCGATCATTAGGTGTTGCTTCCGGATCGTCTAAAATTTTACGAACTTTTTCGAGGTGGGCAGTTCTTAGATAAAAAGAGATGTCTTCCATTGCTTTTTCGGCAAGGAAGGTAAGCCCTTCCGGTTCCACTTTTAAAATTTCTTTATCACCAAAGGGGACAGTGCTTACAAAATCTTTTGTTAATAATTTGTATTCGGTAGTGTCTTCTTTTAAAGGAAAAGGATCGGCGTAAAAAAACTCTGGCATGGGAACCTCTATTTATAACTTCTAATCTCGAGGGATTCCTCGTTTCGTAAATGAATTTTTGCAGAGGCTTTTTGAAACACTTACTGGAAATAGGAAAACGGGATGGGAAAAAAGCGTTTTCATTCTCCAAAACCAGTCTATAACAAAGGAAAATGAAGCAGAACCTAATTTACATATTTCTTGTTTCTGTCTCTTCGATGATTTTTGCGGAAGGCGAAGGTCGGGAAACAGAAAGACCATTACCAGAGGGAAACAGTAAAAAATCAGAGTGGAGTTTGCTTTTAAAAAGACAGACCTACCAATACCTTCCTTACGAATATACTTCTCTCACTGATAAAAACGAATCCATTGTCCCCACTCGTTCCAGCTCGGCTTTGAAAGAAAATGGAAAGGTTCTCATTCCCTTTGTATTCAGTTATGAAAACATAGAAAAAGGTTTCAAAGTGGATCTTTCTTATTTTGAAATTGAAATCGTAAACGCAAATACTCTACTTTACCAACAGTCGGCCCAAGGTGGAAATGTATCCCGGTTTTATCTTTCTCCGACGGCTCGCTCTGAGTTTGAACTAAACCTTTACCAAACATTTTTACTTAACAAAGATTGGAAATTATATCTGGGAGGTGGGGTTCGTAATATCAACAGATATCTCTATGGGAACTATTTAGGCCAAGGAACCTTCAAAGAATATTTTTTTACGTATGGCCCGCAAGTTTCTGTCCAATCTATCTACCAACTCACCGAAGAATTGGCATTCCAACTAACAATGGATGTATTCTACACACAAGGCACTCGGTTTTTCAAACAACCCAACTTAATGGAGGACAGATTCCAATATTCCCTATCCACTACCGGTACAGAAGGAATCTTTCGCGGTTATGAATGGGATAGTTCTCTCTCCTATTCGTTTCATCCGAATATGAAATTTTTTGTGGGTTATAATATGATTGTTTCTAAGTTCTCCTATTTGCATTACGATGAAATTCAATTTAGCCGTAACACTGCAAATTTAGGATCACAGAATCCTTCCGTGACAGACAATTGGGAATGGAACCTCCCGAAAAAATCAGAAAACTTTGAACGTTTGCGTGGGATTTATTTGGGAATGATGGTTAGTTTTTAAGGAATCTTTTGGGAACAGGTTGGATTCACATGGTTCATTGTTGTCTAAAATAGGATGGACACAAATGTTTTTGACCAACTTGCAAAAGAGTATGATACAAACGAAAGAATAGAATTAGCAAAAATCATTGCCAGTGCCGTGCAAACAGAATGCCAAAATAGCCAATCAAAAACTTTATTTGACTATGGTTGTGGCACGGGTCTTGTCGGCCTTACCTTAACATCTTTAGTGGAACATGTACTTTTGATTGATGCATCAGAACCCATGTTAGACATTGTCCGAGAAAAAATCAAAAGAACCAACATACACAATGCAGAGGTAATCCACTCCAACTTTCTGCAAAATTCGAAAACAAAAAAAGCAGATATTTTACTGGTTTCTTTGGTTCTTTTGCATATCCCCGATACAAAAAAGATTTTAAAGTTTTTTTATGAAATTCTAAATCCCCAAGGAAAGATCATCCTAGTTGATTTTGATAAAAATGAAAAGATAAATCATCCTAAAGTGCATAACGGATTTACCGATTTAGAAATTAAGTCCTTACTCTCTGCAGTTGGGTTTCATAATATAAATAAAAATACGTTTTATCATGGAAAAAATATTTTTATGAAAGAAGATGCTTCGCTATTTTTGGCAACAGGGATCAAATAATATTATAAAAAGTCAATACTGAAAACTATAGAACTTACCTTATAACAAACGAATTCCGAATCGATTGAGAACCAACTGATATAGATAAAACAAAACAATGGTAAAAACTATACTAGATAACATGGCTACCCAAAACCCGTATGTGGCATTTAGTTTTGGAAATAACAAAAACATAGGTAAAGTGGGAATCACAAACCAAAAAGTATAATAGGCATGGTTAGAAATTTTTTCTATGCCAGCATTTTCAAATTTTAACCAAAACAATGTTAGGATGGTGACCAATGGAAGAGAAGCGATGAGGCTTCCTACTCGATCATTTCGTTTTGCCACTTCCGAAATGATGACAACAAGTGCAGCAGTGACTAAGTATTTGGTCATCATAAAAATCATAAATAAATTCTCCAAATTCAAAATTTGATAACATAGAGCAGATCCTTAATTTCCATTATAGAATTTTTTAAGATCAAGAATTTGTTTCATTCAATGACTCGCATTCAATCCATAGACTAACACCAATAGATCTTAGAAACATTATTAAATACTTATCTTTAAACTAAGTCCAAAAAAAAATTCAGAAAAAACGTTAAAAACGTTCCGAAATCACCCAAAAAACGTTAAAAACGTTTTAGAATCATTCAATAGAAAGTAAAAACTCTTTACTAGTAAGTTTCTTTTTTAGTTCACTAGAAAACATCTGTTAAATTACAGAAAAATCATTTAGGTTAAGTTACACTTTGAAATTATCAAATTTAAAGAATATTATACTATTATCTTTTGCATTCTTTTCATTTTCAAGTTTTACCTTGATGGATTTTTGGAACGAAAGAATTCCTCAAAATTTACCAACAATCTCAGTTGATCAGTTTGGAAATGCTGTTACTACTTTCCCTATTGAGCTACCTGTTGCTCTAAAGGAAATAGCACCAAATTTACAACTTTCGTATAATTCGGAATTACCAACTGGGTTATTAGGAAAAGGATGGGATTTAAATCTTAATCATTACATAGAAAGAGATGTTCGCGGATCGTATGATCATGGGATTGAGCGCTTTACGTCTACACTAGGTGGAGAACTAGTCCCCACGAATACGTTAAACATTTATCGAACAAAACCTGAATCGTTATTTATATTCAAGAAACTTGACTCGAAAACTTGGCAAGCGAAAGACAAAAACGGGCTGATTTATACATTTGGGGGCAACGATCAGTATCAAATTGAAAATTCATTGTATAATCAAGATCAGGTCCAAAGATGGCGACTAACGAGCGTAAAGGACACTTTTGGTGTTGGATATACTGTAACATATGGGAAACCGAATAGCAGTGCAGGTATATTTGTTACGAAAATTGTATACCAAAACAGAGAAATCTCATTCGAATATCGAGACAATAACGATAATGCAACGAAATATACGAATTTTATTCAATCTCAAGATAACCAACTAATAAGCGATATTAGAGTAAAAGTAGCCGGAGTAACCGTCCGTTTATATAAATTTGATTATTCTACAAATCAATTAGGCGAAGAACAATTAATTACGATTTCTCGCGAAGAATCAAATAACTTTGGAGATGGCAAATACATTGACATTCAATTATCCTATAGCCAGAGAACACAATCTGTATATGGATCAAAAGTTGAAAAACGAATTCCAAATCTTTTTGCAGTTTCAAGAGTGCCATTGCAAGATAAATTTGAATGCAACCTTGGTACACTAAACTGTTTAGCATTCAACACGATGGTATGTAATATGCCAAACCCAGCGAGTTTATTGGTCTGCCAGACCGAAAAAGCCAGGTATGGTTTGCTTTGCAGCCAATTTCAGAATACGTGGTGGCTTCCTTGTATGACAGGAACCAGAAGTCCAAATAACCTTCTAACCTTCGGCGATACTGATGGTGATGGAAAATTGGAAGGAGTTCGACTTGTAGGCAATGAAGATGAAGGTTCGTTCAGAATTGTCACAATTAAAAATCCAACAACAAGTATGGATGAATCCACTGTATCTCCGAATTTACATGGGATAGGATATAATAGTTTTTCTACAATGTCTTGGGGGGATGTTGACGGAGACGGAAATGTAGACTTAGCATATTCGAATGGTCAAAATGTATTAGTTACTTTCGCGCGGAATGGCTATTATACTGAACCATATCTGATATCAAATTTAAGTCTAGTTACCCCGCCCGTTGATTTTCTATTTAGTCCTCCTGATTTAACCTGGAAGGGAGGTCTTGTTGATATAGACGGAGATGGACGCTCTGATTATATAAAAAAGATTAATGATACGACGATTTCAATTAGTTACTCACAAGGTACTTCTTTTTCTGGCGAAAATCATATAGACATTGGCCCTATCTTTATCAATGAAAAAATGGGGCAGTTTATCGATTTTGATTCTGACGGAAAGCCTGAGTTTGTACATATTTTAAACGGCGAGGTTGTTATAAGAAAAATATTCTTAAACTCCGGTTATTCCATTGAGTATCGAATGGGTGGAATCTACACGGGCAATGGAAATAGTAAAGAGGAAGGATACAACAGATGGCTTGCAGATATCAATAATGACGGAAGACCAGATTTCTGCGTATTACTACCCAATGGATTATTTTATACTTATTTAAATTCAGGGAAAAGTTTTGCAGAAGGAGTTAATCAAGGTTATCTTTCAGGTATGGTTTACCAGGGAGAAGTTTTTGGCGATGAAATTCTTAAAACCAAAACATTTGCTGATGTCAATGGAGACGGAAAAGTCGACCTACTTGCCTTTGATGGATCGAGAGTAGCTGTCAATTACGGGAACGGACAAGGCTTTACCATTGGGGGTACGTTGGCAGATGCAGATTCGTTTTATGGAGCAATGGACTTAAACAAGGATGGAAGAGTAGAACTAATTCATCTAAGGGCTGATAAAAACGCATTTTTACTAAACGTTCCTCACTTAAGTTATTACCCTTCAATTCAGGACTATATTGATGGAACGCGCAGAAGTCAGAATTTTTTTGCGATGCATGCAAGGGGATTTGATGCTTTTGTTTCCTTATTTAAAGCTCCTAAAACAACAATGTCACCAGGCTTACTTCTAAGTCTCCTTAGCTTATTAGCTCTTTACGATACTCCAGAAGGAGGGAATTTAAGTGTTACTCCGGTGGTTCTGAATAATTCACATGATAAGCTTGTAAAACTAACAGATGGAATGTGGTTTGAAACTGAAATTCGATATAAAAAGACTGAAGAATTTCAAAATGCTATCCAGTTTAATAATGGTTCCTACCCCAAGCTTTCAGTTCCAATATCAAAACAACAAGTTTATGAGATAGAATCGAAAAGTGCGGATAAAGTCATAGTAGATAGATATGATTATCAAAATTTCAGAATTCACCTTGGTGATTTATTTTCCCGGGCGTACTATGGGTTTGAAATAGTAATTGAAACTAATCTATTACATAATCTTAGAAAAGAAATAATATATAACCAAGCCGAACCCCAATTTGCCGGTCTTGAAAAATCGATAATGAGTTATTATTCGGATGGAACCCTTGCAAAAAGCCTAACCTATAATTATCAATTAAAAAATCCTTTTGGTGTTGAATTGGTATTGAGAAATTCGCAGGTTTCGGAATCCTACATAGACTCCTATCTTTATAAAAAAGAAGAATACCAAGCTGGGTATGACATATATGGCAATGCTTTGTCTCAAAAAACATTCGCAAATAACATATTGGTAAAAGAAGAAGAATCAAATTTTGATAACAACATTTCTTTTGAGAACTATTTTATAGGAAGACCTAAAAGAATTAAAAGTTATTCGCAAACTGAATTAGTTTCAGATGAAGAATTCCATTATTCCAATAACAATTTGGTTGCAGAAGTTGTGTCATTTTCTGGAAGTCCAGACCAATCGAAAGTGACAATGAGTTATGACGTGCTCGGCAGAAATACGGTCAAAAATATTCCGGGAATCGGTGAAGTGATGACTGAATATGATTCAGATTCTGGAATCAATGTTGTATCGGAAATGAATAGTTTAGGTCATAGAACAGAGAAAAGATATGACTTACTTACAGATTCATTAATCGAAGAAATTTCGCCAAACGGAGCAAGTTTAAAAAAATCATATGATCCTTTCTTGAATGAAAAAAGCGAAACACTTCCAGGTGATTCGGAACCCAATCTTAGACAAAGTTTCAAATACCAGAAAGATGAAATGAAGTTACAAGTAATAAAACAGTCTCGTAACTCAGAAGGTGGATATTCGGTCATTACTGAAATAATGAATCATGATGGGAAGCTAGAGAGTAAGATCACTCAGTTAAATGAATCAGCTAATCTTACCGAACGAATGATATATGATTCTTTTGGACGGCTCTATCGTAAATACAATCCAATCATTTCTGGTCTTATGGAAGAAGAGTGGGAAGAGTATGATTATGATAACTATGACAGGGTTACAGGTGTTAGAAATTCGAAAGGGGAAAGAATTTCAATATCATATTCTCCAAACCAATTAGTTACAACTACAAACATGTTTTCAGCAACAGGCGAGCTAGTCCAAACGATAGAAATTGAAAAGAACGTTTTAGGTCAAGAGATCCGACGAACGATGAATGGTTCCACCCATACGATGAGTTATAATCTTCGAGGCGAAGTTAAAACAATTTCTGATTCGTTAGGAAATCAAACCAGATATGAATATGATACCAGAGGACGAAAAATCGGACAAATTGATAAATCGTCCGGTACAATAGAAATGCGATATGATTTGTTAGGGCGACTATCAAAAACGATCAAATCAGACGGAACAATAACCGATTTCACTTATGATAGTTTGTCGAGGATCAAATCACAGGTAACGAGCGGAAAAACAATATCCTATCTGTATGACGTTGGTGGTGCTACATTGCAGTCCTATCCAGTCGGAAGATTGACGCAGGTGAATGATGGTAACCTTACAGTATTGATGGATTATGACATGCGAGGGAATGTACTCCGGCAAAAGAAAATGATGGATGATGTAATTTTGTTTGTCGAATCAGAATATGATACCAATAACAACCCTACTCTCACTAGATATCCAGAAGGAACGGTAATTCATTATTCTTATGGATCTGGCGGACATTTGAATCAAATGACTCTGGATTCTGCGGATGGCAACTCAACTAACCAACTTCTGGTGAAATATGAAGGACCATTTCTAGAAGAGGATCGCTTTGTAATCAAAAAAATAAATGGAAACGGAGTTGAGTCTACTATTGAAATTGATAAAAAATTCAAAAGGTTAACTGGGCTTCGAACTAAACTAACAAATGGGTTTCTAGAACAAAACTTGAAATATGAGTATGATCCAAGTGGAAATATTAGTAAAATACAAGATAATAACCGAGAAGATAGAACTCAAAATTTTGAATATGATTCATTGAACCGTCTTGTTAAGTCTAGTGGGAAATATGGCGAAGAATTATACGAATATTCTGCAGATGGTAACTTACTAAAACGAGGTGATGTAACATTTAAATATGAAAATTCAAATAAACCTCATTTAGTCACCGAAGCAAGGTCTCCTCAAATTGGGACGTTTCATTACTCCTATGATGCGAATGGAAATATGGTCAATCGGAATGGAGACGTTCATTCTTATGATTCCAATAATTTATTAACAAGTATCACTACTGTTGGTGGCACTTCCATTCGTTACTATTATGACCATTCTGGGAATCGAATCAAAAAAGATGTAGGGAATGGAAAACAGATTAGTTACACTTTATTTGGTGATGCCTTTGAAATCACAAGGGAAGAAGGCATCCCTGAATCTGTCACCTTATACCTTAAGGGTTTAAAAGGGGAACCACTAGCGCAAATAACCATTCCAGACGTTCAATTTTTGAGGGATGAAAATTTCAGCTCTCTCACTCCTTGGGATAAAATTCTAAGTTCGAATTTATCTATATTCGATTGTTCTAAAACTACGATTGATTGTGAAGTATATAGAAAAAATAAATTTGATTCTTTGCTATTGAAACCACTAAGAAAACAAATAACAAGGGAAAATATTAGATTTGGATCCTATTCAATCCAATTTGCATTTCTTGGATTTTTATTCATTTTCGTTCGCAAACAAAAACAATCTGACTATTCCATTTTTGTTTTACCCATTATGCGGTATGCAAATGTATTGTTGCTTTTTTCATTTCTTGTTGGTGTTGGGAATTGTGGGTTTCTAGGAATAGGAGGAGATGGAAGTGGGAAACCTCTGATATTATTTCCAACGCATGTTTCTGATTCCGCACCGTCGGTCAATGATGGAGGAAACGATTACATTCCTGGAACAGGGACCTCAGTGTCTCCTATTTCACCTACATCATCGTCAGGTATTTCATTTCAACATGCAGACCATTTAGGTTCTGTTAGCTTTTTATCTGATTCGAAAGGAAACCCTTTATCTGGCGGCGATTGGACAGGGAGATCAAGAATTGCTTACAAGCCCTATGGATTGATTCACAGAACGGATAGTGGTGGGCCGGATATTAGTAAAATCAAATATGCGGGACAACTTGAAGACAAAGAATCTGGTTTGTACTATATGAAAGCAAGGTTTTATGATCCGTTCGTCGGTCGCTTCTTAACAGGAGACCAAAAAATATACCCTAAGCAAATAAATGGTTTAAATCGATACATGTATACAAATGGAAACCCGATTAAATACAATGATCCAACTGGGTATGGAAGACAAACTCCTTATATAGGAACCTTAGTTGTTTATTTATTGAGTGCAGGTATGAGGGAAAGAGATCGATTACTGCTTACGGCCGCAGCATTCCGTGAATTTAGAGGGAATGAAAGAGGAAAGCAAACATATATCGAAAAAACGATAGGACAAAATGCTTCTCATTTAGGAAAACCTCACATTTCGAAAGCCTTACAATATGCTCTTGCTGCTTATTACTTGATGCCAGCAGAAAATGACTTTCATAGAGTTAGAAATCTTTTTATGGGGTTTTCAATGGGAAAAAGAGCCGGTGGGAAATGGGAAAATGTGGATGGAAAGCATGATGAAAGAGTTCATGTTGGAAAATCTTGGAAAATGGCGTTTGCTGCATATTTGATAACGAAAGATATGCCAAACAAGGAATTATATATAATTTCGGCTTATTTATTTGGTAGAAATGAAGATAACAGGAAACAACAAGACGCGATTAATAAAAGTGATACTATTCAAAGGATATTCGATCAATCTGGCAGATTTTTTACGATTTCTGAAACGAGTCCTTTAGGCATTCCATTTTCGGATTTGGGGATTTCCAAATTTTTAAATTATTTTTTTTATCCATGGGGCGATTGGTATTTGACTCAAATGGGATTGATTGGCGGAGCTTTGGGAATAGGATTTATAATCGTAACCCCTCTCTATCTCCTGAGTTATTATTTAGATAATGAACATTGGGGTTTTACGCCATGAAATTAATTTCATTTTGTTTTATAATTCTGGTAATGGTTAGTGGGTGCCGATCAAATATTCCGATTGTTACGCTTGAGCGAAAGGAGAAAAAAATAGAATGGAAAACAAGGGTTCCATTTAAAATTCAGTTCCGATTAGATGAGAAGTTAGACGAAGAACCAGAGGATTTATTGCAAATTTTAGGAAGAGGATTGCTTAGCACATCGAGGGTCGATATCCAAGGAGTAATTTTTCCAGTAGAAAGCGTGTTTGATTACGATGAAATAGAAGAACTAACTATTTATAAAAACGCGGCATTTAAAAATGAAACACAAATTTCAGTTGTTCCAACACCTGCGTTACTTTATATACAAACAAACTCAGATCAGTATATTATAACAGGATACCTGATAAAATATGAGAATAATAAATAAAATCGTTATTATCCCAAATATAGTTTTGATGTTATCTTGTAATTCTTTTAAGACTAGCAGTGAATCAAGAGATAGTAAAAAATATAATTACTCATTAGAGGAAAAAGTTAGATACGACAAAGTGAAAAATAAATTCATTTTACATCCAGATTTTTACGGAAAGGTTTTCTATTTCGGAGATTTTTATATTCGAAAAAATATTGGAACTTCAGAATTAGCTACAAAAGAGAAATGTATAAAGTTTGATTTCGAAGATGCACATATTGAAAAAAAATATAAGAACATTTATTCTTTATATAGAAAAGGAAATTCATTGTGTTTAGAATATTCAGAATAATAGGTTAAGTTGAAAAAATCATATACAATCAATATGAGAATAGAATTAGTTCATATATTTTTAGGATGTCTGTATTTTATTATTTCTTTTCCTCTTTTTTCCGCAGAAATTGAATTACCTTCTGGCAATAAATTTTTAGGAAAAATAATATCCGAAGATGAAAGATCCATCCTTTTCCAATTTCAAGGTAAGGATTATCGGATTCCGAAATCTGAACTAACGAAAAATGAGAAAGATAAGTCAGGTAATGACTTTAGTATAGGTCTATCTAAAATCACATTATACGATAAAAGCCAATTAATTGGCTATCTGATTGAAGAAGACCAAGATCATATAATTTTGCAAACTCAAATTGGTTTCGTTAATGTAGAAAAATCTAAAATTGAAAAATCGGAATTAAATAGAGAAAAGAATTTTCCACCTCCCAAAAAATATCTAGTCTCTTCGTTGGAATCACTAAATACCTTTGTAGGGTTAGGTTATGGAATTTACAGGTCTCCAAACTTAGATATTACACTAAACCAATTGTATTTAAACCTGGAGCCAGCTTACCTAGATTGGAAAGGCTTTGGAAGGATAGGCTTGCAATTAGATGGTATTTGGGGAGTAAACTCTGAGTACAAAGTCAATATGTTCAATGGAATCGTTTATTATTACTCTCATTACCAATTTCAACAAAATCCTCTTTTGGATTTCTATGGAAAAGTTGGGTTAGGTGGTAATTATGTTAATACAATTGCAGAAGATAGGAATCGATCAGGTTTAAATCCACTTGCCATGATTGAATTAGGTTGGCAGGGATATAAACTTAATGATTTCCAATTACGGCTGGGTATAAATACTTTTTGTGCTTTTGAAACTGCCTCAACTGTTTGTTTTTCTGGTCCTACGATTCAAGGAATGTTGAAGTTTTGAAATTCATATTAATCATCAATCTTTCTTTTCTTTTTTTGTTTAACTGTTATAACTCACCACTTTCTGATACAGAAGCAATAGAAAAACTAAAGCTCGAAGGATTTGGTCTTTCTAATGTAGGTGAAACTAGCGCACATATCTTTGTCCTCTGTTCTGAAAAAACGAATGGACTCATGGCATTTTCGGAACTTCCCCTGAATGGAATCGGAGCTTTACTTGGTGCTGATAATGTAAGGGTAAGTATTAGAGAAGGAAAAGAACACCTTTTCATGGTAGATGGATTAAAACCAAATACTAGATACTATTATCAAGTTTACTGCAAGGAACTTGGTGGCGTTTCCAGTGGGAATCAATCCTTTGTGACAACATCAAACGACTTTCTTGATAGAATCAACGGACTTCGATCGATTTGGATTTTAGGTGGGATTGGATCCAATTTTGAACCATTAGGAATGATCGATGTATATGATCCAATAGATAATCGATGGTTTGAAAATGTTTCTCAGATACCTACACCAAGAGCCTTTGCCCAGATAGTATATCATAAAGGATATATCTTTGTCATTGGTGGAGCCACTAAAGTAGGTTCGTCTTGGCTACAATCTAGAATAGTCGAGCGATTAGACACAGCCCGAAATGAATGGAAAAGAATGGCTGATATGCCGATCGATTTGCAAGGCGGAATCGGCGTTTCCAATGGTGAAGAAATTTATCTAATCTCTGGTTCTACAACTATGGATATGACTACTGGAACCATCTTAAACACAGTTTTTCGCTTTAATCCAAGTGTGGGAAGTACTGGTCAATGGAGTCAATACACATCAAATAATGCAATTTTTCCTAGACTCGATATGGGTGGATGTATCATGAACGGATCTCTTTTTTTTAGTGGAGGGCGATTATACTCAGATGGAAATGCATATGCAACTTCAGATGTGTATTTGCCTTCAGCCAATTCTACTACTACATTAGTCGAAGCATCAATCAACCAAGCAAGGCACGGCGTCGCAACTGTTTGTTATAATCCAAAAAGTACGGATCCTTACCCAAATGATTCTCAAGCTTTTCTAGTCGTCGGAGGAAGTACAGCTTCCAACTTCAATCAGCCAGTAACGGCAATAGCACCTTCTTCTTCTTATGATTACTATAGAACTGGCATAAATTCAAATATCTTCCAAGCAGGTCCCACGCTACCAGCTTCTGTTTATTATCCAAGTATCGAAATCTCTTATCAAAATCGAAGAGCGTATGTTATGGGAGGTTCCACTAGTATCAACATTCCTACTGATAATATTTACTCTATTGATTTGGCGAATCCGATTGGCGGACCGTGGCGATTGGAATCCATAAAAATGCCAAGACCAAGATTTGCTCATAAGGCGGTTATTTTAAGCCGATGAAAGTAGTATATATAATCCTATCCGTATTTATGATCCAATTCTCGCTTTATTCTGAAAAGGCAGAAGATCCTCTTCAGTTAGCAAAAAGCTTATATAAAGAAAAAAAATTCCAGGAAGCAGAATCGGAAATTTTAAGACATTCTGAAATTCAATTTTCTAATCCTGAATATGATCTTTTACAATCGAAAGTTTGGATCGAACTTGGAAATCAAAATTATAATCTCAGAAAGTTCAGTACTGCTTATAAATATTATTCAAAAGCATATGAGTTTTGGAGTGCAGACCCATTAGTTCAACAACGGTATTACGAACTAAAAAACAAAGATTTAGTAGATGAAATAGAGATTTTAGAAACAAAGAAAACGAAAACACCAGTCGCTCAGCCAACAAAAACAGAAATTCCATCAAATGATGAACCTTTATTTAAGAGTGAATTGATACAATTGGGTTTTAAAATTGAAGAATCTGAATTATCGCTTTCAAGTAAAATAGAATCAATTAATGAAAAAATAATGTTTCTCATCATTGGAAATATTGTATTTATGAATTTGTTACTTATTTCTATTGGAGTAGTGATATTCCTTTATTTAAAGCTTAAAAAGTAACTTTTTTCTGACCAATATATAATAGTATAACATAGATTCTTCTCTATTTTAGCTCCCCACCCCCTGCGCCATTTACGCTGAGTGTATCGAAGTGACGATTGCAGTGGAAATCCGAAGGATTGAAACGAAAAGCGCGGTCGTTCCAGCACCCGAATTTTGATTCGCATAACCAATGCGAGGCGCCCAAACCTAAAAACCAACGAAACAGTCTGATCACATAAAGGAAATGGATATAAAAAAACCCACCAAATGGTGGGTTTGATTTAGAGAAAAGTCTCCAGGTAAGAAATTTAAATTTCTTATTTAGAAACCACTTGAAAAGTCACTCGACGGTTGATTCCGTCTTTTTCATCAAAACCAGAGATTGGTTTTGCAGAACCAGCAGCTTTCGTTACGATTCTGTCTGCAGGGATCCCTTGTTTTACAAGAGCGTCTTTCACTGCATCAGAACGAATTTGTGAATAAAATCCGTTACCTTTTTTAGCACCTTCTGCTTCTTCTGGACCAGATGCGTCTGCGTGGCCTGTCACTTCTAAAGCGTAACCTTCAGGAAGTTTTGCAAGAGCGTCTTTGATGTAAGAAACGTTGTCTTTTGCCCAAGTTTTGAAATCTTCTGCTTGGATGTCCGCTTGTTTGTAGCTAAAACCTCTGCGACGAACACCATCTGGATAACGGTAGTCTTTGAGTGCTACATTGATTTCGTCCAAAAGAGCTGCATTGAGATCTCTGGAAGATACAGTGGATGTTGTTCCCGTAGTGGAAGTTGTGTCTTTGGGAGTTTCTTTTTCTTCAGAAGACGAACAGTTCGTTAATGAAAGCGAAAGACCTGCGAGGAGGATGAGGCTTAAAAAAAATCCTTTTTTCATCAGTTGACCTACCTTAATGTTTCCATAGTTTAGTTCTTTTCATTAGATAACAACCGAAAATGCAAATATTTGTAACTGTTTCCGAAGATTATGACCAAAGTCGCCTCGATGTCTTTCTAAAAGACAATGCTGGAGACGATCTCAGCCGTTCTACCGTTCAAAAGTGGATTGATTCAGGATTTGTGACAAACAAAACCAAAGAACAATTGGCCAGTAAAAACGGATATAAAGTGACGGTTGGTGAAGAATATGTAGTGGATGTGATTGCAAGACCACCCTCACGACTCGAACCCATCCCTATGGACATTCCTGTTCTATATGATGAAGACGAATTTATGGTTATCCATAAGAAGGCGGGGATTGCTTGCCACAGTGGACCGGGAGATGACCAACCTTCGCTTGTGAATGGACTCCTCCACCAATTCAAAAACCTATCAGCCACAGGCGGTGAACGTCGTCCAGGAATTGTGCATAGGCTCGACAAACCCACAGAAGGGGTTCTCATCATTGCGAAAACCGACCGTGCCCATGCGGCTCTTTCCAAAATGTTCCAAGAGAGGTTAGTAGAGAAAACCTATTATGCTTGGGTTTTACAAGCGCCTGTAGAAGCGGAAGGAACTATCAATTTACCCATTGGCCGCCATCCCGTCGAACGAGTGAAGATGTGTGTGCGTGAAGATGGACGAATGGCAGTCACTCATTACAAAACAGAAAAAATTGTCCAAACACAAACAGGACGTAAATATAGTTTGATGAAACTAGGGCTTGAAACAGGTCGCACCCACCAAATCCGTGTTCATATGGCAAAGATTGGTTGCCCTGTCGTGGGTGACACTTTGTACTCTCGCTCCGCTAAAGACTATGCTCAATATGGACTTTTACTTTTTGCGAAACGATTGGAATTTCCTCATCCTTTCATTGCCGACAAACGAATCTTAGTGGAACTCGATTTTCCAGAACGATTCAAAACCTTTGAAAGGAAATGTCCGAGTTACTAGTCTCTGAGCAGGTTGGATGTTTAACTTTAAATCATAGTTTCATTCCGAGTGAATAGAAGAAAGGTCGGATTTAGATTGGATACAGAAACCAAGGAATTCCCTGAATCATTAATTTTCAAATGAAATTGCGAAATTTAAAACCAACCCTCATCTTACTGATTTTATTTGGCACCTTTCATCTGTTTTATGATGTCATCTATGAAAATCATTTAGGGGAAGGGACAGATAGCGATATTTTATATCCCTATTTGTTTTCTAGGGATTTTTGGACCGGTGGATGGGCGGGGGTTAGTGGTTGGAACCTTCCTCCTTGCACCACTATTTTTCCTGATTTGATCTTTGGCCTCATTGCCTATCCCATTGTTTCCTCGGTTTACTGGTTCCACCTAGTTTTTGGATTTCTCGTATTTTGTCTGCCTTTTGCCCTAGCCAGGTCCCTTGGATTGGCAAAACGATTTTCTTATTTGGTTTCCTTAGGATTTTTATTGTTTGCGGGACTTGATCCCAACCAATTAGGTCAGTTCTATTTTCCCAGTTTCCATGCGATGACCTTCTTCTTTGTTATCTGGACTTTGTTCGAATTAGATCATTGGAACCCCAAAAAAGGTATAGTTTGGTTTCGGTTCCTAGTCCTTATGACCTTAGTTTGGATTTCAGAATATTGGTTTTTCATCAACTTTGCTCCGTTTCTAATTTTTTATTCCCTTGTTCGTTTGAGATGGCAAAGTTTTGGACCATTTAGCATGGGTTTTGTGGGATACCATTTGGCCAAGTCCATCGGCAAGGGACTGCGTTGGGTGGGGATTGGCACTATTGGATCAGACAACCTCACATACTTCACCAAACTAATGGATACAGTTCAATCGATTCTTTTAGATCCGTATTCTGTTTGGCAAGGTCTGTTTCATTCCCTCACAAACCAAGAGGTACTTTCGGATTGGATCTATTGGTATTTGGTGATTGGATCTTTGTTTGTATTTTTATCTCTCTTTCGGAACCTAGGAAAAGAATTTTTTCTCGATTTGGTGTTCTACCTTTCGCCTTTGATTACCATTTTCCTTTTATATACCATTCAAATAGAACCAAACATACGTTACTTGTACATCCTTCCCTTTGGCATATTATATTTTTCCCTTCGTCTGTTAGAAAGTATTCCTTTCCTTCGAATTGGAATTCCTATTATCTTGATGATTGGATGTTTTTGGTATTACTTGGGAAAACATTCCGAACTTACAACAATGGTCAAAGCCGGCGAAACCAAACGAAATCACCGATTGGAATGTCTAACGGAATTTGATCCGAACCTTCCCGGTGTATCCACATACTGGCCCATTAAATACATTTATGCCTTCTCTGACAAACCTTGGACCTTAGTTCCTTTCACAAAAGATGGGGTTTACTACCCTTGGGTGGCCAATTCTAGTTGGGATGGAAATTTAAAAAACCAACCTTTTGATTCTTTTTCCTGGGGAGTGACCGAATCCAAAGAAAAATTGGCAGAGTGGAAAGGAGTCAGTTTGGTGAAAGTCTGCGAAGGTTGGTATTTTTTTCGCAGAAATTGACAAGATAGAATTCATAAACACAAGAATTCGATTGATTCTAGTTTTCCATCGAACAGTTTGGGACTGGTTATGATAGAAATTCTTTCTGATCCCACAGTGTGGCTTGCTCTCTTTACCTTAACTGCTTTGGAAATTGTTCTGGGCATTGATAACATTATTTTTATTTCCATCCTTTCTTCGCGGTTACCAAAAACAAAACAAAAGTCAGCTAGGCAAGTGGGACTTTTACTGGCTATGTTAACCCGGATTCTATTGTTATTTTCCCTTTCTTTCATTATGAAACTCACAACACCCATTTTTACCATTTTAAACCATTCTATCAGCGGTCGTGATATCATTTTGATTTTAGGAGGACTCTTTCTCATTGCCAAGTCAACTACGGAAATCCATCATAAACTAGAAGGTGATCCAGAGTTAGGTGAAGAGTCAGGAAAAAAAGTTTCTTTTACCAAAGTCATAATACAAATCATGATTTTGGATATTATTTTCTCTTTGGATTCAGTCATCACGGCAGTCGGGATGACTGACCAGTTAGGTGTGATGATTGCTGCAGTAATCTTATCTGTGGGGTTTATGTTGTTATCTAGTGGGAAAATTTCTGATTTCGTAGACAGTCACCCCACAATCAAAATCCTTGCTCTTAGTTTTTTAATATTGATTGGGGTTGCTCTTCTCGGAGAAGGACTAGAACTTCACATTCCAAAAGGTTATATTTACTTTGCTATGTGTTTTTCTGTGATTGTGGAGTTCCTAAATATGAAGCTCCGTTCCAAACCAGAAAAAAATAAATTTTAAGGAAAATCCAAATGAAACGAAAAGAATTTATCAAACGTTCTGCATTACTTTATACAGTTCTTCAACTTCCACTGCTAAGTGAATCCAAACCAGAGGAAGAGAAAGTTTCTTCGGAGAACACAAAGGTATCACCTTGGTTAGAAGCGGAAGATCTTTCCGAATTCCGTACTTTGCTTGTTGGATTACAATCCGATACAAAAGGAATTCAATTGGCAGGCAACTGGCGTCCAGGGAAAGTTTTTGCCCACTGTGCACAAAGTATTGAGTATTCCATGAAAGGTTATCCTGATATGAAATCGGCACTATTCCGAGGTTCTGTTGGCAAAATTGCATTTTCGATTTTTGCTTTTAAAAACAAAATGAACCACGGATTAGAAGAACCCATTCCAGGCGGAGAGGATATTTCCAATGAAACCGAACTAAAGACCGGAATCAAAAGATTGATCCAAGCCATAGATGATTTTTCTAAAGCCAAAGAATCTTCCCTTAGACCTCATTTTGCTTATGGTGACCTTACAAAAGAAGAATATGAAGTGGCTCATAGCCTCCATATCAAAAATCATATGGAACGAGTGTTACTCTAAAATGGATTCGATTTGTTGGCAGAGATCCTCTGCCTTATACATCTTAGAAAAATAAGCAGATACAATAGTTTCTAATCCTTCCTCTTCCAAAAATTTATCACCACCGGAAAGAGGAGCATCTGAACTAATTAGGATGATTGGAATTTTTTGGTTTGTGTGTCGACGCCCTTCCCATTCATGGATCAAAGAAATTCCATTCATTCCTGGCATATGTAAATCGGTTATAATTAGCGAAGGTGTAATCCTGGATAAATGTGACAATGCTTCTTCCCCATTTCCCGCTTCAATGACTATCCACTGATTTCTTCGCATAACTTCAGCTAAATCTGATCTAAAATTTCCAGAATCATCCACAAGCAGAACTGACTTCGTACTTTTTGATAACGAAATTTCAAAAGACGAACCAACACCTAACACAGACTTAATTCTCAATTTTCCAAAATGAGCTTCTAAAATATTATTACATAACTGCAATCCAAGACCCGTTCCCCTTTCCCCAGCTGTTCCCGGTAAACTTTTGATTGATTCTTCTCCGGTAAGTCGGTGGATTTGTTCTTCGCTCATTCCCAATCCCCGATCCCGAATTTCTGCGGATAACCACTTTCCTTTAAAAGAAAGTCCCACCCAAACTTCTGAATTTAGGTAGGAATATTTGATAGAATTGGTAAGAATATTTTTAAAAACTTCTCCTATCAAAGTTCGGTCAGCGATGATTTCCGCTTGGATGGGAGTATCTTTTTGGATGCGAATCCCTTTTAGCGTCGCAAGTGGTTCCACGGATTCGATAATTTCATTGAGTAACTCATTCACGCAAAAACGAGATTGGATGAGTTTGGTTCCGAAGGCATCAAACCGACTCACATCAAGTAACTGCTCTAACATTCGTAAAGATTGAGTCACACCAGTTTTACAAATTTCTAAAAATTTCTTTTTTTCTTCTGCAGTGGTTTCGCTAAAACTAAAATCGATCACATCCAGAATTTGATTCACACTATTAAGCGGCGAACGTAAGTCATGCGAAATGAGAGATACAAAGTTTGCTTTCCAACGATTTGCTTTTTCCAATTCCAAAGTACGAGCTTTCACTTTTTTTTCGAGAGCTTCTTTTCGTTTATACAATTCTTTTGATAAGGATTCCGATCGTTTGTATACTCGTATGAGTCCCAAAGTTACACCCAATGTTTGTGGAAAAATAAATAGATATAACGATACAAGGCCCAAAGGTCTATAACCGAATGTTGGATTGGCAATCAAAAGTATATCGATAAAACCACCAATAATCGCCAATAACAAACTAAAAAAATACAACCTACTTTCTTTTCTCTGAAAGTATAACGCAAGTGATACGGAAAGTAGTCCTAAAATGACAAATGCACCTGATAAAATTTCAAAACAGAAAGATATATAGGCGAGATGTGAAACTGGCGTAAACATTACAACAAATAGAAAAATCAATGCATAGATTTTTAGAAAAACCAACATACGTTTGAAAAAACGCATCTGAGGCATATTAAGAACTATGTAACCACCAAAAAATAAAATTAAAACAAAGCCGATGCGAGAAAATCGAAACAAAGGAATACTATATTCATCAGACAATAAATTATATAAGATTCGAGTTTCCATCAATGTAGACGTAAGTATTAAAATTCCTAAATATACAAAAGACATCCTAAGTGCATTTCTTTCGGATCGATTGATAAAATACACTAACGCATGATAAATAGCCAAAAATACCATGAAGATCATGATGATCCAAGAAACTGTAAAATTTACGTTCCAGATATGAATTACGTTTTGTAATTTACCTAAACGGATGAGGCCGTGTATGCCTGCATATTTATGTGAAAAATTTGAGATATGGATGACCAAATCTAATTTTTTTGAAACACCTATGAGAGGAATGATTTTGGAATGTAAAGAAGGACGGTGGAATTCCGCAGTAGTTGCAATAGTTCCATTCTCTGCCAACAATTCTCCATTGATATAGATTTTATAAGCACTATGTAAAGCAGGAACTAATAAAGCAAACGGTTCCCTATCCGTTGGAGAATCAGGCAAAACAATTGTTAATCGATATGTTGCAAATCCAAAACTAGGATAAACTTCTCCATCTTCATTTTCCTGGGAAAACCAAGGCACTCCCACTTTTAGGTAGGATTTGTGTATGGGGGAATTTCCTTTTGGATCCAAAAACTCATTCCAATAAAATTCCCAATTCCCTGTGAGGTTTATCGTTTCCCCTGAAAAATTGACAGTTTGGACATCAACAATACCATCTTTTGCGAGTAAGGTTGGATAGGCATCAAACCGGCAAGAGGTGGTGCCAAGGAACATAAGACCCAAAATTAAGGGATATCTACAAAAAATAAGTACGTCTGAAAAACATTTTTGGATGGAAGAGAAGAATGCGCTGAGAATCATAAGGCTGTGGAATCCGTTAAAATTGCCATCTTAGAAGATCATTCCGTTGTCACTGAAGGAATCATATCTATCCTAAAATCCAATCCTTTCTTTTCTCTTGCCGGAGAATTTCGAACTGCTGCCGATTTGTTTCACTTTTTAGAATCGAATCCCATTGATCTTTTAGTTTTGGACATCGATTTACCAGACCGCAATGGGATCGACGTATTACGTGAGATTAAAGAAAAACACCAACCTACAAAAGTCATTATCTTTTCTTTACATGGAAGTCGGGTTTACGTGGAGGATGCATTAAAAGCAAAAGCAGACGGATATATGTTAAAGTCTGATCCTATATCCAAACTTCCAGAAGTCATTGAACTTGTAATGAAAGGTGGATCTTTTGTTTCCGAAGGTGTAAGCAAAGTCCAACTTCCGTTCTCAGCTTTCCAAATGGAAATTTTAAACCTACTCGTACAAGGCCTATCTCAAAATGAAGTGGCAGACCGAATCCAGAAATCTAGAAAAACGGTGGAATACCACCTCAACCAGATGAGGACAAAGTTTTCTTGTAAAAACAATAACGAACTCATTTCCAAATACGAAAAAGAAATACAAAAATAGTCATTTCGTGATTTCTTAGCCATTTGTTTCGATTACTATATTGTTATGAAACAAATCTATTTACTTCGGCATGCCAAATCAGAATGGGACGAACCTTATGATTCTGATTTGGAACGGACACTTTCTCGTCGAGGAAAGGAACAATCCAAGGCATTACGAGAATATTTAAAAGAAAGTCGTTTTGAATTCGACCAATGTTTGGTTTCACCAGCAGAACGAACCCAAAAGACTTACACGGCACTTCGCAAAGAAATCCTCCGTTTCCCAAAACCAGAATTACGAGAAGGCATTTATGACGCGGACAAAGAAGATCTCCTTTTTTTAATACACGGTTTGTCCTCCTCCGTACGTTCCGTCTGTTTAGTCGGACACAATCCTGGGTTAGAAGATTTAGGAAGCTCCCTTCTTTTCGGAGAAACGGTCACATCTAAATTTCAGAAATTTCCGACGGCCTCATTTCTCGGCTTGAGTTTTTCCGGAGATTCATGGAAAGATATAACTTGGGGCAGTTGCCAATTGGCAGTTTACTGGATCCCTGGGCAAATAGGCAAAGAATGAAACCTTTATATTCAGAAGAAAGAATCCACCAACGTGTTGATGAGCTCGCAAGAGAGATATCTCGTGATTTTTTAAGCAAAGACCTAGTTGTCATTGGAATCTTAAACGGTGGTTTTATTTTTACTGCTGATCTTTGCCGCAGCATTGCGATTCCCCACGAGGTAGACTTTATGGCTGCCTCCTCTTACGGCGATGGAACTACTTCTGGAAATTTGAAAATCACCAAAGAGTTAAAAAAATCCGTTCAAAATAAATCCGTCCTTCTTGTAGAAGATATAGTTGATACAGGCCAAACCTTAGAATACCTTTTGGAAGAAGTAGGAAAACAAAATCCCAAAGACTTAAAAGTAGCGGCCCTCTTTTGGAAAAAATCCAAAGCCAATCCACACATTCCTGTCCACTATCCAGGTTTTATCATCGAAGATGAATTCCTTGTGGGTTACGGTTTGGATTACAAAGGCAGATACCGTAATCTTCCTTATGTGGCAAAACTAGAAGGACCTGATTCTACCATTTAGAAAATAAATTTCCCGTACCAATTAGCCTAGATTCCCCAACTGGAATTTTTTTCAACAAATCCAGCCAATTATACATAGCTGACCGATCCAATTACAGAGTTTTAATTTACTTAGAAGCACAAACAAAGAAAGTTTCCGTTCTAAATTTAAAACGGAATACTCCCTAAGTAATATTTATGTATTTATATCGAAAAACGTTTTTACTTTACTGGCTCTGCAGAGACTTCCACTTCTGGAAGTGATGCTCTTAAATATCCCGATTGTAAAACCGCAACCTGACCTTGTTCGCTGGTAAGAAAAGTAACAAAGGCATCAATTTTATCACCTTGGTCTGTTTTATAAATGATAAATAACTCACGAGCTAATTTATATTTTCTATCATAAACATTACGTACCGAAGGCGCAACATAAGGATCTTTTATTGTTTTAGCATAATCCAAAGTCTTTAGTTTGTCTTTGTTTTCAACAAGAGCAGACCCCATCCCCATATAACCGATGCTATTTGGATTTTCTTGGATCCATTTAGACATTTCCGAATTATCTTTTACGATTTTTGCATCTTTTGCAAAAACATTGGATTTGTATTCATTAAACTCATTTAAACCCAAATCTTTTCGTTTGAGGATATGGTTTTGAAAGTAGTCTTGGGTTCCGGATTTATCATTACGAATGACGATGGAAATAGGTGCATCCGCTCCACCAACTTCCTTCCAGTTTTTAATTTTCCCGGAAAAGATGTCGGAGGTTTGCATTAGATTAAGTTTGGTTACTACATTCTTTGGATTCACAACAAGAGCAACTCCATCGTAAGCCAATCTTACTTTTTCTAAGTTGCCAGTTTTACGAAGATCATCAAACTCAGCTTGGTTTAAGTCGCGAGAAGAAACTGCCATATCAATTTCACCTTTTCGCAGTCTATCAATTCCCGATTCAGATCCGCCACCTTCAACTGTTACACGAACATTAGAATTTACTTTTTCGTATTCAGCTCCTAAATAACGCATCATACTGTTCATGGTTTCGGAACCTGCCACTTTTAAGGTTTGTTTTTCCTTACAAGCGACAAAGTTTATTGTAATCAAAATGTAAAAAAGCAGAGAAAGGTTTTTCATGGTAATTCAGGTAAAGCCAAAAATCAATCCTTCGTCAATCGCAAAAACCGCTAGTTTTTTCCATTTCCCCTATCAGTTTTTCAAAAAATACCCCGATCTTTGTTTTGTGAAACCTACTTACCGATGGATCCTACTTTGTTTTGTAATATTTCTAACCTTAGAAGGATCAACCCCTGTTCCTTCAGGAAAAACCACCTTTCAATGGAAATGGAAAGAAAACCAAGTTTTGGAGTTAAACGAATACCATGACGTTTTTTTTCGTGTAGGTGCAAAAACGGTAGAACGAGAAGATAAAAACCGAGTGGTGATGAAACCAAAAAAATGCTCATCTGATTCTTGTTTGGTGAATGCTTGGTTTGATACCTATATTCGTTATGGAAAAACTTCTGGACCTTTCTGGAAGGACAAAGAATTTACATCGGATTTTACTCTTTTCCAAAATGGTAGATATGAAGTTCCCAACGAATTTATAATGCCAAACCTCCGCAGTTTTCCCAGTTTTCCAGATACGCCAGTTTCTGTTTCCGATGTTTGGAAACTTCCTGCTGAAGAATCCTTTGATTTTAACTCTGAGCGCATTCGTGTTAAAGTGATTCCTGAATATACCTTCCAAGGCATTTTTCCTTGGTCAGATGGAAATTACAAAGGGAATTGTGAAAAGATAACTTATACCTACCCTATCTTTTATACAAAACCAGAAGGGGAGAAAATGGTTCCGAACGTACCTTACAAAATTTTCGGTTTTGCTTCGGGGACCGTTTTTTTTAATGCGGCTCGTGGTGTTCCTGAATTCAAAGAAGTAAAATTATCTTATACGTTTATTTATCCAAACGGTACTGTTCAGGAAGCAAATTTTCATATCAAAGGAATTTATTTTCTTCGTAACCAAGTAAATACAAAAGATAAAGAAGCTATTCGCGAAGATATCTTAGATGATTTAATCGTGGGTAATACCGGTGATCCGAATGGATCAAGGTTAGGTGATCTTACAAAAGATACTAACAAAGAAAAAGAACCGAATGAAAAAAACTTAGGAAGGATTACGGATACTGGCGAGAAACCTTCCCCAGAAAAAGATTCTCTTCTCGATAAACTTCCAATTTCCGTTCGTACTTCCGATGATGGTATTGTATTCTCTTTGGATTCTATTCTTTTTGATTTTAATGATAGCAAATTAAAACCTGATGCAGAAACCGCAGTCGCAAAAATTGCGGAAATTTTAAAAAAATATCCAGACAGAGAAATTAGAGTATCGGGTCATACAGACAATATCGGTAAAAAAGAATACAACAGAAAACTCTCAGAAGATAGAGCTAAGTCCGTCTTGCATTCGCTAGTTGACAATCATAAAATGGATGAAAAACATATTTCCTTTAAAGGTTATGCTGACGAACTACCGATTGTCCCCAATGACAGTGAAGAAAACCGTCATAAAAACCGCAGGGTAGAAATTACTTTAGTTTTGGACTAACCAATTTGTAAATCGAGACCCACAGAATAAGGAGGAACTAAAGGTTCACTTTCTTTTTTTCCTCGTTCCAACAATGTTTCCATTTCTTTGCGCATATCGGTAAGTAAACTTTGGACCCCATCTTTTTTGTTAGATTGGTAAATTTTATAATAAGAAGCAACTGAAAATGTTTGTGCAACAACCACGTGTGCTTTCCTTGCTCTCATTTCTGTTTTCCCAAATATGTGTTTTTCAAAACTACAAATCCATTCCATTAAACGTTCGGCAGAAGGCCATTGGATTAAGTTCTTAGGTTTGGTAATGATAAAAGCATAAGCAGTATCTACCAACTGTTTGGCTCTGCGAATATTTTGATCCGTAAGATTCTTTGGTGTAGTCGAAAGAGGAGAACCTGCCTCTAAACTTTCTATCGTCATAAAAAGTAACCTAAGTTTTTGGATGGCGTTGTCTGATTCATGAAATTTTACACCAAGGATTGATGCCGCTAAATTAAGAGCTGTGTGTCTTGCCCTTCCCAAACGGTAATCAAAATCTTTTCCTTCCGTATCGGCACGTGGAATTCCTAATTCAAATTCGGTTTCTTCCAAAATCACTCGACCAACAGTAAGAAATCTTCTTAATAAAGTACGTCCACCGGGATAAAGTTTGAGTTTACGTTCGATCCGAGAAAGTGAAGTTTCAATGTCGGCAAGGATCGAATCTCTTGATCCAGAAATTTTATATTTCACAAAGGTGGGTTGGATCCACAATTCTGCATTTGGATCTTTTTCTAATGCAGCTTCTAATCCCCAAAAGGAAACTTGAGCCACACCCGGCATAAACGATACTAAATTATCATTTTCTCCAGAAACCATCCCTTCTGGATACATTACAAGTTTGCCATCAGCTTCAGCTAATATCTGCTTTGTGGTCTTAATCGCATTACGATTTAATCTGCCGGTTATGACTGAAAAAGCACCTACTCGTTTGATCACTTCGCCAACCAAACCAAATCCCCAATTAAAAATACTTCGAGATGCCATAAAATGAAATCTTGTTCCTATTTTATTTGCTACGTAATAAGCAATGATAGGTTCTAAATCCGTAGGTTGGTTCGATAAATATATTACTCGTTTATTTTTAATTTCTTTTAAACGAAGTTCATCTTCCTTTGTTATCTCCACTCCATCTATATTGAAAAGGAGTTTGGAAAGAATAGGAAAACTTATATCCAAGCCCAATGCAATGGGGAACTCAAAACGTGGAGCAATAAAAAGATCTTTCATACAATTGTCTTGATCAGTAAGCCAAACCCCTTTATCAATACGAGCAATTATTCGTGAATGTATCCCCAAGTTTCTAATATTTTTTTCACTTCTTTTCCCATCTCACGTTGTACCTCCGATTCCCTCGTTCCACTAAAGGCTCCATCGTTATAAACCCAAGGCAATGGTGAGGAAGGAAAACCATCAGGTTGTCTTTCAGAAACTATTAAATCTTCTAAGTGAGTGATGGATCTTTGGTACTCCAATCCATACCTCCCAAAACGAACAGGAATCGTTTTTCCATTCCGTGAAAAACTAAAAAAAGCACCGAGTTCAGGATTCACTGTTTTAAATACTAACTCTTCCCCTTGTCTAACCTTTGAAGGTTTAGATTCCTTCTGTAGGGAAATTGTTTTTGCCGAACCAGAATTCAGTTGGATCGCATCCGAAACCTCCCAATCGTAAATGGAACCTTGGACATTCAAAGAAAGGAAGTCGCGACAAATAGACTCAGAACAAGGAGGAATGATAATGCGTATGTTGTTTCGTTTTAAAAAATTTTCCCGACGAAAATCGGTCCTTGCCGTCTGCAAAAGACTTTCTCCTTCTGGAATAGGACTTAAATTATTTCTTTCTTCTGGATCTTTTTTTAAATCATACAATTCTTCTGCCATTGTATGTGGTTCTCCGGCTGCTGTTCGCCTAACTGTCGTAAAACCTGGATATCTACGTATGTATTTATAATTTTCTGTCCGGACCGATTCCGACATCCTTCCTTCTGTATAAATAAACTTTTCATTTTGGCAAACGTTTGTTATGCGAATGCAAGACGAATAATTTACACCTTGGTAAGTGGAATTTTTTGGCAATAAATCTAAAAAACCTAAAATAGTGGGTGCCAGAGACAATAAAGAAGACTGCCCAGGAATACGGATTTGTCCCCCACTGGATTCCCTTGCCATATCGGAGTCCAAATTTTCCCGTACAGACTTAGGAAGTTTGATAAAATATGGGACGTTAATTTCCTCATCATAATGAGTTTCCCCATGACCAAACCGAGTTTGCATAATGAAATGATAACTATAATCATGATGTGCACTGAATAATTCCCCATGATCGCCCGTGATAATGATCATGGTTTCCTCATAAGTACCTTCTTTTTTTAATGTTTCGATTAACCTGCCAATTTCACGATCGGTATAATGCATTTCGCCGAGGTAACGCTGCACGGGAGATTCATACTTATAAAAAACATCGGAAGGTACAATGGAACGAACGGCAGTCATATCCTCGGGTGGAGGGGAATAAGAGGCATGCGGAGTATTTAAATTAAAATGTAAAAAATAGGGTTTGTCTTTGTATTCAGAGACAAATTGGATTGCTTTGTTTGTGAGAACTTCGGTGTCCACAATATCCATTCCCACTTGAAAAGAATTGTGAAATCCCAAATCCAAACCCACCGTGGTGTAATCCAAAAAGAAAACATTATTCATGATCGTTTGGGTAAAGTAACCTGCTTCTCGAAAGGTTTTGGCTAAATTGTCTCTTTTTTTTCCATAATAAACTTTTCTTTGGTATGGTTTGGTGGAAAACCAAGAATTCCCCAAACCAAGGTTAGACGAATATTCCGAATGGAAAAAAGACATCATGGAAGGTTTGGTCCAATTTCCATTGGCAAATGGATTTTCAAAAAAAACTGACTCCATTGCCATTTTGTCCATCACCGGAGTGACCGAATAAGGATACCCATAAGAACCAAAAAAATCCTTTCTTGCGGAATCAATCACGATAAGAATCACCGATTTGGGTTTGCCTTCCTTTTGACTTTCCGAAGTTGATTTTTCAACAGGATATAACAAAGGTTCACCGACAAAAAGATAACTATCCACACTCTCCCAAACCAATCGAAGAGATTCCAATTCACCAACGTCTAAATTTCCTTTTTTAGAAATCCATCTTTCTTTTGGTGATTGGGTAAGGTCCCATTCTTGTAAAATGGAATTTCCTGAGTAAATTTTCAGTTTCCCTGAAATTTGAGTTTGAAATTCTGTTCCACCTAACAATCCCACTAACGAAGAAAATTCATAATGTCCCGATGGGATTTTAAATTCATACTCTTGTCCCGGCGGAAAAAAAAGCGAATCCAAAGAATGGTTTAAAAAAATCTCTTTGTCTGTATTGAATGTAATTTGTGTATTTTCCCATTTGCGAGAGAGGGGAAGGTTACTTTGACGACCTGGATTTTTTTTCCAGTGGTAAGGCAATAAATCTTTGGATATAGAGATTTTGGATTTTGCATTTCGTAATTCCAAAACCAAATCCACGGGGAAACGTCTTTCCGATTTGTTCAAACAGCTGAAGAGACAAAAACAGATCGTTAAGGCGAAGGGAAGAGTCGCTCGCATATGGAACCAGTTTGGAAAACGGGTTTCCGACGAACAGGAAAAGTTCTTTCTTTTTAGGTTTCCATCGTCCATCGTTGACATCTATGAGTAATTGGGAACAAGCCTACTCCCGCGAGGAGTCTACCTTTCAAAATAAAGACGGTGGTAAAATTTATTACCAAATTTACCGACCTAAATCGGGAGTCAAACGTGTCCTTGTGGTTCACCACGGGATTGGGGAACACGGAGGCCGTTACAATTTTTTATTGGAGGCTATGGCAGACCATAATTATGCCATTTACCTCATTGATGCCAGAGGTCATGGAAAATCCGATGGTCGACGCGGGGTCATCACTCATTTTTCGGATTTTTTTGCCGACCTTAAAGAACTAATCGATATCGCCAAACGAAATGAAGGTGTAAGTAAAGTCACATTACTTGGTCATTCAATGGGAGCGGCTGTTACCTTCCTTTACACTGCCACTGATAACTATCAGAATGATTTGGATGCTTACATTTGTAGTGCACTTCCTATCAAAGTCAAAACAGACTTAGTGATGGATATTAAAAAAGCTGCGGGTGGTTTTTTAGCAAAAGCATTACCAACTCTAACTATTCCTACTGGTTTAAATGTAAATTTAATTTCGCGTGATAAGTCAGTAGTAGAGGCTTATATTAAAGACCCTTTAGTACATGGAAACGTATGTACTTACTTAGGTGATTATTTACTTAACTGTTACACCCTAGCTTTAGAATCAGCTGCTAAAATCACGATTCCAATTTATATGTTTCACGGAAAGGAAGACCAAATTGCTCTTTCCGAAGGGACTACTGATGCTTTTGAAAGAGTAGCATCCAAAGACAAAACCATAAGACTTTTTGATGATTTATATCATGAAACCATGAACGAACTTCCTAAAGACAGAGCAATCGTCTTAAAAGAGTTAGTTGCTTGGATCGACAAACACTAAGGAGACAATGCCAATGGCAATAACAAAAGATATAGTTGGAAAAAAACTAGATCGTTTTGATTTCACAGTGGAACGAGGAAAGATCAAAGAATTCTGCCTCGCCATCAACGAAAAAAACCCAATCTATTTTGACGTAGAAGAAGCAAAAAAAGCTGGATACTCTGATGTTCCTGCTCCACCAACTTTCCCTACAGTCATTATGTTTTGGGGATACCCAAAGATTTGGAACGATATGGCCGAACTCGGTATTGACCTTTCCAAAATCCTTCACTTAAAAGAAGAGTATACGTATCATAAAATTCTGTATCCGGGCAAAGTGTATGCGCAGTCCGAAATTTCTGATGTAAAATCAGGAAGAGCAGAAATCGTAACTTTCAGAACCACCATCTACGATGAAAAAGATGATCCTATCCTTTCTGCCGAGATGGCGATTTTCATTCGTAAGGATTAATACAAGGAGGCAAATTATGGCAAAAATTCAATTTGATAAAGTAGAAGTTGGTCAGACTCTTCCTCCACTTGATATTCCTGTGATCGAACATGCGAATTTAGTTCGTTATGCGGGAGCATCTGGAGATTTTAACCCTATCCACAACGATCCTGATTTCGCAAAAAAAGCAGGACTCGATGGAACAATCTCTCATGGTATGTATGTTATGGCACAAGTTGGAAGACTTTGTACTTCTTGGGCTGACCAAAAGGACATCGCATACTTTGGTGTGACATTTAAAGCTATGACTAAACTCGGCGAAAAACTAACGATAGTTGGAACCATCAAAAAGAAATTTGAAAAAGATGGTAAAAAAACAGTTACCGTACTTGTAGAAGCTAAAAACGAAGCTGGCGAAGTGAAAGCCGGTGGAGATTTAGTCGTCAACGCAGTATAAAACGGATCCTCCTTTGAATGAGAATGTTTCATCATTCGAAGGAGGAAACTACTCCCAGAAAGGGAGCAAATTATGGTTTCGGAAACATCAGTCCTCTCTATCTCGTTTAAAATAAAAAGTTTATCAAAATATTTCTAAGTTTTATTGGCAGGCATATTCGATCTGCCATTCAGTAACATTTCGTGTATTCGAAGTTTGTGTGGAGGCAATGGAAACATTTGTATTCGTTTTAGTAAAACTTGTGTTATTCCTTTGTGCATTTACATTGGTGTTTTGATTTACGTTAGTTGTTGTTCCAACCACTACTTCCCCTTCTTGTAAAATTTTTACTTGTTTTGAACCACAGTTAGTTGCCATAAAATTATTTGCTTCTGCTTTCGCTTCGTCCGCTTTTAAAAAGCCGCTTGTGAGCGCTACGGTTCCACCTTCACCTGGTTTGGAACTTACAACTCGTGCCGTAGCACAATTAAAAATTGAAAAAGTCAAAATACCAATAGTTAAAAAAAATATTTTTTTCAAGCGAATATCTCCTGCTTTGCTTTTTATACTCACTTGGTTTGTATAAAGTCAAATCAAAAAGTCTAAAGGAATTTATAATTCCTAATTTTTGTTAGTAAAATTTCCCTATCGAAAACATTTGCATATGACTTTGGAAGATAGAATTTAGGTTTAGTCAAAGTTTCTTTTAGTTCATCGAGAATTTCACTGGAAAGATACCAACAAAAAACTCATCCAGTTGCTCATGCCGAGCGCCTAGAATCGCATAACAAAAAGCACATGCAGTATTTTCTAGTTCAAATAATTAATGGAAGTCGAGATTTCTCAAAAAAATCTTGACGTATGCAAAAAATTGAATTCGAATCTTGGATGCTTAGACAAAATGTTTAAATTTTAAAACGTTTTGCGCATATCTTTCAAAAACTATACAATAACTTTTCACCATTGTTAATGAACCTAGTCCCACACCAAAAAAAAATTCTCGCTCTAGAACTAACAAGAAAACGTGCTTCTGGCGATCCAGAAAGACTCGGAAAGGCTATGCTTGGTGCTCAGGTCGACTTGAATCCGCATCAATTAGATGCAGCTTTATTTGCATTGGAATCTCCTTTATCAAGAGGTGTAATCCTGGCCGATGAAGTGGGCCTAGGAAAAACAATTGAAGCTGGACTTGTACTTTCTCAATTTTTGTCGGAAGAAAAAAAAAGAATATTGATTATTGCACCTGCAAATTTAAGGAAACAATGGAGTGGTGAGCTACAAGAGAAATTCCATTTAAAGTCTGAAATTATCGAAGGAAAAAACTTTAATTCAATTCAAAAAAGTGGAATTCATAATCCCTTTAACAACGAAAAAGTAGTTATAGTTTCATATCAATTTGCCAAAGCGAAGGCATTCGAAATTTCACAAATTTCTTGGGATCTCGTAATCTTAGACGAGGCTCATCGACTTAGAAATGTTTACAAAGAGTCCAATGTTATCGCAAATACAATAAAAGAAAGTTTACGTGGTCGTTTCAAACTTCTCCTTACCGCAACTCCACTTCAAAATTCACTCAGCGAATTGTACGGATTAGTAAGCATAATCGACGAACAAACATTTGGTGATTTTGACAGTTTTTCCCAACAGTTTTTACGAATCCAAACAGAAGAGCAACTTCAGTTACTTAAAAACAGAATCGAAGGAATTTGCAAAAGAACTCTTCGCAAACAAGTATTAGAATATATCAAATATACAAAGAGAATTCCTATTACAAAAGAGTTTATCCCAAACGCAGACGAAGATCGTTTACACGAATGGATTAGTGCTTATTTGCAGCGGGAAAACTTAGCCGCACTTCCCAAAAGTCAAAGGAAACTAATGACTTTAATTTTACGCAAACTCCTCGCTTCTTCCACTTATGCAATAGCTGGTACTTTGCAGGCATTAGTAGATAGATTAGAAAAAAAACTAGGAGTTTCTGATAACTCTCTCGATTTAGAGATCGAAAAGTTAATTGCAGACGACTTTGAAGAATATGAAGAAATAAAAGAAGAATGGTCTGATTTTCAAACTCAAAAATCTATTCCTGAAAATTATCTTCTGGTTGAATCAGCAGAAGATTTAAGAGCGGAAATCAAAGAATTAAAAGAATACTTAGCACTTGCTAATAATATCCAAGCCAATAGCAAAGCCGAAGTACTACTCACTGGACTTGGACAAGCTTTTTCCGAAATGGAAAGATTAGGTGGAGCCAAAAAAGCTGTTATTTTTACCGAGTCAAGACGCACCCAAAACTATCTATTCGACTTTTTATCAATCAATGGTTATGCGAATCAAATCTTGTTATTCAATGGTTCCAATAATGATGATACTTCAAAGAAGATATTTCAATCTTGGATGGAAAAGCATAATGGAACTGATAAAATTTCTGGTTCTAAGACAGCAGATATTAGGGCAGCACTTGTAGATGAATTTAAAGAAAAAAGGCAAATTTTAATAGCAACGGAAGCTGCAGCTGAAGGAATTAATCTTCAATTTTGTTCTATCGTCGTAAACTACGACTTACCTTGGAATCCGCAAAGGATTGAACAAAGGATCGGAAGATGCCACAGATATGGTCAAAATTTTGATGTCGTAGTCGTTAATTTCCTAAATAAAAAGAACCTGGCCGATGTTCGCGTATACGAATTGTTAAGCGAAAAATTTCAATTATTCAGTGGTGTATTTGGAGCCAGCGATGAAGTACTTGGAAACGTTGAAACTGGAGTTGATTTTGAAAAAAGAATTGCAGAAATTTTCCAATCTTGTCGCACCAAAGACGAAATCCAAGATGCATTTGATAAACTTCAATCTGAGCTACAATCGGATATAAATGAAAGAATAAAAGAAACTAGAGAAAAGTTACTTACAAACTTTGACGAAATTGTCCAAGAAAAGCTTAAAATCCGAATGGAAGAAAGTGAGATTTTGTTCGATCGCCAAACTAAATTACTATGGATCTTAACAAAGGATGCGGTTCACAAACATGGAAAAACAAATGATTTAGATCTTAGTTTCCGATTAGACTCTAACCCATTCCCTTCTCTTCCAATTCAACTTGGCCACTACCGCATGGGGAAATCTTTATTTCAGGAGAATTCATTTCATTCTAACCATCCACTTGCAAAAAAAATCTTGGAAGCAGCAGTCAATGAAGCAATTCCAGAAGATGGTATATTGAAATTTACTCTAAGCAAAGATAGAATTGATCAAAGTTATGCGAATATAAAAAACAAACAAGGTGATATTTTAGCAACGCTTTGGACTTTGGATAGTTTTGAGAAAGAAGAAGTCCTTTTAATAACAATTCTATGGGATGATGGCTCAACCTTAGACAACGAACAAGCAATTCGTCTATTTTCTAGATCCTGTCAGTGGAAGCCATATGCTGAAAAAGATTTAAATTCAAGAACAACTAAATTTGAAGAAATTCATTCAAACAAAAAGAACCAAATCTTAATCAATCGAGACTTAAGAAACCAAGATCTTTTTACAAAGGAATATGAAAAACTAGATGCCTGGGCCGATGACAAACGATTGAGCCTGCAAAAAGAACTCAGGTCTTTTGATGAGGAAATCAAAATTCGCAAAAAACAAGCAAAAGATGCGGGGAACCTAACTGATAGATTAAAACTCGAAAGAGAAAGGAAGGAAATCGAAAAAAGAAGAGATGAGGCCTGGAAGAGTTTTGAAATGGCACGTCGTTCTATTGATGAAGAAAAGGAAAAATTCTTGGAGGAAATGGAAAAGAAAGCTAAATTCGTGACAACTGAAACTGTTCTATTTTGCGGCAAAATACAAATCGTGTGACCTTCATACTCGATATGTTTTACCCTTGCAGCATTGTTTTTTTTGACATTTTATAATGCGAAATCCCAACTCAAAATATGAACTTTTTAAAAATGATTTTCTGAGCCTAGATGATTTTTCACTTGCGAATCTACCCAGATGGCCGATCATGATAGATAGCATACCTGCCAGGCCTCTGAATGTAAGCCCAAATTGGCAGGTCTTTTGCCCTTCCCGGAATCAAGGGCGATGATCTACCAAAAAAAAGCCTTAACCATCGATGAACAAGCCGATCAACTTCTCTCCAGAGGTTTGGTATGCGACCGCATTGACTTAGTATCGATCTTAAAACAAGTTAGTTACTACCGCTTGAGTGGTTATTGGTTTCCTTTTCGAAATTATCCAAACGAAGAATTTAGACAAAACACCACTCTGAAAGAAATTTGGAGCCGTTATTGTTTTGATCGTAAACTTCGTTTACTAGTTCTTGATGGTATAGAAAAAATAGAAATTGCTCTACGGACTGATATCACATACAAACTATCTCACCAAACAGGTGCTTTTGGTTACGCAGAACCCTCTACCTTTCCCATGTTAAACGAACCTGAATTTTTGAAACTCCAAGAGGAAATCAAAAAAGAATATTCACGAAGTAAGGAAAAATTTGTCTCACATTTCCAACACAAATATGGCGGAGAACACGATACTCTGCCTCTTTGGATGGCTACTGAACTCATCAGTTTTGGTACACTGTTTACCATGTACAGAGGAATCGCTACCTCCACTTCAAAATCGATTGCTAAAAAATACAATTTACCTGAACCTGTTCTCTTGTCTTGGATCGGAAGTTTAAACTCAGTCAGGAACATTTGTGCACACCATTCTAGGTTGTGGAATCGAGAGTTTGGATACAAACCAATGCTTCCGAGAAATGATTTCGGCTGGAAACAACCAGTCGAAATCCAACCAAACAAAATCTTTGTGATTCTATCGATCATTCAATATATGCTAAATTTCATTTCCCCAACTAGCCAATGGAAATTTCGTTTTTTAGAATTACTAACTCTCTATCCAACCATTCCCATTCGCGAAATGGGTTTTCCTGAAAGATGGAAAGAGGTTCCGTTTTGGAACCTAACCAAAACACAATCAAGGAATTACAGAAAATGACTGACGAACCCCAAAAACTCCCCCTTACCTCCCACAACCTAACCGAAGACAAACTCCGTATTCTAAAAGAACACTTCCCTGAAGTCTTTACCGAAGGGAATTTGATAGATTGGGACAAACTCCGCCTAACACTCGGCGAAACCATTGAAACGGAAGATACAAAAGAACGATTTGGACTGAACTGGCCCGGCAAACGAAATTGTTTTAAGGCCATCCAATCCCCAACGACAGCCACTCTACTTCCCGACCGTGCCGCTTCGGTGGACTTTGACAGTACCGAAAACCTCTATATCGAGGGGGACAATTTGGAAGTGTTGAAACTTTTGCAAAAGTCCTATCTTGGCAAGGTAAAGATGATCTACATCGACCCGCCTTACAATACGGGAAATGACTTTGTTTATCCAGATGATTATACCGAATCTCTCAAAACCTATTTAGAATACACCGGACAAGTGGATGCCAAAGGGCGTAAGTTTTCGAATAACACGGAAACCACGGGTCGGTTCCATTCTCAATGGCTGAACATGATGTATCCGAGACTCTTCCTTGCCCGGAATTTACTCCGTGAAGATGGGGTGATTTTTATTTCTATTGATGATGGTGAAGTGGCCCACTTACGCAAAGTATGCGATGAAATTTTTGGGGAAGAAAACTTTAAATCTCAAATTAGCTGGCAAAAAAGATACACAAGGAGTAATAACACTATTGACTTCACTACAGTTATTGAAAATATTCTTGTTTATGCACGCTCTGAATCCTTTGAAGTAAATTTATTAGATCGAACGGATGAAGCGGATTCCCGTTATACAAATCCCGATAATGATGCTAGAGGACCATGGAAAGGTGCTTCATTTTTAAATCCTGCATCACCTACACAAAGACCAAATCTATGTTACACTATTACCAATCCAAACACTAAAAAAGAATCTAAGCCAACTACGAATGCTTGGCGAAGATCGGAGACAGAATATAAAAAACTTCTTTCAGAAAATAAATTATACTGGGGTGTAGATGGAAAATCAGCAATTCCATCTATTAAAATGTTTCTTTCTGAGGCTCGAAATATCACACCGATTAATTTTTGGGATCATGAATTTGCAGGAAATACAGATGATGGAACTAAAGAATTAAAAGACTTACTAGGTGAGAAATGTTTTGATAACCCTAAACCTTCATCGCTTATTCGCAGAGTTCTCGAGCATTCTACCTCCCCCGACGACATCGTCCTCGACTTCTTTTCCGGCTCTGCCACCACCGCCCACGCCGTACTGACGTTAAATGCGGAAGATGGAGGCAATCGTAAATTTATCTGTGTGCAACTCCCCGAGCCTACGCGCAAACAAAAGGCCGATGGGACTTGGGAAGAATCGGAAGCCTCTAGAGCCGGTTTCCAAACCATTTCTGAAATTGGTATGGAACGAATCCGCCGTGTGATAACAAAGCTGAAAGAAGAAGGAAGTGCAAACACCAAAGATAGTGGGAAAAAATCGGTAAAAGCAGACCAATCCAAAAAAGAAGATTCGCCTTCCTTGGGTTTTGAATCCGGGGTAGACCAACTAACAAAAAATAGGGAAGATAACGAACAGCCACGTAAACCCCAAGATCTGGGCTTTCGGGTTTTCAAACTGGCACCGTCTAACTTCCCGGTTTGGAATGGTAATATCGAAAAAACCAAAGAAGCTGTGGAAAAAGCGCTCTTCGAAGACCAACCAACACTTTTGTCCTCCAATGCATTAGCGAATACAGAAGAAGCCATTCTCTATGAAGTTTTGTTAAAATCGGGAATTTCAGAAGCCCTCGCAAACCCAAATATCAAAACGGAGACCATCGCCGGAAAGATCGTTTATATCGCAGAAGAAACCGCCTATTATGTACTAGGGAAAGAACATAACTTGGAAGTTTTTAATGAAATCATGAGACGAAGCCCTTCGCTTGTGATTGCTAGGGAAATTGGTTTTTCTGGAAACGATGTCCTTAAAGCCAACGTACATGCCGGATTCAAACAGATGAAAGATGTTAGCTTCCAGGTGGTTTAAAGTATGAAAATCCATTTCGAAAGTCTCGAATTCCAAGACACAGCCACAAGTGCCACTGTATCTTTATTTGAAGGGATGGAAAAAAATCCCAGTGGATTTTCTTTTTCTCTTTCTGGTGAAAAAGGTTCTCTTTTTCAAACCGAACTTGGGTTTGGAAACGCCATGCTTTTGGAAGAATCTGATTTGTATGAAAACTTGCGAAAGGTGCAAGACCAGTTTTCTCTTGAAGCCACTACAAAAGAAGAGTTTGAACGAAATGGACTTCGATTTACCATCGAGATGGAAACAGGAACTGGAAAGACATATGTGTATTTAAATACAATTTTATCTCTTCATAAACTTTATGGTTGGTCGAAGTTTATCATTATTGTTCCTTCCATCGCCATCAAAGAAGGAGTTCTAAAAACCTTAGAAATGACGGCAGACCATTTCCGAGCGAAGTATGGGATTCCTCTTGTCAAAGGAAGCACATATTCGCTTTACCAAGGTTCGGCGCCAAGTGCCCTCCGTAACTTTGCTACGACAAACCAATTGCAAATCCTTGTGATGAACATCCAAGCCTTCAATAAAGACACCAACATCATCCATAAGGAAATGGATGAGCTGAATGGTCAAAGACCTATTGATTTCATTCGTTCGTCAAAACCCATCCTTATTATTGATGAACCCCAATCTGTAGACAATACCGAAACCGCACAGAATGCCATTGCAGAATTAAATCCCCTTTTCCAATTGCGGTATTCGGCTACACCGCGCATTAGATACAACCCCATCTTTCGCTTGGGTCCAGTTGAGGCGTTTCAAAGAAAACTCGTCAAACGGATCCAAATTCGATCTTTAGAAGTTACGGGAACAGAAAACGCACCCTATATCAAACTGGAATCTGCAGAAGGTAAACCAGGTGCTGGGTTTACCGCAACAGTCACGGTAAACGTCCAATCTAAGGGAAAAATTTCTAAAAAGAAAATCAAACTCAAACAAAAAGATGACTTAAGTCTTAAAACAGAAAATTCGCATTATAATGGTTATATTGCTGATACGATTAGCATCGAACCTGGAAACGAATTTTTACGATTCACAAACGGCACCGTAATTCTTTTGGGCAAAGAAATTGGTTCCATAGCCCCCGTCATTCAAGACGAAAGAATCAAAGAAACAATCAAAGCACATTTGGAAAAAGAAATGCAGCTTTTGCGAATGGGAATTCAGGCCAAGGTTTTGACTCTCTTTTTTCTAGATCGAGTTTCCAATTACAGAGAATATAATCCTGATGGAACCACAAGTCTTGGTAAATTTGGAAAAGTATTTGAGGCAGCCTATTCAGAGTTAATTCAAAAACCAGAGTTTATCGATTTAAATGCTCCTCCCGTCGAGCTTGTACATAATGGATATTTTTCTGGCGATAAAAAGAAAAAAGGAAATTCAGAAATCGTCGAATGGAAAGATACCAAAGGCGATGGCGCCAAAGATGATGATACATATAACCTCATCATGAAAGACAAAGAAAGGTTACTCGATTCTAACGAACCACTTCGTTTTATCTTTTCTCACTCAGCGCTCAGGGAAGGTTGGGATAATCCAAATGTGTTTCAAATCTGTACCTTATTAGAAACACGCTCCGAATTTACTAAACGACAACAGATTGGTCGAGGGATGAGGCTCCCAGTGGACATTCAAGGCAATCGAATTCAAAACGAAACTGTAAACCAACTTACAGTTGTTGTAAATGAAAGTTATACGGAATTCGTAAGCGGATTACAAACAGAATACAGGGAAGAATCTGGTATCGAATTTGGGAAAGTAAACTCCCATCAATTTATGAATCTTGTTGCCAGCTTCAGCTCTAATACTCCAAGTCCCCAAGAAAAAAGAAAAAAAGCAGACGAACTTTTTGAAGTCTTAAAAAAATTACGTTATCTTAACGCAGATGGTGCATTTACAAATCTAATGGAAAATGCCTTTCTAAACCCATCAGAGTTTATTTTGGAAGGTGATTTTGCTGGCCGCGAGGATATCATTCTGGAATGGCTCAGAGGACTAAATATCCAAACCTTCGTTCAAATCAAAAGAAAGCCAAACCTAATCAAAAAAAATGACCACTTATGGAATCATCCAGAATTTTGGAAACTTTGGGATATCATCAAACAAAAAACCATATATAGATTTCAGTTTGATTCCAATTCTATTATTACCGAATCGGTGAAACGGATCCGAGAGATCCAATGTGAATCCATGAGAGTAGTTACTTCTATTGCACAAGGAACCATTGCCTATGGTGGTGTCTCCGCTGCAGAAATTCGTAATAGAGAATCAAGAGAAGTAACAAGTCCATTCCCCCTCCCTGACCCTCTTGAATACTTACAGAAAGAAACGGACTTAACTAGAGATACTTTAAAAAAAATCTTAAAAGAATCTGGGTCTCTTAGTGAATTTGTAAAAAATCCTCAGAACTATCTCGAAAGATCCGCTCAGCACATAAGAGAAGTCATACGAGAAATTGGCATTAAAAATGGACTAGAATATGTTCCTCTACCAAATACCTACTGGGAGCAAAAGAATACATCTGATCCAATTTTTAAAGAATTTAAAGAGGTAATATCTGATACGATAGAAACCAATAAACATGGATTATATGATAAAATGGAAACTGATAGTGATACTGAAAAGAGATTTGCTAGAGAACAAGAAGATTCAAGCACAGTTGAGGTATTTACTAAACTCCCACGAAAGTTTATTGTTCCGACACCAGTCGGAGAATATAACCCAGATTGGGCAATTGTTGTAAAAGAAGAAACTGGTGGTACTGAAAAGTTTCTCTATTATATTAAAGAAACCAAAGGATACAAAAACTTTAGTGATATTCGAACTGAGGAAGAAAAACAAAAAATCGAATCTGCAAAAAAACATTTTCAATGCATAATTGACACTTATGAAGCCCGTATGTTAGCTCAAGGAATTCCGCTAGAAAAAATTCCAAAATTAGAGTATAATGTAGTGATTGGCACAGGAAAACAAGATAATCCTTTTATTAATTTAAATGAATAAAAATACCGTAATCATTTAAACTAAAATTAACGAATCTAAACCCCTAATCCAAGTCTTCAAAAGGAATGTCCAAAACTTCAAACCCAGAACATTGCAAAAAATCATAATGCCACCATTCGGTTTTGTTCACACGAAATCCATATTGCTTGAGCACTTGAATCAACGTGGTACGGTTTTTTAAAATTTCGGGATCGGAAACGGGTGCTTCGGCCCAAGCCTCTTTTCGAAAGGAATCATATTCCGTTGGCATCGGAAGTTCTTTTTTGGTTTTTGTATCCACCAAAGTTAGATCAATCGCACAACCTTTGTTATGCCTTGATCCGGTTTTTGGTGAGGCCACATACCTTGTATCTCCTACAATTTCAAAAAATTTGACTGTGGCGGCGTAAGGTCTGTAAGCATCAAAAATTTTAATGGAATACCCAAGTTGTAAAAAATCAAGGTTTGCTTTTCTTAGTGCTTCTGCGACTGGTTTTCTGGCGAAAGCTTTGGGTTCCTTATAGATGATTTGTTTGGTAAAGTTATCGGGAGTGGCATATTTGATATCCAAAGTAATGCCAGGAATTTTCTTTTCTAAGTTAATAAGTTCTTTGTTGGGGTTATTTTGTACCGATCGTTCGTAGGCCTTCCGATCTAAAACATTGAGTTTATTTTCTGTAGATTGGGAAACCAAAGATAAAAAAGGGAATCCCAAATAAATTGCAATCGTGATGAGTTTCATAACTTAGAAAATAATTTTGGGCACTATTTATACAATCTTCAAGATTTTTTATAGAAATTTCAGGTAACAATGTACTGATACTTGCACCCCGGACAGAAGGAGCGCCCTCGTCGACTGATGGCCGGAGATGGTGCCCAGAGTATTATGATTGTTTTGTGAATGATGGTCTTAAAAGAAAAAACCCCACATAAGTGGGGTCGTTGAAAAGAATTTTCTAAATGAAATTTCTACGATTCTATTTTGCGTCTGGGTTTGGTGAATGTCTTCTGATGAAATTGTTTAATCTTTCAATATAGGAGAATGCTGCAGGGACCACAACCAGAGTGAGTAACGTTGATGAAATGACTCCACCGATTAGCGCCCAACCCATACTTGTTCTTTGTTTTGATGCTTCGTTCAAACCAATGGCAATCGGTAAAAATCCGGCAACTAACGCGAATGAGGTCATAAGGATCGGACGAAGTCTTTCGCGGCCCGCTTCAATGATCGCTTCTTTCATCTCCGTTCCTTGTTGGATCAATTGGTTTGTAAAATCCACAAGTAGAATTGAGTTTTTGGTAGCGACACCGATAAGCATAATCAGAGCAATCATGGAAAAGAGATTCATCGATTCGTTGGCAAGGAAAAGGGCAATGAAGGCACCACATAACGCTAGCGGTAACACTAACATGATGGCAATCGGCGTGATGAAACTTTCATAGAGCGAAGCAAGTACGATGTAGATGAATAAGATACCAAGACCCATTGCAATCGCCATCGAAGAGCCTAACTCTTTGAAGTTTTCCGCTTGTCCCAGATAATTGATTCTTACGGAAGATGGAAGTGGAAGTTCTGTTTCTGTGATTTTGGTTATCTCTTCAATCGCACCACCCATCCCTGGACCATCCGGAGCCATATCCGCATAAATTTCTAAGGATTGGTTTCTGTTCAATCGGTTGATGGTTGCAAGTCCCGTTGTTTCTTCGGAAGTAGCAACGTTTTTGATTGGGATCATGATGTTATTAAAGTTCGGCACATAGGATTGGTAAAAACTTTCTTTTAAGTTCCTTTGGCCTTCTTTCAATCGAACTCTGATATCATATTCCACACCATTTTGTCTGTAAACAGCTGGTGTTGTTCCTTCAATCAAAGTTCTAAGTTCCATACCTATCGCAGAACCGGAAACACCTAACATAACTTCTCTGGCACGATCTGGAATCACACGAAATTCAGGAGATCCTGCTCTGTAACTTGTATCGACGTCGAGTAAAGCTTTTGATTTTTTTAATCTTTCTAAAAGTTTTAAACCGTATTCTTGTACTTCCTCACCTTTTTGTCCGCTCACAACCAGTACGAAAGGTCTTTGTCCTCCACCGACGTTATCAATATCTTTTACGATAGGAGTTGCATAACGGTGAGTGGTTGCCAGTTCCTTTCTTAAAATGTCTTTGAATTGGCTAGTGTTGACCTTTCTTTGTTTCGAAGGAACCATTTCCACAAACATCGAAGTGGTTCGGTTCGTGTTGAACATTGCTACTTGTTTTGTTTCTTTGTGTGCTGAAATACTTTCATATACTTCTTTTGCAACCGTAGCCATCTTATCAACAGATGTACCTGGTGGCATATCCAAAGTGACTTGGAACTTACCTTGGTCCTGTGCTGGCAAAAAAGTTTTGGTAACATACTTAGTCAGATAAATACTAAATACGAATAAAAAGATCGCACCAGAAATAATGAGAATCGGAAAACGAAGAGTGAATTTTAATATTTTTGCATAAAGATTTTCAAGTTTAGTTTGGAATCGGTTGAATACAGCCAAAACTTTTTCCAATCCAAGATTTAATACATTGAGAACGATACGAACTGGTGTAAAAATCAGAAACAAAATTTGAGCAACTTTTCCTCGTTCGGCGGGAGCTCCACTATGAATCAGTTCTTCCTCTTTGGATTTTTTCTTCGATTTAGAAGTAGTTGGTTCACTATGAGAATTTCCTCCGCCGTGACCACCACCATGAGAAGCAACAGCTCCACCAAAATAAGCAGATAACATAGGTGCAATGGTAAGGGCATCATAAAGGGAGATAAGTAAGGCAAAACAAATGGTAAGCCCAAATTCTCTTAAGAACTGTCCAACTACCCCGCTGATAAACGCGATCGGCATAAACACGGCAATGACAGCCATTGTCGTTGCAATGACGGCAAGAGTTACTTCTTTAGTTCCGTCGATGGATGCCTGTCTTGCGGTTTTTCCCATCTCTCTATGGCGGAAGATATTTTCCCGGACCACAATCGCATCATCGATGAGAAGTCCAACCGCCAAACTGAGTGCGAGTAGAGTCATTACGTTCACTGTAAAACCAGCAATCGCCATCAAAATAAAGGCACCGAGTAGCGAGTTTGGAAGTGCAAGTCCTGTGATCAGAGTAGAACGAACACTACCAAGGAATAACAAAACTACGATGATGGTAAGGGCAATCCCAATAAAGATTGTTTCATTTACATCATAGATGTTGTCTTCGATAGCAGTGGAGTTGTCATTTGCAATCGCAAGGAAAAGAGAACCATCTCTTCTTGATAAATCCTTATTGATATCAGCTGCTCTTTTTTTAATCGCTTTAGCAACGGCAACTGTGTTTGCACCTGATTGTTTATATACAAGTAGAAAGACCGCCTTTTTTCCGTTAAAGTAAGCACGGGAAGCTTCGTCTTCCATTGTATCCTTTACTTCTCCCAACTGACCTATTTTAATCGGTACTTCGTTTCCAAAAAGAGAAAGTGGTGTGTCCCGAATTTCATCAGGGGATTTGAACTCATTGATGGTTCTATAAACTAATTCGTTGTCGGAGCGGCTTACTTTTCCTGCTGGGATGTTGGTTCCACCAGAAGCCAAACGATTGGAAACCATAGAAGCAGAAATCATATGGGATTTTAATTTATCCCGATCCAATTCTACATGGATTTCTCTTTTTCGTCCGCCGTAGATGGTGATGTTCCCCACGTCTTGTGTTGTGAGTAATATCTGTTTGATCTCTTCGTTTGCAATATCGTAAATTTGAGCTTCAGGAAGATCCGCTCTTAAAGCTAAGATGATAATGGGTTGGTCAGCGGGGTCAATCCTTCTGATGATAGGTTCTTTTGCATCATCGGGTAACTTTGGTTTTACGGCAGAAATTTTATCTCGAACTTGTTGTTCTGCGTATTTCACATCTGTTTCCATTGTGAATTCAACCACCACTGTTCCCAAACTTTCGTTACAGATAGACTTGATTCGTTTCACCCCAGAGATCGTAGACAATTCGTCTTCGACTGGTTTTGCAATCAGTGTTTCGATTTCGTTTGGTGCTGCTCCCGGATAAGGAACCGTAACAGTCACGACTGGAATTGTAATATTGGGGAATAAGTCGACTCCCAATTTGTTTAAGGACAGATAACCTGTAATCAAAATCAAAACGATTGTACAGGTAATAAAAATCGGGCGTTTTATCGAAAGCTCAGCAAAGCTCATCTAATTCTCCAGGGGTCTAAAAACATAATTTTCCCCAGTCCTCGGCAAGGCAAATAAAAATAAAAGCTGACCAGATGGTCAACTTTAAACATCTAACAGGCTGGTTCTTTAATGAGACTGTTTGTACTGTCTAGATGTTACATAAATTTAGGGGAAGTTCTTGGGTTTGGTTCTGAAAAATTTTTTTTTGACATAACTCGATATGGATATTTGGGTTTACTCTCTAATTAGTTTTCTCTACTTGAATCCATCTTGGATTCCAAAAGTGGTTCATACATCATCCAAGCAATATTTTCAGTTACCAATTCATCTTTCAAAATTTCCATTGTGTCCTTAGAGATTTTTTTTCTGCGAATGGTATTCCGTCTTGTATAACCTCCCCAAGGTTCCGCATGAAAACCATGATACGATTCGTAAACTTGGTATAAAAAAGGCAATTCTAGATCAGTTAGCCATTCCCCTTTTAAAAGATCATCCTCAATCCAAAGATGCAAAACAAACGTCTGTTTGGTTGTATTTTTGATTTGTAAGTCAATATAATTATAAGATAAGGTGGCACCTGATCCAAAAGGTAAAGTTCTTTCCGAATCAGGAAAAATATCAAAACTATGACGCCATCTCTCTTTCACTTCCAGCGGACTATGTAAGGTCATCCAATAAATCAAATTTGCCATTTGACAAAGGCCGCCGCCAGTTCGTTCGATAAAACTACCGTTCCTAAGTTGCATACCTGGCAAATACCCTTTTCTTTTCGTTGGTTTCCCTACTAAATACCAAAAGGAAAATACTTGATTGGGCTCTAATACCAATCCATCTAACTTAGAGATGGCGATATTTAAGTTCACCCTTTTATTCTCTTGCAGATACATGGGAACATCTTTTAGTTTTCTATAAATCGGAGACGAATGTTTAAAAATAGAAATCGGATATTTTTCTTTGAATTCCGTCGGAGCTGCTCGTTTTGTAGAAAATGTTTTTTGTTCACAAAACCAAACAAGATACCGTTTCCACTGAAAGTAAATTTTACCAAAAAACAAACGTAAGGTTCCCCGATGCACTTTTACGTTCATCCCAACGAGCGGTTTCTTTTTGAAACTAAAGTCCATTCTTATGTTTTCTCTTTATAAAATCAGGACGTTCTTTGTATGGATTTTTCCAAGACTTAGCTACTTGTAAAAGTTTTGAATTTCGTTTTTCTAACCATGACCGGTAAAGCTTCCAGTCCTTTTCTAAAACAAGTTGGTATTCACCCAAAGGTTGGATGGAAGAAAAAAATGGGATTTTGTTTTCGTCTCTACTAGCGAGTAAATTATCAAATCGGATTCCATATACGGCTCGGTAAATTTCTGTACCTTGGGGTAATTCAGAAATGGCTTTTGTATCAGGTTCGAAGGAAAGACAATCTTTACGAAACTGAAAATGATAGTATTCACAAAAACCGTGGTGTGCGATAAGCAAACCATTGTTTGGTACTGAAGCCATTGATTCTCCAGGAATCCACATTTGTTCATAAGAATATCGAAATGAATATGGATTAGTAAACATAGTAAAAATCCAAAGTCCAGTACTGACAGTCCAAACCATAATTTGAAATACATTCCAATGACTAAAAATTTGAGTGAGAAGAATCAAACTCAAAAGAATTCGGTATTGTATATCAGCAAAATGAAATATTGGAAACAATAATAAAAACCCAAAAAAAGCCAAGGCCCTACGCATTCGATAAAACTTAGGTTCTGATTTTCCAAATACCAAAAAGGCCCAATCCCAAAGAATCCCAATTCCAGCTAACGCAAACGCTGCGGTAATGGGAAAAATATAGTTATCACTATAAAATCTTCCATTCGGATCTTCGGGGAATAAAAAAGGTAGGAGAAAGGTTACAAACAAAATCACTGGATAGAATTTTTCAGGAATCTGGTAAAGAACTAAAACACCGAAACCAAGGAGAGCCACCATAGGATGGAACCAAAACGCAAATATAAAAAAGAAAACGGAAGTAATCCGTCGCAGTTGGAATCGATGGAGTGAAGTAAAAAGAAAATAAGAAGATGATGATGAGGTTGGTGGTGGTGTAGTTCTTGAGAATAATGATGTTATTGTTGGTATAGGAAAAGAGAATCCAACACTAAGAATTAAAAATCCCAAGGCCCAACTTTGTTTGGGATACAGAAAACCCAAAACAAAAACCAATATACTAGGTATTCCCAAAGAAAAGATTCCGAAACCTTTTTGTGCCTCCATCATTAGGAACCGAGACAGAAAAATGGAAATTGTTAACCAAGCAGCCGTTAGAATTTGAAATACAACTAAAGTTTCGTCGCTAACTCCAAAAATTCGAAATAACAAAGCTACGATATGAAATACAGGTGAATGGTCTGGTGAATGTAGTTTCCCTGATTCTAATAGAGAAACTGCTTGAACACCATACCAATAAATATCCTTACCAAACAATGGAATTTAGTTTGTAATTTGGACTTTTTTACCAATCAACTGTAATCCGTTGGCAGATTTTTTGACTGTCAAGGTATCGCCAAAGATTACTGTCGATTTTTCTTCTGTGGTTTCTGCATAAGGGCTATTGGAATCTAAACTTTGAGTGACGACCTTGTGATCCCTTCCAAAAATTTTGATTTTAGCTTCTGTTGCATTGGCATCAAGTAAAACCCAAGTTCCATCTAATACTCGTTTTTCGTTTACATCATCTTTCCAAATCACAAAGGAACCGTTAGAACGAAATACATAATCCAAACGTCCTTCCGAAACATCTCCAAAAACTGCTTTGTTTACGAATCCAGAAAGAATTGTATTTTTGGTTTTAGAAAGAACCGACCGTTTAAATTCGTCTGCATTTTTATCAACCACTGTAAATCGTTTTCCTGTTTCACCGAGTAAAATGATTTCGGCAATCACAGTGTCTTTCCAAGTTTTTCCAGGACGAACTTTTTGTATGGAAAATTTAAACTTTTTTCCTGTAAGTGTTTTTGGAAAAAAAATCCTTTGTCCTCCTTGTTTGTCAGCCACTTTGATCGTAAAAGAATCCGAATCATTGGATACAAGTAATTCTGTTACTGATCCATTTTTATGAAAAAGTGCATCTAACCTTTGATAACCGTTAAAGATCTCAATCCCTGATAAATCAATGTCATCCTCTAATTGAATTTCAAAGGACTCGCCAACTCCATCGGTGGGAACTCCTTCCACCCAAGCAAAATCGATACTACCATCAAACAAACTATATGCGGGATAATTTGGAAGTGTACTACTTGCAGTGATTTGTCCTGTGACCGGTTCAGGATACAATACATCTAATTTTTTCCCATTTTGGAAAAATGAAACCGTTTTGATTCCATTGGCAGAATCAGGTAATAAATAGATTACATGAACCCCATTGGATCTTATTTTTTGGGGAGTTTCTTTAGCGCAGTCAAAATTTGTCGCATAACTTCCATCCTTATAAAATGCTACGTATCCTTTCTTTTCTTGGCATTCGATAGCAATTTCGTTAAAAAAAGCACGACCATCTGTTTTTCCTGATTGGTTCCACTTGGCACCGTTGGAAAAAAATATCGTAATCCCATCTAAACTGGTTTCAGGTTTCCAGTACTTACCGGAAATAAATACATTGATCGGGCTTGTACCTTCAGCAGAAGATGCAGCTTGGATTCGTTCAATAACTACCGATTTTTCAATCGGACTATTTTTACAAAATATAACAAGAAATGCCAAAAGAGTTAGGATTATTTTTTTCAAAGGTTGTACCTCGACAGATACAAAGAATCCAAAACTCTTTCGACTGAGACAAGTAAAAAATTGACCGATCTTAGATCATTCCGCCAAATACTTTTTTGATTTCTTCACTTCGCATAGCACCTGAAATACGATGAATCTCTTTTCCGTTTTTGAACAAAATCATTGTAGGGATTCCTGTGATACCATATCTTCCTGCAATTTCTTGTTTTTCATCCGTGTTTACTTTGATCACCGAAACTTTCCCCTTCCAGTCTTTTGCCAATTTTTCTAGTTCTGGAGCCACCATTTGACATGGACCACACCAAGGAGCCCAAAAATCCACAAGGATCGGTTTGTCATGAGTTAGTACCAACTCTTCAAAGCTTTTAGGTAATTTTTCCGACATAAAATTAACTCCTGTGGATTAGACACATATACCCTGGCAGGTATATCGAAAATTTATGAAAATTTTACTTCCTATCGGTAACAATTTGAAAATGAACCGATATATCAGGTTTCTTTTATCTGTACTCATAAAACACAAACGTAAAGAATCGGTAGACAGACTCTTAAATTCAATGACCTTAGAACTCATATCAAATGAAAGTTTTGTTACCCAAAGTATTTGGTGCCGAAGAAATCCGAGAGTTTTTTATGAAATACGGCAAAACCACCAAACTAAAGAAAAAAGAAATTTTTGCTAAGAAGGGAATTCATTCTTATAGCGTTGGTTTGGTTGTTTCAGGCGGGTTTAAACTCATTTATAAACATGGGAAAAAAGAATGGATCAAATCCTTTATTTTTGAAGATGGACTTTTGGGAAGTATTCCAAGTATCTTTGAAAACCAACCCATTCCCTATTCCATCATTGCTATTGAACCAAGCGAAGTAATTGTATTAACGGTAAATGAATTCAAATCAAAAATGGAAAAAGAAAATGGTTATCAAAATTTTCTCATTCAATTTCTTTCCCATTTGTACTTAAAAAAAGAAGAACGGGTCGCAGATTTTTTACTACTAGAACCGGATAAAAGATACAAAAAGTTCATTCAGGAATATTCTTATGTGTTAGACCGAATTTCCCAAATAGACCAAGCTGCCTATTTGGGAATTACAAACGTGGCACTCAGCCGGATCAAAAAGAGGATTTTTTTAGAGAATCCTTAATTGCATCTAAGTATAGTTTGGTGAACTCTTCTCCTGAGAATGGATTTTGTGAAGTGACTAAGTTTCTATCCCTTGTGGCAAATCCACTTGCTGGAAAAATAGAAGATTCATACAACATTCCGCGTTCTTTTAATAACTCAGAAATTTTTCGAACTTTGGGTTTACCTTTCATCACAAAGGTTTCAATAAACCATTCTTCCATTTTGGTAACAGAATTCACATGGTAACCTTGAAACAAAAATCCTTCTCCATTGGGGCCAGAAGGCAGTGTGATTAACAAAGCGGGTGCATGACAAACTAATCCGATTTTTTTTTCCTGTTCTTGAAATTTTGTAAGTAAAATAGGAAGATTTGGATCATACAACAAGTCAGTCATAAGCCCTTGGCCGCCAGGTATGAGTAAACCCGTATAACTTTTGTTATTTTTTATCGCCAATTCAAGAGAGATTGGTTTTTGAAACGAAGAGAGTGAATTTAAAAAACGGATGGCTTCTTCTTTTTCTTCTTTCGAATTCCAATATTTATCTTTTAAACTTTCTGGATCCAGTGTTGATTTTTTCCCATTGGGAGTGGCAAACTCTAATGCAAAACCTGATTGATACAGACGAATGGCAGGGTAAAAAAGTTCGTTTAAAAATACTCCTGTAGGATGTTTATGATTTTCATCTAACAAAAGAGTATTGGCAGCACTCATTACGATTAATACTTTTGGTTTTGGTTCTGAGTTTGCAAAGATGGATGAATGGTTTACTACCATAGAAATAATCAATACCATCGATAGTAGGATCCTTTTAAAAAACTTAGAACGGCCGGGCTGGCATCGTTTTAAAATTTTGTTAGAGGAAAGAACAAAATGATTTTGGCTCCAAGTTGGATTTGGCATGGTTGTGGCTCTCATAATTTAGATTGAATGAGTCCTTTCCTAAAAAGTAGAGACTCTTCTAATCTAATAGAGGGCGCAAATCTTGGACTTATTTTTAACTTAAGTTAAAATTTCTAAAAAAACAATCCTACTCACCACCACATTAAATAACGCAATGTAGAGGATGGATAGAGATTTCAAGCACTCTCTAAAACAAATCGATGGTTTCAAAACCTTGTAATAACTTGATTTCTAATTTTTGTCCTTCCGAACGTTTTAAAATGGATTTCATGTTGGCATCAAAATCATCTCCCAATTTTAAATTGGGTTCTAGTGGTTCCGAAAGTGGTTTGAAAAAATTATCCCAATGGATAGGAATGATTAGTTTAGGTTTTAAAATTTCAATGGTTTGTTTGTAATACTCATCTTGAAAGGAAACTGGCTGTAGAGATATTTGTGCAATTCCCAAAAACAAAACATCCGCATTGAAATTGTCCAATGCACCTTTTACAAAGTTTGTACTACTTTTAATTAAAATTCTATTTTTTCCGTGTTGGATGAAAAAATCAAAAGTCCCACCTTCGATAAATTCCATAGCTTTTACGGGTTGAATGAGAGGTGTTTCAATGTTTGGATGATTGGGATCCGTTGCATTTGTTTTTCCAAGGATATGAAAAGGAGGAGTGTGTTTGGATTCCAAAACAGTGACGGTAAATTTTCCAATGGAGATAGGTTTTCCTAGTATAAACTTTTGCATTTGGTCTTGATTAAGCCCAGCACCTGTTCCTACATTAAGAGTGGAAGAAGAACCGTATAACTTCGCCTTCGTTTGTTTGGCGACAAACGGTGCATCCATCACATGATCATAATGAGAATGGCAGACAAAAATTGCCTTTAGGCGATTTATTTTTGCTCTTTCAATCACTGACAAAACTGTCAAAGGATCTGATTCAATTTTAGAAAATGCTGTTTTCCATAAGGACGGTCTTGAGAAAAATCCGTCGGTTAAAATTTGAGTTTCTCCGTCATCTAACAGAATAGAAGAAGTTCCTAAGAAGGTGGCCCTAACTTTTCCTTTTGGTATGGAACTTGTTCCACTACTATGTGGAAAGTAAGAATCATAATTTGTTAAATTGCCTGAAGGACGAAGAAAACAATTAGAATAAAATAGAATCAAAAAAAGATAGAATCCAAGTTTTGAAATTTTTTGGAGAGGGAATGGATTGGATTTTTTTGCCATAACTTGTAAAAATCAGACAAAGAAAGGTTGGTGGCAAACCTTTTCTCACTTTGTAATAAAATGGATTTTTAGCGAGAGGGATTTGCAGGACTTGGTCTCTGGTGGGCACAAGGTGCACAGCCAGAGACGGGAGCGTACGCGGACTCCGGAAAAGCCCGGGCCCTTGGGCCTCGCCCAAAAACAAACAAATCATTGTTTTGTTAGGATAAGATTCTTTTGGTTTTGTATATATCTTTGGAAAAAGTCAGAGTCTAAAGTTCAATATGAAATCGATCAATTCAGAATTACCAGTTGTTGTTACGGGAGGATCGGGATACATTGCGTCCTGGATCGTCAAATATTTGTTAGAAGATGGAAAAGCAGTAAGGGCCACTGTCCGTAGCCTCAAAGATAATTCCAAAATTCAACATTTGTTAGATTTAAAAGAAAAGTATAAAGACAAACTAAGTTTATTTGAAGCAGATCTAATGTTGGATGGAAGTTTTGATAAGGTTATCGAAGGTGTCGAACTTGTGATCCATACAGCGTCTCCATTTTTTGTGGCTGGGATCAAAGATCCAAAAAAACAATTGATAGATCCAGCATTACAAGGGACTAAAAATGTTCTTGAATCTTGCAATCGTAATTCGACTGTTAAACGAGTTGTTTTAACTTCCAGTGTGGCTGCCATTTTTGGAGATAACATTGATTCTTTACAAATTCCAAATCAAACCTTTACCGAAGAACATTGGAATACAACTAGTAATCTTACACATCAACCTTATGCTTATTCCAAAACTTTAGCAGAAAAAGAAGCTTGGGAAATTCAAAAAAGACAATCGAGTTGGGATTTAGTTGTAATCAATCCATCATTTGTAATGGGACCTTCTCTTTCCAAACGATTGGATGGAACGAGTGTAGAGTTTATGAAAAATATGTTAACAGGAGTTTTTCGAACCGGAGTCCCAGATACAAAAATGGGATATGTAGACGTAAGAGATGTAGCAAAAGCACATATCTTAGCAGGTTTTACTCCAAAAGCTGAGGGAAGACATATCACTTCCGCAGAAGTGATACCAATGTTAGGTGTCGCAAAAATCATTAAAGAAAAATTTGGAAAGAAATATTCTGTTCCCACTGGAACTCTACCTAAGTTTCTCGTTTATTTAATTGGTCCATTTTTCGGATTATCTTGGGGATACACAAAAAATAATATTGGCCAACCTCTTTTCTTAAACAATGAGTATAGCAAAACAAATTTAGGATTAACCTATCGACCGTTAACTGAAACTTTTGCGGACCATGTCAATCAGATGGAAAGTGCGGGATTGTTATAAGATTTAATTTACAACTGTTCTGAACATTGGTGAAACTGCGAAGTTTTCTTTAGAATTTTTGAAGAGATTCGATTTCCAAGAGACAAGAGTTAGATTTTATGGTAGGAGTTGGGCCGGGAATGAACCCCCACAAGCCCGCCTCCACCACCCATTCAGGGTGGGGGCCGAGACTAAGCGCACGAGACATAATATGCAAGCCTTACTTTCCCATCCGTTCCAACAAATCGAATTTTTACAGTCGGGGACACCTAAACAACAGGCTTTGGCAAAGGATTTAGAAGATTGGAAAATTCTAAAATCCTTACATGGTTTCAAACCGACGCTAGCCGGAACCATTCCTTTGGATATCGATACGGATACAAGTGATGTGGATATCTTAGTAAAATTTAATATCCCTGCCCATTTACAAAAAATTTGTTATGCTAAGTTTCGCAATTTACCTAACTATAGTTTTTCTGAAAAAACCATGAATCTTCGAGTAACACTGGTTTGTCGATTTGAAACTAAAAAATTCCAATATGAAATCTTTGGTCAATTTGAAGAACCAACTGAACAATATGCTTGGATACATATGTTGGTAGAAAATCGGTTTTTAACATTGGCAGATCCAACATTCCGAGAAGAAATTCGTAATTTAAAAAAACAAGGAATCAAAACTGAACCAGCGTTTTGTAAAGTTTTAGATTTAAAAGGGGATCCCTATAAGACCCTACTCCAATGGAATCAAAAAACCGATGAAGAGTTTCGAGAGTTATTATTACAAAGGGGATTTCAAACCATTCCAAATTGACGAAAGGTTAAATTAATTCTTGGTCGTTTGACCTTTATCGCTTTTGGAAGAGAATGTAACCAAAATCTTTGGATGACATCTTTCATTAAAAGTAAACTTCCATGTTCTAATTGTAATTCCACTGGTTCATTTGTTTTTTTATGTTTGAATCGAAAGATTCGTTCGGCTCCCAAACTCACAGACGCAATGGTAGAATTGGGACGTAAAGAAGTTTCATCATCGCTATGCCAAGCCATCCCTTCACTTCCATCATGGTATAAATTCAAAAGACAGGAATTGAATTTTTCTTTGGAGGCTATCTCCACTTTGGATTTTAAATCTAAAAGGCCAGGTGACCAAGGTAGTGCTGTTTTTGTAGTTCCTGAATACCTGTAAGAAAATCCTTTTTCCGCATACCAAGCCACACTTCGTTTGGTGGTGATGTGTTTTCCATAGAGAATGGCCTCATCTGGTTTCCATTCGATCCCTTCTAGAAAAGAGTGAAATGTCCGATTTGCTTCCTCTGTGGGGAGAAAATCAGGGATGTACAACAAAACCCCGTCATAAGGTAAAAGATTTTCTGAGTCAGTTCTTTGAAACAAGTGCATGGATTTCGAAATCGGCTAATTTATAAAAAGTAATCCACTGTTATTTTTCTCCGACTGACCCAAGAAATCCAATGAAAATCGATACCGACTGGCAAAACCGTCTAAAATTTTAGTTGGTTTCCCTTGGAGACCAAGGAATCTATACACGTATGACCCCAACACGCACGATTCAATCTTTCATCGACGCTAAAAAGGAAAACCAATCTCCTTCGGAAGAAGTTTGGAACTCACTCAAAGGTTACAGAAAGTGGAACGAACCAGAACTCATTGGGCTAAGAAATGCCTCTGGTTATTATCCTGATATTTATTTTGAAGAAGGAATGGATGAAACCATAGCCAAACTACTAGCAAAATTCAAAGAGAGAGTTGTTCCGCATAAATTTTAATGAATCCAAGCACCCCTAAAGTTTTATACCAAGAAGCAAATCCTTACGGTTCTTTTACTGCCTTTTTAGAAGATGATGGAAGAACCATTTATTTATACTTACAATCACATAACAACCCTGAGTGGCCGATGAAAACACTTTGGGTGCGTAACTTAATTGATGCCCCCGACGCACGTGTGGAGGAAGATTTTGATGCCGGTCTTGCCCCAGTACTCACAAAATCTGAAATTACCGAGCCAACTGCACAAAGTTCACTCACAGAAGATCAAATTCATTTTATTTGGTCAGAAGAAGGTGATGCCGTGGCCTTGTTTGTGGATGAAGAACTACAAGCATATCTTCCTTCTTGGTCAGGGATCAAAGGGATTCATGGTTACGCAAAATTTGCAAAAGAAGAAGCTCCTACTGCCTCTCCACTTGGTGATCCAGAAAACGGTGTGATTGCCGAACGGGTGAGGACCAATCGTAAATTTTGGGAATCTGTTGCGGAAAAAGATCATTGGAAGAAAGCACAAAAACTAAGATTGGATTTTTTAGAATCTAAACTTGGCAACCATGAAAAGTATTGGTCTGCTGATGGAGGAAAGTATCCTTCTTTAGGAATTGCTTCCTTTTTACCAAAAGAATTTCCAGGGATCAAAATCTTTTCTACCATTGGGATGAGTGTTCAAAACCAACCATCCATTGAACTCTATCATAAAGATTATGAAAACTTTTCAAGGATCGAACTTGTATTTGCCATCCAACTTCTAAAAGATACAGAAGATAAATCAGAAACATGGATCCAACATGTTCTTGGTGAAATGGTAAAGTTCCCTTGGAACACAGGAATTTGGTTTGGACATTCACATACCATTCAAAATCCAAGAAAAGATCCCGATCAACTCTATCTAGACTTCAACTGGTTCGTTCTACGTAACGTCACAGACGAAATAGAGCAAGGTTCGAAGGAATCATTACCAAACCTTCACGGACTCATCACAGAGAATGGGAAACGCGCTAATTTTCTTGTATTAACTCCCATCGCTACTGAAGAAAGAATTTGTTTTATGCGAGAAGGTTCTGCAAAATTTTGGGAAACATGGAAGAAAGAAGGATATAGTTTCTTTCACGACAGCGAACGAAGGATGTTAGAATTCTAATTTTCTAGAATTTAATTTTAAAAAAATCCGATTCAAACTCTAAAATCTGACCGTTACTCTAAATGATATGGCAGAGACGTATACAAAGTACTTCAATTTAGAGTTTGAACCCTTTTCTTTAGAACGAATCCTCGAAGAAAGACAAGATTCTTCCGGATTTTTCCTCTCTACCGTATTCCAAAAGCGGTTTTCAGAAGAAGTGAACCTGAAACGTCACGAAGATCAGAAACTTTGGATCCAAACAAAAAATCTGCGTTACGTTGTTTTAGATGGGATTCAGAAAATTTCTGATGAAAATGGAAGACTCGAACCAACCAATATCCTCTACTTACTTGTATTTTTTGATTTTAATTCCATCACTGAGTATGGTTTCGAAGATGTATGCAACGTACTGATGAAACGATATGATCTCCCTTCTCTTATCTTAAAAATGCCTGATACTGACCATTTAGAGATCTGGGGTAAGGACCATTCACGTAAAAGTTATAAAAACGTAGTGCATCCAAATATCGAATCACTAATGAAAGCACTCTTTGATTCGATCAATAAGAAGGATCATTTCCAATTTATTGGTATGGAAAGAGCTAATTCAGATAAAAAATCGGGATTTTTGATGAGTCGAAGGGGTTTTACAAGAGCAATTGCCTAATTTTTCTCTGAACATACCTCTTTAAATGAAAAAACCCGCAGGTCTTGCGGGTTTACACAAATCTTTCTTCGATAAATCGAAGGAAGAATTAAATCTAAGTTATTTCTTAGATTTTTTCTTTGCAGCTTTTTTCTTAGCGGCTTTCTTTTTTGCGGCTTTCTTTTTAGCAACCATTGTGATCGTCCTTATCTTTTGATTTCAAATCACGGCTGTCCTTGGCAAACAGAGAGTGAATTGATACGACATAATTAAATCAGATCATTTTAAATGTAAAGAAATTTTATTTTTTGCATGAATTTTTATTCAAAATAAAAAAACAGACTAATACTCATTCTACGGAACATTGATGACGATCTTACCTATTGTTTGTCCCGATTGAAATGTACTGAGTGCATCATGTATCGAATCAAACGTAAACTCATGTCCTATTGTTTGTTTTGGTAGTGATAACATCATTAAATCGGAAAAATGTTTTCGAAGTTCATCAATTTCATTCCATAACCATATTAAATTGAATCCCATCACCGATTTATTGTCTGAAATCATGGATAATGGATCAATTTTTGGTCTAGTGAGGTAAGAATATGCAATCGATAACCAATTTCGGTATGAATGTGATGGTGTGAAGTTCGCACTACCATAAGTAACTAGCCTACCCATTGGTGATAAGAGATCATAACTGTCCTGAAAATAATGACCACCTAAACATTCTAAAACTATTTTTAAAGGATGATCTGATAAAATTTTCTGCATCTCTTGTTTAAAATGAGGAGACCTAATGAGAAAATAATCATAACCAACCTCTTTTAAGATCGAAAACTTAACAGAATCACCTACAAGACCAATGGTGATTGCTTTTTTTTTCTTAGCAATGTGACCTGCCATGATTCCCACGCCACCAGCAGCACTATGAATGAGAACATGATCTCCCTCTTTCACTTGTCCCAGTGGAACAAGAGCATAGTAAGCAGTGAGTGCTTGTACAGCAAAAGCTGCACCATCTTGCATTGACCAACTCTTAGGAAGTGCAAATACAGTTTTTTCTGAAATGTTAAGATGAGTTGCGTAAGCTCCGAACCTTGTCACACCAAACACAGAGTCTCCAACTTCAAAATCCTTAACTTTTTCGCCTATTTTTACGATTTTTCCCGCAAATTCCAAACCAGGTATGAAACTTCCTTTGGGTGTTGCTGAGTACAAACCATAAATCGAAAATACATCTGCGAAGTTAAGCCCAATGGCTTTCACTTCAATCGTAACTTCATCTCCTTCAGGTGGTCTTAAAGGTTCCTTTTTACGATGAAGGTTATCGATAGATCCGGTTTTTTCGATGCGGTAGACTTCTCTTAACATAATATCTTAAAAAAAATTCAATTCCATAACGATGAAACCATTTTTCAATGGTTCCAGAGTCTGAACGAGAGAAAGCCGTGGAACTAAAACAAACCCCTTTACATACAATTCATAAAGAAATGGGAGCCAAGATGGTTCCTTTTGGCGGATGGGACATGCCAGTTCAATATACTGGAATCATCCAAGAACATTTAGCCACAAGATCTGCTGCGGGACTCTTTGATGTATCCCATATGGGTGAAATTTTTGTCACAGGAAACGAAGCTGATGTTCTTTCTTTTTTAGAATCAGTCACTTGTAACACAATTACTGGGATGAAAGTAGGCCAAGTGCAGTACAATGCAGTGGTAAATGAAGATGGTGGGCTTGTGGATGATATCACTGTTTATAAATTCAGTAATTCAAAGTATATGATTTGTTCGAATGCATCCAATTATCCAGCAGTCACAAAACATTTAGAAACATATAAGAAAGGGAACGTTACTGTTGTTGATGATAGTAAAAACTGGCATCAAATTGCATTACAAGGCCCGAAAGCAGATGAAATTTTTTCTAAATATCTTGGTAAGGACTTAAGTTCTATTCTTTATTATCATTTTGAAGAAATGAATTGGAAAGGAGAAACCATCATTGTATCTCGCACAGGTTATACGGGTGAAGATGGATTTGAAATTTATACATCGAATGCACTCGGTGTCAACATTTGGAAAGATTTATTAGAAATTGGGAAAGATTTTGGTTTGGTTCCCGTAGGTCTTGGCGCACGAGATACACTAAGATTGGAAGCAAAATACCCGCTGTATGGCCATGAATTGAATGCAGAATGGACTCCTGTAGAATCGGGAATCAACTTTATTGTGAAAGAAAAACCTTCCCCGTACTTGGGATATGAAAGGATCATCGCTGACAAAAAGAACGGCCCCAAACGAAAAGTTGTGGGAATTCGCCTCATGGAACCTGGGGTTTTACGAGAAAATTTCCCCATTTTCTCTAGTGATGGGAAAGAAATTGGCAAATCTACTTCGGGAACCCATTCACCCAGCAGGAAAGAATCCCTGGGACTTGCCATTCTCGAGACCGAATTCGCCAAAAACCAGATGGAAGTATTTGTGGAGATTCGTGGACAAAAGAAATTGGCTAAAGTGGAGACTGGCGCTTTCATCCAAGGCAGTGTTCGAAACAATCGCTAATCGAGAGTAAAAAAGAAGAGGAAAAATCATGGCAGATACACAAGCAAAAGACGGATATTATTATACGGAAAAACATGAATGGGTCAAAGTCGAAGGTGAGGTGGCTCTCATTGGAATCACTGACTTTGCACAAAATGCACTGGGTGATATTGTATTCATCGACCTTCCGAAACCAGGAAAACAAATCAAAGCTAAAGATAGTCTTGGAACCATTGAATCAGTAAAAGCTGCTGAAGATTTGTATTCACCCATTTCTGGTGAAGTGTTAGAAACCAATGCTAGTCTTGGATCCAATCCAGCAGCAGTGAATGCGGAACCATTTGATACTTGGATGGTAAAATTAAAAAACATCCAAACATCTGAACTCGGAAATCTTTTATCCGCAGCGCAATACAAAGAATACGTATCTAAATTAGATTAATAGGAGTTTTTCTAAAGTGAGTTCCCAAAAGCCTACATCACCTCTCCAATCCCCTTACGAAGAAACATTAGAACCAAGTGATACCTTCCTCCGTCGCCATGTCGGTGTGACAGAAGAAACGGTTTCTTCGATGCTTAGTACCATTGGTTATAAGGCTTTGGATGATTTAATCAACGATGCGGTTCCGGAAAACATTCGGTTAAAAAAGGAACTCAACTTACCAAATCCGATTGGAGAATACGCTCTCCAAAGAGAACTAAAGAAAATTGTTTCTAAAAACAAAATCTACAGATCTTATTTAGGACTTGGATATTACTCTTGTATCACACCAGCGGTAATCCAAAGAAATATTTTGGAAAACCCAGGTTGGTATACGGCCTACACTCCGTACCAAGCAGAAATTGCACAAGGTCGTATGGAAGCACTCATCAACTTCCAAACCATGATCACTGATTTAACAGGAATGGAAATTGCCAACGCCTCTCTTCTGGATGAAGGAACCGCAGCGGCAGAAGCCATGAACATGCTTTTCTCTTTAAAAGAGGATTCACAAGGAAAATCATTCTTTGTATCGCAATCAGTTCATCCACAAACATTAGATGTGATCCGCACTCGCGCGATTCCTCTTGGAATCAATATTGTTGTGGGATCTTTCAAAAAGATGGTTCCTTCCAATGATTTTTTTGGAGCGATTGTACAATATCCATCCACTGATGGAACCATATTTGACTTTAGTGAATTTATCGAAAGCCTACACAAAGTAGGAGCCAAAACCGTTGTGGCTGCGGATCTTTTAGCACTTACGATTTTAAAAGCACCAGGTGAGATGAATGCCGACGTAGTTGTCGGAACCACGCAAAGATTTGGATTGCCACTTGGATTTGGTGGACCACATGCCGGATACTTTGCTACCAAAGAAGAATACAAAAGAAACATGCCAGGTCGCCTCATTGGTGTATCAAAAGACTCTCAAGGAAAACCTGGTTACCGCCTAAGCCTCCAAACACGAGAACAACACATTCGTCGCGACAAAGCAACATCTAACATTTGTACAGCGCAAGTATTACTTGCGGTTTTATCTTCCATGTATGCAGTGTATCATGGACCAAAAGGTTTAAAACAAATTGCATCACGAGTCCACCGGATGACAACAATCCTTGCCACTGGTCTTGAAAAACTCGGATACAAAATCATTTCTAATCCTTATTTTGATACCATTCGTGTGGAACTCTCTAAAATATCTTCAGCAGAAATCATTCATTATGCAGAAGAAAGAGAAATCAATATCAGACAAGTTTCTGGTCATGTGATCAGTATTTCCCTAGATGAAACTACGAATCTAAAAGACATCAAAGATCTTCTAGAAATTTTTAATGAAAACAAATCACTTCATTTCCAACTAGAAGACTTAACTTCAAAAGAAGAATGGAAAATTCCGGAACTTTTGGAACGGAAATCATCTTATCTAACTCATCCTGTCTTCAATAGTTTCCATACAGAAACAGAAATGTTACGATACATTCGTCGATTAGAATCAAAAGATTTATCTCTGACTACATCCATGATTGCCCTTGGGTCTTGCACGATGAAACTCAATGCATCGACTGAGATGTATCCTGTGACTTGGCCTGAACTTTCCAATATCCATCCTTTTGTTCCTGAAAATCAAACCGAAGGATATAGAACTCTTTTTAGCCAATTAGAAAAATGGCTTTGTGAAATCACTGGTTTTGCGGAGGTTTCACTACAACCTAACGCTGGTTCGCAAGGAGAATATGCAGGTTTACTTGCCATTCGTAACTTCCACCAAAGTCGTAACGATATGCATAGAGACATTTGTCTCATTCCTATCTCGGCACATGGAACCAATCCCGCATCCGCAGTGATGGCAGGATTCAAAGTGGTTCCAGTGAATTGTGATTCCAATGGAAACATCGATGTAGATGACCTAAAGAAAAAAGCAACCGAATACAAAAACAGTTTAGGTGCCCTCATGGTCACTTATCCTTCCACACATGGTGTGTTTGAAGCCTCCATCAAAGAGATTTGCCAAACCATCCATGACAACGGTGGGCAGGTGTATATGGATGGAGCCAATATGAATGCCCAAGTGGGTCTCACTAGACCTGCTGATATTGGTGCTGATGTTTGTCATTTAAACCTTCATAAAACTTTTTGTATTCCTCACGGTGGTGGTGGACCTGGTGTTGGGCCTATTGGTGTTGCGGAACACTTGGCACCATTTCTACCAGGACATAGTCTTGTGGAAAATGGATCGAATAACAGCCAGTGGGCGGTATCTGCTGCTCCTTGGGGATCTGCATCCATCATCGTAATCTCTTGGGCATACATTGCCATGCTTGGATTTGAAGGATTACAATTTGCTACAAAGATTGCCATTCTCAATGCAAACTATATTGCTAAAAAATTAGAGTCTTCTTTCCCAGTTTTATATCGTGGAAACAAAGGCCTTGTAGCTCACGAATGTATTTTGGATATGCGCGGATTCAAAAAAACAAGCGCTGTCGAAGTAGAAGATATCGCCAAACGATTGATCGACTACGGATTCCATTCGCCTACCATGTCCTTCCCTGTCCCTGGAACTCTTATGGTAGAACCTACAGAATCAGAATCAAAAGAAGAACTCGACAGGTTCATTGATTCTATGTTAGCCATTGCTGGAGAAATCAAAGACATTGAGTCGGGAGTTCTTTCTAAAGAAGACAACCCTCTTAAAAATTCTCCTCATACGGCAGATATGGTCATTAGTGATTCTTGGAACCATTCCTATCCAAGAGAACGAGCCGCTTACCCATTGCCTTGGTTAAGGACACGTAAATTTTGGCCAAGTGTCGGTCGTGTGGACAATGTGTACGGAGATCGTAACTTAGTTTGTTCTTGTATTCCTATGGAAGACTACGCCGTTTAGAAAATTAAGGAAAAGAAAAACAAATGTTTTATGAAAAACATGTATTTGTCTGCGAAAACCAAAGGGCACCCGGCGAACGGGTGTCTTGTGGAAACCAAGGTTCCATCGAACTACTAAAACTACTAAAACAAAAAGCGGCCAAAGCAGGAATTGAATATAAGTTCCGAGTCCAAAAATCCGGTTGTTTGGATCGTTGTGAACTTGGCCCCATCCAAGTATCTTACCCGGAAGGGAAATGGTTTGCTATGAAAACCGAAGCGGATGTAGAAACTATTTTAGAATTTTACCTAAAAACCAACCAACCGGAAAAATACAATCACCTAATCGTTGTAGATGATACCGTAACGGAAGAGAAATAGAGAATAAAGATACTGTTTCTGTATTGAAGTTTCTAAACTTCATTTAGTATTCGATATTCTGATTAAACTTTTTCTTTTAATTAAGAGACGTGAGTAAATTCTCCACCCATTTTTTATCCATTACCATTAATCGATTCTTTTTTAAATTTTCTTTCACAATCCATTTGACATGTTTGTTATTACATTTTGCAATTTTTTCAAAAGCGATTTTGCCCTCTTTTGGAACAGACACAATCGCCACACTCCATCCATAACCAAGTGTTTTCCGTAAAGTAGTTTGGTTTTCAGAAAGTTTCCCATCAATTTGATCAAAGTTCATTGTAAGCTCATAAAGAATTTTTATTAATTCAATATTAAACGATTTTTCCTTTAAAAGTTTTGGTTCGCATAACGCTGCCACAATCGTACGTTTTTCTAAATCATTTCCATTCATCCATTTTTTAAGATTAGCAAGTATTTCCACCTTGTTGTTTTCTGCTATTTCTTGGATACCAATGGCAACAGACTCTCTAATTCGCCAGCTACTGTGAGAAACATATTTCCTTATAAAAGTTAATGTTTTTTTAATATTCTTAATATTTAATATACAATAACTCACAATTCCACACATAACTACAAATTCTTCTGGAGAATTACTCAATTCATCATTATAAAAAGATAAACATTCATTAACTTCCCTTTCGTTTGCATTTTTTGAAAATGAATACAAAAGTTCCAAATTGCCTCTGGGACCAGGTAAATGAGAATTCTTTAAGAGATATTCAATTTTTGCTATCATATAGATTTAACGGAAGCGAAACTGATTGATTATTTTTATCATAGGATGGTGATGACTCTTTAAATTATAAGGCTAGAAGGAAAACAAAACAAGTAAGATTATCTATTTTATTCCTAAGTTTGATTCGATTATTTAATTATTCTAAAATTCCATCTATAACAATGACTCTAAAGAAAAGCCTTGGTAATAAGGTGAACTTTCGAAGAAATATTTTTTCGTAGGTGATCGATGTGCTCGCAAATTTCAGTAAGGTATGATAAAAGGAAAACATTGGGTGGCGGGTCTAGTTCCCCACCCTACAATCGGGCGGGGATTCCAATATCCCTTCTGTACTACCCCAAAACTCCCACAATTCCGCCTTGACCAAAAACATCTTTCCCGTTCTCTTTGCTCCACCTATGAAAAAAATTTCGCGTATCATAACGATCATCATTCTATCTTTAGCAGGAATTCTTGTAGTGTTAGTCACGACTATTTATGCATTGAGTTCCGCTCGTATGAACAAAACATACGAAGTGAAACCTGTTCCTATCCCTAAATTTTCCAAACTAATTGACCTCGCAGAAGGAAAACGTCTCTACCAATCCAGAGGTTGTGGAGATTGCCATGAAGTTGATGGGCGTGGAAAAACCTTTATACAAGATCCTGCCATCGGAATTCTCTCTGGCTCTAACCTAACAGCCGGTAAAGGTGGAGTTTTAACTGACAGATCTGATGAAGAACTGGCCATCGCCATCCGGCATGGTGTCGGAAAAAATGGTAAACCTTTAATATTTATGCCATCCACCGATTTCCAAGGAATGACCAACGAAGATGTTGGTAAATTGATCTCCTATCTCAGATCCACTCCTTCAATTGATAAATCACAAGGTGAAGTCAAACCAGGACCACTGGGTAGGTTTCTTTTTTTAATGGGAGAAATTCCGGTTTTTGTATCGGCCGAAATCATCAATCATGAAACCATTCATTTAACAAATATTACACCTTCCGTCTCCATAGAATATGGAAAATATGTTGCATCCACATGCTCTGGTTGTCATGGATTTAGTTTAAAAGGAGGGCCTATTCAAGGTGCACCACCGGAATGGCCGCCAGCGCAAGATATCAGCAAAAATGGATTAACGAAATATACAGAGGCAAACTTTGTCCAAACCATCAGAACAGGAAAACGTCCCGACGGTTCAGAAATGAAATTTCCAATGCCTTGGAAAAGTTTAGGTCAACTCACGGACACTGAACTCAAAGCACTCTGGTTGTATTTACAAACGATTGAGTAGATCATCATACTTATTGATTTAACCTCATTTTTCTTTTGTAAAACTCAGTTCCGTTCCATTGTCAAAATCTTTGATGGATTGGAACTGAGCCAAAGAACTACCTTCTAATGATTTAGATAATTCAAACAAAAACCCAATTGTTTTTAAAGAATGGCTACCGGGTGTCCACGATCCTTTAAATTGCTGAATTTCTTTTTCATTTAACTTTAATTTAGCGGTAAAATCTTGTCCGTTCCCTAAAATTTCTACCCAAACCGTTTGTGGACCAGATTTTGAGTTCCAATACATAGAAGACCATTTTCCCACAAAAGAAGTTGGTAATTCTTCCAATGACATAGCTCTTTTTTTCATTTGGGTTTTGGGTTCATTCCAAAATACAGAAACCAAATTGGAATCCTTCGATTCAGAACCAAATTCCGATTTAGATCTAACAGAATATAAAAATAATTCACCTGAACTTCCCGGAAAAGTTTCGCTATAGGAATTTTTTTTACCTTCTACTGCCGCAACAAATTCAAGTTTACCTACCTTTCCACTCCCTTTTAAGTATTTTCGATAAACATAATATTCAAAACTATCTTTTACCGAATCCCACTTCAAAGTTACAAGTTTATCTTTTCCAACAGAATTCGAAGTCAGCCGTTTCGGAGGGTTTAGTGTGACTCCACCTGCTCTTTTTGTGAGTCCAGGATCTGTTTTTCCAAATGCAACCTCACTTGGCTCTGAATATCCTAGGTCGTTTGCAGATATAACCGTATATAAATATGGCTTTCCATTTTGGATTAATTGGTCGGTATCTGTGTAACTTGTTCCGGTTATCTCAAATTGGCCAGTAGGTTCCGCATTTTCGTCAAAACGATATAAATAATAAATCTTTGCACCTGGTGCCGCGCTCCAATTTAAAACGATTTTATTTGCAAAATCTCCACTAGACGCTGTTAAATGACTCACTTGATTTGGTAATAAGTTTTGATCAGCAACATCAATGGCAACAGATTCACTCCAATCACCAGTTGGTTTGGACTGCGCGATAGCACCCACTCGATAAAAATTGGATTCACCAACTCTCGGAGAAGGATCGGTAAAACTTGGTATCTTACTTGTCCCTATTGTTTTCCATTTTAGAGAGGAATCTGATCGCGAGATGGAATAACTTGTCGCCCCATCCAATTCAGACCAACTTAATTCTACATTTGGTGCTGATCCACTTACATAAACTACAGCGGTGAGTCCCACTACTTGACCAATATTTCCATTTGAATTTGAATCAGAAGAAGTAAATCCTTCTACATCCAAAGATGCAACCGACACTTCCTCTGTTCCAACAGAAAGAATACGATATACATAAGTAGAGTTAGGCGAAACTGAGAGATCAGTAAAACTTGGTTTGTCCGAATAACCTAAATCATAAAATTCAGATTCTTCTTTTCTTTGTATTAAATAGGCGACAGCCAAATCTTGTTGATTCCAAGTTAAAACAATTTTTGAATCAAATTCCCCTTTTGATACTTTAATTTCCGTAGGAGGAGAAATTGGTTTTTTAGCTGGGCTCACATTGACTGTTGGTGCATTTTGTGTTGCCGGTTCGTCAATTATGGCATAAGTTTCTTGTCCTACTTTTGCAAGCATGGAATAAGAAACCCAACCAAATCCTTTGTCTCCCCAATTGGTTCCCCAAGAGTTTTGTAATTTAAAAGCCCCTTTTTTCCCTGATTTCGATTTTTTATTATCATCGTAACCAACAATCGTCATGGCGTGACCACCATAACTTTGTCCCCCATTTTCATCATAAATGGCAGAACCTTTTAATTTATAAAAGGCCTCATCTATGATCATTCCTACCATCACAACATTTTTACCAGCTAATACTCGTTTGATCTCATCTGGATTCTTAAAGTTAAGTCTTGAGAAAGATTTAATTTTATACTTTAGGGCTTCTTTTTTTGAAGATGGAGAAGGTTGTGTTAGGTAATCTTTATCAGAATAAGGCATACTACTCCAAGGAGCAGCACCATTAGACTTTAGAAATTCCATTGTTTTATAATAATATAAACCTTTATCTTCGCCGCCATTTTGTTGGTTGTAAATAAATGCAGGTGAAAAAACAAAGTTTCCCTTTCCACCAGCAAAAGGAGGATCATAATCTGGCGCCTGTCCTTTGTTTTTTAACAAATAGGATTTGATCGCATAACCAGTCGCCCATGCCACGCAACTATTTTGTCTTCCTTGGTTTCCAACAGGTGGCATCATGGAAGATAAATCGATAGATTTCGGTAACTCTTCAAAGGAATTAAAATCTCTTTTAAGAGGGATACTATCTTGAATTTCTTTAGAACTTGGAATGTAACCACAGGAGAATGTGCCTGGTTTACAACCAGGAGACCGAACACTACTTGGATCAAATTCATCTGCAAAGATTGCACTTGTAAGAAATAGGAACAGTCCTATCCATTTCCAATTTCGATTTAGTTTCATGGTTTCATCCTCTCAATTATTTTTATGATACTATTTTTCTGTGTCCATTCCGGTTGGTTACGATCTTCCAAAATATAATAAAACTTTGATTTGGTGGAACCCAGTTGAAACGAAACAAAGTTATAACTGACACCTGTCATATGTTCTTTGGGAGAGTTTTCGACTGGCAGTTGGTTGATTTCCCATTGGAATAGTGATTCCATCCATTTTTGATATATTTGCGGTGAAATTTCTTTAGATTCATTGATTACCAATTTCCCTTTTTCTATCACACGACGAGATAAAGTGATTTTTTTTTCTCCCGCTACAAGTTGAAATTGTTTTGCAAATCGAAACTCAGGCGCTACCGCTCCAGAACTTTCATCCCAAACAAGTTTCATTGGGATCCAGTTGCCTTTCTGATTTATAAGTTTTACTGTTCCGTTTTTCTTTGGTTTGGACTTTTTTAGTTTTTTTGTTTTCTCCTTTTTATGAGAATCAACTCCGGTGGGGTGATTTGGGACAGTTTTACCATTCGACTCCGCATTCATTCCTCCTCCCGTCAGAACAAGAGAAACAATTAATAGAAATATATTGATAAAAGAAATCAAGGTGGATCGATCACATCTTGTTTTCTGAAGAAAACAAGACATTTTTCATTCTAAAACAGTGTTCGAAAGTTATAAAAAATGATTCACTAAATGAATGTTTATTAACTACTTCCTATTTCTGCTTTCAGCCATTTTTTCTCACCGATCGACTTCTTCATGTTTTCTATGAGAGCAACTGTGATGTTGGTATTCAATTTTACCATATCAGGATCTTGGGCAATGAGTATCATTTCATCAATGATGTAATCAATTAAGTTCTCAATTGACTTTCGTCCTGATGGATCAGTGGCCATTGCTACCGTCGCTTGCGAAACCGCAGAATAAATCGTTAAACTAATTTGTTTGGTTAGATTCGCCTGCATGTCTTTGGGAAGTAACGATATGGGTTTCATATTTGCAGAAACTCGTTCAGAAACCTCTGTCACCAAATTTTGAATTAATGCTTGTAAGTTGGGATTTTGAGCTGACTTGGCAATATTTTTGATAGCCACTTTTTTTAATTCATCTCGATTTTGATCAATGGCATTCACGAGTTGGTCAAGAGAGTTTCCCGACTTCACTTCATTTTGTGTTTCGGTCAAAATTTGAATTGTAACAATATCAGAAATTTCTTCTTTGATGATATTGGAATAATATCGCAAAGTTTTACTAATCAAATCGTTTCCTAAAATGCGCGTGAATTGATTGGTTTGTAACATCAAATAAATTTTATAAACCCGAACCAAACGGAAAAAACGGAATGTAGCAACAGGAATAAGTCCGAGTACATCATACCAATGGTAAATCGGATATAAAAACCAAGCGATATAAGTTTTATTACGAATGGCAATGAGCCAACTTATGATAAATTCTGCCAAAAAGAAAAAGAGAAAAGGGGCATCTAACAACAAATAGTTGTTAACTGGACTTCCATCGGAGGCAATGGCCCTGTAGTAATTCAAGGCAAAATATTCTCTAAAATGAGAATTAAAAAAATCTATTTTTTGTTCGAGGGATCTATTTTGGTCTCGCCAAAACCAAGCAAAGGCCACCACCGTAGATGGAATGCGATCCCTGTTTAAAACTGGATCTAGTTCTTGTCTGAGTTTGATATCACGAGCCTTTGTTTTATGAGTTTGGTATTCGGTTTTAATACTGGTTTGGATTTCGTTCAAAAATTTTGTTTGGCCAGACATCGCAAATGGATTGGTTTCCACAATCTCTAACATCCGTTTGTCCATCTTTTGGAAAATTGCTAAAATTTCTTTGGATTCATTTGCCTCAACACTCAAACGGTTAATAAAGGCATATTTTTCTGAAAGTTCACCAAGAATTGTGATTTCATCGGTTTCTTCTAATACATTAAAAAAATCATTGAGTTGAACAAGAGTATCTTCCACTTTTTTTCTGCGGACTTGGACATCTTCAATTTGAATGGCAGATTCAAAAGTAAGGTATAAGGAATCAAACTTCTCATTGGATACTTGTGATTTTAAAGATGTTAATGTTTTATAAATTTCTTCTCTTGTGATTTTTCTTTGGTTTTCACGAAAACTATCATCGCGTAGTTGCGTTAAGTATTTTAAATCATCCACCAAATCAGTGTAAGCTGTTGTTGTCCGATGAGTTTCAATTCCTAAAATTGGTTTGTCGTAAAGTTCCAAAATTTCAGGAAACTTGTGAAAGTAAAACGGTCGTAAACTCAAATAACTCAAATCAAAAATGATGAGAGCTAAATTCCCAAGGACAACAAAAACCATCGTTATGTCCCAGAGTAATGGAATTCCTAGTTTGTGTTTTTTGATTAAATCCCAAGAAATCATAGAGTCACCAAGGGTAGATGCACTACCCTTTCCTTTGTTTACATGTTACGGCGGTATTGACCTCCCACTTCGTAAAGCGCATGAGAGATTTGCCCTAAGGACGCCACTTTCACCGTTTCCAGTAACTCTTGAAAGATATTTTCTTTCGCACGAGCTACTTGTTTTAATTTTGTAATCGCAAACTCTGTTTTGTCTTCATTTCGTTTTTGAAACGCCTTCAAATTTCCAATTTGTTGTCTTTTCTCCTCATCTGTCGATCGAATGACTTCACCTGGAATGACAGTCGGCGATCCATTTCGATTGAGAAATGTATTCACACCAATGATCGGATACTCACCTGTATGTTTTAAAGTTTCATAATGGAGGGACTCTTCTTGGATTTTATTCCTTTGGTACATTCTCTCCATAGCACCAAGCACCCCACCCCTTTCGGTGAGTCGGTTGAATTCGGTTAAGATGGCTTCTTCCACCAAATTAGTAAGTTCTTCAATGATGAAAGCACCTTGTAATGGATTTTCATTTTTCGCAAGACCTAACTCCCGATTGATGATAAGTTGGATGGCAACAGCTCTTCGCACGGACTCTTCTGTGGGAGTTGTGATGGCTTCGTCATATGCATTTGTATGAAGAGAATTACAATTGTCATAAATTGCATATAACGCTTGTAATGTGGTTCTAATGTCGTTAAAATCAATCTCTTGTGAGTGAAGTGATCTACCAGAAGTTTGGATATGGTACTTTAACATTTGAGAACGTTCATTGGCTCGGTATTTGAACTTCATTGCCTTCGCCCAAATTCTACGAGCCACACGCCCAATCACAGAATACTCAGGATCAATTCCATTGGAAAAAAAGAAAGAAAGGTTCGGAGCAAACTCATTGATGTCCATTCCACGACTTAAATAATATTCTACATAAGTAAATCCATTAGCTAATGTGAAAGCAACTTGAGTGATAGGATTAGCACCTGCTTCTGCGATATGATACCCGCTGATAGAAACCGAATAAAAATTCCGAACTGCATTTTGGATGAAATGGTGTTGGATGTCTCCCATCATCTTTAAGGCAAATTCAGTAGAAAAAATACAAGTATTTTGGGCTTGGTCTTCTTTTAAAATGTCTGCTTGCACCGTCCCCCTCACTTGGGAAAGGGCATCTTTTTTTAATTTTGCATATATATCTTTAGGTAATACTTCATCACCCGTCACACCAAGTAACATTAGTCCCAAACCGTCGTTAGTTTCTGGAAGTGAACCCCCGAAACTGGGAACCTCTTGTCCTTTGGCCGCATAAATCTTTTGGATTTGAGACTTAACTTCCTCTGTTTTCCCTTCAGCACGGATGTATTTTTCGCAAGCCTGGTCAATCGCAGCGTTTAGAAAAAATGCAAGTACCATAGGTGCAGGGCCATTGATGGTCATGGATACAGAGGTGGAAGGATCACAAAGATCAAATCCTGAATACAGTTTTTTGGCATCATCGAGTGTGGCAACGTTCACACCGGAGTTTCCAATCTTACCGTAAATATCAGGTCGAATGTCTGGATCTTCCCCGTATAATGTCACTGAGTCAAAGGCAGTTGACAGTCGTTTGGCGGGCATTCCCGAACTCAAATAATGGAAACGACGATTGGTTCGTTCCGGTCCACCTTCACCGGCAAACATACGCGTTGGGTCTTCCCCACTTCGTTTGTAAGGATACACTCCCGCCGTATAAGGAAAAAAACCGGGAAAGTTTTCTTGGTAAGACCACTGCAAAATATCACCCCAATCCACAAAACGAGGTGTGGCAATTTTTGGAATTTTTAAGTGGCTGAGAGATACTGTGTAATTATCGACTTTGATTTCTTTTCCACGGACGAAATAGGAATATTGTTCCTTTCGAAAGGATTCAATTTTTTCAGACCATGTATCCAGAATGTTTCGTGAATCCAGTGACAAAGAATCCCATAACAATTGGTATTCGGATTCTAAGTCAGAAGTTGATTTTCCTTTTTTGGATAAAACCGAAATAGCACCTTTCAATTGATAGGCGGATCTTGCGATTTCCGCTTCTTTGGAAATCCATTCTGCATTCCTATCAATTTCTTCTTTGATTTCTGTGAGATACCTTACTCGATCGGGAGGAAGCACAACGGAGGCTTCTCTTCCATTTTGATTTTTGGAAGCGTTTGTTTTCCAATCCATTTGGCACTTCTTTATCACAACGCCAATCAAATGAGCATATAGTTCATCTGTACCTGCATCTTGGAACTGCGAAGCAATGGTTCCGTAAACAGGCATCGAATCCACAGTATCATTGAATAAATTGCGAGACCTTTGGTATTGTTTTTTAACGTCGCGAAGTGCATCGAGGGCACCACGTTTATCAAACTTATTGATCGAAATTACATCTGCATAATCGATCATATCGATTTTTTCTAATTGGGTGGCAGCACCATACTCTGGTGTCATCACGTATAACGAAACATCGGCAACTTCTGTAATTTCAGAATCACTTTGTCCAATTCCTGCAGTCTCTACGATGATGAGATCATATCCAGCAGATTTTAAAATTTGAATGGCGCCTTTCACACTGCGGTTAAGAGCAATGTTTGCTTCTCTTGTCGCAAAACTTCTCATATACACTCGTTCGTTAAAAATCGAATTCATTCGAATTCGGTCTCCAAGAAGAGCTCCACCTGTTTTTCGTTTGGATGGGTCCACGGACAATATCGCAATGGTTTGGTTTGGAAAATCATGTAAATAACGACGAACAAGTTCATCTGTCAAAGAAGACTTACCGGCACCACCAGTTCCCGTAATTCCAAGAACGGGAATGTTTTTTTTTGGTGGAGGAAATTCCAAATTAATGGAGTAATTTGTTTTTTCTTGCAGGAGAGAAAATTCCATCTGTGTGATGGCTTGTCCCAAAGCTAAATAATTTTTGTTTTGGATTTGAGACGCCAAATCTCCGTTAAATGAAAGTGGAGTAGGAAAATCAGATTTTTTGACCACATCATTGATCATCCCTTGCAATCCAAGAGTCCTTCCTTCATCTGGCGAATAAATATGTGCCACACCATATTTGTGTAGGACTTCAATCTCAGATGGAAGAATGGTTCCACCACCACCACCAAACACGCGAATATGTCCTGCCCCTTCTTTTTTCAGAAGGTCAATCATGTATTGGAAATATTCCACATGTCCACCTTGGTAACTGGTGATGGCAATTCCTTGGACATCTTCTTGGATGGCACATTGAACAATCTCTTGTACACTTCGGTTGTGTCCCAAGTGGATCACTTCCACCCCACTTTGTTGTAAAATCCTCCGCATGATATTGATAGAGGCATCATGGCCATCAAAAAGAGAGGCCGCCGTCACAAAGCGAATTTTGTTTTGGGGGGTGTAAGTTAAGATTTCGGAGGTCATAGAGAACAACGTTCTAAAAAGATTGGTACGGGTTCAATTGTAAAATGTGACGGGAATGACATAGCTTTTGAAAACTATGCCATATTTTTCCAAAAGGTCTAGACTAAAGTACGGATTCTGCCTGTTTCATTAGGTCCCGCACTCGATTTTCCAGAATTTCGGTCAGTTCTTTGGCAGCTTTTTTTTCAGGGCCAGTTGGGAACTCGGAAGGAAGAATGGGTTTGCCAATAACGTAACGAATTTTGGTTTTGAAAGCATCTCCGGTCAGAAAAGCCTTAGGTTTTGACATATTGGTAGCTCCAACGATCCCAGAGGGAACAATCGGAACCCCGGCACGAATGGCAAGTTTGGCCGCCATAGCTCGAAAGGATTGTAACTCCCCCGTTTCCGACCGAGAACCTTCTGGGTAAATGGAAAGAAGTTCTCCGTCTTTCATCAAATCGACCATATAATTCTCTAATTTTTCATAATATTCCATCGCTGCTCGTTTATCCATTTCCGATTCTTTGGCAGCATTGCGAATGATAGGCATACTTCCCCAATTGATCAGGTTCTTTTTGACAACTCCCCCCAAAGAATTTAACAAAACTTCAATGATAGGTTTGGTTAGACTTAAAGGCGGATAATGAAACGGAGAGTTTTTATGATTGATGATGGCCATGATCTCTTCCTGCGGATGAAAGAGCTCATATTTGCCTAAATAAACGATTTTTCGGTCGGCAAAGGCACCTTGGACTGCGATGTCCAAATAATCTGTATGGTTTGAGACAATGAGAGCTCCACCGAATTCGGGAATATTTTCGTATCCAGCCACTTTTACGTCATAAATTAGCTCTAAAAGGTTACGGAGGACGGTTTTCGGAACTTCCCGAGGGATTACAAAGAGACTTTCTAATATATCTGCGGCGTTTTGGTTTGATTCCATAGAAACATCACATATTTCAAAATAAAACTTTATGAAATCAAGTTGGATTTTCATCTTAGATGGAAATTCCTATGAAAGCATTCCTACTCGCACAGAGCTCCCATTGGTTCTCCCCCATCCCTCTCGATTTCTTACACCATTGGGATCCAACTCTTGGTGGAATCTTGGTCGTGATTTCGACTATCTGCCATTACCTGGGAGGAAGTAGCTTTTTTTTGGGCCTCATTTCCTTTGTTTATATTTACTACAGGCCAAAACTAACATTCGAACTTTCCCTCGGGTTACTTACTTCTGCTGTGATGGTTTCTCTTTTAAAATTCTATTTTGAAAGCCCAAGACCCTTTCCTTATCCTGAAGCCTTTGATGAAAAAGCATTCGGTTTACCATCAGGACATGTATATTCAGCAGTTGTCGTCTGGGGATTGTTAGCCTACCGAATCCCAAAACTTTGGTTTCGAGTTCTTTCTGTCCTAATTATCCTTTTTATGCCTTTTTCCAGAATGTATCTTAGGGTCCATTATTTGGGAGACGTCAGCGTGGGATTTGGATTGGGTTTGATCCATTTACTGATTCTTTTATTTTTACTAGATAGATTTTATAAAAACGATTCGGTTCCTGCCTTCTTACAAACAGAAAAATACAGAACATTAAGTTTACTAGGTATTGTTGTTACTTTATCACCCATCTCTTTAGATTCTCCTTTTTTATCTATCGAACATCATCATAGTTTATCGGGAGTTCTTATGGCAAGTGGAGCTCTTGCAGGTTTTTGGATGGGAGTTCTATTTTATCCAAGATTTAGCAAACCAGAATTTTTAGATTGGTCCCTTCCAAAATGTAGTTTTTCTTTAGGAACTAAAGAATTTAATATTTTTTGGAATACGTTTCTTGTTCGTTTGTTAGTTTTAGCGATAGTGATCTCGTTATTCTATGTAATACCTGGTATCATTATCAAAAAAACCATTTGGAAAGATGATTTGTTTTTAAGATACATTCGTTACTTAGTTGTAGGATTTGCACTAGTTGCAATTGTTCCTTTAATTCTGCAAAGGATACAAAAAGGAAAGTTTTTGCAAAACTAATACATGCAAAAAATAAAAAAGATATTTCAAATTTTAAAAGTAGAACTGATGAAAGAAGGAGTTCTTAAAAACTCTTTCTTTGTTAGTAGCTCTAAAGCTATATCCGCCATTACCAATTTGGTGTTTATGATTTATTCCGTGAACTTACTAAGCAAAGCGGAAAATGGAAAACTCCAATACTTTTTAGGTTTTTTGCCTGTGGTATTAGCAGTTGCGGAATTCGGCCTTCCTAATGCGCTAATTAAATACATTTCTCCGATGGCAGAACGAAAGGAAAACCCTGGTGCCATTTTAAACGCATCCCTTCGCATTAAATTTTATTCTTTTTTGTTTTTGTCTTTGGTTTGTTTTGTCGCTTATATCACAGGAGATGAAAACTATTTTGTATTATTACTTTTGTTATTCGGCGGAATCATCATTTCGTTTATATCTTACTTCGAAAGCCTTTTTGTTTCCTACCGTAAATACAAATCATTATCACTCTGGAACCCACTTCCAAACATAGTCAGACTTTTATTATTACTCTATTTCTCTGAATCAAGTGTTCATCCATTAACTTATATGGACATACTTGCTATTTTTTGTATTGCTCCTATTTTCGTTTTGTTTTTATTCTTTTTCTTTTTTGGAAAAGAAGAAATTTCTTTTTCGGCAGAGCCAGAAGAAATCAAAATCAGCGAAAAAAAACTTTTGCTTTTTAATCTTTGGGCCTTTGCAGCCTCAATATGCGCCATTCTTTCTGATCGATTGGAAATTTTCTTTTTAAACCAATTCCATCCTCCAGAAATTGTAGCAGATTACGGAACCGCCTTACAGCTGTTTAGCGGTTTTATTATCATACTAGCAACCTTTAATTCAATTATTTATCCAAAATTAGCAAGACTCGCAGAAACAGACGAATTTCCGAATGTACTAAAAAAATCAGTTTTTTTGGGTGGGATGATTGCCATTGCTTTATCTCCAGGGATATTACTAGCAGAACCCATCTTAACATTGTTATTCGGAACAAAGTATACGAATTCAATTTCAGTTTTTAAAATTTTATATCCAAACTTTTTGTTACAATTAGTTTTTGCTCCGTTAGGAACGGCACTCTTTGCCTTAGGGTTACCAAGACTTCTTGCAGGACTAGCTTTACTTAGATTGTTATTTGGTGCTATTTTTGATTATTGGATCATCCCCGATTCTGGTGCGAATGGCGCGGCCATTTCCCTTTTTCTTGGGCAGATCGTTTCCTGGTTACTACTTACGGGTTATTTTATGGCTTATTTTCGGAAGTGACAAATTCATATATTTTTTTATAGTTTGTTTCTAATTTTTCCCATTCGTTAGGTGTAAAATTTTTTCCATATAACTTCTGATAGGCCTCTTTCACAGATTTACCTTCAGAAATGAATTCCTTTAATTTTAATATTACCATTTTAAATTGGATTGAGTCGTTTTGGATGTCGTAATCGCGATTAATTCTTGTTCCTGAAGACATTTCAAATTCTCGAACAAAAATCTCAGGCAAAGTCAAAATCCCATATCCTTCAAAATGGTTTGTTTGAAACTCCGACCGTGTTTTGGCCCAAGCCATTAAAAATAAGGAAGGATTGGGAGGATATCCACCTAACAATGTCCCATCGGGGAATTGTAATTTTTGGGAAAATCGAACAATGGCCCTAGAAAGTTCCTTTCTTCGACGTACTGAAAAATTTGTTTTTTCTTCCTCTGTCAGGTAGGCAAATAAAACTGCTTCTTCTTTGCTATGGTCCGCCTTTTCAAAAAACCGACTCAAATCATGAGAAAAACGAGTGTCAGCTTCCCTATAAGAAAAAATAACCAACAGGAGAGGGAAAATGAGAAGAAATCCATGCCTGTATTTCAAAAGTATTTTCTTCATCCCTACAAGTATCGGGATAGTTTCCTTTCTCTTTCTTTCTTTTTTTTCCAGTCTTTTAGCACAGTCGTATTCCGACTCGGTCATGGATGATGATCGGGCCAATCGCAATTTTGGACGAGTGGTTGTGAAAGAGAGAATCCAAACGATTCCCTCTCGGCCGGAGGACAAGGGATTTGGTCTGAAAACAAAGCTCATAAGCGGTGGTAGATTCTTTTCCCAAAAGGGAGGATTAGATGCCGAAAAAGCCAATCGTTACTACGGATATGGTATTTTAACTACTCCGAGTCTTTTTTATTACGCAGGTCAAGGTTGGAATTTAGGAATCCTCATCGCCCCTCGTGTAGCAGTATCTGAAGAAAGAGTGATCGGTAAAGAAAATCGAACCGTATACGATTCTGAATTCACAGCACTTCTATCAAAGGATATCTCATCAGTCCAATTGACATTTGAAGTTGGCCGTGGTTTCAATAGACTAGACAGTTATGGTTTTTTCTTTGTTGGAATGTCCAATTACGGTTCGGCATCCATTTCATTTGCATCCAACATTCGCATAACAGGAATTCAATTAAATGCAAAACCTGAATTAGAAAATTGGTTCGGACCACCCTGGAGTGGATACCGTAGAGAGATTTATGGAGGTCATATCATTTCCGAAAAAACATTCTTTTGGGAAGAATTACGCTTTTTTCATTATATATACACTGATCCCAACCATAATACCAATGGACAAATTCTTTCAGGCCAAAGAATTTCTGGGCGTTATTCCTACAGCGGAATGGAATTCCAATCTAAAAAATTTTTAGATACTTGGGTTTTAGATTTAGCAGGAATTCGACTTCTCGGCGAATCAAAATCCTCAACAAATCCTTGGTCCGAAAAACAAATCGCAACCAATTCCTATTTAGGATATTTATCATTAAACTCTAAAGGGGAAAAATTTAGTTTATCCTTTGCCGGTCTTGTTACCAAAAAAGATAAAAAAGATCGATTAGATTCAAATAGCGATGGTTATGCGTCCAACTTTGCAGAACCAAGAGTACTTGGAGGTTATTCCTCCTTTTTGCTTTACCAAACTTTGGACACAATAAATCCTCCCCAGTTTCGAGATGTTCCGACACGAGAAAATCCCAACTATGAAAATAAAGGAAACCGGATTTATGGAATCCAAATGGGCTGGGACTGGTATTCATTTTTTCGAACTGATCTTTTTTTAAACAGATCGGACTCTGCTCTAGGAAAAGGTAATGAAGTGATAGGAAAACTTAGTTTTTTGTCGAATGATTTTGGTAACTTATTTGCACAAATGAGCGCTTCTTATACTGTCATGGATCCTCGCAAAACTCGTGTTTTGATCACAGAACCATTTACTGAAGAAGAACCAAAAAAAGAATATTTAAGATTTTACGTTTCTTTAGGAATGAAGTTTTAATTCGTTTGCATGAGTTTATACCAAGTTTTAAAAAATCGAACCTCGTTACCTTTTTCGTTATAAACAATAGAATCAATATTCATCTTTGCAAGAAAAATGCCTCGTCCGCTGACAAGATTTGCTGCAGGGTTGACAATAGGATTAGGAATCTGGTTAACTGCAAACCCATTCCCTTCGTCTCGGATTACAATTGTTACTCCCACATCATCCATTGATATTTCCACAAAAACGGAAGAATTATTTTCTGCACAACGTGAATCCACTAACTTAAAATAATCCTCATTGGCTTCCAAACATTCTTGTTTTTCAGCATAACTTACACCAGCGACACCATGTTCAATTGCATTTGCTAATAATTCATACAATACAATTTTGATTGATATCAAATCTTCATGAGTTGCGAGCGGAGAATTTAATATTTGTTTTACAATAAATGCAATATAGGAATTTAATTTTTTTATCTGAGGTCTAAGTTTAATTTTACAATCAGAACTGAACTGTATGATTTCACCGCTATTAAATAGAAGGGTTAAATCAATATCGGCGTTTTCGAATTTTTTGATTCGAGAACGAAGAGCTTCCATTCGAAATGGCTTTAGAAAAAAATCAACGGCACCCATCCTAAAAACATCTATGGCAATTTGGATGTCACTATCGCCGGTGATTACTAAAAAAGGGGTTTGGTTTCCATCAGCTCTCAGCTTTTGAATGAATTGAATTCCATTTAATTTTGGTAAGCTGATATCAGAAATAATAAGATCAAAGGTGTTTTGGTTGGTGATCGCTAATGCCTCAAGTCCATCGGAGGCCATAGTTACGTTAAATTCATCTTTGAAGTATTCCCAGAACAATTCGCGGATGGTATCTTCGTCATCAACAAAAAGGATTTTCATAGCTCGGAGTCTTAGAGTAAAGAGAACTCCAATCTATAACAATTGTAAATCTATTTTTAGATTTTAGTCTTCTAAGTTGTAAGAACGACCCAATTTATATGTCGATTGTAACTCTTGTTGGAGGTCCAAAATCTCTTTGCGAGAGAAAAATGCAATTTTTCCGCCGGAAAGCTCAAACGCGTAGTAGGTGGCCTCCTCCGATTGTAGAAGATTTTTTAACTGGCTGAGTGATGTGACCCTGGTTCCATTTACCTTTTCTAAAACCAAATCCTGAAATTCCTGGTATCCTAGGTTCCCTTCTAGGGGGAAAACACGACTTAGGATCACAATCTTTTCACGAACAGGGTGAACTTTCTTTTGGTAATAGTCGGAAAGATATACTAGTTTTTTTTCTGACTTAACGCGGTATTCTGTGCCAAATTCTTTCAAATACGCATTTGTAAGTTCAGTAAAGAAAAAACCACCTACTATCAAATACAGGGGTTTTCTTTTTTTAGCTTCTTCTGGAATTAAAAAATCATTAGAATCATAAGCTCTCAAATCATAACTTACAGATTGGTTTTGGAAATTTCTATGAAGTTTTAAATTCACAGTTTCACCTAATTCACGTAAAGAGCCGTTAGGTTTTCGTAAGATAAAATCATAAACCTTATCTGCTCTATCCCAATCATCGATTTTAGTAAGAGGAGTCGAATTGATTTCCGTAATCAAATCACCTGGAAACAAATTATATGCTGGGCCAACACCAGGTATAACTTCTGTTACCAAAAGTGGATTGTTTATATTTTTTGAATAATATTCACGTTCTGATGGAGTTAAATTAACATCAAAAACCAAACCCGGATGTGGGAAAGGTTTTCCATTGGTTCTATAGAAAGTTTCTACATACTCTGCTGGAATCAAAAAATCCGCAATTGTTACACCACATAACACTTGATTTTTGAAGAAAAATTCGGCTTCTTCCGATTTTTTTTTATCTAATAAAAATACTTTGATAGGGGTTTTTGAAAAAGGTAAAAATACATAACGAGACTTTCCCGTTGGACAATGTTTATTGGAAGATTTTAGATCCAAAACAACTGGATTTGGAAATTTTGAGATTCCATTAGTTTCTAAAAGTATAAATCCCGTTTCTTCGTCGTAAGATTTTATTCCCAGTTTAGGAACTGAATAATCAAAAGATTCAAATTCTGCAAATACGGGATTTTGTTTGGGTAAAGTGACTCCAAAAAAAAGACCTTTCCCTACATAAATCAAATTTAATTTACGAGAAAATGGTTCCCCAACAAGCCAAGGGTTTTGATGACTTGTCTTTTGGAAGGTAATTCTTGATTCAACGACTCGTTTGTCTTCAAATTCTTCTGCACCAAGCGGTAATAAGGTGACAATACTTACAAAAATTAAAATAATATATTTAAAACTCTTCATAACTTGCACCATATCTTTTTTTTACACGTTGGTTCATTTGGTAAACAGACTCGGGCCTAAGCACAATGGGTAAATCCATCCCTCGAAACCTGAGGACGATAAAACCTTTTTTTTCATTTTTCCAAATCGTTTTAAATTCATTTAAGTCTTTTGGAACTCGTCCATTGATCGATTCTACTACTTTGTATTTATACTTCTTAAATTTAGAAGTTTCAGGATCATTAAATGTATAACTCAAAACAATATCTCTGACAGTGTATCTATATAACAAATCTTGAATAAAATAACTATAATGGTATTTTAAAGAGCTATCTAAGTCCCCATCTTCAGAATGAAAAAAGGATCTTGTGATTGGTTGAAACACAAATCCAGCCTGCAAAAAATAATCTTCGGTGGAATCTCTGTATAAATCCAAAGCGTAGTTTTTTTGAAGATTCACTTCGGCATCATATTTTTTTCCTGCTCGGTAAAAACTCACGGCCACTTTTGAATTCATTTGTTTGTTTTCGATCCAATCAATGATGAATTCTTTTTTATCGGACTCAGAAATTTCTCCATCGTTTGTGATCGTTAAATTATCTAATGCGACTACAAAATCCTTCTCTTTTAATACTTTTGAGAATGTCGAAGAAGGATAAATCCGGTTTACAAAGATTCCCGTTTGATTTGCTGGAACCTTCATTGCTTGTTTCAAACTTTTAGGATTTCCATTTTGAAAAGTAAACCCGATATTTGGAAATCCATCATACTTCCCATCGGCAATATCTTCTAAAAAATGACGTATGATATCATTTGAAATCAAATAAGCAATTCCTGGTTCCAAAGTACTAATTTGAAATACAAGTCCAACTACTTTGCCATTTTGAACGGCCGGCCCACCAGAATTTCCAGGTTGGATGTTGGCATTAATTTTTAATACGTTTCGATAGTCTAACCCTGAGTAGGTGTATCGATTTTTTTCAAGACGAAGGATCGAACCTTTTTCTACCGATAAACTGTCATTCCCATTGGGAAAACCCAATAGTAGTACATCTGAGCCTAAATTGGGAATCCCTTCTAAAAGGGAAAGTGTAGTGGTTTGTTCCGAAAAATCAGGATCTGACACTTGCAACAAAGCTAAGTCACAATCGTAACCAATATATTTAACATCTGCTAAATATTCTTTTTTAGTAAAACTACTTTTAACAAGAATTCTTTTGGCATCACGGACAACATGGGCATTTGTCAAAATGGTTTGGTTTGGTAAAACAAGCCCCGATCCAAATCCAGTCGATAGATTTTTTTTCATCCAAGGTTGGGTTTTATTTTCAGTATTAAAACCTTCGTTGCGAATGAGAACCACAGAACGGAAAATAGAATCTACAGCTGGCTCTGGTTCTGCTTGAGCAAATATTGATTGGTGCAAAAGAAAAAATAGAATGGAGAGTTTTAATAATTTATTCATAATACAAAACGACTTTCTCCCAAAAGGTTTGAGTTTCTGTGATTTTTTTTAAGACAGCACTTCCTAAAACTCGATCACCAGGTTTCGGATCTTTCCATATCGTATTTGATGAAATTAAATTCCCAGAAGAGGAGGATGGCACACGGATCAAACTATAAGCGGAATCACGAATGCATGTAATTCGAAATACATAAGAAACCGTTTGGTCCCAATAGAAACTTTCATCTTTTTCAATGTATTCTAAGGGACAAGTAGAATCAAAAAAAACTTCAATATTCGCGGGAACTTCTTTTCTTCTTTTTGGATTTTGAGAGATGGATTTAAAATAAAATAAATTCGGATTTTGTATCGGTTGATAGGATGGACCTGATTGTTTTCCTTCGGTAACTACAGGTATTTGTTTTTTAGAAGGGTAATCCAATTCGGTATCATCCGTATTCAAGCGTGCCAGTGGTTTTGTATCTAAAGCAACTAAGCCTGTTTCTATTTCTAAATACTGTTTGTTTCCAATTCGCTGAACAGCTCTTAATCGAAATGTTCCAGGATCCAATTTTTTTTTCTGATTGGATTGAAATTGAATCACCATTGGTTCCTCTGCCTTCTGACAACTGAATCGAAAGTATGTGACCGAAGAAATTCGGGATGCAGGTTCTAATCGGCAATTTCCATCATCCAAGAGAAATTTCTGTTTGGATTGGATTTGTTTTCTGATCACTAGGGATGGTTTTCTCTCTTTCCAAGCGCTCACTTCTTCGGCAAGTGTTTGGAGTGATACATTTGTCTTTGTGCGGTCCGCAAAACTGACTCCTGAGACAAAAAATAACAAAATCAATCCTAAGTGTATGTATGACTGCTTAATCATGGATTACCAATTGTTGTAATTATCGGCTGATCGACCCCATAGAATCAACCGACATCCAATTGATTTCTTTTCTCATTATGTCGCAAACCTAAGGTGAACTTTTTTTTTGGTTTTCAGACTTTCAAAAATTCATGGGGGGGAAAAGTAATGTAAGAAATAGGAGAATACTTTTTTGAACTGGAACTTTCTTAAAACCGAAATAGAACCTGGTGACTTCCTCATAGATTGTCGTTCCCAATCAGCATATGAAGAAGAAACATTAGAAGGTGCTTATTACTATCCATTTATCAAAAAAGCATTCGGATCTGATCCAGAATCACAAAAGAAATTGTACGGACCGATGATGGCCGTAGTACAAGAATTTCAAAAATCCAAAAAAACACGCATCATTGTCTTTGATGAAGGAATGGGAATGTTTTCTACGCGTATGGTGTATTTACTGCGTGGGATGGGAATTAAGGACGCTTATGTCCTTGGTCAAAAATGGCCAGTCGAAGGCAAAAAAGCAAAAGGGGAACAGAAAATTGAACCTCCCATTGCTGACAAAGTAAAACCCATTGAAGGTGTTGTCGACAAGGCCTTTATGGAAAGAAATCTTACCAAACTCCAAATCTTTGATGCAAGAACTATGGACGAATACGAAGGCCGATTGCCACGCCTCACAGCTCCAGAAGAAGGAACTCTTTGTGGACGTTTGCCTGGGGCATTTTTATGGGATTGGAGAAACTTATACGATGGAGAAGCAAATCTCATCGAACGTTCCCTTTTTAAAAAACGCCTAAATGGATTTCCGTTTATGCCAGAACGTCCTACTGTGATTTACGATTACAATGGGGCTCGCTCTTGTTTACTCGCTCTTATGCTCAGGGAAGCAGGTTATATTGATGTCACTACTTACCAAGGGTCTTGGTTTGAATGGAGAAAATCTAGCCTACCAAAACAAGCTGTGGCTGTTTTTGGTGCAAAACAAGGGGCGGCTGCGGCACCTCGTGTTGGTGGAGTCGATCGCAAGAAAGTTTAAAAAAGTATTTACGAATCCTCAAACCATCGATCCACTAATCTCTGCTCCTGGAGGGGTCGATGGCACTTCGTTTGATTTCCTTATCTCTATCATTGTTCTTTTTGGAATGTGCTTCCCGCATCATTTCTAATTTTCCTCATTCGGAAGAATCATATTCCCTCACACAAAAAGTACAATGGATTCAATCGACAAATGAATTCACTTTAAGAAACCAATCTCTCTCAAAAGACTTTATCAAACTTTCTCTAGAAGAACCATTCCTTAAATCTTCTACGAAGGAAACAATATCCAAATACAGAATGGCATCTTTCCAATTTAAAGAAAGCCTAGAAAAAACTTGCGACAAACAATCCATAGACGAAATCAAAAAAGATCCTGGAAAAATCACCATCAAAGGGAAGTTAACTGGTAAAGATTGTTCCACTGATTATCAAATTCAATTCCATACAAAATCCGATACTGAAATTGAATTCAAAATCCAACTTTCCGATCCCAGTTTAAACAGAATCCAGTTCCATTACGGTTCTTCCAAAGATGAAAAAATCTTTGGGTTAGGAGAACAGTTTACTTTTGATGAACTCAAAGGAAAAACGCCCTTTTTATTTACCGAAGAACAAGGTATTGGCAGGGGTGACCAACCCATCACTGCAGGCGCCAACATCATGGCTGGTGCCGGTGGAAATGCTTATACAACTTATGCTCCGATCCCTCACTACATCACTTCCGAAAACCGTTCTGTATTTTTTGAAAACAGCGGTTATGCGAATTTTAATTTTAGTGACACCAAAAAAATCAAAGTGGAGTTTTGGGATTTCCAATCAGAAAAATCATTAACCGGAACTATTTGGATTGGAACCTCTTCCAAATCTCTCATTGAAGTTTATACCAAAAAAACAGGTAGATTTCCAAAACTTCCCGATTGGGCCTACGGCACTTGGCTTGGTGTCCAAGGTGGAACAGAAAAAGTTTCGACTATCGTCAAACAAGCGAAAGATGCCGGAAATCCTGTGACAGCACTTTGGATCCAAGACTGGTGTGGGCGCCGTGTCACCAATTTTGGAGACCAACTCAAATGGCGTTGGTATGCGGACGAAAATCTTTATCCCGACTTTAAAAAATTTGTAAAATCAATGAATGATCAAAACGTACAGGTATTAGGTTATATCAACTCTTTCCTTGCAGACACCGATCCAAAAAAACCAGGAGATGATTTTACAAATCCACTCTTAACGGAAGCAAAATCCAAAGGATACTTGGTCAAAAATTCCAAAGGCGAAGACTATCTCATCCAAACTGTAGGGTTTCCCGCATACCTCATTGACTTAACTAATCCTGCGGCCGTTCGTTGGACAAAGGATCTCATCAAAAAGAATATGATTGGAATGGGTCTTTCTGGTTGGATGGCCGATTTTGGAGAGTGGTTGCCTTATGATGCCAAACTATATTCTGGAATCGATGCTAAAATCTATCACAACCGTTATCCGGTAGATTGGGCAAGAATCAATCGGGAAGCTATTAAAGAAGCGGGTATGGAAGGAAAAATTGTATTTTTCACAAGAGCCGGATACAGTTATTCCAATGCTTATTCCACTCTCTTTTGGGAAGGAGACCAAATGGTAAGTTTCGGAACCAATGATGGGCTTCCTTCTTCCATCATAGGACTAACTAGTTCAGGGATCAGCGGTTATGCGTTAAATCACAGTGATATTGGTGGTTACACTACCATTTCCAATCCACTCCGAAACTACCATAGATCGAAAGAACTTCTTTTACGATGGGCAGAGGCCTCTGCCTTCACTCCAGTTTTCCGTACCCATGAAGGAAATAGACCTCTCAAAAATTGGCAGGTATATACGTATATAAAACCAGATGGGACCAGGTCTCTGGGAGACGAAGACACGGTTTCTCTTTTTGCAAAAATTGCAAAAATCCATTTTGCACTCAAACCATATATCCAAAGTTTGGTGGAAGAAGCATCCCAAACAGGTATTCCTGTTGTCAGACACAATTTCCTTGTCGAACCCGAAGACAAAAATTTGTTAAATTACAAATACCAGTTTTTTTTAGGCGATGACCTTCTTGTGGCTCCGGTCGTTGAAAGCGGAGAAATTGTTCAGGAAGTTTACCTGCCTCGTGGAAAATGGTTACATATATGGACTGGGACCACATACGATGGATACAGAAAAATCCAAGTTCCTGCACCAATAGGTAAACCTCCCGCATTCATTCGTATAGGTGGAAAATCGGAAACCCTCATCCGTTCTTCGATCAGTTCCATTCGGAACAAAGACTAAAAGCGGAGGAAAAACCCAAATGAAATTTGCACTGATTGGAGACATCCACGGGTATTGGAACAAACTGGATATTGATTATTTCAATGCATCGGATTACGATTGTTTGTTTTTTACAGGAGACCTTCGTGGCAATCCCAAACTAGGAAAACTTTCCTTCCAAGGTCTCACAAAACGTGCGTATATGATACCCGGAAACTGGGACGGTATGAGTTTAACATCCATCATTGGAGAAGTGATACAATCCAAACTTCTCATCCATTCAGGACAAATGGGCCAAACTAGAAGGATGAAAAAAATTTCTAACTTGATAAAACCAATCAGCTTACTTGGTTACAGTTCACTAATTTTGTCTAAGGAGCTGGACCTAAGTCTAATTGTAGGTCGTCCCCATGCAATGGGTGGCGGACTTAGTTTCGCCCCTTATATGAAAAAGACCTATATGGTTTCCAATATGGAAACTTCGATCGAAAAGTACAAAAGACTGATCGATGGAACCAAGGAGAAAAATTTATTCTTTCTTTCGCATAACGGGCCTTTTGGGTTAGGTGCTGCCAAAAATTCCATTTATGGTGCTGAGTTTAAAAAAGAAGGAGGGGATTGGGGAGATTTAGATCTTACAGAGGCCATTCAATATGCCAAATCCATTGGGAAAAAAGTCCCTTTGGTTCTCTCAGGCCATATGCATCACTCTATTAGCAAAAAAAGAGAACGAGAGACTCACGAATACACAGGCGGAACTTTCTATGTAAACGGAGCCAAAGTCCCCAGAATCCAAGAAGGAAAACACTTCCATACGAAGATCGAATGGGATGGTGGTTCTGCTACTGTGATTCCAATTTGGGTTTAGTGATCCTTCTCTAACCTAGAGTGGTCTCTATTTCAATTTTTCCAGAGAGTATTTTATGTACGGGACAAACGTTTGCCACAGAAAGTAATCTATCTCGTTGTTCAGTGCTTAGATTTCCAGTAAGAATTACAACTCTTGTGAATTTATGATCTTCTGCAGATCGTTTATCAATCGTTACATGAACTTCTACCGAATCCAAAGGATACTCTTTTCGATCGGCATACATTCTGACCGTAATGGAAGTACAAGCTCCCAAAGAAGAAGCAAGTAACTCCGTGGGCATAGGTCCAAGGTCGGTTCCTTCTTTGTCTTTCGGTTCATCGGCGATCCAATTATGTTTTCCTGCTGAAATTTTTGTTTCGTATTTTGTTTTGGCTGTCGAAACAACCACCTTATCTTCAAATACTGCTGTCATTTGGATTCTCCTTTGCGAATTCGTTCTGCTTCCGCAATCGCACGGTTACGATTGTTTAACATAGCCTCTTCTACTTTTAGACGCATCTGTTCAAATTCTTCTTCATTCAATTCTCTGGGAACAGAAATCGGTTCCCCATAAGAAACAACAAAAGTAGTGAAAGGTTTTGGAACTCTATGTTTGTCCCAAGCTTTTTCTAGGATCCACTGACGACTACATTCATAGTGAAAAGGAATGATGGGAACTTGTGTGACTTGCGCTGCAGCAATGATCCCAGGTTGGAGGACCAAAGCCGGTCCTCTGGGACCATCGGGGGTAAAGGCTGCAGGTAATCCTTTTTTTAAATGTTGGATCATCGCCTTTAAAGCTTTGGATCCTCCTTTGGAACTGCTACCGCGAATGCTTGTGTTTCCAAATCTATGGACCACTTGGTTGATGTAGTCTCCGTCTTTCGATTCAGAAATGAGAACGGCTACGTTTTTTCCTCGGTGCAAATACGGTGAGTACAAAACGTTCGTATGCCAAATCGAATAGATAAAAGGTTTTTTGTTTTTGAATAATTCTTCGTATCGTTCGTTTGTCAAAAAACGAAACCTGGAAGTGAGGCCAATCAAACGTTGGAACCAAACGGCAATGAGTGGTAACAACCAGACTAAAAATCTACGTTTCAAATCGAAAATCTCTCCCTAGAGATTAAATTCCAGGGAAAAGTGATTCTAAAGAAAGATCAAGTTAAGTTTTCTTTTTGAACAAATCACCAAGTTTACCCAGATCTTCTGGTTTGATATTGGTTCCCGCAGCTTTTTTGTTTTCTTCCTGAATTTCTTTGTATACTTCCGCCCGGTGTACAGAAACATTTTTGGGAGCTTTGACACCAATCTTCACTTGGTCACCTTTGATATCGACAATCACAATTTCGATATCATCACCGATCATTATGGACTGGTTACTCCTCCTTGCAAGAACTAACACGGATTATACCTTTTCGGAAGACATCTCTTCCATAGATTCGATGATGTTTTTTCGAATAGGATGATTTTCATCCCGAGAAATACATTGTTTTCCCTTTCCTTCTTTACCGTTCAGAATGATAGGACCTTGTAAGTTCGCAGTCATTCCTTTGGGATTGTCATGAGGAATGGTAACAATTAAAAAAATGATTCCTTCTTTCCAAGAGTTAAGTCCAATGTCATGTAATTCTTCATCTGAAACAGCTGGTTTATAATCATTCATAAACAGTTCTGGTTGGATGACAATAAACGCAAGTCCCGATTCCTTTGTGGATTGTAACCATTTGAAAGGACTTTCAGGACTTTCTTCAATGAGAGCGTACTCATCAAATTCATCAAATCCAAGTAACCCTTGTGGGAATTTTAAGATTTGTTTTGCGTCCACTTGGATGGTTCCGAAAGGTTTTGTGTGAATCGTTACCGACATTCTAGTTCCTGTACTTTCTATTCTTTCTAATATAACCGTCATTTAGTTTCCATTACCGAAGGAAATCCATAAGAGTTGGTTTAATAATTTTAGAACCGACATTTAGCGCATAACTATGAATTGTTTCTAACCATTTCATATTCATAATCGTTTCTGGAAAATCAATTCCTTCATTTTTAGCTAGAAGTTCTGTCATATACATTTTATCGTAAGAAACACGTTCTTCATGTTGTTCCAAACGATTCATACGTGCACCAATGGTCGAACGGTGGCGTAGGATATTTTCCAAAGCTAAATCCAAATCACCTAAATCCCTTCCACCAATTCGTTCTTGGTCTTTTTGGATTAAGTCGTTTCGTAATTGGATGAGAACATCAAATACTGAGAGTCCAGTGACTGTTGCCGACTTAGAAAAGTTATTCGGTGGTTCGCTGGCACTAGGTTCAATGAGTCCAATGTCACGAAGTACAGTCCCTCCATCCACATCCTCTAGCCAAATTTGGTGAGGTGCCGTGGAAGAAATAGAAATGTTATCTTGGGCAAGTTTACTTGCTTTGACTTCTAGTGGTGAGTTATTGATTTTATCAATCACATCATCAATGGTATCACCCACAGAGATATGAATCTCCACTCCATCAATTTTAAACTTTTGGTCGGAAGTGGCTTGGTAAGCAGAGTTATCTACTTTGGAAGTGACACTGACGTTGGTTCCCCAAAAAACTTTGTTACCAGGAATGGTGATGGGAATGTATTCGCCTTTTTCGATTTCACGGAGCTGTTCTCCGATATCACCGCGATACTCTACACCCACGTATTGGTTTTTGAGTTCTAGGCCTTGCAGACCTTTAATTTTGGATTCAATTGGTTCAAAGGGAGGTCTTTCGATGACATGACCACCAAACAAAGGTTGTCCGGTTGCATCACGAGCATTGGCAAGATCCACAATGGCACGTAAATGTTGGTCGATCTCTTTACCGATCGCCACTTCCAATTCAAATCCCTTGTCCCCTTGGTATATCCCGTTTCCGGCCTGAACTGTAAGGACACGAGCCCTTTGGAAAATTTCTCCCATTTTATCGAGGACACCATCAATCTGTTGTAACCTTTGGTATCCATCCCCAATGTTTTCTTCGTATTGGGAAAGTTCATTCAGTCGGGATCGAAAGTACATTTGGTTTGTGGCCGCACCCGGATCATCGGATGGTTTGCGAATTTTTAATCCGGTTCCTAGTTGGGTTTGGGTTTCGTCCATCGCCACTTGGTGACGGTTTAAGTTTCGCACCAAGGAATTGTTTTGCATCATGTTAGTAATTCTGATCATGATTATACACCTAACCTATTGATGACGAGATCCAACATCTCATTGAGTGTGGAAATCATTCTTGCGGAAGCATTATAAGATTGTTGGAACTGAACCATATTGGCCATCTCCTCATCCAAGTTCACACCCATCACTGACTGACGCATGTTTTCTAGTTCCACCATCAGTTCATTTTGAGTGGTATACTCTTGTTTTGCTTCTCGTGCTTCTGTTCCTAGTCTAGAGATGAGTGAGTTATAAAAATCATCCGTTGTTTTGGAATAATCAAACATCACCGGTTTTTCACGGAGGGCCGCTGCAATGAGAAGGGCATTGGATCCGTCTTTCTGACCGTTAGGTGAATTGTAATCACCAGATCCATTGACATCCTTACCTCGAGCGGCAGCAATGTTTGCCGGGTTGTTTCTCACATCTTCAGACATTTTAAAGAAAGAAGAAGGATGATACATCGGAGTCAGAGTGATGTCCTGAGCATTGGCTTGGAACTTATTGATCTCACCTACTTTTCGGTAATCAAAAGATCCAGCCACTCCCGTTGCCGTTAGAATTCCAGTTAGGCCCACAAGAAGTTCCCCAGAATCTTCTAAGTGGCGGATCATAAAGTTTTCTTTTTTATCGAGAGGGTTCGTGGTTGCTTTTAGCGCCAACTGGTTGTCATGCGACATGTAAGCCACTACACCAGTTTCTGAACGATTGATTCGTTTGATGACTGCGTTTAATGTATCATCTTTGGAATAAGGAACAAGAACCTCTGTTTCCCCACCAGGACTTGCTTTTAGAAAACGCATAGTTCCGGAAATTCCAATCGGACGATCCGCATCAAGTGATGTGCGACCAGTCACGCGAAACACTGCGGTTTTATCGTTTAGTCCATCCCCATCGGTATCAATTTCACCGAAGGTATTGGTGGCAAGAGCTCTATTTTCAAAAAAGTTTAGATTGGTTTTTCCATTCAAACCAAATCCATCTTTATGAATTTCGTTGATGACATCCATCGCATTGATGGCAAGGGCATCCACCGCATTGATTTTTTCGACAAGGATACGGTCTCTGATTTCGTAGAGAGCTTGGATGCTTCCCTTACGAAGTAAAACTGTATCACCAGTCTCTGACCATTTTAAATCCAGAAGGCCATCGTTATTGGGATTTCCCACCAAATCGATTTTATGAACCTTTTGTCCTTGGACAAGGATCTGTTGGCCAATAAAAACCATGAGTTCGTCTTCATCACTGCGGCCAATGGTTATGTCTGCCATCCCTGCTAGTTCTTGTAAAAGTTCATCCCTTCTGTCCAAAAGGTCATTGGGATTATCACCTAATGCTTGTGATTTTGTGATTTTTTCGTTCAGAGATTTGATATTCTCTGCCACAGTATTCAAATGGTTTACTTTGGATTCGATTTCACGATTGGACTGGTCCCGTAAGAGAGAAAGTTTGCGATACACATCTTCCATTCGGGATCCAAGGGCTTCCGCTTTTTCTTGGACCACAGCTCTATGTGCAGTTTCTTCCGGATAGTTAGAAAGATCTTCCCAAGAAGACCAAAACTGATCCATCATGGAACGGAGTGTCGTTCCTGTTGGTTCATTAAAAACAGTTTCTACTTGGTATAAATAATCATTCTTTTTTCCCCAATATTCTTTGAGAGAAGAAGAATCAATGATACGGTCATCAATGAAATTATCCCGAACTCTTTCGATTTCGGAAACTTTGACCCCTTGTCCAATTTGACCTGGAACCTCTGCTCGGTTGAACGCAGGTTCATACAGAGGATCCATACTATTCATGACGACACGTTGGCGCGCATAATGTTTGTTATCCGCATTGGATATGTTATGACCTGTGGTTTGGATCGCTTGTTGGTGGACCGAAAGTCCTCGTTTCCCTATTTCAATTCCTTGGAATGTTGATCCCATACGATTCTCCTAGGCAGTCGCGTTCAAAATGATCGCGCCTTTTTGGCCCTGCCCACGCCTTGTCGGTTGTTTGTGTGAGGTATAAACTTTTTCTCTGGATAACTCTTGCAAAGAGTCAACAGTAGTTTGCAAAAACTCTTTTCGTGTTTTTAAGAGTTTATCGTTTGTGATGATAGCGTCTTTTAAATCAGCCACTACCTTCTTTAATTCTAAAGCGAATGTTTTGAGTTTAAAATTGGACTCACGATCCATTTGGTTCAGAAAACTTGTGAGTGTAATAGTAGATTCATCTTTTGTGAATTTTTCCTTTTCATACACATCTTCGATCGTTTTCATCCGAATTCGTTCTAATTCGGATGCTTCTACCATTATATGATAACTTTCTTTGACATAGGACTCTAAGGATTTTCCGTCCGCAGAATGGATGGACGCTCTTTTTTTGCCTTCCAATTCCAGAAGGCGCTTGTAACAGTCTATTTCATTAGTAAATAAACTTCTAAGTGATTCTACCCAATCCAACATGCGAATTCCTTTTCCCTTATGGGAAGGATCGACGGATTCCCAAACTTGCTTAGGAAAATTTATAAAAATTTACTATTTTCAGGCCTATGTCACTAAAATCGCCGTGTACCAAAGTTTGTATGATGGACCCAGATTCAGGGCTCTGTGCGGGTTGCTATCGAACTATTGAAGAAATTGGGAATTGGTCTAGGATGACCGAAGAGGAGAGAGAAAAAGTTTGGAGTGAGCTCCCGCAACGAAAGGCGGGAAACTCTCTCAGGTAAATTGATTATTTAGTACCTTTATCAATCTTATTGCGGTGTTCTTCACACAATCTATAGAGTTGGTCTGTCGACGGATTTTTCTTTGTTACTTTTTTTCCGCATACAATACACATCCCTTGAGCTCTTCTTCGTTTGTATAACAACTGAACTCGCTCGGCACCGGAAAGATTGTATTTACTGATTTGAAGGCGAACCCCTTTTACTAAATAACTACCGATGGCAGATTCATCGCCTTTTTTAAGTTCGGCAAAAATCTTACTCAGCTCATCCGGTTTTATCGATTTAGGTTTCATACATTCTCCTGCTTTCTTGCTAAATTTAACTCTCTGTTAGATTCTAAATGTTAATGCAAATTAGTCAGTACCCACTAACGCGCAACACAATTTTAAAATCATATCCGAATTATCGAATATAGACGTAAAAACTAGGGATAAACTCTAAGATTAGAATCATTTTTGTCTTGGCAAAGTAAGATTATTGATTATGATCAAGTGTAAGGAGTCATGTATGGAAAAGAAATACAAAACACTCAAAGATTTTTTCCCTTTTTACTTGGAGGAACATAGCCATCCGTTCAATCGAGCTCTTCACTTTGTTGGATCAAGTCTCGCATTAGGATGCATCCTTGGATTTTTATCCACAGGTAAGTTCTATATCTTAGCCTTTGCTCTTGTTAGTGGGTATTTCTTCGCATGGATAGGACATTTTTTTGTAGAAAAGAACCGACCGGCAACCTTTACCTATCCATTTTATTCTTTTATCTCAGATTGGATCATGTATTTCAAAATGCTAACCGGTCGCATTGATGTAGAATTTGCCAAAATTAAGTCAAATAATAGCTAAGATGAAACTTGTTCTCAATTTGCTTGTAACTGCTGTTTTGTTCCTTGGTTGCCAACCGAAAGAGATTACTAAACAAGAGGTAACTTCTCTTCGGGATGGGAACCAAACAAATCTTCTTAGCTTTGCCAATTTGGTTTTACCAAAAATTTTAGGACAAGAATTCAAACGCTTTGAAACAGAAATAGATAAAGACCAAAAACACGAAGTACAAATTACTTATGGAAGTAATTCTGCGCTCACTTTCAATGATGCTTCGGAATACAGAAAAACAAATACCGAATACCATAGTTTAGTTTTACTTCGTACCAGTTATGCTTTGGCCCTCCATCATTTTCACAGATTTTCTTTAAGTCTTTCCAAACCGTTTTTCATTCAGGGAGAAAAGAATCCTGATGCAGAAATCCAAGAAGCCGAAATTTTCCGAACTACTATTTCCAAACCAGATTTGGATCATTTTTGGGAGAACCATCCCCAATTTGATCCCTATCGTGCACCTAAGTTAGGTGAGAAAGAATGGGAAAATGTAACAGGTGAAATTCAAAAATTGTGGAAAGTGGAATTGGATGAATTCAGTCGTGTTAAGGTGGAATGAGCCAAGGTTCACATTCACCTAATGCACGTTCCAATCGATCCAAATAAGATAGTTTAGGAATTTCATAGGCACCCAATTGCCAAGTCACATGATTGAGTTGTTGGGTGTCAAAAAGTTCAAATTGAGACTGGTTTAATTTTTCAAATAAATGAAAAAGTCCCACCTTTCCTGCATCGGATTCAAAAGAAAACATACTTTCCCCTGCAAAAAATTTGCCAATAGCAACCCCATAGACTCCGCCAACTAAAACATTCTCTGCATTCCAAACTTCTACAGAATGTGCCCAACCTTTTCTATTTAAGTCCGCATAACCTTCGATAAATCCTGGAGTGATCCAAGTATTATCTTTTTCTCTATAGGAACAAGCTTGCATGACAATAGGAAAAGCCTCATTAAAACTGATTCGAAATTTATTTTGTTTTACTTTTCTTTGTACAGTTTTGGAAAAATGAACTCTTTTTAAATCAAAAATAGCCCTAGGATCTAAACAATACCACCGAATAGGATCTTCCGACCAAGGAAAAATTCCGTGTTTGTATGCATATAACAGTCGCTCTACGGAAAAATCTCCACCCACAGCGACAAGGTCTTCCTTCCAAGTTCGTGGATTTTTAAAAAACTGATCGAAAGTCCTTTGTGTCAAGGTTCCAGTACATCCTTGGGATAATCATAAACTATTTTTACCTTCAGACTTTTTCCATTTTCATCGTTGATATTGGAAAGACCTTCAAATTGTAAAATTCTCCGCGTTTGCACATCATATACTAAAAAAAACGGTTTCACAACTTGTTTCAAAAGAAAATTATCAACCTCTAGTCTTAAATAAAGAGCTGGCCTACCCTTCCATTCACCATCTTTAATTTTCTCGGCAGCAAACTGATAATCATCTAACTGAACGGGAGCAAGAAAATGAAAAGACATTCTTTCCCCTTTCGATAAAAGTTCCCAATTGTTTCTGACAAAATAATCAAACCCACCATCCATCACCGCAGGAGACTTTGGTGTATAGGTCCTTTCGGAAAGAGGATCTTCTTTTTTTCGTTTGGAAAATAGACGGACCGATTTTCCTTTTACATCAGCACCTTCAATATATCCGTCTCGAAAGTCTTCGGTTTTAAATGTAGGAACTTCTGAGTTTTTATCGAACTCAATACGTTTGGTGCCAAAAACCTTTCCTTCAGCGTCTTTGTATTGGATATCAGAATAGATATGTTTTCCATTATTATAATATTCTTTATGATTGTCGGAATAAATATACTTACCTGTTTTCAGATCGTATGCCTTTCCGAAGTATTGGTATTTTGGTTTTTCTGCCAATAAAGGCAAAAATGATGGAAAAACTATGGCAAAAATTAGGATTTTACGTATCATACTGTTTAGACCATGAAAAAATACAGACTGACTGACCAAAGAACCGTTTTGGGAATTGTTTCCAAACTAACTACAACGATTCTGCAAGATAAGGATACGAAACAAAAGTTTACCCTTCAAAACCCAGTCGCTATCAACGATATCCTAAAATCAGTCCATATTACAATTTCTACCACTGATCCAATTGTTTCCAAACCAAAATCTTTAGTTTCTGTTCTTAAAGAAAATCGAATCGAACTTCGTGTGAAACCAGTGAATCCTTACCAAGATGATTTACTTCAAGTGTATGAAATCCTCATTGAACCTTTGGAGAGATCAGCCAAACGGGCAACGATTGAAGACATATCTGCTTATGAATTCAAAATGGCACAAACAGCCGATTTGGGAACTGTCATTTCCATTTATGGAAAAACTTCCATCATCAATCAAATTTTAAACCATTGGCAAATTCATTTGGAACAAGTATTAGCCAATTATGGATATTTTATTAAAAAAATTCAAATTGGTTTTTATTATGCCGTAGACACGCAGCTTATGGAAGCACTTGCTACCTCAAAAGCACCATATTACGTGCGTGATGCGAATAAGAGGATTTTTTATACGGAAAGAGAATTTTTTAGCCCCAAAAAACTTAGCGAAATATATATTCGTTCTTATTTGGATTCCCTGCTTTTAAATAATATCAAATCTACTTTGATATTTCCAATTTTTTCCAAAGGAAAAATCTTATTAGGTTACTTCGAAATAATTAGCAATTTGCCAGACCTTGGGAATCCAGTATTACAATCGGATATTGAAGGGGCGGAAGGAATTGGACCTTTACTAAATTTTTTAGATCAAAAGGCCGAAGAATTTGTATTCCAATTGGAATTCGCATACGCAAAGGATTGGGAAACAATTGTTCGCACAACACCCGTTAGAGATATTAGTCAAGATGGAAGAGGAATCGGAATTACCTTTCCCACGGGAACCAATATTGAAACAAGTACATTAGGTTCTCCTGTTTCTTTTCAGATGGTAATCAATTCTTCCCCCTACACTTTTTATGGAAGTTTACGAAGCATAAAAAAAGGAGAATCCGATTCCACAAACATTGGTGTCCAAATTTTCCAGTGTGACAAACCAGAGGGAATGTCATATCTTAGTGCTTATGCATCAAATTTAATTGGAGAGGCTGTTTCGTGACTCAGGAGCAATATGAAACAATCATAACGATACTTACAAAAATTCAGGATAGCGGTGGATCCGATCCTTACCGTTTGGTATTGTATTTAGTTCCCAATATGGGGATTATTTTTGGCACCACACTTTTGTTTTTTTTGTTTCAGTGGTGGCATAAACAAAAGATGGCACTCATCCAGTCTGGACAATACAAACCTTGGAGTTTTGACATCAGATTGTATTCCTTTTTCCTTGGTCTTTTGTTGACATTCACTGGTTTTGCCTTATCGTTTGTATTTATACTCGTCTTAGGAAGTTCTATGGCGATGTTAGGAGGGTTAATCCCATTCGCAATTGGACTCGGTCTCTTGACCTTCTACAAAATGTATCGGTAGACTCGGTACAACGTATCTGCAACGAGGAAGATTGGAATTCTGTTCAATCGATCCTAAGAGGAGACGTATCCCAATTCGAAGTCCTCATGAAACGATACCAAGGTATGGTATTTTCCCAGGCCAAAAAGGCCTTTCTCACCGAGGAAGAAGCGGAAGATTTTACCCAAGAAGTATTTTTAAAAGCCTATGAATCTTTAAGTCAGTTCCGAGGAGAATCTCAGTTTTCCACATGGTTATTTCAAATTGCAAGGTTTCGCCTAACAAAAGTTTTTAAGAAGAAAAAATTACCTATTGTTGATTGGCAAGAAGATATATCCGTTGTAGCGGACCTATCAAAACCTTCCGTAATTGAAATTTTAGATAAAGAAGAAACAAGTCATAACCTGCGATCCCTTGTTTCCAAATTACCAAAATCATACCAGTTGCCGATTCTTTTACATTATTTTGAAAACAAACCTCTCAAAGAAATTGCCGCCGATCTCAATATAAAACTTGGTACGATTAAAAGTCATATTTCTAGAGGAAAGGATTTATTAAGGAAATGGTGGTCACATGAAATCGAAGGTTGATTCCAGATCCAAGAACGAAATCACAGTTTTTAGAAATCCAGATCCACTCTTAAAGAATTTGGAATCATCTTCCATAATCCGCTTGCGAGTGTTAGGGCAAATTTTGCCTCTCAAGTTTTTATTCTCCTCAGTTGGCCTTTCGATTTTGTTATTTATGATTCCAATGGGAATTATGTTTTTATCAGTTTTTTATAACGAAAACACAGGATTACTTTTACCCATTTTGATTAGTTCCAGTTTGTTTTTCTGTTTTTACTCTCTTGTCCTTGGCTTTTTACTCCTCAACACAAGAATTCCTTTTCTGAATGAATGGAAAGAGAAACTTGGATTTGAAGAGGTTTAAAGTATTCGTGAAAGGTCTATTGGTTCTCCCACTGCTTTTATTTTCCGTTTCCCTTTCTGCCGAGGCGCTGCCTACTGCGGATGAATTTTTAAAAATGGATTTGGACAAGGCACTCCCTCTCATCGAATCCCTTTCTAAAGAAGATTCAAAAGTGCTTGTATCCGAACTCCGATCTGAAATCAAAAAATCCTACCCAAAAGCAGATCATTTTTATTTCCTCATTTCTCACTTGGAAGAAATCCAAGCCATTGAAAAAGAACAAGCCCGACTTCGTTCACTCCTTTGGGTGTACGGCCTTGCCTTCTTTTTGTTCTTCGGGTTCCTGGGATTTTTGTTACTCAGACAGCGCCAAGCGATCCGAGACATCAATCAGATGCTCGGGAAATAGATAGATATCGTTTCTTTGTAATCATTTTGTATTCTTTTTGTAATGAATCCCTGTTACTTTTGGATTAATTCATGAAAATACTAATTGTAGATGACGAAGAAGACATTGCAGGACTCATCCAATTCCATTTAGAGGAAGAAGGATTCCAGACCGAAGTTTGTCATAATGGGATGGAAGTCCTCCCACGTTTGGAAAAACACCTACCCGACGGAATCATTTTAGATCTGATGTTGCCGGGAATTGGTGGAATGGATCTTTGTAGACGCATCAAAGAAAAATACCCTCATATTCCTATTTTAATGGTAACAGCAAAAACCGGGGAAACCGATGTGGTTCTTGGTCTTGAATTAGGTGCTGACGATTACATACGTAAACCATTCAACATCCGCGAACTTGTTGCCCGCGTAAGAACCGTTACACGAAGAACTACAGACCCAAACCAAGAAGTCCAAGGAACCATTTCCACTGGAAAAATACAAATCAATCCAACGGCACACAAAGTGTTTGTAGAAGGTACCGAGATTGACCTAACGTTAATCGAATTCAAACTTTTACAACTGTTCGCTGGAAACCCGGGAGTTGCTTTTTCAAGAGACAAACTACTCGATCGAATTTGGGGAAAAGATGTTTTTGTAACGGACAGAACCGTTGATGTAAATATAAAACGGCTTCGTGACAAATTACTTTCTGAAAAAGAAAGATTAGAAACGATCCGCGGGGTCGGTTACCGATTCCGAGATGCGTAGTTTTTTTTCTACATTACTTTTACTCAACTGGGGTCTCTTACTTGTTTTACTGACCCTAGCTTTGGGTGTGTTTTATATCTATGATTTAGTGGTACCTGCAGTCCGCCCGCTCATTTTGTTTGGATTTGTATTAATTACCATATTTGGAACATTTTATATTTCAACAAACATTGCGATGCGAATTACAGATCCGCTAGCTACTGTTGAGAAAAAAACGAAAGAGATCAACGCCGGAGATTTTGGAGTTGAACTATCTTCTCCTGATATTCGTGAGCTCGCCACATTAACATCCTCTATCAATGAAATGGCTAGACGACTCAAAGTCCAATTTTTGGATCTGACAGTTGAAAAAGAGAAATTTAATTATTTATTACAAAATCTAAAAGAAGGTGTTTTTGCTATCGATAGAAATGAAAAATTTTTATTTTTAAATCGTAATATCTCTGACACCTTAATTGAAAAAAATTCCCAATTTAAAGCTTATACACCCGCAATCAAAAACAAAGAACTCTTAAACTTTATAAAAGAGAAAATCCAAAAGGGTGTAGAAGGAAAAACAGAATTCCAAGATGGACTTCATTTTTACACAGCTCGCATTTACCCAATCAAATCTGATTCCATGATTCAATTGTTTATTGGAGTTTTGTCAGATATAACTGAAGATAGACAAAACCAACTCATTAGAGAACAATTTTTTCAAAATGCTTCTCATGAATTAAAAACTCCCATAACATCAATTAAAGGTTATGCGGAAACTTTAGAGTATAAATTAAAACTTCCACAAGATTCGAATGAACGAAAATTTTTAGATGCCATTCTTAGAAATACTGACCGACTCATTCGAATTGTAGAAGATATGTTGACAGTTTCTAGATTGGAAAATCATAAAACAGTATTAAACCTTACCGAGTTTTCTCTGTTTGATTTGGTAAAAAATGTTTCCGAATCCTTGGGTGTGATTTACTCCCAAAAAAAACAAAATTTAGTTTTAGATATTCCATCAGATTTTCGTGTAAAGGCAGACCGACTCCTCCTTGAGGATTTGTTAGTGAATTTGATATCCAATGCCTCTGCTTATAGCCCGGAAGGTTCTAGTGTCATTGTCAGAACTTCTTCTACAGAGGACAAAAATCAAATCCAAGTCATCGATCATGGCATTGGTATTTCTGCAGAAGACGCCGAACGAATTTTTGAACGTTTTTTCCGGGTGGATACCAATCGTTCAAGAAAAGAGGGTGGCACGGGTCTTGGCCTTTCCATTGTCAAACACATTGCTAGACTCCATTCAGGAGAGGTTTCCGTAACTTCCAACCCGAAAGGTGGCTCCATTTTCACCTTTGAGTTTCCCAAAAAATAGATTCTAGTAAGAGAAATCGCCGGATAGAATATTGGTATCCGGTAGGTTATTTATGAAGTTTCCATTGGGATTTTATTCCTTCGGCAAAAACATCGGGATCAAAGACAGTAGTTTAGATTTTGCAGTCATATATTCGGAAAATCGATGTAAGGCGGCAGCCGTTTTTACACGGAATAATTTTCCAGGTGCACCTATTTATGTGGGCCGCGACCATATAAAAGATGGGCATTTGCAAGCCATTGTCATCAATTCTAAAAATTCCAATGTCGCAACTGGGGAACAAGGAATCAAAAACTCCTACCAAATTTGTATAGAACTTGGAAAATCTTTAGGTATTCCTGCCGAAGACATTCTTCCTTCCTCTACGGGAGTGATTGGTGTTCCACTACCAATAGAAAAAATACTTAACGCTTGTTCTACGGCAAAAGCAGATTTAAAACCAGGCAATTTAGATGAAGTTGCTGAAGCAATCATGACAACGGACACTCGTAAAAAAATCTCCTATCGCACGATGACCAACCAAGCAGGAGAAGGAGTGATGTTTGGTATTGCCAAAGGTGCAGGAATGATTGAACCCAATATGGCTACCATGTTGTCTTATATTCTTTGCGACTACTTGCCTGAATCAGGTGACCTACCGGGAATTCTAAAACGAGTGGTGGATGTAACTTACAATTGTGTGACCATTGATTCAGATACCTCTACAAGTGATACAGTGGTTCTTATGTGTTCTGGTGTTCTCGGTTCCATTCCAGATGATGTTTTTGAATCTCATTTAAGAGAAATTGCAACAGACCTTTCCAAAATGATTGCTCGAGATGGAGAAGGAGCATCAAAACTCATTGAACTTACGGTATCGCACGGCAGAGACGATATGCAGGTGACAAAAATTGGGAAATCCATTCTCAATTCACCTCTTGTGAAAACAGCCATTTACGGTGGTGATCCCAACTGGGGAAGGTTTGTGATGGCAATTGGAAAAGTATTTGATGAACCAATTCCATACGACTCATTAGAAATCCAATTAGGTGGAATATCCGTAAAGGGTGCAGATAATAACACCAAAACAAAGTTAGCAGAATATTTAAAATCAAATGAAGAAATCCATATCTCTGTGATTCTAAATACTGGATCTTTCCAAAAAACATTCTGGAGTTGTGATTTTACGGAAGGATATATTCAAGAAAACGCATACTATACAACATGAATTCAAATAAATTCAAAAGTGCATTCAAATATTTTTTACCTTCGAGTTATCAATTAAAACTTTCGGTAACCAATATCTTTACACGTACTTTATTTATTTTATTAGTATATGTTTCCTATTTTCTGATTTTATCGCAAATTCCAGAACCTATGTCTTATCGTTTGGAACTTGCACTACTTTTAACCAGTGCCTTTGCTCTGATTTTATATCTTCCTATCATCGAAAGACTTACACGTTACATTCGAACAAGATTTTTATCTGAATATCTGACAGAAGATGCAGAATCATACCGGCAAGCCATCAAACGATTTAACTTTGATGCACTAATCAAAAATGTTTTTCCTGATATGGTGAAAATCACAGGAAGCCATTCCGGTACTATGGCTGTGTTAACACATAATGGAACTTTCGCCTTCCACTCATATTTTCGGGGCCGCCAAAAAAAGCTAAGTCCGACAAAAGACATAACAGTCAAAACAAGTTTTCAATCTTTTTTGCTTAGCAAACGAAATGGAGCTTCTGTTGCGGAAACTTATTCTCTGGAAAACATCAATAATGACTTCATGGAACTCCATGCGAATTACATTTATCCATTTATATTTAGGGAAAAACTATTTGGATTCATAGCTGTTTCCAATATTCCCAATACGGATGCAACACATAGTTTATCACTTCTTGCAGGACAATCAGCCTTAACAATACATAACCACATTCTTTCCTATCATATTTCAGAAAACAAAAAGTACCAAAAAGAAGCGGCTTATGCGGTGCGCGTTCAAAACCTTTTAGAAACAGGAACAATTCCTGATCTAATGGGTTGGAAAATCACGGCCTTTAAAAGAACAAGTAGAAACTTAATCGAGTTTTTTCAAGTAGAGGATGGAAGTTGGTTTTTTGTCATTCTTAATGCGGGAAAATCTTACCAACATATTGGCATCATACTTTCTTATATATTAGGTGTGGTTTATTCACAATCAAGACTTCGTATTTTAAAAGGATTTTCAGATATAAAATCTTTAATACAATCCACCTTTCAAAAGTTAGACTGGAAAGAAAATTACGAAATGATAATTGGAAAAATTGGATATTCTGAACTTTATATAATTCAGGAAGGCAAACAATTTCGTATTACCAGAAACTCTGAAGAAGTTGTGGCAAGTATGGGTTGGAAAAATATGATTAACATGGATAAAGGACCCATCCTCATCCAACAAAGAGGTGAACCAATTCTAAAATTTATTTTCGAAGAGCCGGAAGTCAAATGAGAGAACTTGCCATCACCATACTTTCTTCACTTTTGTTTTTTTTAATCCTTCTCTTTGCTTTTATAGGATTTCAAAATAACGCAAAAAGACTTCCCTTTTATTATTATCCTTCGGGGCTCATTGTAAATATTGGTGAAGGAAACCGCGCCCACTGGGGAAACTCAGTAGTTCAGGAAGATTTAGAAAAATTTGAATCTATCACAGATTTTTCAAAAATTGATTCCTTTCCATTACACTTAAAAAATTACAAAGGTGAAGTTTATGAAGTTAATTTCAATTTAATTACCGTTCGCAAAACAGATGTTCTCAATGTATTTTTTTCCGATTTATTTTTGGCATTTTTTAGTCTTGCAATTGCTGTATATTTTTATTATTCCACAAGAGATGCACTGATATTTGGTTTCTTCTTTAATTTTGGCCTCGTCATTCTTTCCAATGTTTTTGTATTAACTTTTAATAATTCCATTTTTCTTTTTGTACTAACACTCTATTTTGGGAGTTTTTTACAATATCATTTAATCTACAGGTTACGCGGAAAAGAGATCAATTCAAAATGGTTATTACCACAAATATTAATTTCTTTTATTATGGCAATGATCGCATCACAAGAAAAGTACGATATGGTGCTTATCGAAAGAGTGGTTTTGGTAGCTCATGCTATAACCGTTTTATTTGGTTCCATCAATATTATTGCTAATATCTATGAAATAATACGATCGAAACCGCAAGAGGAAGCTCTTCTAAAGAGGATTATTTTAGTTTCATCCATTTTCCTTTACGTAGCCCTTCCTAGTAGCATCATCTTCTTTGATGGTTACCCTTGGTTTTTTGTACATCGATCCTTTTTTATAACTACTTACCTTTTATTCATTCTCTCTTTTTTCTACGGAACATATCGTTATACGTTTGTACCATCGCTAGTCATTTTTACTCCAAGTATTGTCACATTGATTTTGGTTTCTATCATTTTGGGAACCTATATAGGTTCTATTTTTATTTTAGATTTTATACTTCCCATTCGCTATTTAAAAGACCGTTGGGTATTTAATCTAATTTATCTTTTTTTAGTAACTGCATATTTGATTCCACTCAAACTAAAAGTTAAAGAGTTATTTGATTATTGGTTTTTTGAACAAAACCCAAAACTCAGCGAAGGGATCAATAAAATTGCCGGACTATTATCTTCTCCGCTTTCGATGCGAAAAACAATCCTAACCATCAACCGAACTGTCAAAGAGACTGTAAATATTTCAAATATCATTATTTTGATTCCTGGCGATCAATTTGCTAGTACAGACTTAAAAAACATAAACTTCGTACGAATTTCGCCTCAATCAGAAATATGGAATTATTTCAAAAGTACTGATCGCGTAACAGTAACTTCCCATTTGGAATATGGTATTGGACTAAGAGAGACTTTATATAATTTTCTAAAAGGCTTAAATGTTCAGTTAGCATTCCCAGCTTATGACTCCTCCTCTAACAAAAAAAACATCCAAGCAATGATTCTTATTGGAGAGAAATTAGATAAAAAATATTTCTCTATTGGTGAATTAAAATTTATCAATGAAGTTGTCAAAATTTCAGGGATGTTACTCGAAAACTATAGTTTATTAGAAGATGAAATACAGAAACGTAAAATCGTAAGGGATATTCAAACAGCTTCCATTGTTGACAATACTCTCAGACTCATATTACCAAGTGAAATCAAAGGTATTGATTACGGTTATATTTCCAAACCTGCTGTGGGAATTTCAGGAGATTATTTAGATATCATTCCTTTATCTCAAACAAAAATGATTGTCTTGTTAGGTGATGTTGCTGGACATGGATTGGGAACTGGATTTTTAGTTAGCGCGATCAAAGGAATTGTTAGAGAACAACTCAGAAATGGAACTTCCCTCGAAGGTTTATTTCGCGAAATCAATTCGTTTTTTCGTGCTCGTTATAAAGGAAACGAGTTTATGACTCTCCTCGGAGGAGTTTTTGACTCCAATGAAAATGTTTTTAAATATGTAAATGCAGGTCATCTATCATTAATTGAAATGCGAGCCGATGGACAAATTAAATTACATTCCAAAACGCAAAGAGTTCTCGGAATTTTAGAAACTGATTACCATGCCCAAGAATTAAAATTAATCCCAGGTACTAAATTATTCCTCTACTCTGATGGAATCACAGAAGCCTTTAGTGAACGCGATGAGATTTTTGGAGAGGAAACTTTAATCGAATTTTTGCACTTTAATGCCGAAAAAACCGTAAAAGAAATCCCCGCCCTACTTGATGTGAAGATGACAAATTTTCGCGGGAACCGAGAACAATCGGATGATATTACATTTATTGGTCTTTCTTTTACCCCCAATTAGCCGATACTGAAACTGATGATGGCAGAAAAACCGGTCAAATTTGTCATTTTTCTTTCTTTGATACTGAGCTTAGTTGCGTTTTGGGACCACCAATTCACTTCTTATCTCAAAGAATTTGTTGTACTCATCCATGAGATCTGTCATGCCACAGCCGCGCTCTTTAGTGGTGGAGTTGTAAAAGGAATCGCATTACATGGAAACGAAGGTGGGGAAACCATTGCTGTTCCTGCTTCCTTTCGAGGTTCTTTTATACTAGTAGTTTCTGCAGGTTACATTGGTTCCTCCCTTGTAGGTGCCTTTTTACTTCGTTTAGGTTTCCAAGGTCGCCATGCTCGCCAAACAATGATTCTGTTAGGATTATTTTTAATCTCAGTCAGCGTTTTGTATTCTAAATTAGGTGAACTTGCTTACCTTACTGGAATTTTTTGGGGAGTAGGAATTCTCGTAACAGGAATGTTAGGTGAAACGATTTCAATTTTGTCTTTAGTTTTTTTAGGCACAAGTATTTCATTATATTCATTGTATGACCTCTCGGATTTTGCCGAAAGACTGACAGAAACGGATGCTGGTATTCTGGCATTTTGGATGGCCGGTCTTGGTCCCGAAGACCTACAAAATGAAGAAGTTCCGACGGTGGTTGTGGTCCTTGGCTATATGATCGCGACTCTTTGGTCTCTTCTCAGTGTAGGAATCATTTTTATGTCCCTCCGTAGTTCCCTTAGCCATGAAGAAACCCATGATTTTCCCAGTTTGGAAGAGAGTTTCGAACGTTTTCCTGGTGATCTTTCTCCCGAGGCAAAACTTTGGTTGGAAAAACGTGGTGTAGATCCCGAAAGTGGAATTGTTTTACCCCCCAATTTGTTCCAAGACTTTCCCCCGAAAGACAACAGTCCCTAGGCCTTTACGCAAATTTTCATTTGCCGAGGACATAGACTTCCTAAATATAGAATCTCAATGGCAAAAAGAATCCTTATCACAGGTGGAGCCGGATTCATCGGATCCCATCTAGCAGAAACTCTTTTGAACGCTGGGAACCAAATCATCGTATTGGACAATTTCCATACCGGACGAAAAGAAAACCTGACTCATCTCCTCGGGAATCCAAATTTCGAACTGATCCGGCACGACATTACGGATCCTATCAAATTGGAAGTAGATGAAATCTATAACATGGCCTGTCCTGCTTCTCCGGTTCATTACCAAAGTAATCCCATCAAAACTACCAAAACAAATGTTTTGGGAATGATGAACATGCTTGGTCTTGCAAAACGGGTAAAAGCAAGAATCCTTCAAGCAAGTACTTCCGAAGTTTACGGAAATCCTCTGGAACATCCTCAAACGGAATCGTATTGGGGAAACGTGAACACAATTGGAATTCGTAGTTGTTATGATGAAGGAAAACGAGTAGCTGAAACTTTATGTTTTGATTATCACCGCCAACACGGAGTAGACATTCGAGTGATCCGTATTTTTAATACGTATGGTCCAAGAATGATTCCCGATGATGGTCGTGTAGTAAGCAACTTCATCGTACAAGCGTTACGTGGAGAGAACATAACCATTTATGGTGATGGAAGCCAAACACGTTCCTTTTGTTATGTGGATGATTTAGTGAGTGGAATCATTTCTATGATGAATACAGAAGGTTTCGTTGGACCTGTAAACTTAGGTAATGATGGCGAATTTACTGTTAAAGAATTAGCTGAACTCGTAATCAAAGAGACAGGAAGTAAATCTAAAATCATTTATCTTCCACTCCCACAAGATGATCCGACCAGAAGAAAACCAAACTTAGGGTTGGCGAAAGAAAAATTGAATTATTCTACGACTGTTCCACTAGTGGAAGGCGTAAAAAAAACCATCGAATATTTTAGTAAAAGAGTATAAAATGAAAATAGGCGTAATCAAAGAACCATCTTATGAAAACAGAGTGGCTATCACTCCAGACGTAATAGAACCATTAAAAAAACTAGGTTTCACTGTTTCCATTGAATCCACTGCCGGAGACAATGCATTTTTTTCTGATTCAGATTATAAAGAATTTGGTGCAACAGTAGAATCCAGAGACGCTATTCTTTCGGGTTCAGACATTGTTGTGTCCATCCATGCTTTGGACGAGGCTAGTGCAAAAAAGATTGGCAAAGACAAAATCTATATTGCAACACTATCTCCCCTTGCTTTCCCGAAAAAAGTAAAAGAAATTGCCAATGCATCTTTTAAAATTTTCTCTATGGACACCATCCCACGAATCACTCGAGCTCAGTCTATGGACGTACTTAGTAGCCAAGCTACTGTATCTGGATACAAAGCAGTGTTACTTGCAGCTTCCAACTATAGCCGATTTTTCCCAATGTTAACAACAGCTGCGGGAACCATCACTCCAGCAAGAGTTCTGATTCTTGGTGCAGGTGTTGCAGGTCTGCAAGCGATTGCAACATCTCGCAGATTAGGGGCAGTGGTTGACGTTTTTGACACTAGACCTGAAGTAAAAGAACAGTGTATGTCACTCGGTGCCAAATTTGTGGAAGTAGAAGGTGCCGCAGATGCATCAAATACTGGTGGTTATGCGGTTGAACAATCAGAAGATTACCAACGTAGACAAAAAGAAGCCATTGCAAAATACGCGGAAAAAGCCGATATCATCATCACAACAGCCCTCATTCCAGGAAGAAAAGCTCCCCTACTCATCACAAAAGATATGGTAGATAAAATGAGACAAGGTTCTGTGATTGTAGACTTAGCAGCTGTGAATGGTGGAAACTGTGAAGTAACCGAAAATGACAAAACCATTGTTTACAAAGGAATCACTGTCATTGGAAATTCCAACTTACAAAGTACACAACCAATGGACGCAAGTAAAATGTATGCTAAGAACATTGTGAACTTCTTAAAACTTTTTGTGAACAAAGAGAAACAGTTTAACATCAACTTAGAAGACGAAATCATCAATGCATGTATGATTGCGGAAAATGGTTCCATTCGTCACAAACCAACACTTGCACTTCTCGGAGAGTAACTCCGAGATTTGAGATTGGCATTTGAAAGATTAGATTTTTACTTTTAGATTTTTAATCTTTCAACTTCTAATTGTTTTCTATGACTTGCGGTTGGGTTCTCCAACGACGGTGGACCCAAAAGTACTGCTCAGGAAATAACTTCACTTCTCCTTCTAAAGTTTTTGTCCAAAGCTCCGTATAATGCCTAATCACATCGTCTTTCGAAGGATAAAGTTTTTTATCAACAAATCCCAAATCCTTTACTCGAATAATTACCTTTCCATTTTCACCAGCTAACACAGAATAGTATAACATTTTAGCGCCAGTTAAGTAAGCCATAAGTGCTGGTCCGACAAAAGTAGAAGCTTGCCTGTTCATAAACGGAACAAAAATTCCTGCTTTGCCTGCATTTTGATCGGCCCCAAAACCAATCCAATATCCTTGTTTGAGAAGTTTAATGACTTGTGTTGATTCTTCCACAGGAACAAGGACAACTCCATTTTTAGTACGCATACGGCGGAGCAACTGATCCACAAAAGGATTTCTCACCTTCTTGTAAATCCCCCCACCTTTCATACGAATTCCTAAAAACTGAACTAAAATTTCCCAAGTTCCAAAGTGACCCGAAATCAAAATCACTCCGACTCCTTGTTTTTTTGTTTCTTCTTCAATTTTTAAACTCTCATCATCGATGACTAAATTTTCATCTAACCATTTTTTAGTCATCCGTGGTGCCCAAAGTGTATGCGCAAGAAGAATACCCAAATGTCGATAATGAGCCTTTACTAAGTTTAAAATTTGTTCTTCGGTATATGCTGGAAACGCAAAACGAATATTATCAGCAGCAACCTTTCTATGTTTTTTATCAAAAGGATAAATTAGGTTGGTCAAAAAAATTCCATACGCCAAACACCATTTATACGGCAGAATTTTAAACGGAAAATAAAACAAATAAACGATTAAAAATGAAATAAAATATCCAATCTGTTTCATAATGTTAAACAATAAGTCCAAAAATAATAATGAACTAGAACTGCAATGAGTCCTATTCCAAAACCGATGACCCATCCTCCTACAATATCACTCACAAAATGGTGTAATGTAATTAGCCTACCAACACCAGCAAACAAACTAAACAAAAAGAAATACGGAGTTTCGTGAAACGCAAAAACTAAAATTGTCGATACTACAATGGAATTGGCACTATGTGCAGAAGGAAACGAATGTTTCATATCAGGATTTGAATCCACTTTTCCCATAACACTGACTAGGGGACGTTTTCTAGCGAAGTATTTTTTTAAAACTAAAACCAAACGGTCTGTAAAATAGGTAAAAACTAAAACAAATGGCAAACTAACATAAACTGGTTTGTATAAATCACTTAAAAACATAAGTGGCAACAATACCAATGCAAACATTTCGCCGCGATTAACTCGAGATAATACCCAACTCAAACGTGGATGGTGTAGATTTTTTTGGATCCAAATCGAAAACTTTAAGTCAATAGAAGAAATCAAATTCATTTAGAAAGCTCTTCTTTTATCTTATGAAGTGCTTCCGAAAAAGAAAAAGTCCATTGATTCCTTGAAGCCATGTCTTTTAAGGTCACAGTGCCTGCTTTAATTTCGTCTTCACCACGAAGTAATATCCAACGGTAACCTTTTTTTTCTGCATAAGAAAGTTGTTTTCCCATTTTTTGAGAAACTAAAGATACCTCAGTGGCTATCTTTTCTTTTCTTAATTCTTTTGCAAAATTATGATTTTCGGAAAATGAAGACTCATCCAAAAGAGGAATGTAAACTGTTGAATCGTTATCAAATTTTGGTAATAGATTGTGTGCGGTTAAAAAATTCTGAAGGGTTACATCACCTAGACCAAATCCAATTCCAGAAAGTTCTTCATTGGAAAAAAGGCCAATCAAATTGTCATATCTTCCCCCACCATATAACGAACGTTTGTTCTGTGGAGAAGTATCAAATATTTCAAAAATAAAACCTGTATAGTAATCAAATCCTCTTACTACGGAAGGATCAAAAAATACAATATCCTCCAAACCAATTGTTTTTAAATCCCCAAACAAAGTTTGAATTGTGTTTCGTGTTTCTTCTTTGATACCAGGAATTTGATCAAGTGATTCTGTAGTTGCTGCAAGAAACAAATTTATTTTTGAAACTGCCGTTGGATCGTTAGGAATGGTTTTTGAAACGAGGTTCGTATATTCTTCTTCAGTAATTTTATTTTTTTTGTCTAAAATTTTAGAAACTTCATGAGCTTGATTAGCGCTTACCTTTAAACCATCTAACAAAAATTCGTCGAGAAGTGACCTATGGGAAATTGTCACTTTAAAACTGTTTCGTGGTGCACCGAATGCAAAAAGAATATCACATGCCAAAGATAAAATCTCTAACTCTGCTCTTTGGCTAGTTACGCCAAACATATCCACATTCAATTGCCAATGTTCACGAAGTCTGCCATGTCCTGGTTGTTCGTATCTCCAAAGATTAGGGATCGAAAACCAACGAATGGGGCGAGGAAGATCTCTCAGTTTTTTGGCAACCATCCTTGCGACAGTCGGTGTCATTTCAGGTCGAATCGCCACTTCGCGATCTCCCTTATCAATGAAATTATAAATTTGTTTTCCTACAATTTCTTCTCCCGTTTTTGCTCTATAGAGATCCAAGGATTCCACCATTGGACCATCGTATTCCTCGTATCCGTAAGACCTGACTACATCTTTCATCACTGAGAATAAATAATTACGTAAGCGCATATCTTCAGGATAAAAATCCCTTGTGCCCTTATAGTTTTCTGTTGTTAGTTTTTGCTCTTTCAATCTATGGCCCCTGGAACCCGAACCTACGCAAGATCAGCCGAAAAATTCAATAAGACTATGGTAAATCTCTTTTGCTTTTTTATCTCCGCTGACACCTGTGATTCTTCCACCCAATCTAAAATAATCATTCACCTCTTCTAAATGGCGTAATTCTACTGCCATACGAATCGGTGCCTGCAATTTGAAATTGATATCTAAAGTAAATGTAGGTTTCACTCTTAATGCTTTAATTATTTCCATATCATTAACTTCCAAGGCAACTCCACCTCGGGAAACGTTGAGTACGTTTTGTCTGACATCAAGAATATGGGTATTTGAGTCCATGATTCTTTCCTGAAACGTACGTTCAACCTCTTTAAACAAATCTAATACTACATCAGGAATCCCAGTGCGCTCTGTTTCCAGCGAGAGATATGCAAAAAAATGCATGTCTTTCATTTGAATGAACAAAGGATAATAGATAAAAGAACCGATCTTTTTCTTTTTATATTCCTGAATTTTATCATCCAATAGAAACTCATCTTCAAAAGTTTTTTTGGGATCAAATACATCATCTGAAGGATAAGATAAAAAGGATTCCGTATCTAAAATAAAAATTGATTTTTTATGTTCTTTCATCAAATCGATTTCATCACTGTGTGTGGAAACCGAAAGGAAAACAACTTTTGATTGTGGGTAATCTCTAAGTACAGTTCTTTGAATATCAGACAAAATAACCTGAGAACTAATTCCAGTTAGCTTTGAAAAATCTATATTCGTTTTTGCAATTAAAAAATTTGATGCGACTACATTCCCTCTAACTTTTTCATTTCTAGGATCTTGTCTTGTAGCATAAGTTTGTCTACGATCAATAATTTTACCAAGAAGTAAGTTATCTTTTTGGTTGATCAGCTCATAATCCACTTCAACATGAAAACTAGGAGTCGCTTGAACGGTAAAAATTGTTTCTATTAGTTCGGGAATGGTTTCGAGTTCCCATATATGAGCACCATCTGGCCTTTCTCCTTTAAACTTCACTCGAATCGGTGTGTCGTAACCCTTTAGAAATAGTCCATCTCCACCCATCATCTGTTTGAAAAACTCGGGCAAAGTACGTATAGCCTCTAAAGGAACGTAATCCCTTTCTTGGTCGAAATGAATTTTTACGCGATTGATCATATTAGTCTATTTTTTTGAAGTTCACGCGTCTATTTCGCGAACGCCCTTCTTCTGTATCATTTTCCGAAATTGGTTGAGAATAATGGTAAGCTTGTACCTTCATTCTTTCCTTAGGAACACCTTTCAATCGAAGATATTGATAAACGGAAATGGCTCTATCTTCACTCAAACTGATATTGTATTCTTTATTCCCTACATTATCAGTATGTCCACCAATTTCAACTTTTTCATTTTTATGTTGGATAAGGAAGTCCGCAAAAAGATCCAATTTCTTCTTATCATCATCACTCAATGTTCGTTCATTGAACGGGAAATAAATAATTGTATTGTACAAACTATCAAAATCATTTAGATTTCTTAGATAAAGTACGGTATCTTTTCCTTCCATTCCAGAAATTTTCTCTTTGGCAAAAAGGAATGTTTCTTCTTTAAAACCTTTGGCCCTGACCAAAATTTCAAAATCCATAGTAGGAGATTTTTCCAAATCAAAATGACTATCTTTGGATTCTAAGGATTTTCCTTTTCTTGTGAGATCATCAAAATAATAACAAATCGCATTTGGAATTACTAAATCGGTTTTTTTATCTTTAACAATAAAACGAATTCCTTGGATGGATTTGTCTGGGCGTTCGTCTTTTGCAGGACGAATGGGTTGTAAGATAATTTGAGAATATTGTTCCTTATCTTTTCCTACGTTCCCTCTTAAATCCAAAAGTAACTCTGTAGGATGAAATCCAGGTGAAGACACTTCCACTCGGTAAAGTTTTCCAGTTTTGATTGTAGTTCGAAAGTTTTCCGCATCGGAAATGGAAAGATCGCCTCCAATACGTTTGGAAGTAATCACTTGGATAGGTTTTGTATCATCGTAAATTTTTAGAGTCGAATCCAGACCAATCATAATCGCTTCCGATCCATCCAGAACTAACCCACGAAATACAAACTCATAACTACGACGAAGGTCTTCTGGAACCATTGTTCGGTAGATATCGAATTGGCCTTCCCCGCCGGGCCTGTTGGATGAAAAATAAAACCACAAATCATCGAAAGTGACTGAAATTCCCTCGTTATCACTTTCTTCCCAAAGGCTGTATGTAGAATAATCTGCAGGTGTATCAAATGGAAATCCTGTTGATTCGCCTGACAATTGTTCTTTTGTGTTAAAAGGAGATCCTAATAAAACTGGGATAGTAAAGGTTTTTTGTGATTCATCATATTCACTGTAATAAAAACTAAACTTTCGGTTTTTATCCCCTCGGTTAGAACTAAAATACAATCGTAATCCATCCCAGTGGTATCTAGGACTAATTTCATCATCGTTTGTATTAACCGTAGATCCCATAGAAATCGGTTTTTGCCAAACTCCATCTCTACATCTAATTGTAGGTTTATCTGGGTTTATATCTTTTGTTTCAGTGGTCGGTTCTCGTTTGGAAATCCAAAGGTCAAATCCGCCCAGTCCACCAGGGCGATTGGATGAAAATACCATCGAACAACCATCAGGCGAAATGGCGGGCATTTTATCTTCAAAATGCGAATTAACTTCATTTATATGAACAGGAATGGACCAAAGGCCTGTCCTTTGGTTGATTTTAGTATAATAGAGATTAAGCCCGTCATAACCTTCACGGTTCTTTTTAGGGTCAGCTTGGGTTTTATCACGTACTGATGTAAAATATAGTTCGTATGGTTTTTCCTCTTCATCAAAGAGGATGGAAAACATACCTTCAAAATTGGAGGTATTCAGTTCACGAAAGTTTTTAGGTGGTGACCAAACCGGCAATTTCATTCGGTCAGGAAAACTTAAATTTTCCGAAATCCAAATATCCATCCCACCTTCTCCGCCAGGTCTGTTGGATTGAAACACCAAGTATCTACCTGTGGGTGAAATGATCGGGTTATACTCCACATTTTGTGTGTTGAGTGGCTGGTAAAACCTTACATCTTTCACTTTAGGTAAAGGCTGTGCCAGAAGTGGGAATGCCAAAATGATTAAGAAAATAAGGAGTTTTTTCATCTGCCGTCTCTCCTATGTATCGGCTAATCGGAATTTTCTGCCAAGGGAAAAATAAGGCTTTTAGGACCAGCTTTACAGAGAATCCTACTCCTACATGGCCGAAATCTTCGGAATCTTAAACATTACCACCGATTCATTTAGTGACGGGGGAAAGTTCCTAAACCCAGATGATGCAATCGAACAAGGAAAAAAACTTCTCCAAGAAGGTGCCGATTGGCTGGATATCTCAGGACAATCATCCAACATCAATGCAAGCCTTGTTTCTGAAGAAGAAGAATGGCAAAGAGTAGAACCTGTAATTCGTTATTTTGTGCCACAAGGTGTTCGGATCAGCTTAGATAGTTTTCGACCTTCAGTCCAACAAAAGGGAATTGAAGCAGGAGTGCGATGTATTAATGACATCACAGGTTTTACTTACGAAGGTGACCGCAGTTTCTTAAAGTCAGCCATTCAAAAACACCCTGAGCTAAAACTAATCATCATGCATTCGCATAACAGAAATATTGCGAAAAATAAATCAGACCTAACACCCGAAAAAGTAATTAGGAAAATCCAGGCTTTTTTTAGGGACCGTCGCTCTGAACTTCTGGCAATGGACATCCCAGAATCATCTCTCTGTTATGATCCTGGAATGGGATTTTTTCTAAGTGAAAATCCAATGGTTTCCTTTCGCGTATTACAAGAATTAGAAATTCTCAAATTAGAATTTCCGCAATTGATGGTGGGAGTTTCCAGGAAATCATTTCTAGGCAATGTACTTGGAAATTTACCAATTGCAGAAAGAGAATTTGTCACTTTAACTTGCGAACTGCATCTACTAAGATTCAAAATTCCCTACATCCGAACGCATAACGTTTTAAAACTCAGGCAAGCTGAAAAAGTTTGGAATTTGTGCCAGGAAATCGAATAAAGATTATATTTTAATTAATTACTAACACGATTTAAATTAACTTCTGCCAGAGCGCGAGGCTTTGCGGACATCTTTTCCTTCTTTGGAAAGAGTAGGAAAAAAGGCAGACTCAGGAACTGCGTATCCATTTTCAACCGCCTTGCGGTAGTAAGGCAAAAGATGATCCCAACGAGGATAATCTTTTAATACAAGTAAAGTATCTCTCCAAACTTCTAAAAAACTAATTTGCGATTTTTCAGAGGATGGAGCAGATTCTGCCCATTTTAAAGCTTCTTCGTAACGCCCTAATTCAAAATTTGCTTTTAAATAATAGAAATGGAATTCCTTATTTTTTTTAGCCGCAACTTCCAATGATTTTGCATAATCAAGTAAACTGTACCAGTTGGATTTTTGCACTTGAATCTCTGCCATTCCATACAGTGCATTTTCGTGAAAAGGAACCACTTCTAAAATTTGATTAAAGTAACCTTCCGCATAAGCAAAGTTACCTGTTTGTAAGTAATAATTTGCCAACTCTTCATAGGAATATAATTCCCAACCCTTCACTCGGGATAAAGCATCTAAAAGAATCACACGTTCTTCATTTCGCAAACGTACTTCTAATTCTTTCAAAACAGAAGTATATGTAACGGAAGATCGAGAAGGTGCTTCTTTCGAAACTTTTTGTTTGAAAAGCTCATATTCATCCAATAAAAAATAAAAACGTAGTCGGTTTAAATGTACGGCCACTTCATTTGGATTGGTTTGAATGCATTTGTCCCAAACAACTTCAGCTTGGTCTAATTGAATGGCTTTCGAAAGTTTGATCCCTTCGGCATTACAATCAGTTGCAGGAGATCCCGTGATCTCCAAAAACAAAGAATCGGATTCCAATTCATCTTGTTTGGCAATGGGATACCTACATCCCAATTGGAAGAGGATAAAAGAAAAATATAGAATATTTAAAATACGAAATTTCAATCTAGGATGGCTCGTCAGGATTTGTCTTTTCCTTCATCTTTTGAGCAAATACCAAATATTGCATCGCTTTTTCAGGATTCCCATTGAAAAGATATAATAAACTCAAATCCAAAGCTTCTTGTGCGTCGGGTGGCGAAAATTCTTCTGGGTTTTCTTTGGAGAGTTCTAATTTAGTCTGAAACTCTTTTAACTTTTTTTTGGCTTTGGATTGGATCCGAACCAAACTTTCGTGAACCACTTCATCTTCTTCTTTCCAAGCAGCTTGCAAACTTTCGTTAAAATTGGTAAAGCCGACATCCTCTTTTACCATAGTAGAAAGCAAAGTGGCTGATGCTTTATAATTTCCTTGTTTGGCAAGGATTTCTGATTGGATGATTTTTAACTGAGCATTGCCTGGATACAGAATCAAATAACGTTCAATCATTTTTAAACTTTCTGGAAAACGATTCCTTTCGTAATAAAACATGGCGAGCCCTCCTAAAGCTGATTTATGATCTGGTTCGATTTTAATTACATTATTGAGATATACTTCGGTTTTTTCATCGTTACCTAACTTCTGATAGGCCTGCGCGAGTAATAGATGCGCCGATATAAACTTCTTTTCAAAGGTGAGTGTTTGTTTTAAAAAACTAATGGCTTTTTCGGTTTCTTCATGTTTGTAAAGAGACACAGCCAAATTATAACAGTTTTTAACATTGGCATGTAGTTTGTAAGCTCTGGAAAACAAAGGAATAGCTTCTGCATGTTTTCCTTGTTTGGCGTAAACCACACCTAAATTCTGCAATGCCAAATGGTAATGGGGATCTTTTTCAAGTAAAAGTTTGTATTGTGATTCGGCACGATCCCACTCTCCATTTCTTTCCAAACGGACCGCCTCGTTAAATAGAGTTTGGATTTCTTGTGCCATACAGACCGATTATCGTTTCAGAAACGAATCTCCCCTTAGAAATTTTATCATGAGAATGGAAAATCCTTCCGAAAGGTACACACAAGAGTCCAGAGGAAGGGGAAAGTTATGCAAAGACTCATACTTATATCCATAGTATTGTGGTTGGTTTCCTGCAGTTCTGCAGATGCCACCCGAAGAGATTATAGTGCTTCCGGTGATCCGGAAGATATTTTTTTCGAACGTTCTGGGAAGTCAAAACCAGTAAGTAATGCCAAGTCGGAAGACCCAGTGGCTCGTTCGATCATTGACGATTTAGATTCTAATGGAAAGCCCACTACTGCTGCCACAGCCGCCGCTATTCCGGCAAAAAAGCCAACAGAACAGTTTGATGAAGTGGGTTTGTCATCTTGGTATGGCCAAAAATTCCAAGGTCGTCCCACTGCCAGTGGAGAACCGTTTGATCGAATGAAAATGACTGGTGCACACAGAACACTTCCCATTGGAAGTGTAATCAAAATCCAAAATTTAGATAATAACAAAGAAGCGGTGGTTCGAATCAATGATCGTGGACCATTCGTTGATGAACGCATTGTGGATGTCTCTGAAAAAACAGCTGAGATCCTTGAATTTAAAGATAAAGGTGTCACTAAAGTAGGAATCAAAGTCCTAAAAAAAGGGGAAGATGATCTTGCCGATGATTTAGATGATGCAGACCTTCTCGACGATGCCCCAGCAAAACCTGAAAAATTAACTCCTGTCAAACCAGGTGTCACAAAACCTGTGGCCGCTGGCAAAGGATTTACTGTGCAAGTAGGTGTGTTTCAGGAAAAAGAAAGAGCACTGAAATACCAAGAAAGTATGAAATCTGAATACAACCAATCCGTGTTCGTAACTCCCAGAGATGGAAAATTTGTAGTTCAAGTTGGGGATTTTGCAGACCGAACAAAAGCAGAATCTCTCAAATCGAAATTGAAATACGATGGGATTGATTGTTTTATCGCCACTCGTTAAATTTACCCCTTCCCTTCGGGCAATCAGTTGTTGCAATGATTTGCCCGGAAAGGTAGGAAAATGAATTGATTTCGCGTTTCCGCCTGTTACGATTTCGTATTAAATTAGCAACTAGAAGACCTTATGAGTGAAAGCATATTATCCGTTGACCACATACTAACAAATTATTACACATTCGGTAGTTTAATTGTCACTGTCCTCCTTGCGGTCTTGACTACATTCTTTTTCTCTTTAAAAGACAGAACTGTCGCCACAAAACATATGGGCCTGGCGTGTTTGTTTTTATGTTTATTCCAATTCGGATACCTATTAGGGGCTTTTTACTACCATCCCATAGCTTCTTACCACCGTTGGATTACCGGAGGATTTATTATCTTTGGTATCATCCACTTTGGTCAGTTTTTCTTCCGGTTCCCAGATAATGAAGACAACCGAATTGCCAATATTATCCAAGTCACGCTCTATGCTGTTGCCATTGTAGTAGTTCTTTGGTTTTTAGTTACTGTTTCTCAAGGAGAAAGAAAATACCATTTCACTGCTCACCACTGGGATTTTAACTCTGAAGGTGCAAGTCGACTCTTAAGTTTGTTCATCGCAGGTTTTTCCTTTATTAACTTTCTCGTTTTGCCAGGTTACCGCTTATTCCATGTGACAAAGGAAAAACGAGGAACGCTCAGTATTATGTTAATGGCAGCTTTAATTGCCGGCGTAGTCCCAAATATAACAAACGTTATGAGTCGTGATGGAGCAATGGAACGATCCACCTACCTCACTGCCCTAGTGTTGTTATTTACTTTTACATTTTTTATCATTACTATTACTTTCATTAACAACAGTAGTGAAAGAACTACCTTCATGGTAAAAATTGTAGGAATTTCCTTTGTTACCATCCTACTCATCATGCAGGCTTTCAGTTACTTGGTAGACCAGGAAAAAGAAACTTCCTTTGATAACACAGCGATTCAAAAAGCCCTTCGTGTTGCCGAAGGTGGCGAGCGGTCCAAGGATATTCTATTTGTCATTGAATCTGATTCATCAGGACAAAGTCTTAAAAAGGCCTACTTACCTTCTTCTGTAAATTTAGATTTACCTTTAGTTCAAGCTGACCTTTATAATACCGCTTTGTACGATGAAGTGGTCAGTATTTCCGAGACTGACTACAGAAATTCCCTCAAGTCTAGTTTAACGAAAACACCTTATTACTTTGAAGGTTATAAAAATGCTATTCTTCAATTTTTGGATGAAAATCCAGATTCAGAAGGTGCAGAATTAAAAGCAGAAGTTTCTAAACTAATCGAAAAACTAAACAAAAGAACCTTTATCAACACAAACAAACTAGGTGATATTCTACCCGATCAGTTCTGTGAAGAAGGAGTCAAATACGTTGAAAAAGTTAAAAACGTAGACACTTTCCGGGATGCTATTCTTAAACATGTAAACGATTGTAAATGGGACGGAAAAGAAATATCAGGTGCGGACCTCCGAGTCGAAATGCTCAAGTTTTTTCGATATTTCAAACCTGACTTAACAAGACACTATAGAAAAGATTTAGATGGTGTTTCGCATTACATTGCTTATATGACTTATGATGCGAAAAACAAAATCAATAGAGAAGTTGGTTTTAACTACCGTGACTATCGTGCTTACATGCACAAATCGGCAAAACTCGAATTAGTCATTCTCGCAATTGTAATGTTTGTTTTGTTAGTTGTGTTTCCTCTTTTCTTCCGTTCCGCACTTGTAAATCCACTTTATGCACTACTTGCAGGTGTTGAAAAAGTTAACCAAGGAAATCTAGAAGTAGAAGTTCCAATTAAAGTAAATGATGAAATAGGATACTTAGCAGAATCTTTCAACGGAATGGTATCATCGATTCGTGATGCTAGACGAGAACTACAAGATTACGCAGAAAATCTAGAAGAGAAAGTAAAAGAACGTACGAAAGAACTTCAAGAAAAAATGGATGAGATCCATCGTTTGAAAGTACAACAAGACGGTGACTACTTCCTCACTTCCTTATTGGCAAAACCTTTATTTTTTAATGCAAACAAGTCGGATAATATACGTTGCGATTTCTTTGTTCATCAAAAGAAAACTTTTGAATTCCGCAATAAAACCGGTGATCTCGGTGGCGATATTTGTATCACAGGAAACCTAAAATTAGGAAAACCTGATGATTTCAATAGATACACAATGGTGATGAACGGAGATGCAATGGGAAAATCCATGCAAGGAGCTGGTGGCTCTTTGGTTATGGGAGTTGTGATGAATTCCATTATGGCGCGTTCTGCAGGTAACAAAAGAATTCTAAACCGCACACCAGAAGAATGGCTCACTGATGTTTACGAAGAAGTAAACGCAGTATTCAAATCTTTTAGCGGAACAATGGTTATTTCCGCAACAGTCATGTTAATCGATGATGAATCTGGTAAAATCTGGTATTTTAATGCGGAACACCCATACAGTATTCTTTACCGTGATGGAAAAGCTAGTTTCATTGAAGATGAATTGAAACTTCGTAAATTAGGTTTGGATTCTGAATATCCTTTCGAAGTACAAACCTTCCAACTATTGCCTGGTGACCAATTAATCCTTGGGTCCGATGGTCGAGATGATATCGATCTCACTCCAGATGAAGACGTTCGAACTATCAATGAAGATGAAACAATGGTTCTTCGCTTTGTGGAACAAGCAGACGGTGATATTTATGAAGTCGAAAAACTCGTAAAAAAAGCCGGAGATATTACTGATGATATATCAATGATGAGTGTTGTTTTCAAAAGCGATAAATCTCCGATTCACCATAGTCCAGAAAAAGAAGACTTATCACAACAACCAGTGGATGATTTTTTCGACACCCCAGGGGATGATTGGGATGAAGCACTTACTACTTCAGGTGCTTTCGAAGAAGGAAAAGTATTATACCAAAATGGTGAAATCGAACGAGCCATCACAGTAATGAAAAAAGCTTTTCTTGGCGATCCAAGTAACCAAAAACTAAACAAGTTTTTAGGCCTTGTCAGTTATAAAGGGAAAGAATACGACATTGCAGCAAAAGTACTAACTGAGTTTTTAAAAGAAAACGAAGGCTCTGGAGAATATTGGTATTATTTAGCGATGTCTGAGAAAAAACTTGGGAACTATGAAAGTGCATTAAAAGCAGCCCAAGAAGCTTTAAAATACGACCCTGAGAATTTCCAAAACCTAATTAACCTTGCAGACGTTAGCAGGCTTCTTGGAAATGTGGACCGTGCCGTTACTTATGTAACCCGAGCACAATCCATTGATCCAACTAATAAAAACGTCCTCAAACTTTCAAAGTTATTAGAAAAAGCAACTAGCCTCAATTAATTGAGGTTAGTTGCTGATCTTCCATAGTTTTGATTTCCAAGTATTGGATATAACTATCAAATATTTTTCCTAATTCAAGGAAAAATCCCTGTAACTTAGCTCTTTCGGAAGTAATCATCGATTTGTCATTTTGGATGATTGATTCTTTGATACGACTCGCACATTTATGTAATTCACGATGCGGAGTTTCCAGTTGGTCATGAATTGCTTTTTGTTTTGAATCCAACACGGAACTCTGATAATACCACAAACCCATTTTACAAAGTGTATGATCTAATTGCGGGAACAGATTTACATTACCACTTGATATGGCTTGGTCCACAGCTTGAACCCAATGAATATGATCTAATCTTCTTTGAAAAATAAACTCTAATAACCAAACTGAGTTTTGGTTTGTTATAAGTTTCACTGTATTTTCAATTTTATCAAAGATAGCATCAAAATCAGATTTTGTTTGCACACTATGGTCAGAAAGTATATGAACTTGATTTGAAATACTAGTTGAATCATTGGCAATATTCTGAGAAGCAATTCCTACTTCACGGAGTTTCAATTCTAAATCATGAAATTGCGTAATTAAAACTTGAATTTCACTTAAATTTGCATTCGATTCTTTACGGTTGGAGACAACAGATGTTTCAATCGCTTGGATCTTTTCAATGATTTCAATGAGAACTGAAGTTCTGGTTTTTGAATTTTCTTGAAATTCTAAAAATCTCGATCTGATATGTTGGGCAGATTCTTGAATGGTTTTTACTGCTACTTTTGTGTTTTCAGCTAACTTAGAAACTCCATCAGCTACGACAGAAAATCCTCTTCCTTCTTCACCAGCTCTTGCTGCTTCGATTGACGCATTTAGGGCAAGTAAATTGGTTCGATCTGATATTTCTTTTACTAATTGAATGTTCTCATTAATCTTTTGCAAATCATTATATAAAAGTTGAATCTCTACTTCATTTTTTTGGTTTTCAACCTTAACCCATAATGATTGTTTTGCGATTATTTCTATTTCTTTTGCAGTATTTTCTAAACTTTTTACTAATTCAATATTCCTTTGGCCAGTGGCATCAAAGGTATTTAAGGTTTCTGAAATTTGAAAGGAAACTGAATGAATGACAGCATCGAGCTCTTCTGCACTACTTGCTAAATTTGCAGAAATATCGCTAAAATGGGAGAGACCAGATACAAATTCCGATTGTAAGTGTTCTATATTTTTTAAGTTGGTAGAGGAACCGAGAATAGAAACAGCAATTTCATCTGCTGAAGCGGTAATTAAACTTCTTAATTTTTTTTGTAATTCTAAAAGTTCTTCAACCTCCCGATGATTTTTACTTTCAATTGTAGTATTTCGAATGATATGTTCTCGAATCGACTTTCGGTTTTGTATTAAAAATTCCCTAGTGGAATCATTTGTTTTAAAATGAAACATAATAATTTTATTTTTAAAACTGTATCGTTTCTATATACTATTTTCCTATTTGTGGCTCTGAATTTTCAAAAACCAGCTTGCAAGTGATAAAATTTCTGTCAGAATAAGCGAATCCAATTTTTTAGAATAAGGATCATTATGAATCAAAAACTTGTTTTAAGTGTATTAACGGCTATCCTCTTTGCTGGAAGTTCTCTTCTCGCACAAGAGGCTGACGTTGCTTTAGGACGATATCTGCCACCTGAAAAAGACTCAGTTATCGAAATTTTCAAATGTGGTGATAAATACTGCGGTAAAACAGTTTGTATTAAAGACAATGCTTACCCTGAAAAAGAGAAAGATAAAGGTGTTCCTGGCACTCCTTATCTAGATCACAACAACGAAGATCCGAAATTACGTAATCGTCCAAACCTCGGCATGGTTTTTATCACTGGATTTGATTATGTGGGAGAAGGAGTTTATAAAAACGGAAAGATTTACAATCCTCGTGATGGAAAAACCTACTGTGGAAAATTCACATCGCTTGAAGGTGGGAATCGATTGGATCTAAAAGGAACACTTTGTTCAATCACCTTTATTGGAAAAACGAACAATTGGGTAAAACTTGGTGGTATGAATCTTGATGACCCAAAATGGGACTGCACATTCAAAGCTAAAAAATAATTGTAATTATGAAATACCTGCCAACCTATCGGAAGGCAGGTTCTCTTTAGAGAGATTCTAAAAACTTTTAATTTCTATTTTTTTTCAAAGTCTTTATATAGTAAAGAAGGTTGGATACCTTGGTTGGCTTGGTACTTTCCTGATTTGTATTCACTGATTTCCCCTTCCACAGTATGATAAAAAATCTGACAAATTTGAACCCCTGCATACACACGAAGTGGATGAGTGACTTGAATTTCAAGAGTCCAAAAACCCTTAAAACCAACATCGCCAAATCCTGCTGTGATATGAACAAACATTCCTAAACGCCCGATAGAAGATCGGCCTTCCAACATAGGAACTAAATTGTGGGTCTCTGTAAACTCTATGGTTCGTCCTAAATACAATTTACCAGGTTCCATAACCAAACCTTCTTCCGGTATTTTTAAAGTCTGCACGGGGTTCGGTTTTTTCATATCCAATGGAAATTCTGAATATATCAAAAGATCTTCATGTAATCGTAGATTATATGAGTTAGGATTTAATAGATTCGCATCATAAGGTTCGATTTTAATATCAGTTCCCAATCTTTTTAAAATTTCTTTTCCTGTTAAAATCACAAATCATTCTCCCTTAAAATTAGGTTTTCTTTTTTCAGCAAATGCCTGTAAGGCTTCTATTCGGTCTTCTGTACCGATTGTTTCAAAATAACAAAGCCTCTCCCACTCCAATGCCGATTCCATAGGTAATTCTAATCCACTGCGGACTGCTTTTTTTGCAGCAGAAACAGCGATAGGTGCAGATTCTGAAATCTCCCGCGCTAAGGCAAGAGAAGATTCCTTCAAGTGGTCTAAGCTGCATACTTGAGAAACCAAACCTCGGGCTACTGCCTCTTTTCCGTTTAGTTTTTTTCCAGAAAATATCCATTCCAAAGCAGTAGATTCGCCAACAATTCGAGACAATCTCTGTGTCCCACCTGCCCCTGGAATGATTCCTAATTTGGTTTCAGTGAGTCCCATTTGTGCAGTCTCACTCGCATAACGAATATCACATGATAAAGCCAATTCTAATCCACCCCCAAAAGCGAATCCATTGATCGCAGCAATAGTAGGAATCGAAAGATTTGCTAAATCGGAAAAACAGAGATTGATATTTTTTAAGAATTGTTTTACCTGAAAATCCGACATAGATTTTCTTTCTTTTAGATCTGCACCAGAACAAAAGGAATCTCCCATACCAGTGATGACCAAAGCACGAGCTTTGCTTCTTTTTATCTCTTGAATCTTTTCTTGCAATTCTGAAAGGAGTTGGATCGAAATGGCATTTTTTGCTTCGGGCCGATTCAGTTCGATTAATGCTACATAACTGTGGTGCGTTTGAAGTGTGACAGTGTTCATAGAATTTCCGCCAAATGAAAAAATAGAAATGAAAACTGTTTTAATTTTCCGATAATGGAAGCAGCCGTCATGAGAAGGATTTTATACACGATCGGATTCTCTCTAGTACTTGGAAGCAGTTTTTATTGCAAAGCTTCTTCTGGGGAAGACCCTCTTGTTGCTCTATTAAGTTCACCGCCTGTGATTTCCTCTGTAACTCCACAAATCGGAACTCCTACTCAAAACAATATAAATGCAGTCTATTCTGCAACTGAGGTGGTAATCAAAGGAGAAAATTTCGGCATCGATCCTGTAATAAGATTTAACGATGTTGTGGCTGCCATCAGTGCCAATTTAGGAACGGAATTATATACGAAAGTTCCAGACGGTGCTTATTCTGGATTTATTACCGTATCAAAATCAGGTGGTTCTTGTTTACCAAATTCGAAAGAAGGTGCTAACTGTGCTGGAACTGAATTCTTTATCGACTGCTATGCGAGTACTAACAAACAATACGGATCTGAAATTGAACTAAAACAAGGACAAAGTTTATCAGTTGAATTTGGTTCCATTGAAACAAAAGCATTCCATACAGACACATTACTTGGCTCTCGAAACCTGGTCATTGGTTGTCAAAGCGCTGTCACTGTGAGGGTATTTAGTAGGTCATGTCAGGCGACAGACTATGTCCTTCAGAACGACCCAGTCATTCCTTTTCCTGGGGGAGTGGCAACACAATTCTATATTACTGCAAATGCTGCCACTTGTAGTCTGGTTCTTTAAAAGCAAAACCAAACCAAATTCAAACTTTCCATATTGATACGAACTAGTGAAAAGGCAGAAGTATAAACGACTCCCTCTGGCTTGTTTTTAAAAACATAGCAAGAGGAAATTGATTTATATCCTAAAGAAAAAAGAAGGTTTTAATTTGAGTAAAAAATCTCGATTAAATTTTGGCTTGGATCGGCAAAAGTAAGGCATTCCCCAGAATCAGTTCCTTCTGGTCCTTTGATGATCTTAACGTTTTTTTCCTCTAATTCACTGATGGCTTCTGTGAAATCATCCACATCCATCACAAAACTAAGGATAGGTAGGGACCTGTCAGAAACTTCTGCCACTACCAATCGGATACGAAAGGAATCCAGAGAAAGAATTGCCTCAGTAGCCTTCTTTGTCTCCACTTCGAAGTCAAAAATGTCCCGGTAAAAATCGATAGAGGTGTCGAGTTGGGAGACGGGGATACTGACGTGGCCAATGCCTTCTACAATAATCATAATGGAATTACACCTTCGTGAACTTTTCTGTCATCATGCTTGAAAAAGCGGCTTTGTCGAGAAAAAAGCAATCTCCGCAAACAAACTCGAAACTAAAATTTGAATTCCAATTCCAACTCAGGAAAAAAGAATCAAAATATGAATGTATTTCGGATTTCACTCATCGTTTTAGCTATTTTTGCCCTTTCTTGCAAGGAAGAGGCAGTTCCTTTTGAAACGGCCCACCAAAACATAGTGGCAAAACTCCTCGCAGAGAACCAAATCCTTCTAGAAGAGTATCTAAAAGACAATCCTAAGCCAAATTGGAAAATATTTTCAGAAGCCCTGGATGCGATGATTGCCAGTGGACATCCCAAATTAAAGTCTTGGGGTGAAAATCTACGCCCTCACCTACCAGCAGCTGGTGCCGATTTAGATTCAAGTTATGAAAAAATTTCCAAAATTCAGGAAATATTGATCCAAATAAAAATGGAAGTGCCAAACCAATCTCAATACAATCGATTTTACTGTCCTATGGTTGATAAATCTTGGCTAATGACAGGAAGAGAAGTAAAAAATCCCTATGCTCCAGAAATGAGAGACTGTGGTGAATTGTTACAGTAATATATGCCCAAATGTTTTTTAGGTACATCTTTATATGAAGCCTGCCCACCAAGTTGCAGGCATTCATTCGCTAAACAAGACGTAGACGAAGATTGTATTGCAAAAAACAAACTAGAAGCATTTTTACAAGACAAAGTCACTTTTAAAGTTGGATTCTCTGCATTTTCCCAAATCCCCGCAAAAACACTTGAAAAGTTTATTTGGATTTCCAAAGACAATTTAGAATTAATTTCATATTTTTTATATATTGGTGAACCAACACTTGTTCGCGAAATCATTGAATCTTTTTCTAATCACACATTAAGTTATCTTTTTAAATGTGATTTTGAAAATTATATGAACATTCGAGAATCCATTAAACGAGAAAAATCTGTTAAACATATGTTTGATATTCGAAGTTTCAAATATTGGACATTTGTCAGTTATTTAAGGATCTGTGACTTAATACAGTATTTTGTTAGGTATTTAAAAGAACCTGAATATGCTTGTCAGTTCATTATAATTTTACCATCCGAAATTGTATCCAACCTTAACAAATATACTGGTTTGGATTTTGAAGAAGAAAAGACATTGTATAATGCTTTAGGTGATTCCATCTACGAATTACCATTACAATCACCTAAAATTTATGATCACATAATGCAGTTATTTGCAGATGATCTTGAAATATCCATCGTACTTTCTACAATGGCGGGACTCATTGAACGACAACAATTGATTCTAGAAACTACAGAAAAACTAGTAAATTTTATCGGAGAACATAGAATTGATAAAAACTTCCAGTTCATTTTTTCTGAAATGACTGGAATAGAAATTGGGACCGCATCGGAAATATTAAATCAACTATTAGAACGAAAAATGATTACTTCGTCTCAAAAACAAATGATCATTGATTTTCTTAATACAGGGAAATTAGAATTATAGAACAAGCTAACATTTGCTAGCTTATGCTATTCGTTTAAAATCTTTACCCTGCAATTTTTATTTTTTTGGCCAAATAAACACTAAATAACAAACTAAACACAGAAATCATTCCTACCAGTTCATAATTCTCAAGTTGGTTATCAGCTGATTGCACCAGAATAAGTCCTGCAATGTATGAAGCGGCACCTGATGAAATTTGTTGGATGGCAGAATTCACAGACATAAAACTCCCACGAATTCTTGGTTCTACTGCAGAGGTAATCATAGAAAATGCAGGAACCATCCTTCCTGAAACAAATATCATAAACAGAGTAGTAAAAGTGAGAACCACTGGTAATGAAGTTTTTGTCAAAGTCACAACAATCACAATAGGAATGACAGCAATGATGGTAATGATTTGGTAGATTTTTAATTTTCCGAATTTATCCGACAATTTCCCAATAATCCAACTGGTGAAAAAAGTAAATAATCCACCAAATAAATAAATATAAGGCAAATCATTAATCGCTAAACCAACGTTAGATACCAGAAATGGACTTAGAAAAGGTATGACAGTAAATCCACCAAACATCAAAAACACCATAAAAATGAATGGGGCCATATGGTCCTTTTTCATAATTACTTGTTTTAAGGATTTTAACTGCGATTGTTTTGGGTGAACATCTGAATCCAAATGATAACGAATGGATGGTAAAACTTTATAACCGATAGGCAAAATCAAAAATCCAGCAATCGCCAAAGATAGGAAAGGAAAATGCCATCCAAATTTATTCGCTAGTTTTAGCCCAGTGGGAACTCCAATCACCGAAGCTATAGAAAAAGAACTCATCACAATACCTGTGGCAGTTCCTCTTCTGAATACTGGAATGATATCTCCAATGATAGAAAGTACAGTGGCGCCAATCATTCCTCCGAATCCACCGGCAACAATTCTTGCAAAAAGCAGAAAACCGTAATTAGGAGCAAAAGCACATAACAAAGTTCCGAAAGAAAACCCAAAGAATAAAACAAGAAGGCTAATTTTTCGATCATAAGAATCTAAAAACAAAGCACCTATGAGTCCGAACACTCCCGCACTGATAGAATAGGAAGAAACTAGTAAACCAAAAGCTGCTGAATTAATTTTGAAACTCTCCATAAACACAGGTCCGAGTGGCATCATGATGACAAAATCTAGGATGTGTAAAAATTGGAGGGCTGCTAAGATAAAAATGATGGCTCTTTCTTTTTGGATGGTATGAAGCGGATGGGAAACAGATTGGCTCATAAAACTAATATTGACCAGGCGTTCAAAATTTCCAAAACTATTTAGTTTCGTATTGCCAACTTTTACGTTGAGTAATAATTTTCCCTCTATGAAATACGCGTTAATTACAGGTGCATCCACTGGACTCGGAAAAGATTTTGCGCTGACTTTGGCAAAAAAGGGTTATATACCCGTTTTAGTCGCAAGAAGTGCAGAAAGACTAAAGGCGCTCGCCGCAGAAATTAAAACCAAATACGGAATACAAAGTATTGTCATTTCTCAAGATTTGGGCAAACCCAATGCGGCAGAAGTTTTATACAAAGCTGTGAAAAAATTAAAAATATCAATTCATTGTTTAGTAAACAATGCTGGTTTTGGTCTCAATGGAGAATTTTTTAAAAATTCTTTTGAAAAAGAAACCGAATTAATTCAACTCAATGTCACCACTTTAGCACAACTTTGCCATTTGTTTTTGCAAGATATGGTGAAAGAGAAAGAAGGTTATATCCTAAATGTAGCATCCACTGCTGCTTATCAGCCTGGACCTTTAATGTCCAACTACTACGCATCCAAGGCTTATGTTCTTTCACTGAGCGAAGGACTAGCGGAAGAAGTGCGTGATTATGGAGTGACAGTCACTTGCGTTTGTCCTGGCCCAACACAAACAGAATTTTTCGAAAGAGCCAATATGACCAAAATCAATTTAGTAAAGTCATCATTTCTCATTATGAAATCGCAGGAGGTAGTTGACATTGGCCTCGATGCATTATTTGGAAAAAAGGTCGTAAAAATTACAGGATTCTTTAATTTTCTTTTAGCGCAGTCGGTCCGATTTTCTCCTCGGTTTTTAGTCCGTATGATTGCGAAATATTTACACAAAGCAGGATGAATTGACCGAATTTCCATTATCATTTTCGAATCGATTTCATTTGTTAGGTGATTTGAATTCAGAAAATAAAATCTTTCAAACAAAACAACATCTAGAACTTTCTGGAAATGAAATCTTGGATCTAACCAATTCCAATCCTACCAAATTAGGATTGGAGTTTCCCCCCTCTGCATTATCCCATATATTCTCTAATCTAGATATTAGCCATTATGAACCCATTGCGGAAGGATTAGAATCAACAAGACTTTCCATTGTTTCAGAATATGAAAAACGTGGAATCCAAATCCAAAAATCGGATCTAGTTCTAACCGCAAGTACTTCGGAAGCCTATTCTTATATATTCAAATTATTTACAAATCCAGGGGATGAAGTATTAACACCAAATCCTGGTTATCCACTATTTAGTTTCCTCATTGGACTAGAAAACTTAAAAGAAGTCCATTATCCATTAGTAGAAGATTCGGAAACTGGAAACTGGATTTATTCTGCAGAAACCATAACCAATTGTATTAGCACTAAAACTAAACTTATTATTTTGGTAAGTCCTGCAAATCCAACCGGTTCCCGAACCACAGCAAAGTTTTGGAAAGATTGGGAAGAATTAGGAATCAAAATTCCAATTCTTTTAGATGAAGTATTTGTAGGTTATGAATTTAAGGGAGAAAATCACTCGATACCTGATTCGCCTAACTTTCCTTTGCTTATATGTAATGGTTTTTCCAAACTTTTGGCACTCCCTGGGTTTAAATTAGGATGGATTCTTAATCGAAGCCCAGAGTTTTTTAGACCGGAAATTCAGAAAAAATTAGGATTTATAGCTGATACCTACCTTTCCGTCAATTCACTAGTTCAATTGGCAACTCCAGAACTTCTTCCTTGGAAATCAATGATCCAAAATCGTATCCGAACAAGAATTATGCGAAACTTGACAACATGCAATTTATTTCTGGATGACATTCAAAAAATAAAAAACAAACCAGTAGTGGAAGCAGGATGGTATTTTTTATTTGAATTGGATATGGATATCAAAGATGAAGATATGGTTTTGGATATACTAACTAAAACCAATGTTTTTTTTCATCCAGGGTCTTGGTATGGATTTTCGCATAACCGTTGTTTTTTAGTTATAAGCTTAATTTCCGAAGAGGAAACTTTAAGACAAGGATTAGAGGCCTTTCAGTCTTATCTTAAATAATCGAGAATGGCAGTTTTTTGTGCCAATGCATCGGCCTTTCCTAACTCAAACGTTTCTCTGACTCCTTTTGGATTGGTATAATCAAAGGAAGTAATTGGAAGTGGTTTGGAAGGAGTGATCAAATAAGTTTTTGCTAATAATTCGGGATCCTTTCCGACAATCGTATTTGGTTCATAATGAATACCAATGATTTTTGCGTTAGGCGAAAAAGTTTCTATGACCATATTATTGGTAAGGCCGCCATCTAAATAATACTCATCGTTCACCGATTGAAAATCTACAATGGGAGGAATCGAAGAAGAGTTCATAATAAACTGCTCGATGGTTTCTGGATTTACAAAGTCCTTTTCGGTAAAATCAACATCTTGCATGTTCCATTTTTGGATCATTTCAGCAGTTCGGTTGGCTGGGATTCCTTCTGACCGGTCCCTATCATCCAAGATAAACGCTCGACCCGTTTCAGAGATAAGTCTTGCTAAACGAAACTTATTTTTTAATGAATCTTCTTTGGGATGTGCTTTTACTGAATGAATCCAAACTTTGGCACCAGATTCCAAAACCTTATCAAACTTCATTCCAAAACGAATAGTTCGACGATACATATCTTCATGTGGAAAAGTAGATTCTCCTCTAAGTAAGTTCGAGAAATGGAAGTTACGTGAATTTCGTTTGGTGATTTCTTCAAAGTATTCTACAGATTCTTCTTCTGTTTGCGATAAAATACATAAGGCCATAGCAGCACCGGCTGAAACTCCGGAAACTTCTGTAAAACGGACTCCCCATTCGCGGAGTGTTTTTCCAATTCCTAAAGCATAAAAAGCCTTACAACCTCCGCCTGCTATCGCAAGAGATGCATCGTAAGATGGAAAAATTTTGACTAATGTTTGTAAAACTTGTTCTCGAACGCCCATAAAATCGACAAATTCTATTCCCCTTCCCATCGAAAGCATAGAGTATTATTCTCTCCCAAAAATCTGTCAAAGTATAAACTAGCACGGCAATCATCTTCTGTCGCAAGAAAGAAATCGTAACCACCGGCGGGGTATTTTATCTTACAACATCCTTTTTTGTCTTTGCGATCAGCAGGTTGACGAACCGACTTATCTTGGCCCTTCAAATCCCCAAGACTCGGAGGTAACTCTTGCCTAGAATCGGCAAAACTATTGGACACAAATGCCAAACTCATACAGAAATAAATCAAAAAGGTTCGCATTCTACTGAGGTAGACGTTTTGGAAAGCTAACAAGTTCGGTAATTCCTAAAAAAGTTTTAATTAGATTCAATCGTACAAATTGTAATTCTAAAGGATAGGAAATATTTTTCTTTACCCAATTCTGAAATGTTTTAATCTCTCCCCACTAATCAACCTTTGGGGACTTCAATGGACAATACAAGACTACAATACCATGCAACGGGAGGACAGCTTTTCATACTTTTATTGAAGAACATGTTTTTAACCGTAATAACATTAGGAATTTATAGCTTTTGGGCTAGAACTAATGTGCAAAAGTTTATGGCCGAAAATTTAGAATGGGCAGGGGAACGTTTTTCCTTTCATGGATCTGGAAAAGAACGTCTGATTGGTTTTCTAAAGGCCTTAGGTATATTCATAGTCCTTTATATTGGAATTTATATCATTCAAACCATTCTTTCCTACATACCGATTCCCTATTTTAGCTCCATTGTAGGATTTGTTCTGACTTTGGGAGTTTTCCTTGCTCTAGTACCTATCATCGTGGTTGGGGGAAGAAGGTATCTTACTTCGCGTACAGGTTATCGTAACCTTCGATTTGGATTCGATGGAAAAATTCTCGAAGTTGCAAAGATTTATGGAAAAGGGATTCTATTAACCATCATAACATTAGGGATCTATTACCCTTGGTTTTTTGCAGAAAAAGAAGCTTACATACAAAGCAAAACCAGGTATGGAAATACAAATTTTGGATTCGCGGCAGAAGGGAAGGAAATCTTTTTCCTCTACTTAAAAGGTTTTCTTTTGAGCATCGTCACTCTTGGCATCTATTATTCTTGGTTTTTGGCCGACATCCAAAATTACATTTGGAACAGAACTAGTTTCCAAGGAAAAAAATTTCGTTCGGATATTACAGGTGGAAAGATTTTTGTTAATTTTCTCATCGCTTATTTGATCATCATATTTACTTTAGGAATTGGTTTTGCTTGGGCTATCGTTCGACTTACTAAACTTTTCATAGAGTCAGTAAGTTTGGAAGCAGAAGTTGATTTCTCTATCATCGAAGCAAAAGCAGATAATACAGCAAATGCCACTGCGGAGGGTTTGGAAGCGCTTGCCGAAGCTCTGGAAGGCTTCCTATCATAAACATTGTTCCAAAATCAAACATTTACATCCCGATATTTTGACGGAGTGTCAGCAGTCCCTGAAGAAGGGACTGTTCTGATTCATGGTCAAACCCTCGACTTTCTCTCAGGAGAGGTCGCTCATAAACTAAACTTATTACAATTTACTGAATTCACTTTGACGCATAAAGGTTGTAAGTTGACGCTAATGCCGGACGAAGTGAAAGAAAGTCCCGTTTTAGAAATTATCTGTTCCAAGGAAGATGCAAAAAAACTAGAATCACTTTGGATACAATCAAAGAAAAACGAGAGCCATGCACATGCCTTTTTTTATTCGATCAGGGAAATGAATCCGCTGGTGCTCGGGGCCTTATCAATCATCATTGTTGGTATCATCGGTTTCTTTTATTTCAAAGGTTTGGAAATGGTCACTAACCTAATTCCTGTTTCGATGGACAAACAACTTGGTGAATCCGTCCAACTAAAAATAGATTCACAATTTCAAGAATGTAATACTAAAGCAACAGATAGGTTCTTTACTGAAGCATTAAAAAAGGTTGTACCTAAAGGTAGCCCGCACCAATTCAAAGTATCTGTGATTGGATCTGCGATTCCCAACGCTTTCGCATTATCTAATGGAAAAATTTATTTTTTTTCAGGATTACTAAATGATGCCAAATCACAAGAAGAAGTAATCGGAGTTTTAGCGCACGAAATTGCTCATGTGGAAAAAAGACACCATATGCGAAATTTGGTTAAGGCAGGCGGGACATCACTTGCGATTAGTTTGGTAGTGGGACCTGGATTAGGAAACATGGAATTTTTGGAAACATTTACAGAAATTGGTTCCACCATTTTGGTTCTAAAATTTTCGAGAGACTTTGAAACCGAAGCGGATGTGACATCCATTGCATATTTAAGAAACCAAAATCTTTCACCTTCAGGTCTTCTTAGTTTCTTTAAACGAATGCAAGAATTTGAAAAAGAAAACACAGAATCGGATGACAATCAAACTGATAAAAATGCAAAGAACGACCAAGTAGTGACTCAATCATTCACTGATTTTTTAAGTACACATCCTGCAACTGAAGAAAGAATGAAATCGCTGAAATCTCTGATTGAATCTGGGAAAAAAGGAACAATCAAAAAAGTTGTTTCTGACAAAACTTGGAAAGAAGTTCAGGCTGTATGTTTAGAATTTAAAAATTCTGATTCTAAATGATTATAGATTTGCAGTAGAGTTTCACTTAAGCTATGTTTGTTTCTCCAACCAAGTGATTTTAGCTTAGAGTTATCTCCAAATACTTTTGATGTTTCGGACGCTCTTACGCGTCCAACATCCACTGAAAATTTAATATCGTGTCCTGAAATTTTTACTAATTCTTCTACCATATAGCGAATGCTTCTTTCTTCACCTGAACAGATATTATAAATTTCACCGGACTCACCTTTTTCAATTAAAGTCAAATATCCACTAACTATATCTTCTACATGCGAAAAATCTCTAGTTGGTTCTAAATCACCAACAGCAATCGTTGACTTTCCGGAATGTTTCGCTTCGATAATTTGTGAACAGAAATTAGGAATTACAAACTCTTTGCGTTGCCCGATCCCAATATGATTAAAGGGCCTAGCAATCACCACAGAAACGTGAGGACTATATTGTGCATACTGTCGACAATAAGATTCAGCTGCCAATTTACTACCGGCGTATGGATTCACAGGATTAGGCATAAGAATCTCTTTTAAGGGTAGGAGAGCGTGGTTTTGTTTTCCATACACATCTGCTGACGAAATGTACAACATTTTGCACGGCCTTTGCATTCTGTGTAAGGTCTCGAGCAAGTTTAATGTCCCGCCAACATTGATTTCTTCTGTTTCCCAAGGATTAACTACTGCCACAGGAACAAAGGCCTGAGCAGCTAGATGGATTACGATATCTGGTTCGATTTTTTCTAACTGATTGGTAACAGCATTTCGGTCGCGAATGTCACCTTGAAAACAATGAATTTGCGTTTCACCTTGTGATTCAAGAGCAGGCAGGAGATAACTTCCGACAAATCCGCTAGCTCCAGTGACTAAAGTTTGTTTTTTTTTCATAGAAAAGGGAAAATTCCGATTCGGCCCTAAGATTTAGTTGCCATTCTTCCAATTTTTCAAATCCTCTCAAGAAAAGAAAGAAAACTGTGGAAGACAAAAAGAAATTCAATCCATCCCCCTTTGTCGAAGTCCGCGACCCACAGTTAAATGTATCGGAATTGATGCAGGATATCGAATCAAAGATTCCTCTCGATCCATCCCAAGCGGCAAACTGGTTGGAATTGACAAAGTTGAGTTATAAACCAGAATCCCCCCAAGGATTTAGAAAATTTGATCCTGCCGGGACTGCTCACCTCTTTGAAAAAGGTATTTCTAGTCCTAAATTTTCAAATCCCAAGTTCTGGTTTATCAAAGGGCCAATCAAATATCTGCTTGGTCGCCTAATATCCGTTTATGGACTAATCGATAAAAAACTTTCTGAAAATAGAATACGTGCTTTTTTTTCTGTCTTACATGAACTAGTTCGTCTGGGAAAAAGAATTGAACAAATAGAAAACAGGTTTGATGGTTTTTACAGGGATCATTTGTTACAAACAAATTCAAATTCTTTGCCTAACTTTGGTTGGGCGGCCAATTCCTATTTTATCGACGCAGGTTCTAATCCAGCTTGGAAAGTGGCACTAGAAGACATTTCTCAATCAAAGGAAATTACCGTATTATTTCCTGAGTGGGGAGATATAATTAAACAGTTATCCATTCAAAAAATTCCATTTCAATCGATTACTTCCGATGAAAATGAATTTCGATTCATTCAAAATAAAATTTCCGCGACTGTCAGATTGGAGAAACAATTATTTCCGTTAAAAAATATTTTAAATAGCACAACTAATATTTTAATATACTTACCTCTAAATAGGTTTCCTTCCTTCTGGATAGAAAAGTTATTCGCCGAAATTTCAAATTCCCTTAACACGGGAAAACACCTATACTTTTCAGTTGCAATCAAACCCAATCATTCAAACCGCCCGTTCAGCGACCTACACGTTTCAGAAATTGATTTAGACAAGTTGCCAATTTATTTAGAAACTCTAGGTTTTAAAGAAGTTCGCGATCTTTCTACAACGGATGACACAAAAGTATTCAGATATACAAAATTCGCTACATGAATGTTTTTCAACATTTAGATGAACTCAAAGATTCCGATGGTGTTGGAAACGATGCCATTGGCCTTGCGGAAGTTTTTAATTCGTTAGGTTACAAATCGCATTTTATCACCAGACAACCCAGAAAAGGCAAAAGTTTGAATAGTGAGTTCCACCTCACTACTCATTTTCAGTATCCAACTACTTCCAATGATATTCATATACTTCACTACGGTGGCGCCGGATATCCTTATGAATTATTCGTAAACTTACCAGGAAAAAAAATACTAAGATTTCATAATATAACTCCAGCAATCTATTACAAAGACACAACAACGCCTGATATTTACCTAGCAATGGAGAAATTTGAATCTCTATCTTATTTAGAATTAGCCACCTTATCAATAATTGCTGATTCAATTTGGTGTGACTCCGAATTTAATTTACATACGGTATCCGAATATCAATTCAAAAATCCTTATATCATTCCTATATGTAAAACCTATGATTCCCTTTCGAAAAAAGAAAATTTGCCAAGAAATCATTCAATAGTTTTTGTTGGGCGTTATTCCCCTCAAAAAAAATGGGAGGACTTAATTGAATTATTCTCCTACTGGGTAAAGGAATTTCCCAATGCAAAATGTTTATGTATTGGTTCCGTGATTGGCGCATTCGATGGTTACTTCGAGAGACTAACAGAAACTGTGCGAAGATTGGGTTTAGAAGAAAAAGTAAATTTTTTAATCGGTAAAACAGACAACGAAGTAATTTCGATTTTAAAAGGAACAGGAGCCTTTGTTTCCATGAGTGAACACGAAGGGTTTTGCCTACCGATTCTGGAAGCATTTGGCTCGGGGATTCCTGTTTTTGCTTATACTGCAGGTGCAATTCCTGGCACTATGAAAGGAGCTGGTGTTCTGTTTAAATCGAAGCATTACCCTTCTATCATTAAACAAATGAAAGATTATTTATTCCAGCCAGAAAAACGAACTTCCCTGATTTCAGAACAATACAAAGTATTGGAATCATACAACCGATTCCCATTTCAGGAAGAGATTTCAAAAATTCTCAGTTCCGGTATCCAATGAATATACACCAGTTTTCTGCAGGATTTCAGTTAGGTGACGCAATTTCTCAAGAAATGTTGGAGATAAAGCGATTACTTTCGAAGGAAGGTTACTATGGAAAAATATATGCTGAAAATATATTTTCCTATGATCGAAAATATGCAGAAAAACTTACAAAAGCAAATATCAAACCAAATGATGTTTTAGTTTATCATCATTCCATCCATAGTGAAGTTCTAAATTTTGTTTTAAAATTTCCAAATAAAAAAATTCTTATTTATCATAATGTTACACCTGAAGATTTTTTTTCAGGTTATGACTTAAAGTTCTCTTATTTATTAAGAAAAGGCCGCGAAGATTTAGAAATCATACGGGATCATTTTCATCATTCCTTTGCTGTTTCAAATTTTAATTTGTCAGAATTAAAAGAAATCGGATTTAAACAAGTTCGATTACTTCCATTACATTTGAACTTTCAAAAATGGAAAGATGTTCCAAGAGACACTCTATCAAAATCATTTACACAACCCTCGTTTTTATTTGTGGGACGCATAGCACCGAATAAACGGCAAGATGACTTAATTCGTTTTGCAAGAACATGGAAGTCAAAAATGGGAAATCAGTTTTCCATGCGTATGTTGGGATTTTGTAATCCAGACCAACAATCTTACATGGACGAACTCAATTTTATGATTCATCATTTAGATTTACCAGAGGAAGTTAAAATTATTTCCTATGTTGATGAAAGGATGTTGAAAAAAATCTATTCGGAAAGTAATATTTTTTTATCAATGAGTGAACATGAAGGATTTTGTGTTCCTCTTATGGAAGCAATTTATTTTCACCTTCCTGTTGTTGCTTTCTCTGCCGCTGCCGTTCCTGAAACATTAGGAAAATCAGGTATACTTTTTGAATCTAAAGATTTTGAAAGACTTGTCCCACTTGTAGATTCTATTTTTAAAAATTCCGATCTCAGAAATTCTATAATTTATTCCCAAAACCAAAGACTAAACGAATATTTAGAATCTACCAGTATCCTTCCACTTCTTGAAGTGGCCAAACCTTAGTTATGGCAAAAATTCTCATCATCACTGCACGATTTCTGCAAAATGCATCCGGCGGAGCTGAAAAACTAGCTTATGACTATGCATCCATTTTATCGGAATCTAACGAAGTTACAGTTTGTACATCATGTGCAAAAGATTATGTGAGTTGGAAAAATGAATTTCCTAAAGGCCAACACATTGAAAATCAAATTCGTATGATTCGATTTCCAGTGAAACAAACTCGCAACATGGATAAGATGAATCGTCTCTTAAATCAATGTTTAGAAAAAGGTGATTCCGTCTCTGAAAAAGAACAATTTGATTTCTTAAAAGAACAAGGGCCATATTGTCCTGACCTAGTTGATTATGTGACAAAGGAACAAAAACTCTTTGATCTTGTGATTCTAATTGGTTATCTATATTACCCTGTAGTGGCAAGTATTCCCAATTTAAAAATTCCGTTTGTCATTGTGCCAACATTTCATGATGAACCACCTTTCCGTCTTCCTATATTTAAAAAGACTTATTCAAACAAATATGTATATAGTTTTAATGCACCAGAAGAGATGGCTGTTTATGAAGCGAACACAAAACAGAAGGTCCAATCCTATTTTTTAATTGGTACTTATATTAACGATACTTTCAAAAATACAAATACTAGCAATAGTAATGCGAAGCATCTAATTACAATTGGTAGGATAGAACCAGCAAAAGGTTTTCCTGAACTATTTGAATACTTTCAGATTTGGAATTTATATTCTCATCGAACCGATGTTACTATGAAATGTTTGGGATCAGTTGCTTCGATGGAAACTCCAAAGAATCCCTTGATTTTTTTTACGGGCTTTGTAAGTGAAGAAGATAAAATCTCTGAAGTTCAAAATTCATTTCTTTTGCTCAATCCATCAGCTTATGAAAGTTTTTCCATTTCTATTATGGAAGCTTGGATTCAGGAAAAGGCTGTATTAGTGAATGCAAAATCTTCGGTAATGCGTGGACATTGTCTAAGAAGTCAAGGTGGCCTATATTATTCAGATGCACTTTCATTCCAACGAACCTTAGATTTTTTATTAGAAAATCATAATATCACCACTAGATTGGGTCAGAATGGTCGTCAGTATGTTTTGGCAAACTTTACTAAAGAAGTGATCCGAAAAAAACTAAATCAATTGGTTAATATACTACTCGGTTGATTTGCCCTTCAAATTCTGCCAGTAGATATTCATGCACAAGGCCATTTGTGGCAAGTAAACTCGGAGTCAAAATAGAAAAGTCATTCCCATCCATTGATGTGATTTTTCCATTTGCTTCCAACACTATCAAACCTGCCGCAGCCATGTCCCAAGGTTTTAATCCAAGTTCATAATAACCTTCAAACTTTCCTTCCGCTAACCAACATAAATCGAGAGTTGCAGCACCTGTTCGTCTGATGCCACGCGATTTTTGCAAAATGGATTTATAATACTGCATTAGTGTTTCTAAAGATAAATTCCTATCATAAGGAAATCCTGTGACAAACAGTGAATCTTTTAGAGAACCAGTTTTGGAAACTTGGATAGGAGTTTTTTCGCGGAAAGCCCCTTGCCCTTTGATTGCATGATAATAAGTATTAAGTTCTGGAAAAAAAACCATTCCCAGAAGTGGAGTCATAGTTTCGGTTTCTACAACACCAACAGAGATACCATAGAGAGGAAGACCATGTGTATAGTTGGTTGTACCATCCAATGGATCCACAACCCAAGTGTATCCTGAATTACCTTCTAACTTTCCACGTTCTTCCGAAAGAATCCCATCGGCTGGATAATTCTTTTGGATTTCATCCAAAATCATAGACTCAGCTTTTAAATCTGCTTCTGTAACGAGATTGTACAAACCTTTTTCATCTACCTTCAGTCCAGATTCTTTGTGTTTTTGAATCAGGAATTCGGCAACAGTTGGAAGAAAATTTAAAAAATGGTAAGACCTATCCAGTAACTCAGATTGCATTAATACCCACCAAATTCGATGTTTTTCTTCATCGCAGTGATCTCAACATCTAAATTTAGGGTTTCATCAGCCTTTAATTTATTTCTTACCTGTTCTGTTGTTTTAATTACTTCACTAAGTAAAGAATTCAATTCCGTTTTTCTTTTTTCTGATTCCGGGGAATTACCTTCCAAACTAACTTTATTGTACTGATTTAAAATTTTGGAAACAGTCTCTGGAAAATAATTTAAAAATTGTTTCGCTTTGCGATAAGATAAAGGATCTTCCGCAAGTCGAACACGCAAATCCGATAAGGAATGTAAATATTCGCTACACAGACTTTGTAATGATGAATCTGATAAAGATTTGGATTCTTTTTCTGTTTGAGCTCGAAATCCATCCAATTTATCCATTTGTGTTTTGTATTCAGTAAACTCGACTTTATCTTCAAATTTTTTCTTTAGTTCATTCCAGTTTTCCTTTGTTTTGTTAGCAGAAAAAAGAAAAGGAAAAAAACTAAATGGATAATGATGTTCTTTCCCTATAGTGGTTCGATATATAGCAATACCTAAAAAAATAACATGTAAAAATGCCATAAATACGTAAGAAAAAACAAGTAAAACTCGATCATCGCCAAACTTAGCTCCAAATCCAAAAAAACCAAGAGACAACAATGCTTGCAAATACATTGCCTCTAACGATTGTTTTGCGGAGTAAGAAGATTTATTTCGAGAAAGCCACATCACAAATGGATAAACCATTGCGCCAAGTGAAGAAATGAAAAATGGAAAAGGCAATAAAGCCATCGGATAAGTTAGGATTGTAGAGAGGTGGGCACGCCTTGCCCACTTCTTTTCTTCTTGATTTTGTTCCAATTGCACTTCAGTCATTCTATTTTGATTCCAATAGTTTTTGTTTGATATCTGATTCGATTTTAATCATTTCTTGTTCTGCAGATTTTCGTTTTTGACGACCTTCCTCTTGAATTTTCAAAGTTTCTGTAATCGTTTCAATTAACTGCCTGTTTACGGTTTTTAAGGTCTCAATTTCAATAATACCTTTTTCAGATTCTTTAGCAATTTCCACAGTTCCTGTTTTTAGCATTTCCGCATTCTTTTGGATTAAATCGTTAGTGGTTTTAGAAACTTCTTTTTGTGCTTCTAAAGCCTTTCTCTGGCGTAACAAACCTAATGCGATGACGATTTGGTTTTTCCAAAGAGGAATTGTGTTGAGAATTGAACTTTGGATTTTTTCTACCAAAACTTGGTTGCCATTCTGTATTAGGCGAATCTGGGGACCGGTCTGAAGAGAAAGGATTCGAGTGAGTTTCAAATCGTGGATTTTTTTTTCAAATCGGTCCACCATTTGCACCATGTCTTGGTATTGTTGGGAGGCTAAGGTATCTCCCTGCGCTTTGGCTTTTTCCAACATTTCTGGCAAGATTTTGTCTCTTAACTCTTTCACTTTCTGATCGCCGGCTGCAATATACACTTGGATTTCCTTAAAATATTCCAAGTTTTTCTCATATAACGCCTGTAATAATGTTATGTCTTTTGTCAAGTTGGTACGTGCGGTATGTAACTCATCCACGATTTTTTCAACCTGTGATTGTAAGTCTTCAAATTTTGCCAAGAATTTCCTTGAGGCATCAAAAAGACCACCAATCAAAGGAATTTTGGACAAAGTGTTCCCTTCTCCAGCGAAACTATCCAAATTTAAGTCTTTGATTTTGAACAATAGGTTGTTTAGAAGTTCGCCGGCATAACCTGAATCTTTGGTTTTGATTTCTGAAAGAACTTTGTCCGCAAATTCAGAAACCTTCGCTTGCGCGGAGGAACCGTAAGAGATAACATCGTTCGGATGATTGAGTTTTATTTGTCCAGTTAGTTCCTCAACTTTTTGTAAATCTTCCTTTGTAAGTTGAAGTTCCGGGTCATTCGTTTTCAGTTCCAAAGAGTCCATTCGTTTCTTTCCTTTTTCGTTTCTCCCAATGATAGGATCGTTTTTAGAATATGAATCAAGCAGAAAATGGGAAGGTGCAAAAACATGAACAAGTAAATTTATTTCTTCGGAATTTTTGATCCAAAACTGCGGTTTGGTGACAAATTGATTGCATAGATTGATATACCTGTTACATTCCTTCGAGAAAAATTTATGCTAAATAATAATTTAAAATTACCGGCCCTTCTCCCTCAAGTATTGACTGTTGATGTCATGACTCTTGATAACCAATTGATTGACCAGTCTGAAGTCAGAACTCTATTGTTCCGGCTCCGTGATCGAAACTACCTGCACTACTTAATCATTAAGTTTCTAGTGTGTACGGGACTTTCCCTTCCAGAAATCATCCACCTCAAAATATCTGATTTCAATTCTGAGCGTAACCTCTTCAAATTAAAGAACGGTGGTCGTTTGCGCAGAAGGAAAATTTTTATAGAACCTAACTTGGCTTTGGAACTGTATCGATACTCCTCTGAATTCTCCCCGAGCGATTATCTTTTTCCTGGCCGCTATGGAAAGTTAAGGTCAAGGACCATTCAGAAAATTCTAAAGAATGCAAGTAACTTGATCTCAAAAGAGATCCACATACCCTTTCTCCGTGATGTGATTGCTTTGGACCTTTTCAAAAAGGGATTTCCTGTTTGGGAAATTCAGGAGTTTTTGGGACATAGATCGACTCGTTCTACCAGACAAAGAATATTATTGCACATTCCTGTCGAAGAACGAACAGATCCGCGACTTTTTAATCGAAACAAAAACCAAGCAGCTTAAAAATTTCTTGAACCTTTGGTGTTTTCAGAGATTCTAGTCTCCAAGTAGGCTCGCTTTGGAAATTAAGACCAAAAAAATCGGAAAGCACACACTCGTTCACCTTAACGGTCGTTTGGACATTACCCATTCGGATGAAGTGGAGGCCAAGTTGGCTGACGATGTGCAAAACGGCGAGGGAGATATCATCATCAACCTAGAGCTTATCTCTTATATTTCTTCCTCTGGTATTCGCATCTTTGTAGGGATGGTTCGGGAGTTAGACAAACAAGGCAGAAAGTTAAAACTCTGTTGCATCACACCACCTGTGAAAAAGGTTTTTGATGTAGTGGAGCTTTTGGACTTGTTTGAAGTTTTTGAGACGGAACAAGAAGCCGTTAATTCCCTTTCTAAATAAAATCCACGTGGCTTACGCCTCGTTTTTAATCATTTCCACCCTCTTTTTCTTCCAGGTTTGGATGAACTTGGACGTATTCCCGGTTGTCTGGCCTGACGAAGTACTCTTTTTTTCCCCGTCATTGTCTTTTGCAAAGAACGGACATTTACAAACCGAAGTTTTGAATGGACTCATCCCCGGAATGGAATCCAAAACTTTATGGATGCCACCTTTATATTTCCTTTTTTCGGGGTTTACGTTAACGATTTTTCCTGAAACCCTAACGACCGTTCGTATTGCTAATGTAACCATCGTATATCTTACCGCTTTAGGTTTTTATTGGTTACTGAGAAGGGAATCGATCTCTCAATGGGCAAGTCAAATTGCATTTGCTAGTATCCTCTGGGAACCACTTCTTTTTCGTTTTGGAACTGCCGCGAGAATGGAAGGTTTAACTGCTTTTTTCTTTATCCTGAGTTTGTTGTTTGCAACTAACAAAAATAAAACAAAACACTTTTATGTCTTTTTAGCAGGTGTTACACTATCATTCTCTTTTTTATCTCATCCAATTGGTGCATCTTTTGGGTTAGTCACACTTTTTTTAGTATGGAGAAACTTTGGTTATAAAACCCTTCCTTGGTTAATTCTTGGGGGAGTTCTTCCTATAGTTTGTTGGATGTATTATATCCATCCTAATTGGGAATGGTTTGAAATCCAATTTGGCGCTCAAATTACTCGCAAAAGAAATCTTTTAGAAACTTTCACTTTAATCGACAAACTTAAAGTATTTTCCTTTGGATTCGGATTTCCCAAATTACGATTGATTCTTATCGCATTCGAACTCTCTGCACTCACTTATCTTTCCTATAAGTTATTTAAAACATTTGGAAAACTGAATCAAAAATGGATACTGTTTTGGATTTGGATTCTTTCCGTCCTACTTGCTTTATACACCTCATCTGAAGGATGGTATGTTTTCCATATTCTATTCCCGCTAGCTTTCGGGATGGCTTTACTCTACGACTCAGCTGGTTCAAGTTCTAAGTTAGCATTCGTAGGGATTTTATTATCACTTTCGTCCTTATTATATATAAATCATATTCATTGGTTTCAAACTGATTCCAAAAGAATTTTAGAATCACATTTCCAACATTTAGAAATGAGTTTGTCTCATTCAAAATCTGTTTATTTACAAGCATTACCTGATCCCTACTTCCAATTACGAAAAAACCGACCTGATTTGCATCTCTTAGAATTTATTCCAGGCGAATTGGATATTCCTTCTGAAGCGTATATCAAAACGATCAAATCTCGAGATAGTTTTGTATTTTATGATGACCAACTCATCAATCATGTAATTAGCGAATATCTAAAAGAGTCTTCGTGGAATCGGGAAGAATGGGAAATACCTGTTCCGGGCAACCATTGGTTACATTATAAAACCATTGTTTATACAAAAAAATGAACATCTTAGTTCTTAAAAAAAAATTTCAAATCTTTAACATATTCTTATTTTTTTTGATTGGATGTTATCATTCAAAACAACCTACAAATCAATATTTAACTCTACTCTCTGGAGTTCCAATGGAACGTCGCATAACAATTGTTGGGGATTCTTTGGGACAATGGTCTGATGGATTCGGGCTAAAAACCAAACTTCCGCAAGGTTATAAAGTAACCGATATCTCGGTGGCTGGATACACAATTGAAGATTGGTTACAAAACAAAAGCCGCTTAAATGAAATTCCTACCGATCTTTGGCTCATTGAATTGGGAACTAATGATGCAATGGTTTATGGAACCAGTGGATTTGAGTCTAGAAACTCGGAGCTCATACAGTTTTTGGAATCTTCACAAATTTCCCAAGTCATACTAACTACAATTCCTTTAACGAATATGGCCTCCATTCGAGAAACGATCCGAACTAATAACGAAACCATACGTAAATTGAAAGAAAATAGACCCAATTTAGACTATGTTGAAATGGAATCTATTTTTGAGTCCTACACTGGGGAAGTTCCCTTATACCCTGTTTCCGATCCCATTCACCCAAACCAAATTGGATATGAACTTATGGGAGAGGCGTATAAGAAAAAAATCTTAGGAATTTAAATCCGCCAAAATTTTTAATCCTTTTAAAGTCATCATCGGATCAATTTCGTCAAACACTTGGTTATGCGAAGCGTGGATGGTAGTGACAAGGCCACCGGTTCCCACCACAACGTAATCACCAGGATGTTCCTCTTTAATGGCTCTTACAATTTCTTTTAATAAACCAATCCAACCAAAGAAAAAACCAGCCTGAATTGACTCAACTGTTGAATCGCCTAACACTCTCTTAGGAGATCCAAAAACGATGGGTGGAAGTTGTGCTGTGTTCCTTGTTAAAGCATCCATAGAAATTTTTAGCCCTGGTGCAATGACTCCTCCTACATATTCAGGTTTTTCACTGATTACGCAGAAAGTAGTTGCCGTTCCCAAGTCCACGAGAATCGCTTTTTTTCCTGGGTAATTTTTGGCACAATAAGCAGCATTGACCAAACGATCTGCCCCAATTTCAAAAGGTCTAGGATAACTAATTCCAAAATTAAGTTTCATTTGGTAGTGAACACGAAGTGGATTGACACTGAACCAATCTTCTAACATTCGTTCCACGATTGGATTTAAGGAAGGTACAACACTTGAGTAGATGGCTGTTTTTACGCGGTCTGCTTTTACATTTTCTTGGGTCAAAAAACCTTTTAAAAAAAGGCCTAACTCATCAGAGGTTCGGTCTCTTCTTGTCACAGTTCTTTTGTGAAAGTCAGGAGTTTCTTCTCCTTCACGGAACACTCCAAAGACAGTGTTTGTATTTCCTACATCGATAACTAATAATAAAGGTGATTCTGACATTTATATCATCCGAAATTTAGGTGAAGTATCCATGAGTTCAATCTTTTCACCGGTTTCGGTCATAATGAGAAGGAATCCTAATTCATCAATTCCCAAAACACGTCCCCGAACCATTCTCGATTGCCATTCGGTTTCAATCACTTTGTGTTTTAATAAGGAATGATCCTCAATCCACACTAAATCTTTTAAGATCTGTCCTTGGTCTAAAAGAGCAATGACGGATTGGTTGATGTATAAAACCAATAGATTTGCAAAACGTTCTAAAACTCCCTCTTCCAAAGACGTATCACATAAAAAAGTAGCCTTATCTTTCAAAACTTCTGGAACAGTTTTCCCAAAAAAATTAAGCCCAATTCCAATCACTACTTCGAAAATGCCGTTTGTAAAATCGGACTGAACCAAAATCCCAGCCACTTTTTTGTCACCACGATAAATGTCATTGGGCCACTTGACTGTTGTATCTTCCTCTCGTTCAGGAAAAAAATGGAAGATTGTTTTTAGGACGGCAGAGGAAACAAAAATCGATAACAACGGAAGAGAAATTTCAGCAGCCGAAATCCGGATTTTTCCAGAAAAAATCAGTGGATCTTCGCCTAACGATTGCCAAACATTTTGTCCACGACCCTTGCCTGCAGTTTGTTCTTCTGCAATCACCCACGAACCAAATGGAATGGAAACATCTCGAATCCATTCATTGGTTGAAGTAACAGTCGGAAGTTTGTGACCCAATTCCGACTTTAACAATCTATATTCCATGTGTCTATTTCTCGCTTGATTCGGATTGACGAAAGTAAAAAAAGCATTAGATTGAATATATGAAACTATCGGGAAATACAATACTTATCACTGGCTGCGGAATGGGAATCGGCGCTTTAACGGCAGAACGATTGGCAAAAGAAGGAAATGATATCATCGGTGTTGATGTAAAATTACCCCTATTAAAAGAGATTCAAAACAAAGTGGAATCGCTGGGAAGAAAATTCTATGGATACGCTTGTGATCTTTCTAAAGAGTCAGAAATCGAATCTCTCATTAAACAAATTCAAAAGAAAAAACTGACTTTTCAAATTTTAATTAATAACGCTGGAATTGCCCCAAGCGGTTACTATGAAGGTAAAGATTTTTCTGTTTGGAACAAAGCCATTCAAATTAATGTGGCAGGACCAATGAAGTTGGTTTACCTGTCCTTGCCAATCCTACGTGAACAAAAGGAAGCTGCCATCATCAATTTAGCAAGTATTGCTGGTAAATTTGGAACAGAAGGAACTGTAACTTATTCTGCAACAAAACATGCTATGGTAGGATTTTCCCAAGCCCTAAAAATGGAACTTTATGAATCACAAATCGGTGTTAGCTGGATTTGTCCAACAATGGTAAATACCAGAATGATCGACGGCGTAAAACCCTCTATTTTTACTCCTGTGATCGAACCATATCAAGTCGCCGAAGCCATTATCTCTGCCATTAAAAAAAATCCTGGCGAAGTATTGGTGCCATCCTATTTGCGAGCCTCGATCGTAATCCTTCCTGCCTTGTTTCCAAAATTTGCGCTCTGGTTGGCAGTGAAAACAAAAGCATCAAAAGGTTGGCTCATGGCAAACAAGGGGCTTGAGAAAAATATTCCTGTTTAAAGGATAGGTTTTATGCATATTTCTCAGGTTCTCGGCAAAAAACAAACTACGATCAGCTTCGAATTTTTTCCTCCAAAAAACCAGGAAGCCTCCGAAGATTTGTTCCGAAACATACAAGAATTATCCCAAATGAATCCTGCCTATGTAAGTGTAACTTATGGGGCAGGCGGATCTACGAGGGATCTAACACATGACCTAGTAGTTAAACTCCAAGAGGAAACGGGACTAACTATTGTTAGCCATCTTACCTGTGTTGGTTCTACTAAAGAAGAGATCCGAGAAATTCTGAAACGTTATGAAAAAAGTGGAATTCACAATATTATGGCACTTCGTGGTGATCCTCCGAAAGGACAAAACGATTTCCAAAAAACAGAAAACGGATTTGCATTTGCCGGCGAATTAGTTGGATTCATCAAAAAAGAATTTCCACAAATGGGGATTGGCGTTGCCGGATTTCCCGAAGGACATCCATCCACACCAAATCGTTTAAAAGAAATTGAATATTTGAAGTGGAAAGTTGACCAAGGTGCTGATTACATTTGTACACAAATGTTTTTTAACAATAATCACTTTTATGATTTTGTTGAGCGATGTGAAATTGCAGGTATCAAAGTTCCTATCATTGCTGGAATTATGCCAGTTACTTCCAGAAAAGGAATGGCAAGAATGGCAGAATTATCTCTTGGAACAAATTTTCCTGCAAAATTATTAAAATCTCTAACACGTGCAGAAGACGATGTTTATGCGGAAAATGTTGGTATTCATTGGGCAACGGAACAAGTTAGAGATTTGTTAGATCACAAAATTGCAGGAATTCACATGTATACACTTAACAAATCTAAGGCGACTCGAAAAATATATGAGTCACTCGGGATTCGAAATTTCGATAGCATTCATTGATGGATTGGTCGGTGTAATTCCCATCCACCGACTATCTTTCCAATTTCCCTCTAACACCAAACTTCTTTTTGCATTCACAATCTTTGCATTTCCTTGGAGATGATTATTTTCCCAATGTCCCTCTAAAATCAATCCATCAGAAAACAGATACTTCCCAAAACCTTGGCGTTTTCCTTTGGAATAAGATCCAATGTATTTGTCTCCATTTGCATAACGATAGACACCAGCACCTTCTTTATATCCGAATTGATATTCTCCTTCAAAAACATCACCATTAGAATAATAATAAACACCTTTGCCATGTTTGATATCTTCGAAAAATTCTCCTTCAAATCGATCGCCATTTTCATAGGAAACTAGGAATTTTCCATTCCTGCAATTTTCGCCTTCGCAAATTTTTTGATTCGACTTACAGAGACAAAAAAGGCAAAAAAATAATAATATATAGTATTTGGTTCGCATATATGGCTGGGGAGATGTTTTTTTTTCCGTCAATTATTAGGTGCAATCTCATATATACACTAGTTCGGAATTAAGGCAATACATATGTCACAAAAAAAAGCACTAATCGTAGACGATAGCACAGTAACTCGATTAATGATCAGGAAAATTATTTTGGATAAATATCCAGAATGGGATATTTTGGAAGCAAGTTCAGCCGATGATGCCAAAACACTTTTATCGGACCATCAAGACATCGATTTTTTCACATTGGATCAAAATATGCCTGGAAACTTATCTGGACTCGATTTGGCTGAAGACCTTAAAAAGAATTACAAAAATACAAAAGTGGTTTTGATTACTGCAAACATTCAAGATGCGATAAAAAATCGAGCCAAAACAATTGGCATTGATTTTGTTGAAAAACCAGTTACCGCCGAGAAAATAATTCCCCACTTGGATTAAAATATGAATTTTCTAACTGAAATAGAACGAGATTCGTTATGTGAGCTATTCAATATTAGTTTGGGTGGTGCAGCAAAATTAATGAGTGAAATGATCTCCGATGAAATCTTACTCACAGTACCCAGTTTAAATTTAATCACAACAGAAGAAGCAAAAAATATAGAATATCTAGCAAACCAAGATGTCTGTACCATTGAACAAAAGTTTGTTGGTGGAATAGGAGATGGTTCTGCTTTTCTTTTATTCCATAAAAGTGCAAGTTTAGAAATCGTCAAAATGATGATGAAGGATTATGTAGCTCTAAATGAAGTTTCACAATTTGAAAAAGATGCGTTAAGCGAAATCGGTAACATTATTTTAAATGCAATTTTGTCAAATTTAGCAAAAATGTCTGATTACAAAATTGAAACCCATATTCCAGAATTCTTTGCAGGGAAATATGAAGAATTACTACTCAAACGTAAATCCAAAACAGACAATTCCATTTTGTTAGTTTTTATTGATTATAAATTGAGCGGTAAAGATATTAAAGGTTATATATTTTTCGTTCTTAATTTCGATAGTATTAAAAATCTTTCTAGAGTACTGATTGAAAAGTTGAAGTAGTGAATTCCCTTAGTGAAAAGCACTTACTAACGATTATAAAGAAATCTGGAATAGGAATTTTAATTCTAGATAAAAATCTTAATATCGTTTTAACAAATAGTTGGTTTATTAAAAGTTCAGGATTCAAAGAAAAAGACTTAGTAAATTCCTCATTCTTAGATATTTTCCCTGAATTAATAAACACACGAACTTTCAAATCTATCAAACTTTGTTTAGAGTTTTCACAATATTCCATTTTAACTCATACATTAAATCCATTTCCGTTTCCCCTCTATGATAATGAAAAGAATCGAGAAATAGGAAATCGCATTTACCAATATTTACATATCATTCCGATTTCCATCGAAGAAGAAACCGATTCATTTTGTATGATTCAAATCTCTGATGTTTCGCAACAAGTGGTTCGCGAAAAACTTTTGCGAGAAAAAATTAATTTGGCCAACCAAAGGGAAATCGAAGCGCAGAAGGCATCGCAAGCTAAAACCGATTTTTTAGCATCTATGAGTCATGAAATTCGTACTCCATTAAACGCAATTCTCGGAATGACAGACACCTTAAATGAAACAGAGTTAACAGAAGAACAAAAAGAGTATTTAACGGTTCTCCGAAATTCAGGTAAGGCATTATTTAATATAATTAATGATATTCTCGATTTATCTCGAATTGAATCAGGAAAATTGGAAATGGAACATATCCATTTTTCTATTCGGGACTTGATGAAAGACACTGTTTCCATGTTTTATATGAAAGCTCAGACAAAAGGCATTGATATAAAATTCAACGTAGATGAAGAAATATCCGAAAGTATAGCAGGTGATTCAACCAGAGTACAACAAGTTCTTATCAATTTACTAAGTAATGCGATGAAATTTACGGAAAGAGGAAGTATATTCGTTACCACATCGTTAGCTGAAAACAAAAAGAATTTAATCATCGCAGTTGAGGACACAGGAATAGGTATTCCACCTGAAAAATTAAATTCTATATTTGAAAGTTTTACCCAGGTTGATAGTTCCACTACTAGGAAATACGGTGGGACTGGTCTTGGATTAACGATTACAAAAAAGTTAATCCAGTTAATGGGAGGCGAAATTTCAGTGATTAGCCATGTAGGAATTGGATCTAAATTTTATTTTGAAATTCCTTACGAAGGTTTTATCAAACGAAACTCAGATATACACAAACATTGGCTTAATTTAGAACTTCCAGAACCTGAAAATTTCCCTAATTGTAATATCTTACTCGCAGAAGACTCCGAAGAAAATATATTTATTATCAAAACATTTTTTCGCAAATATCCAATCAATATCAGCATTGCGTATAATGGAAAGGATGCCGTAACTAAATATAAATCACAAAAATTTGATATCATTTTGATGGATATGCAAATGCCAGAAATGGATGGATTAGAAGCGACAAGGGAAATAAGAAAGATCGAAGTAGCTAATCAAATCAGGGCAAGTGACTCAATTCCCATCATAGCGATTTCTGCCAACGTACAGAAAGAGGATATTAGCAAAAGTTTTTTGGCAGGAATTACATCTTATCTTCCTAAACCAGTGAGAAAACATGAGATTCTGAAACTAATGTATTTTTATTTGGCGATGTAGGTATCTTTTTTAGTTATGCGAAAATCATTTTAAACTTTTTTCCAAAGCAATATCTGGATAAGCTTCCAATACATTCGGTTCGGCAAGTATATCATTCGCCTTTTGAATAGACAAATAACCTGGTTCTGTTTGAAAACTTACTAAACGAGGAGACAACTGATGAAGAATTTGGATTTCATATTTGTTTGCGATTTTATCCAAAGAAGTTTGCGATTGGTCAGTCGAAAAAGAAATAATAATAATGCCTGGCAAAACTATATTCGGACCCATTCCGACACCTGTTGAATAAACTTCCGTTACTTTCAAGGGAATGGCTGATTTACCAGATTTCGGAATTAATACTTTTCCAGGTGGGCGTATGTTCCATCCAGATTTAAACCCTTGTTTACCTTGATTCTTCTGCTGATTGTTTGAAATATCTTTTATATCAACATATTCAGCGACAACGTTCGGGTTTAAATAAAAAGTTTTGGTAACACCACCTTCTTTAAAGGTGATGGAACTAGGTGGTTCCTTTGGATCTGCGCTTAAGGAAGTAAAACAAACTATTGTGACAAAAGTCAATAATGTGAAACGAAATGATAAATCCAATCGTAAACTAGGAATCATAAAATTACCTTCCATAAATTCGTAATTGAACTGTATTAACTTGTCCAGTGTCAGTAGCGCTAGCATCATATACCTTGAGTACCCAAGTTCCATTCGGATTTTCTCCCAAATGTCTAGCAACACCAAATCGATAGGTCGAAGAACCTGTCATGGAAGCAATTGATGTGTTACCAGATGAACAAGTAGAATTGTTATACGGATTGACACAGTAATGTGGTTCGGAAAGGACACTTTTCGTTCCACCAGGAGAGGTAATTTCAACTTGAAGTTCTGGGAAATAAGTATGATTTGATGTAAATTCTACATCAACATATTCAATATAACTAATGGAACTACTGACGTTATAATTGACAGTGACACCTGTCACAAGATCGTTATCAGGTATAGAGGAGTTTGGCGATAAAGCTGGGGCATTATAAATTGTAAGTCCTGCGGAAATGGGTGTCCATGTATTTGCTTTTGTTAACAAATTTACTGCATCGATGGCACCGAATCCATACTTATGATTGATATTTAATCCGGCAGAATTAAGAGTCCAGTCAGTATCACTCGCATCATTTTTCCTTGCGCTATAGGCAACTAACTCGCGTACATCGCGCCAAGTCAATTCGGGAAACTTTCCTATCAATAATGCAATTACACCAGCAGCTAACGGTGTTGCAGATGATGTTCCATTGAATTTTTTAGTATAATTACCGAAGGAATAATCTCCTGAACTACCGCCGACATTTAATCCGTTGGCACCTGTCGCATCTGTTGTAGAAATAGCAGTCGTATATGTAGTGACATTATTCCCTTGTGTATGGGCAACCACCCATAAATTTGCACCTGACTCTGAATAGGCTGCCTTTTTTCCATTTTGACCGATACCACCAATGGCCATCACTCCGTAATAATTGGCCTGACCATCATAATTTGCATTATCGAAAAGCAGCGGAGAAGCAATTGTATTTCTAAAAGCACCATTTCCTGCTGCCCATACATAAACAGTTCCCTTTCCTGATTTACCTTTGCCGATTCCTTCGTTTACACCTTGTTGCCAAAGTGAACTTGAAGGCCAAAGCCATCCATAGTTATCGGGAGAACCCCAACTATTATTAGATATAGAAACTCTAGCAGATTCATTGACCATTGCTCGATATTCATCGGAAGTATAGATAGTTGATTTTTCAAGAATGTTGACACCAACTAACTTGGAACAAGGAGCCGCCCCACGAACACCTAAACTATTTCCACCTCTCGCTGCAATCACACCTCCGACTGCAGTACCATGAAAACTATTGGAATAGGAATGAGTTGGATATATAGTTCCGTTCAAAAGATTCAATCCGCGAGCCGTCACCGAAATATTCTGAACTAAGTCTTCATGTTTAATATCCAAACCATCATCTACCACACTGACAATTACTCTGTTCCCAGCAATGTCTTGGTTCCAAGCAGGACTCACATTTGCATCTTCTCCAACAGTACCACCAAATTGACCGGTATTATTTAGATGCCATTCGTCATTATAAAGCGGATCTGTGGAGTTAGGAGAAAACGAACAATTCTCTTCAGAACCATTGGCTAATGCTAAAAATAGAAGATAATATAAAACGAGGTCACTGATTTTTTCATCCTTATTGACGGGTTTACAATTGCCAAAGGTGAGACTTGTAAAAGCAATCAGAGAAATTAAAGTTTTCAGTCGATTCATCTAATGAAAATTCCCGCCCTATTTCTTATAACATTCACACGGTTCGAATCAACCGAATTCCTTTCAAAAATAAATTCTTTTTTAGGCTTTTGCTTCCGCCAATCGTTTTGATCTATCTTCTTGAACCAATGCATCAATTAATTCATCCAAATCACCTTCCATAATGGCAGGTAAATTATGACTCGTAAAACCGATTCTATGGTCTGTGCAGCGCCCTTGAGGAAAATTATAAGTGCGAATCCTCTCTGAACGATCTCCTGAACCAACCTGTGCTTTCTTTAAAGCATCGGCACTTTGTTTGGCAGCATCTGCCATTTGATCAACAATCCTTGCACGTAACACGCGCATTGCTTTATCACGGTTTTTGATTTGAGACCGTTCTTCTTGGGAAGCTACAACAATACCGGTCGGAATATGTGTAATACGAACCGCTGAGTCAGTTGTGTTGACGTGCTGTCCACCGGCACCTGACGAGCGATAGACGTCAATTCGCAAATCACTTTCTCTGATTTCTATTTCTTTTTCTTCAGCTTCAGGAAGAATTGCTACAGTGACTGCTGATGTATGAATACGTCCACCCGATTCAGTTTCAGGAATTCGCTGAACCCGATGTGTGCCCGATTCAAACTTAAATAAATCATATGCTCTTTCATCATCGAGTGAGAAAACGATTTCTTTGAATCCACCTATTCCTGTAGGACTTGCGTCAATGATCTCTGTTCGTATACCTTGTTTATCTGCATATTTATTATACATGCGAAATAAATCGGCGCAAAACAGCCCCGACTCTTCCCCGCCAGTTCCAGCACGGATTTCGACAAGTATACTTTTTCCAGAATTTGGATCTGGAGGTAATAACATAATTTCGAGTTCTTTCGCTAACTCTTCTAACTTTTTTTCACCTTCTTCAATCTCTGATTTCAACATAAGATGCATGTCTGGATCATTTTCCGATTCTAGAAGTGTTTTTGCATCCTGGCAATCTTTAGTTATTTTTAAATATTCATCGGCTTTTGTATATACTGGCGTTAGGCGAGATCTTTCTTTCGATAGATTCTTCAAAGTATCGGATGCAGTGGCTTTAGCCAGCTCATCCTCGATACGCAGGTATTTTTCTTGAATTTTTTTCAATCTATCTATCATGTCTATGGAAAGGATATAGAATGCCTGTTTTTGATAAACCAAAATCTAACGAGGATTTAAGAAACACGTGAGCGAAACGCCGTCCCAGGTCAAATCTGAAGGCTTTTTAGAAGGCCTGGTCGAACTATTTGCCGGATTAGAAGACTATCGAAGTCCTTATGCGCCCACAATCCAACCTCCCGACAATTTAATCCAGGAATTGGTTCAGAATGCATCTTTCAAATCGGGACTGGTTAGCGCCACCTGTTCCCTACCACCTGGCCCACTAGGAATTCTAAGTATCCTTCCAGAATTACTTTTTATGTACCGCATTCAGGGGCATTTGATTTTGGACATAGCCGCACTCTACGGAAAAGAAGTTCAAGTCACCAAAGAATTATTACTCTATTGTCTTTTTAAACACGGCGGGGCACATGTTTTTCGAAAAATTATAGAAGAATCTTCGCTTAAAATTTTGATTCGCCCAACAACCGTTAAAGTGTTTCAAAACATGTTAGAAAGATTAGGATTAATGATTTCAAAATCCCTAATTCGAAAACAATTTGCTCGTTGGATACCAATTGGTGGTGCGGTAGTCACTGGAACATTTGCTTATTATGATACAAAACGTGTTGGCAAAACAGCAATGGAACTTTTTTCTAAAGAAATCCACGCAGAAGAAATTCGAGAAATGTTGGAGTCTAAGTGAAATTATTTTCTATTTTATCCTCTGTTTGTATTTTATTTTTTTTATCCTGCCAATCGAAACATGAATCGTTAGTATCAGAAATTGAAGATTTAATCTCAAAAGAAAAATATGAAAAGGCACTTGCCCTTTTACAGGATAGGCTTTCAGCCAATCGATCAACATCGGAAATACTCTCCAAAAACAAACCAAATCAACCTCGATTGTTCGCTCTATCCGAAGATAGAACGAAGATTGTTTGGACAGAAAATAAAACCCTTTATTTTAAGGATCTAGTCAATGACAGTCGAAATTCAATTGAACTAAAACTCCGTCCCGATTCAATACAAATCTCAGCTAACGGAAATTATGTGGCCGTACAATATCCATTAAAACAATATGGAGGTTGTGCTTTATTTGGATATTCGACTGCTGATTCCTCTTTGGAACATGAATCGATTGTACATATTCCTTGCAAAACAGGAATGGCGATCACTAATTCTGGGGATTTATTATTATATTTTTTTGAAAACCAACTCTTCGTTGAAAAAACAGGTACAAACTCCAAACCAGAAAAATTCATCGCAGGAGATCTCTTTCCCACGCCCTTCCCAAAATTAAAAACACACTACCACATTACTTCCATAGGAAATGAATTTCTGGTTTGGTCAGGAATAGGCGGTGCTTACAATTTATTCTATTTACATTTGGAATCAAAACGAGTGACTCTACTTTCCAAGGATATTGTACTTCCACGATTTTATTATAATAATGGAATTTCTGGTTATATCGTAGGCGGAAAAATTGGAGACCTCTATTTAAAAGAAGTTGTTTACCACCAAGGGAAAACTCCGTCAATCAATCGAGGTATTCCCATTGTCACTCGCGAAGCATTTTCATGGAGGTTGACAGGGAAAGACGAATTCATTGCAACTAACCAAAACGATCCCAACCAACCGATGAAATGGAAGGTTTCTGGAAAGAAGGAACATTTTCCTTTTTTTATAGAAAGATTGTGGGGAGTCGCTGGTGACAGAATTGTTTATGAAAGCAAAAGAGGAGAACTTGTTTTAGATGACCTAAATTTTTCTCCGGAAGATTGGATGATTTATGAGTATTTTAAAAAAGTAAGGAAGCTGAGTGACGGTTAGGCTGCTTGTTCTTTTTCTTTTTTAGCAGAAAAAATATCGCAAGCTTTATAAGAGTCAGTAATACAATGAGAAGTAAGCCTTTCCAAATCCTCAGTTTGTAAACGATCCTTGGCACTAGGACAAATAGAGAGTCCTTTAGAATACAAAGGGCATTTTACATAAAACTCATTTTTAGGAAGGGACTTCTGTGCCATGACTCTGAAAATTTTTTGTGGAAAGGTATGCCTTGTCAAATCGATTTTATTTCTAAACTTAAAATTAACGATTCAAAAAACCACAGTTTCTCCAGAAAATTAAAAGTACAAGTTTAAGATCGTAGGACTTTCTACCGATCTCACTTGATCTTCATTAGTAAAATCTCTCAGGTTAAAAGTTCTTCCCTTCCATTGTTGACCATATAAATGCCCGGCTAAGAACACCTGAACTAAATCTTGTGCCTTTGTCGATTTAATGAATTTAGGTATGCCTTCCGTTTTCCAAACATTAGAATCTTCTAAATCAATAGATTGCCATTTCATATTTGGATAAGATGCCGAAGGTGAAATTAATCCATCGATCGGTTTTCCCACGAGTCGATTGTAAATATTTATATCAAAAACTTCCTGTCCGATTAATATAGCTACTTTCCAACCAGGAACAACCCAAACACGATCTTGAGTAGTTTCTCCAGGAGAAAGTATTTTTAATTCTTCTTCTGTTAATAGAGATTTTTTCACAAGAGGATCCATCAACTTTCCATCTGCTGAAAATGGAATAGCGACATTGAATAGTGGTCCTTTCGAATCAAGAACAAGACTACCCTTTACAATTTTAGGGTTTGGTAATATGATAGTGCCAGCTAAAATAGGAACGTTGTATTGTTTAGCAAGTTCTGAAAAAGTTCGAACGTAAACATCCGCCATCTTTTCAGCTTTTAAATAAAACAAATCAGATAGGGAGAAGGTTTCACCTTTGGTTTTCAAAGCAATCTCCAATGAATCTGCATTTATAAATCTAGATTTTTCCTCTAAAAATATTAGTCCTGTCCCTGTATGTTCAGGCAAGATAACAATTGTTTTTCGATCGAAAATCGCAGATGATTTTGCTTTATTTAAAGTTTCTTCTATACGTTCACGCCACCATTCTTCTTTCACAAAGTCCTCAGGTTGAAGAACTAATTGAATTCCGACTAGGTTTCCATACTTTCGATCGGTTCCGTTTGTTTGAATCGAAACGTCGTTCCAAGACTTAGTTGGTTTTGTAATTTCTTCATCTACTTCAGGTTTGCTAATATTTAAATCAATTTTGAAATCGAAACTAAAATCTGGTTTTGGAATATCAAACTTTGGTAATGTTGTCTGATCATCTTTTAGAATGGACGCAGAAAAAAATCCAAAACCAAACAAAATGATAAAAAGGAGAATCTTGTAAGGGGGAACGTATAAATTATGCATATTTTTTTAAATAGAGTCGGACAGCGTCCAACATGTACTCCGAAAAAAGTTTGGAAGGATCAAAAGTAGTAATATCAACCCAGTCCATAAAGTCGTGTTCATCAGATAACTGAATTTTCCCGTCCAAAAGTTTGGCTGAGTAGGCAATGATCACACAAGGAAAATTCCCTTCATTTACCCTATGTTTATGAATAAAAATTGGTTCAGGATTTACATCAATTTTAATTTGATCTCCCAATTCTTCGGCTACTTCCCTAAAGATACTATCTGACCAGTCAGAAAAAAATTCATCCTCATTCATCCTGCCACCAGGTAAATCGCCATGACCTGACTTACGATCACGCAAAACTAACAATTGATTTCCATTACGAAGAAACAATTTTTGTGTAATTTGAAAAAAACCATGATTACTCACAGTAAATCACCCCAAACATTGATTTGGTGATCTACTGCGTATAAATCTGGCTTAGGAAGACGCTTAGATTTATAATAATGAACCATCCCTAAAGACACACTCGCAAGTTGAGAAATGATTGGATCCATTGACTCAGTTGGTACTCCAAAAAACAAAAAGTTTACTGGACTTCCATCGCTAATTAGATAAACTTCCTTTTCAATTTTTTTTGTATCGATTCTAAATATAATTTTAGAACCTAATTCCATTTGAGTTTGCGGATCCAAAATTCTTTGGAATGAAATTTCCAAATCGTCACCACCTAACTTAGGATTCTCTGTTAAATTCAGTTCATTTGTCCAATTTATGAAGTCGCTGAACTCAGCTGTTTTTGTAGAGCCAGATGCGATAAACAACTGTTTGTGTTTACTTTTCAGTATCCACGATTCCCATGCGTTCGGTAAAATAATGGATTCACCTGTAACACCAATAATTAAGTCTATCTCTGAAAATTCTGATTCCGATACTTTTAAAAAATCCGATTTTGCAAATTTCGATTCAGATTGAATCTTTCGATCTATCTCTATGATATCTAAATTATTTTCATGAAGAAAACCACCAATTAGATATTTTTTTAAAAAAACTCCAATATTTCCCTGCGAACCAAGCAACAAAATTTTTCTTTTCGATAAAGCTTTTCCAATACCATGTAATGTATTGTCCAATGCATTCAAAATGGAACGTGCTACTTCTTTGGATTCTTCCATCGTTTTTTCATTAGAGATTGCGATTGAAAAGGCAGGTAAAAATAATGATTGTTTCTCTTCTTTTACTTTTACCAGTCTATCATAACCATTTCGAGTATGTTCAATCGTTCCCAAAACATAATTTTTTAAAATTTCATTAAATGGTTTTTCTTTAATCGTTTGATCTTTTGTCTCGACCCAAAACTCATCCAAAATAGATCCAAACGATATTCCATCTAATGCGCGTTCGTTTAAAATTGGTGCCACATAACCACCATCTTCAATAAGAATTAATTTTTCATTTTTTGGAATTAAAGAAAGTAATTTGTTTAAAAACAAAAACACTGCCAACTTTCTCATAGCATCAAAAAAACCTAATTTAGCTTCTTCCAACTTATGACGGAAGGTGGAATGGATTTCAAAATCGCTATACAAAGGAGAAACTCCATAGTAAGGTGTATTGTTCCTGGTAAGTTTGAATTCAAGACCTGCCATAAAAAAAGTTTCGGTAGGTATATCCAACAATATATCTAGGTATACAGGTGGAATATTACCACCATACTTTACGAAGGCGACATCAAGCGAATTTACTTTTAATCGCCTCAGAGTTTCAATTAAAGAAATGATTTCAGAAGTAACATGATGAATTAAAAAGACGTTTACTCCTTCAAAACTTAAATTATGCCCATCGGAATTTGCAATTTTTTCTAAAATAGGCATTCGTTTTAGATAAAATGAAGAATCGAGTAGGGTTCTCTTCTGATTAATACTAAAATTTAAAACTCGGTCCAAACGAGAAAGGTCAACATAAACGGATACCTTCCCAATGAGTGCACGAATTGTGTTTCCTTCTTTTATTTTTTTTGAAGCAGAAGAATCTTCCAATAAGAGAAATAGTTTTTTTAAAATGGTTAATGAAACACTTGGATCTGAACTTAGAATCAAATTTCGATATTGTTCTTCCCAATAGAAATTAATATTAGTGAGCTTTCCAAGCGGAGTTTTTTCAATTTGAGCAAACACTTTACTGAAATGACTATTTTCTTCTTCATAAAAAGTTTCACCTTTTTGGGCTGCATTGATCATTCCATTGCTGAGTGACTCACTAATTTTTGAAGCACCAGCAATATAAGTTCGAGCATGTGCATCACTTATAATTTCATGCTTGATATTAGCCAAATTAAGACAGCCATCTTCTTGTGTATCTATTGTTATGCGAAGAAAAAAGTCACCAATTCTGTATAAACTTGCAACCCTTTCCATTAAAATATAGTAACCCGAGGGATGTATAAAATCAGCCTCAAAAGGAAACAATAACGCAACGGAAGAATTTCTATTTGGATCTTCTCCGTAAAATTCCGGGTGAATTTTTTTGGCTATCGATTGTTGTTGAAAAGATCCAAATACGAATCGTAAGTTCTCTTCAAATTGTTCTCGAAACAATACCCAATCTTTGAGAATTCCAGCTCTTGCAAATACCTGAACATGTTGGATATGCATATCCACTAATTCATGATTGATATTTGGATTTATCTTATAAGTAAAAGATAAATCTCCAGGTAAGGAATGTAATTGGTTACCAATCTCTTCACCGATAGTTCGCGAGAGAATAGAAAGTCCAAAAAAAATTCTTAAATTTGTAAGATCGATCTCCCAAAGCCCATCCTCTACTGGAGAAAGTACCGGGCCTAAGGAAGTGTGAATCTGTTTGTTTGTGTTCATAAAATTAATTAAAATCTACTACCACCTTCACACTGGAAGGATCCTTAGCGGTTGTATAAGCCAATTCCAATTGGTCTGAGGAAAACCTATGTGATATTAAGTTTGTTTCGAGTGCATGAGTGGTCTCCGGGTTATCACGAAGAAGTGAAATTGCCATATGGAAATCTCCACATCGAGAAGTATGTATTTCTTTTTGATTTGCAAAAAATTCTCCCACCAAACCTGCATCAGCCGGCCATTCTATTGTTTTTGAAGTATCTACAAGAATGGCACCGCGCGGACGGACTAAAGAATTTTCATGATCTGGATTTGGACGAATCGCTAAACTCAACTCTTCTGGACTGGAAACCACCACTAAATCGAATCTTGGCAATTGGTTGGAAAACAATTCAGAATTCAAAATACTCTCTGCTTCTTTAGAACTTCCCTCGAAGACATGAAATTGTTTTTTTAAATTCTCTTTAATACTTTGTGAAACACCGGCAAATACAAATACGTTTCGATTTTTACGATTTTCTTTTTCCCAATGAAACAAAACATTTGTTTCGGAATAAGGAAGAATGGAAAGCTCATCTACAACCAGTTCCGTTAAATGAGCAATTCCTGCCATCACTTGGCCATTAGTTGTTTTGAGATGAACTTCTCGTTTTGCTATTTGTAACGCAGATTCAAAACCTGAAGCTGTCGAAGTGGTATCATAAACAATATCAAATTGATTTTTGATTTCATTAATGTCAGTTTTGCGAAGGTCAATGATTTCATCCGCACCCATAGCTTTAGATAAAGTCACCAGGTGATCGTGTCTAGTAATTGCTGTTATGCGAAAATTAGATAAATTGGTCTTCCGGTAAGAGGCAAGGGCAGCCAAAATCAAACTCCCTAAACGACGAGGTCCAAGGACAGCCACATGATCTCCCGGTTTTGGTGGAGAAGCAAGAATGGCTTGTAATGCAGCAGCAAAGGGTTCCATAAGAACAGCAGCTTTGGGAGAAACCCCTTCCAACGAAATGGCAGCATGAACTGGGGCTAAAATATAAGGTCCAAACCCACCGGGAAGCCGGTCAATGCCAAGCACTCTTCGTTCTGGGGAATGCGTGGGAATTCCCTCTTTGCAAAAAACATCAGGAGACTTGTCTCCGCGAGCTTCATAAGTATCATTAATTTCGACGACAAACTGTTTTCCTTTGAGTTCGCCAAGACCTTCCGCTAAAACTTCATGTCCAATGATTTGAGGGAGAGGGAAAGGTAAAAACCGTCTGTCTATGTCGGTGGAACAAACGCCACAGGAAATGGTTTTAAGAGGAATGTAACCTGGTCCTAGGTGAAGGTAAGGGTCACCATTGCGTTTAATTTCCCAACCTTCCTTTTCATTGCCTAAATACTCGTATTCAGCGGATTCAAACGAGTCATCGGATTTATAATCCTTCGCTCGAAATTTTAAGTTCATTACCTATTGTTGATAAAAAATAGAAGAATGATAGTCAATGTAAAAAAGGTAAAGTTGAGAAGAAAGCCCTGTCTGATTTCTCTCCTTTCTTTATCCCCGAGTAAGTAACTTGTTACAAAGACAGAAAAAAAACCACCTAGATGAGCCCAGTGCGCTACTTGGTCGCGCGCAAACAAATTGGTTACATCAGAATAAACCATCATCCAACCAAATAGAAAAACAGGAAAAGGTATGGATTTTGTTTTAGTGATGGGAAATCGAAAAGGAGATAAAAATGTAGCGGCGGAAGCCAACCCGGAAATAGCCCCACTTGCCCCAACAATCGGAGTTCTATCACCAAAAATTAGACCTCTCACAATTCCATCACCTAACACAGATAGTATTCCAGCCATAAAATAAAATAATAGCCAACGAGCTTTTCCAACACGATTTTCTACCACACGACCCAGTAGTAGAAGGAAAAACAAATTCGAAAGGAGATGAGCACCTGATCCATGAAAGAAAGTGGATAAAATCCAATTGATTGGTTCTAACTCACCAGGTGTTGCGATAAAATATGGTCCAATCAAATCGGGAAAAAAAATAGATACAATTGGATATAATAGAAAAAGAAATAATGAAAAACCTGCTGTAAGGGGAAATTCCCAAATGAATGATCGCATAACTTATTTAAATGTGGGTGGAATTGCTTCTTCTGGGTTTCTTTCGTAAGCAGGATCAAAACCAGGAATTCCTGCAGCCAATTCGTGAAGATCGGGTTGTTTCCAAATCAGTTCATAATAATCCAAAGAACCATAGGAATCAAAGTGACTATCATATAACAATCGTAAGTATTTTTCACGATCATTAAAGATGATTCTATTGACTTCATGAACCATATCCGCGAAACTCCTAGTTTCTTTATCAAATTCATCGATCGAATCATGTAATAGTCCAAGAAGCACTATATACTTCTCTGCCTGTTTCAGTGATTTTAATGAATAGGCTAATTCTTGGAGTTTCATCAAATATAAATAAGGTCGAATATTTTTTCCTACGATTAATTTCTGTTTTGCAACTGCGATTTCACGATAACCCAACCGTAAATATAACTTAGTTTCTGTTTTTTCTTTTCCTTTCGCTAACCTTGAAAGCCTACCCAATTCAACTTCTAATTCATCAATTTCATCTTCTAAAACGAGGATATAAAGCTGAATGAGTAATCCTTGGGTTCTTCTAAGTTCGGAATAAGAACGACCCAAATCCATTTGCAAATGAAGAATTTCGGATTCGATATGGTGCTGCACGCAACGTTTGAAGTATTTTTTTTGATCCTCGGTACCGCGGTTGCTAATGGTAGAATTTAGAATGCGTAGAAACTCGTAGTTATCCTTAAGTCCGTAGCTAACACGAATTAACTGAGTAGCCTTTGAACTGGACTGATCTGGTGTCATCTCTCCAATTGCCGCAAGAAAGAGCATTAGTATGACCGAAAAACGTTTCATCTATGCAAATAGTTTCGGTCGTACACAGAAAACATTAGCATGATAAAAAAGAAAAGACATATACGTCTCATATTCTAGTATTATGTCGGAGAAGAATCTGTGCAAAAGTTAGGATCACTACCCACTTCCCCCTTGGAAGCCATCGACCTCCTTAAATCTGAAATGGACCAACCCGTCTGGGAATCACGTCTTTTGGATTTGATGAAACTGGCTGCCGATGGTGATAAAAACACCTGGACTATGATTTACCAAATCATTCGGGAAGCCGACTCAGGTCGACTGAGTTGGGGTTACCATAAATCCTTACTATCCGGAATGGTTTACCTACTTTCATATGTGGGTGATTCTAAAAGTTACCGTGTTTTACTGAATTATGTCAAATCACTCGATCGCGCCATTCCCATTGGAGCTATGGAACTCATTTCAGATTTACTCCCTACTTTTGCTGAACTTGATCTAAAGGAACTATTTACCATTGCCTCCAACTCTGATGAATTAAAATCTGCATTTGGTGTTCTTGCATTATGCAAACTCAATTTGGAAAACAGACTTTCCGATGATGAAAAAGAAAAACTAAAAGAGTTTTTAACTACTTACAAAAATTATAAATACTACCTCACTGATACAATCGAACTAACGTTAGAACAATTAAATGAAACTGACGCAAGCGATATGTTGACAGAGTTAGATGGAATCTTTCAATGAAAGCAGCAGTACTTCCACAAGGCTCAAGATCTCTCGAAATCCAAGAATTGGATCTACCTTCCCTTCTCCCTAACCAAGTAAAAATCAAAGTCAAAGCCTGCGGAATTTGTGGTTCAGACATACACCTTGTTCTACATGGAAAAATGAAAGCTAGCTATACTCCTTGTGTTCCCGGACATGAAACATCAGGAGTTGTGGAAGAAGTGGGTGAACAGGTAACCAAATTCAAAAAAGGGGATCGCGTTGTTGTCAGTGCCGGAACTTCTTGCGGAAAATGTAAACACTGTTTGGCGGGAAGAGAAAATCTATGTGAAGAAATTGGAGTTTTAGGTTTTAACCAACGCGGTGGATTTGCAGAATATTTACAAATCGAAGAACGTTACCTACACAATTTACCTGACGAGATTCCTTTTACTGAAGGAGCCATTTTGGCTGATGCCGTCTCCACTCCTTATCATGCCATCAAATACCAAGGGGAAATCAAACCAGGAGACACAGTTGCCATCATTGGCTGTGGAGGCCTGGGAATCCATGCAGTTGCTATTGCCAAAGCTTTGGGTGCTGGCCGTATTTTTGCTGTTGATATCGATAGCGGATCCCTTGAAAACGCAAAAGCCTATGGTGCCGACGAACTTATATTGGTTGAGAAAAACATGCAAGTTGGGAAAGTTTTAAAGGAAAAATCTGGCGGCATAGACTTGTTATGCGACTTTTCAGGATTTATGCCCAATATTGAAAATTCAGTTCGAGCAATGAATCGTGGAGGAAGGATTGTACTTGTAGGAATTGGAAGGAATAAATTGGAAATTCCTATGCCGTTTTTTCTAATTGAAAGACAAATTCGTATCACCGGTTCTTACGGTTCCGACAGAAGAGCAATCCCCGAACTCATCCAACTTTATAAAGATAAAAAATTAAGTCTTACTAAGTCAATTAGTGGAATTCATAAGTTAGAAGATACCAATGAATTTTTACATGCCCTGGAAGAAAAAAAAGGAAATCCCATTCGGTTTATCATCAATCCAGAATTATGAATGATAGACTTTCACAAGAAAGTTAATTGGATTTTGGTTTCTAGTGAAAAACTAAGTCGTGATGGCTTAAATTACTAAATCGTTTTGCTTATAAACTTTTGTTTTAGAGATTTTTATTTATTTAATTTCTACTAATAAAAAACTTAAATCGTCCATTTGGTATTTCCAACCGGAAGAAAACCGAAAGAGAGAATCTTGTACAATCGTTGCTAGTTCCTGAAATTTTTGGTAACGATTGTCCCATAACAACGATTTGAGTCTTTCTTCACCGAAGCTGTCACCCCCCTCATCTAATAAGTCAAAAATCCCATCGGTGTATAATAATATTTTATCACCAGGAAATAGTTTTACCGTATCTTCGGCATAAGGGATTTGAGAGAACAAACCTAATGGTTTTCCTTTTACATTTAAATGTATGACTTCCGATTCCGAATTTCGAATGAGAAAAAAACCTGGGTGGCCCGCATTACTAAATGTAGCCGAATAAGATTCTGTATCAATAAACACATAAGAAGCCGTAATAAAAAGATTTTTTGTTTTACCCACTAAATGTCTGTTCATTAGATGAAACACTCGAGAAGGAAACTGTAAATAGGGACCTGCACCAACAAATGCCATCTTTGACATGGCAGCTACCATCGCCGATGAAATCCCATGTCCCGATACATCTGCCATAAGAATGGCCCAATTTCCCATACTATCTTTTGTATGATCGAAGTAATCTCCGCCCACCGACTCTAAGTTTTGCGAAAATCCAATGATACGAATTTTATCGTCTTCATTATATTTAGAGGATAATAATGATTTTTGGAGTGCATGTGCCAATGCTAAATCTTTATCAATTTGAATTAATCTCTGTAATTCTTTATTTTTTGTCCGTAGCTCCGCATTCATTCTGTTAATTGAATGTAGAAGTTGCCAATAATGTTTGAAAACATAAAAACCAAACAATACTAACATGATAAAAAACCCGAAGTGAATGATTCTTTGTCCGTGTGAAAACAATTCCAGGTCTACTAAAATATCATGAAGTCCAGCAAAAACTATGATGAGTAATCCCAAGGTAATGGTTCGTAGATTTTTATTTCCTTTGATTAATACATAAACGGAAGAAAAAATTGCAATCACTGCTTCTAATACAATTACCCAATTATAATCATCTTCGCTGTTAAGAAATGAAATCCCATTTTCATAATTTTTTATAATCGAAAGAAAAAAAGCTATGATATGAAGGAATGCAAGAATCTTAAATAGATTTCGAAAGAAAGGAGGAAAAATCCCTATCAAAAAAAGCAAAAGTGCAAAGGGAAAAAATGCAAAGTTAATATAAGTTAGAGGAGTTACAATATAGGAATACTGACTGAGAGAAAATCCAACAAAGCCGTTTAATGCTTCTATAAGAGAGGCTGAAAATAGTAAAATGGAAAAATTCAGAAATATGATTTCTCTTTTTCTAAGAAAATAAAATCCAAGAAAAATGGTTGATAAAACAAGCAAAACGGGAGCAAAAAATGTTTCAGAAAAGTTTTCTATAAACAAATCCACTAGTGCCATCGAATGATCTTTGAAAAACACTTTGCGATCCATTCCGATATGACCATGATATCTGGATTGAAATTGAATGATGAGAGAACCAGACGGGTTTTGGTTTAATGGAATGATGTAAGGGAAAAAATGATCCTGAAATTTGGATTCAAAAACCAATTCTTTTCCCTGGAATAGTTTAAATTGTTCTAATGCGATTTCAACATAAAGGACAGGACTTTTCAGTTGTCTTACAAATTGATCACTGAATTTAATATATAAATATTGGCCTTCTAAAGATTCAAATCCCAAACGATTGGGTTCCATTTTTTGCCAATCATTTTCTGGAATCAAATTAGGATCGGTTATTTCTTCTGATGACCAATAGTAATAACGATCTAAAAGATAAATAGACTGTTGGAATTGGCGATCGGGGGTAACTTCCGATTGTAAGTCCAAACATCCCATGAACTGGAACAGAATCCCCACATAAAGAACAAACTGTAAGAAGGTGTGAATCGATTTATATGATTTGACTTCTTTCAAAATTTAATTCCTATAGGATCAGCAGGATACGTTCAATGAATCGCAATCGATTCCTATCACTTTTTTACCTACTACCCCTCCTATTATTGTCTCTTACCACAGTTGTGGCCCAAGAAGAGAAAACTGCCCAAGAGCGATTTGTGGAAGACAAAATGGAATGTTATTCCATCGCCACAGAAATTGACGGGCAAGAATTCCAAAAATCGCTCAAATGTATCTCACAGGATTCCATCTGTTACATTATCCAAGGTTTTGCGATGAGTTGTATTCCTCGATCTGGAAGATATTCCGCTGAACTACCAAACCTAATTCCAAAACCGACTCAACCATAATCGTATAACGGGAGATTTATGAAAATCAAAACAAAAATCACAGAAATGTTAAAAATTGATCTGCCAATTATAGCAGCTCCAATGTTCCTCGTCTCCTATCCGGAGTTAGTGGTGGCAGTTTCGGAAGCAGGTGGGATAGGCTGTTTTCCCTCGTTAAACTACCGAACACCGGAACAGTTACGAGAAGGAATTTTGGAAATCCGTTCCAAAACCAAAAAACCAATCGGTGTCAATTTGATCCTACACAAAGAACATAACCCGAATTGGGCGAAACAATTCGAAGTGGTTATGGATTTAAAAGTAGAGTTAATCATTACAAGTTTAGGAACTCCAAGGACTATCGCCAAAGAAATCAAATCCAATGGATCTACTTTGTTTTGCGACGTTACCACACTCAAACATGCAAACATTGTCGCAAAATCAGGAGCAGATGCTCTCATTGCCGTTTCGCAAGGTGCTGGTGGACATGCAGGTGCTATCACTCCTTTTGCATTAATTCCTTATTTGAAAAAAGAAGTTGGACTTCCTGTGATTGCCGCTGGTGCCATTTCTACGGGATCACAAATGGCGGCAGCTTTGTCTTTAGGGGCCGATGCGGTTTATATCGGAACTCGTTTTATTGCAACACCAGAATCAAAAGCGCAAAATGAATACAAACAGATGTTAATTGATTCTAGTCCTGACGAAATCATTTATACCGAAAAAATTTCAGGAATCCCTGCCAATTGGTTAGCAAAATCAGTGGAAAGGTCACCGGATGTTTTAGAAGACGGTCCTAAAAAAATTGCCGCAGGTCATGCGGGCGGTGAAAAAGCCGTTGAACAAGAATACAAACGTTGGAGAGATATTTGGTCTGCGGGCCAAGGTGTGGCTCAAATTGAAGAAGTAAAACCAGCTGGCGAAATTGTAAAAGAGATAGCCAGTGAATACTTAGCTACTCTCAACAATCTTCCTCGATAAACTCACATTATGCGAACTGACCTAAATCAGGTCAGTTCGTTTCCTTAAAGTTTCTTAATCACTTCCATCATACCTTTTGTATCTAAATAATCGTTAGATTTATAAATCATCTTTCCTTCAGCATCTAAAATTAAAAAGAAAGGTAGCCCAATTTTTAATTCTGGATAATTGGGATTGTTTGCAAACTCATCAAAAATGGGATCGGTATCATATACTTTCCAAAGGATGGCATTATTTTTAAAAGTTTCATTCCATTCTTTGTGCGAAAGCGTAAGTTTCTGAAACTCTTTGCAGTTCGTACACCAATCAGCATAGAAATCGATAAATATAGGTTTTCCCGTTTCTTTGGCGATCCGATAGACATCCGCTTCACTGCGGTACCATTCTAAATTTCCATGAATCTCCGTAGGAGCCGAGTTTAATTTTAAATGAGAAGAACCCGATTCCAGTTTCCACAGCGTAGATTGTAAAAGTATAACCAACACAATCAAGGAAGTAAAAGCTCCCATTTGTAAAAGAGCGAACTTCATTTTTTCGTGAGGAAGACCTTCTTGCTTTTGTAAGTAAAGAAATACCAAAGCCAAAATCCAAATGAAAAATACTTTTACAGAAAGAGCAGAACTCAATCCCCAAAGGACAAAGGCTTTTTCCAAATAAGTAAAAGAAAAATATAGGATCATCAAAGCAAGAATCCATTGGATGGCCTTCATCCACTTTCCCGATTTTGGTAATGCAAAACCAAAAACTCCTATGAGTAAAAATGGAATCCCAAGACCCAAACCAAATACAAACATCTTTAAAGAAGTAAAAAGAATGGGAAACAAACTTATCCCTTCTGTTTGGTAAGCAATGAGTTGGACAAGAATTGAAACCACAACAGGTCCCACACAAGGAGAGGAAAGAAGACCGGCACCAACACCTAAAAAGAATGTATTCGCATAACTTACATTTGCTGAATTTCTTAAATCACCTGCGAAAAAAGGAAAATATAAAAATTCAGCTACGCTGAGTCCCAAAACAAATAACAAAATCGCAAGGAAAACCTGAGTTTCAGGATATCGTAAAAAGGAATTGAATGCTCCCCCACTCAAACCTGCGACAAGTCCAAATACAGCATACATACTGGCTAAACCCAAATAGTAAACAAAGGGATGTGACCATTTATGATTCGTTACTCGAGATTTTAAAATCCCTGCCGTAATGGGGTATAAAGGATAAACACAAGGCAAAAGACCTGCCAAAAGCCCACCTAAGGCCAAAAATAAAAAACTATAAACAGAAAAGGAACCAGAAGACAATTGAGATTCTATAAAGGTTTGGATTTCAGATACCATACTCGCATTCTTAGAACGTGGCTGTGGCTTTCAAAACTATACTTCGATCCAATCTTCCGTATTCAGAAACTGGATGTGTCGCAGGTTTTGAAAACTGTTCTATATATTCGACACGATTTGACGCCTCCCCGGTACTGTCTACATACCATTTATTTGGTTCTCCTTTAGAATCATACGAACGTACCTCCGTATATCCTATTGCTAACCGCGCCGAAGAAGTCATAAACCATTCACCAAAAATTTGTCTCGTGATGTAATACGATTGATCAGAATATAGCGGATCAGTGGTACCTGGTTTGAATCGCACCCAAGGTTCTCTTTCCACACTTTCAGTGGCACGAAGGCCTGGCGATGGTCCTCCGGTAGCAATTTCTCCGCGTATGACCAGTCGAACCGTTCCGTTGCCAAGCCCTGCCCAAAAATAGCCCCCTCGTCCTGTGGATTCCGCTACTTTTGTGGGAGGCTGGTACGGTGCTAATTTATCTACAATTTCACCACCCAATTGTTTTTTGGCCATTCCACCCAAACCTAAATTGAGAGTCTCTTTCCAAACCAAATGTGATTCAACAGCAATCACTTGTTCTTGGTTCAGAGAAACACTACCCTGTTTTCTAGTGGTTGGATTCCCATCACTGACGAGGCAGCGAGTTTTTCCCTCACGACATTCATCACTCGCATAACCAAAAGCATTCGACGCTCTACCTAAAACATGGAGGCCAGTTTTGAAATTTTCAGACCAAGTTGGTTCCCATCCTAATTTTCCGATGACATCATAACCAGTATTAGTTGTATTCTGAGTATTACGATACCCTTCCCCATTGACAACAGCAGTTTGAACAGAAAAGGAATTCCATCGAAGGATATAATTGATTCCAAGATCCACTGGATCCTTTGCAAAACCCATTGATTCTAATGGTGATTTATCGAAATAACGCCAATCATAATTTCCTGACCAAACAGAAAACATATGGGGAAGTTCAAACATTCCAAATTGAATTTGATGTTTTGTATTACCGATTTCAAAAGATTTAGCAAGGTTTACTCGCCTTACTAAAAACACATAAGGATTGGATTTATTGCCTGTTCCTGCCAAGGTGTCATTAGTCAGTGCATCGTTACGGAGAATCTCACCCCAGAATTCTGCTTTGATCCCTAAATCTTCCCATTCTTTCGACATAGTAACCATTGTCCAAGGGAGGGAAAATCCAGCTTTGTCAGAGGGAGATAGATCCGTTGTTCCCGATGCTTTGTCTCTTACACGATAAGAAAGTGTGGGAGTTAAGATGGCTCCTAGTTTTAGTCCATAGTAGCCATCTGGTTCGTCTTTTTTAGTTGTGACAATTTCCTCACCAAAAATTGGATAGGTGAAGAAGAAAATAAGTAAGAATACCTTGAAATCGAATTTCACTTTTTACCGTAAGTTTCGTCCGGAGTAAAACTATTATCTTCCCAACCTACTGGTTTGTGGCATGGAAGACATTTTGACAACATGGGATTGCCTTTTCGTTTTTCTTTGAACTGAATGGTAGCACCCTCTTTTGTGATTAGTTCTTTGTAATCATTTTTTTCCAACTCAGTAGCACCTAATTTAACTGCACCACCTGTTCCTTTAGAAAATTCAGAACCATTGATGTTTACAAGTCCTTCACAGACACAAGTGTATCCTTTTTTATCTTTTTCTTCGTAGAACACTCCGAAGGCGGTACCACGTACTCCCGCAGTTGTAGTTTGTGTGGATACCTCAAAACTTCCTTTTTTGAAATTATTTACCCGGAACCAAGCGGCACCATTTTGCACATAGGCTTTGGCAATTTTTTTATCAGAATTCCATTCATTGAGCGTAAAATCAGTGTTTGGTTGGATTCGTATTTCTGTTTCTTGGTATAAAAAATCAACTTTGGATCCATTCCCTGTTTTAATCCGGTCTCCTGGTTTCAGAACATCATTCACTTTAAGAGTTTTCCAAAGTTTGGAAGAGTCAGTAGCGGAGAGAAAACTCACTTTCCCACGGGTAAACGTTGCCACGGCAAACTCTTCCGCAAAAAGGGAAACGCTGGTTAGGAGGATAGAAAAAAGGGTTAGAAGGATTCTGAGGCTCATAATCCTTCTAACAACCATATTGATAGAATTTATCAATCAATTTTATCAATAAATTTCAATCGAATAAGTTTTACCAGGGAATCGTAAAACCCATATCTTTCAATTTGTACTCCAATTCCTCACGTTCACGGCTTTTTTTAGCGGTGGAACCTTGTTCATCTAACAACCCTAGTTCGATGGCTTTCTTTTTGGCTCCTTCTTTACCGGATGTATTGAGAGCTTGGATAATTTGTGTATCGTATTTTGTGAGGTTCAAAGCGCTCAATCGATAATCCACAAAGGCTTCCCAAGCATTCGGAACCCATTTTTGAACAATTTGTTCGCCAATGGTTTTTGCAAATAATCGGATCTCCAACTGGGCGTGATCATCCATACGCAGTGCTAAAAAATGAAGTAAATTATGTAAGTCTATTTTCCAATAAGCTTCTGTATAAGTAGCAAGAGGAAGATCCTTTCTTGCTTGTTCGCGAGCCACACCCATTTCTAATCTTTCATTATAAATATCAGTAGCAAACTTTTGGAATTCAGTTTCTCTTTTTGTTAGGTGGTCGCCCTTGGATGATTCTAAATATCCATCACTTCCTTGTTTGTTTCCTACCGATTGAACTCGCCATTCACCAGGAAGAGTGGTTTGCGCCGAGTCAATGGCTACGGAGTAACGCGTAGAGTATTCATTGACATTTGCCATTCGGTGGCGGATCCACTGCCGCCAAGTGTCCATAGGAACGCGAACATGTAGCTTTAGTTCGCACATTTCAAAAGGAGTACTATGTCTGTGGCGCATCAAATAACGAATGAGTCCGCGGTCTTCATTTACCTTTTTTGTTCCTTTTCCGTACGAAACGCGTGCTGCCTGAACGATGGATTCATCGGAACCCATGTAATCAACAAGCCTGACAAACCCATCGTCCAGAATCGGGAATGGTTTTCCTAGAATGGAGTCTAATTCGGGAACGGAAACTCTTGAAATGGATTCGAAATCAGATTGTTGCATATTAGCTTTATTTTTTAGTTCACAGGCATATGAAAAGTCGAAAATAGAGTTATAGCGTACCGTATCGCCACATAAATAGAAAGGATGCTAAATGGCACTTGAAGAAAATTCGTTGGAAGATCGTTTGATCAAAATTTCCACCAGAGACAGCAATAAAAGTCTCATGGTAAACCCGGACAAAATTTACATTTTTCCGGTACCAAAAACTACTTTCCAATTTTTGGAAAATATATGGCAATCCTTCGCTAATAAAATGGTTTCCCTTGTTGACTTCAACGATGATCCCATTTTTAACTTTTCGATTTTTGAAGTCATCGACCAAGAGGAAATGAAAATTGTGGCCACAGCCACTCACTTCAAACTCAAGGAAATTGCAGAGCGAAGAAAAATTCCAGGAATTGAAGAATATATAAAAAAATCACGCCCCATCCATTTAGCTGATCCGCGAAATGAATCCGCACGTTTTATTAGAAAATCCATTATTGATTTTAATAAAGGTCTAAGACCCGAAGTTATTTTTATTAATCTCAAACAAGAAGAAATTCATCCTGAAAAAAAAGTATTACTTTCAGAAACTATGAACCATGCTATTGGGATTCCTCTGTTTGTGAATGAAAACCCAATTGGAATTCTTTGGGGAATTACGAAAGATCCAATTCCTGAGGATAAAATACGACCACTCACTCTCCAACTTTATTCCTTGTTTGATGTGATAGAGTTTGTTGTCGCAAAAGAAATGGAATCGGGAAACGACCATTATATCGCACAAAAGAATATTGAAAAAGCCGATACAGTTTCCAATTCGCGGAATTTGTTTTACACAACCACAAAAGACCAAAAAGAACCTGTTACTTCCATCATTTTCAAATCGCACCAATATAATATTGAATACAGAATGGATGCATCCTTCATTATTCCAACTACTGATGGTTATGCGGTATCATTAAAGAGTTTTACACCAGAAAAATTGAACAATACAGGGAAAAATCTTTTGTTAATTCCTGGATTCTTTTGCAGGCGTTCTGTGATGGATAAACTAGCAAAGGAACTCGCTCTCAAATATGGATACCGCGTTTTCCTTATGGATATGAGAGGGAGATCCAGACAAACTATGCCAAAACATGGAAAAAAAGAAGGATGGACGGTTGATAACTACATCCAAGATGATTTTCCAGAAGTATTACGTTGGATTCGTTGGCACTACCCGAGCGAAAGAACAGTTGTGCTAGGTCATAGTATGGGTGGAATGATTCCACGCTTTTATGTTTCTTCTTATGAAAAAATCAAAGAACTAAAAGAAGAGTTTAATTTACCGAAACCTGAAGAATACATTGCAGGAATTGTTTCCATTACTTCGCCTAACTATATCAGCTTAAAATCTAACTTTATCGGACTTGATACTTTGAAACGTGGGTTCAGTATGCTTCCTCATAAAATGATTTCTGATATGATTTTGAGTATGGCTAGTTTTTCTATGCAAGCCACAATCCAAACCATCGATTTAAAAAAATTCTTTAAACTCATTTTGAACTTACATTCGAGTTTACGAAGTTTTAGTTATAATATTGGAACTAAAGTTTTAACCATCAAAGACTTTGTGGGTTATAAAGAAATCACGCCCCCGGAATGGTATTTTCTCATGGAAGATGTGTTTTGCGAAGAGTCTGTCTCAGTAATTATGCAGTTTTTCCAAAGCCAAATCTCTAACGAAAGGAGTTTCTGGTCAAACGATGGTCGGATCAATTATACTGAAAATTTTCTAAACAACTTCAATATGCCGATTTATAGCGTAATTGGAACTGTTGATAAAATTGTTCCCGAAGAAAGTTTAACAGAACTAAAAGATCTTAAATCAGAAAACAAGGTGGTCACTTATTATGAACAAGGCCACCTTGGAATCATTTTTCATGGAGAAACGGTTCGAAAAATTTGTAAAGGAATCGATGAGTGGATTCAGGGATTAAAATAATCCCATTGTTCCTTTAACGTCCGCTAAACCGGTTGTGGATGAGTTCCATCTCTTTTTGAAGAGTGGCGTCCCGGCCGGCAAGAAAATATGCCCCTCTTACAGGAATACTGGTGATTTCTGAATCTTCTGTAATTGTAACTACTGTTCCCGGAATTTTTCTTTCCAGTGAATACGTCCAAGACCCACGCATTTTAAAACTCGCATCCATTAATTCGATTTTCCATAGTTTGTTCGGAATGAATTCGCGAAGCTCAAAAATCATATACCCACCCATGTCTGGTGTTTCTTCCCATTTCGAAATCGTACCATCTGGCTTAGTTTCTAAAATTTTAATCGCGACCACTTCTTTTCGGCGATTGGGTAGATCCTGAACGTCAGTGATATATGCCCAAATCTCTTCTGGTTCAGCCTTTAACCATTCGCTGGTTTCTGAATGGAATTTTGGATCTTGAAAATAACCGACAGCTAAAAAAAGAACAACAAGTCCTATGAGTAAAAAACTGGTTCCAAAAGCAAAGAGAACAATTCGTTTCATAACTTTTTTTCTTGCTAAGTCATGGATTGATCAATCATAATCTTTTCCACAATGCATGCAAATGAAGAGTTAATTCAAAAGTTTTACACGGCCTTCCAAAACAAAGATGGTCAAACTATGGTTTCCCTTTACCATCCCGAAATTGAATTCAAAGATCCTGCCTTTGGTCATTTAAAAGGAAAAGAAGCGATAGCTATGTGGCTTATGTTAATTGAAAAAAGCCAAAACCTAACCATTCGATTTTCGAATATCAAAGCGGATGACTCCAAAGGTTCCGCCAATTGGGAAGCAGATTATAGTTTTAGTAAAACGGGAAGAATGGTTCAGAACAAAATCCAGGCAAATTTTACATTTAAAGATGGTAAAATCTTCACTCATCAAGATCATTTTTCGATGTGGAAGTGGCTCGGAATGGCAATGGGTCCTGTTGGATATTTTCTCGGTTGGTGGCCGGCACTCGGTAACAAAGTTAGAAAAGAAGCTGTGACTGGATTACAATTATATATGAAACGCAAACGAATGTAGTTAGTTACATCTTATAGGGAATTCAATTTGTTTCTAAATAAAACAGAATTGCCTTCCCTATTCAATGCCTAGTTTGTATTGCTAGTTATGGATTAGGCATATTGGAAAGTCCACCTGCGTTTGTCACGTCAGCGTAACCTATGGATTGCAAGTAGGACTTGGCACTACCGCTCCGACCACCTGATGCACAATAGACTATGATCGATCTATTTTTATCACCGAATTCTTCCAATCTTTTTGAAACTTGATCTACTGGGATATTGATGGCACCAGGGAAATGGCCAGATTGATATTCAGCAACGGTTCTTACATCTACAACCAAAGCACCAGCATCTATTTTTTCTTTAACGACTGATGGGTCTCCACCTAACGAAGTTTTTAATTTATATACTATAAAGACAACGCAAACAACAACTAAGACGATTAAGACAATTCGATTCAAATCTACGCTCCTACTTTACTCTTATAGACGAATGAAATAGAATCATTCGCACCTAACTCTCGAAAAAAACAAGAATAATATCCCGTATGGCATGCTGCCCCGATTTGGTTTGTAACATATTGCACAAAAAAAGGATTAGAATGCACATAAATTGCAGTTAAGTTTTGAAGGTGGCCAGACTCTTCTCCTTTCACCCACTTTCCCATTCTAGAACGACTATAATAAGTTCCAAGTCCAGATTCCACAGCAGACAATAGACTTTCTTTTTTTCCCCAAGCTAACATCAATTCTTTTCCTGTGAGGTCTTGTGCAAGAAATGGTGAAAGAGGTGGAATGGTATTTTGAAAGGAAACCCATTCTTCTTCCGTTAATTTTAATTTTCCAGATTCCCATAACAGACGTTTATCGGTAGTTTGCAATTCTGAATCAATCTCTAATAAAGCATCTTCATCACAATCGATAAACAATTGTTTTTTGCTAAAATCAAAATGATCCACAAAATCCTGTGCAAGATCCGAATTTAAGACTTTCAAATTTAACTCATTTGAGTTGAGGGAAGGTTTCGATATGATGGCGATTTTCTTTTCTTTTGGTAGTTGTATCATAAATTAGTCTCTACAGATAAAATATCTGTGGTTTTTGTTTTTCCTCTAAGAGACAAAGTTCCTATAGATTTAATTTTTAGATTTTGTCGAAATTCAAGGGATACTTGATCGTATAATTCTTTAGTGATAAGAAAGTTTCGTTTTAATTCTTTTCCTAAAGATTCCAATCTACTGGCAGCATTGACAGTATCACCAATGACTGTGTATTCTAAACGTTTTTCTACACCTACATTTCCAACGATGACTGGCCCATAATGAATCCCAATCCTAATAGATATCGGTTTTTCTCCGTTTGATTCTCTTTTCTCGTTCCAAAGTGATAATGCTTGTAACATAGCCACGCCGGCTCTAACGGCATTCGTAGCATCATCTTTTGAAGGAAGGGGTGTTCCAAAAGTCACCATCATTCCATCCCCCATAAATTTATCGAGTGTGCCACTATGTTCAAAAACTACATCTAACATAAAACTATGGTATTCAGAAAGTAAGGACATTGTTTTTTCAGGGCCGAGAGTTTCAGACAGATTCGTAAAGTTAGCAACATCACAAAACAAAACAGCTACAGTTGCTTCTTTTCCACCTGGTTTAAAAAAATCGTCTCCAGCTTGCCCCATTTGGTTTGCAACATTAGGCGAAAAATAACGAGAAAGCTGTGACATTTTAATTTCATTCGTTACGGCCGTTAGAACAGTTCGCCTAACGCGATAAGTAAGGTATGCCAAAAAAAATCCGAGAACACCGATGATGCCCATAGACATGATGTAGTTATTCACATGGGCGGCTGGACCAAGAAAGGCTTCTTTAAAACTTTCCGTACTCACAAATCGGGGATCTTGTTGCGCATACACCAAAATCCCGGCCTGACTAACAACAACTCCCAAAGCATAAATCATTGGATAAATGGGTTGGATACTAAAAGCATTCATCACCAGGGTTGCTGCGATGATAAAGTGCAAATAGGTTTTGATTAAATAAGTTCTAGGAACTTGTGATTCTCCACCGACAGCATTGTACCAAATGAACGGAAGAATCGTAATGATGAATAAATCAATCAATACGCAAAATAGCCCAATAAAAGAAACAAACTTCCCTCGTTTCAAAAACTTGGACAAAATATATAGAATTAAATTTAATACTAACGATATAGAGGCTATCGTTAATAATTCAAATAAAGTTTGAGCAACAAAGAAAGTCCCAATAGTGAGAAGAGAAAAAATTATAATTTTTCCATAGAGACTAAATTTAATCCCCTCAATCTCCTTCTCTCTTAATATTTGTTCTGACTTTGTTGCCATTGTTTTACTTTAAAAGATCCCCTGGATTGGCATCGCGATCAGGAACAAATAAAGACAAAGTTTTTTCTTTTCCTGAAGCGAGTAACATTGCTTCCGATAATCCAAATTTCATTTGTCTTGGCTTCAGATTTGCAACAACTACCACTTTTTTCCCAACGAGTTCCTCTGCAGTGTAACTCGCTTTGATCCCTGCAAAAACATTTTTGATTCCTTTTTCACCAAGGTTAACTTTTACAAACAATAGTTTGTCGGCACCTTCCACGGGGCCTGCTTCCATTATTTGTCCTACACGAAGTTCCACTTTTGAAAGTTCATCAATTGTGATAAATCCATCTTCTGAAACTGTAGTGGCAACCGAAGTTGGAGAAGTAGTTTTTCCTGGTTCGACATTTGACTTTTCAGGATTTGCTTTTTGAAATGCTTCTTTCGTTTCCTCGATCATAAGTGAAATATTTTTTTCCTCTACTCGTTTTGATAACATTTGGTATGGCCCAAGAACTTGGTTTTCAAGTGTACTTTTCAAATTTAAAAAACTTAAATTTTCCACTTGGAAAAGTTGGGCAACGGAACTTACAATATTTGGCGTTACCGGCCCTAAATAAGTAAATAGAATCTTTGCGCAATTAAGGGAAGTTGTTACTACCTCTCTTGCCTTTTCTACATCCGATTTGATTAAATTCCAAGGAGCATAATCATTAACATATTTGTTAACTTTATCTCCAAGCCCCGTAATTTCTCGCATCACCTTGGAGTAGTTACGTGACTCATACGCTTCGCGAATTTCTGTTTCTTTAGATAAAAGTTCCGAAACCAAAGATTTTCCTTCTTCCGAAAGAGCACCTAACTTACGATCCATTTTATCTAAAATAGAAGTAGATACACGTGAGACCAAATTCACAAGATTTCCAATTAGATCGGAATTGACTCTAGAAACAAAATCATCGAAAGAAATATCCACGTCTTCCATTCCCGAACCCAAACGGCAGGCCAAATAAAATCGGAAATGTTCTACATCCAAATACTTTGCGAATGTAGATGCATTGATAAATGTTCCTCTGGATTTGGACATCTTCTCGCCGTTAACAGTTAAAAATCCATGTACATTCAATTGTGATGGTGTTTGGTAATCGGCTCCCATAAGCATTGCTGGCCAAAAAAGTCCATGAAAGTATAAAATATCTTTTCCGATAAAATGTACAATCTCGCCCTTCCCTTCTTTCCAAATTTCATTGAACTTCTTTTCATCTTTTAAAAAGTTCATTGAGGACGCCATATACCCGATAGGTGCATCCAACCAAACATAAAAATATTTGTTTTCTTCTTCAGGAATCGCAAAACCAAAATATGGGCCATCACGGCTGATATCCCATTCTTGTAATCCTGAGGTAAACCATTCCTTTAATTTTTTTTGCGCTCCCTCATTCAATCGACTTTCGCCTTCGATCCAGGTTTGCAGTTGCGATTGAAAATCTTGCAGTTTAAAAAATAAATGTTTGGATTCTTTTAGGACAGGTGTAGTTCCGCAAATAGAACAATAAGAATCTTTTAAATCTTTTGGAGAGTAACTAGTTCCACATACTTCGCAAGAATCACCGTATTGGTCTTTTGCACCACATTTAGGACAAGTTCCTTTAATGAATCTGTCAGGTAAAAACATTTTATCATGTTCGCAATACGATTGTTCGATGTTACGTGCAACAATATGTCCTTTTTTCTTCAACGTTAGATAAATGGATTCTGAGAATTTTTTGTTTTCTTCTGAATTTGTCGTATAATAGTTATCATACGAAACACCAAAAGAAGTTAGGTCCTTATAATGTTCCTTCTGCACTTCTTCGATCATGGTTTCGGGGGTTTTGCCTGCTTTTTTTGCGGCAATCATAATGGGAGTTCCGTGTGTGTCATCAGCACAGAAAAAATAACAATTGTTCCCAACTAACTTTTGGAAACGGACCCAGATATCTGTTTGGACTGCTTCTAAGACATGTCCCAAATGGATGGATCCATTGGCGTAGGGAAGTGCACTTGTAACGAGTATATTTTTCGACATAGATTAATTCCAGTTTCCTGATTCGAAGTTCCAATTCAGCCCATTTTTGGGAAAAATCAAGAAAAGAGTAAAAAAATGAAGTTGAAGTGAGAAACCTAAGCAATAAAATTCCAGATTGTTATGGCAAAGAAAATCGTTCAGAATTTGAAACAAGTCAAAGGGAACAAAAAGAAACATCCGGAATCCATCCAATCGACTCTGGACATCGAAAGTGACCTTCATATCGAATACGCCAAAGTCCTTCTTAGTTTATGGTCCTACGCTTGCCATGCCGACGGGCAGTTCAAAAAGAAAGAAGGGGAAATCGTGGGGGAACTTGTGAACGTACTATTTGAACCGGATTGCCTGCTTAGTGGGTTCCAATCCCAAAAAAAACAAGTTTTAGACATCTTATCAAAGACTTTTGAAAATCCACTGCCTATGAAGACAATTACAAAAGTAGTTTCTGACAATGATGAGTATGCATTGAATTTTTTTGAAGATGCTGTCTGTATTGTTGCCTCCGATGGATCACTCAATCAGGATGAAATTCGGTTTTTGGAAGACTTAGCTAGCGAATTGAAAATAAGTCATATGGACAAAGTCAGAGTTGAAAAAAAATATTTAAATTGAGATTATGAAATCTCCACTTTCATTTTTGATTTCTGGTTTATATATAAACACACAATCATTTTCAAAAACCAAGGAAGTTTGGAATCTTCAAAGCCTTGGTTTGGAATAACAAATCCAATGACGATCGGTAACTAGTTCAATATTCAGTTTTGAATCGAGCCGAACAACTTCTAACATCTCTTTTACTTCCTCAATTCGATAAGCAGCAAGCAAACTATTATAAAAATCTCTTTTTAAAACCTCAGGTTCATCATTCGCATAACGCTCAACTAGGTGGTTAGCCATATTTAATGAATCTGGCCGCATTAGATCAGAGATAAAGATAAAACTATCTGGATGAATCGACCGTTGTACTGCGGCCCAAAATTCAAACGGATCATGTAAATGGTGTAATAATGAATTTGAAAATACTAAATCATAGGGGGATTCAGGAACAAGTTCCTGAATGAGTTCTTTTTTAAATTCTATTTTTTGGTTTCTTTTTTTTAGAACCATTATACCCATACGCTTCTTACAAAGATCTAACATGAACGCGGAACCATCCACAAACGTAAAATTAGCATTTGGAAATTGTGTATACAATCGAGATGACATATCTCCAGGACCACATCCTAAATCTAAAACAGATTCAGGACTAAATCTTTGAGGAAGCCTATCTTGAAATTTACGAATGAGAAACGAATGTGCCGTTTCGAAGTCAGCTTGTGCATAAGACTCTGCTTGGGTAAGGTCATCCATAAGTTCTGGCTCTGGAATCCGAATCATGTGATTAAAGGAAAAGTTAACCGACCGTTTCATTCTCTACTAAGGATAAATTACTCATGAGAAAAATTTTTCTATCCATTCTTTTCTTTGTCTTTTTGACAAATTGTATGCTGACAGAAGCAATTGGAATACCCACTTATGGGGCCGTCAAAGGTTCTGAGGCAAAAAAACGAATTTCCGAGGCAATTTTTGAAGCAGAATCAACAGCTTCCTCTTTTTGGCTGGCACAATCAGGAATGAAAGGAGGTCAGGGTCCTATTTCGCCGCTCCTCTTAATCAACGGTTTTTTAACAAAAATTTTGTATTCCTATCTAGCTGAGATTAACGATGAAGAATTTTTTATGGAGGACTCGGTGTTACAGTGCGAATCCGATATTCGTACCAAAGGAGCTTTGGCTTTAGGTGCTGCATATGATAGTTTAACAAATGTTGGGGGAGTTGCTCGCGATGCATTGTTACTTCCAGAATTTGCTTCCTGTGATTTAGAAAATACAGGTAAAATTATTACGTTGGAACCGATTCGTTTTTAAATGAGGTAAACTATGAAATTTAAATTTTCAATTATATTCGTATCAGTTCTTTCTTCGTTAGTAGTCAATTGTCAAAAACCTGTATCAACAGACAAAAATGCACTATCGTTACTTGTCGCCGGTATCTTAGGTTCCTGTTTTAGCTTAGATTCCTGTTTTGATCAATATGCAAAAACTACGGACGAAGGTGCCAGTTTCCAAGTATACGATGGGTCAGGTAACAGAATTTATGCGAGACAATCAGTTTTAGATTATAATACCTATCGACCAATTGCTTCTGGATCCAAATGGGTCACGGCAATCACAACCATGAGAGCCATTGATTGTAATGCTGACAGTACTACCTATGCAAATTGTGGGACTGTCACAACAGGAACTTGTGCTACTGGTGGAACTTTATCTTTAAGTAGAACCACTGGTGACATCCTGGGATGGACAGGGACTAAGGGAACCATTACCCTTCGACAATTATTATCGTTTACATCGGGTCTCAATGCTGGTGGAGGCAATGGATCTGGGCAAGCCACTTGTATCTCTAGTTTGCCTATCGGAGCAACCGGTACCCAAAAAGACAGTTGTGTGAATGAAATCCGCGACCAGTCAACTGGTACGCCTGGTGCCTTATACCAATATAATTCGAATCATATGGCAGTCGCACAACGCATGTTAGAGATATCATGTGGAAAAACTTGGGATACTATTTTTAGGCAACTCATCATCACTCCTTTAGGTTGGGATGTTAGTCAGGCTGTATGGAAGGGTAATTTTAGAACTGGAGAGGACGCAGATGGAAGTTTGTCAGGGGCTTATGGTCTCTCCATTTCTCCAGAACATTATGCTCGAATGCTCAATGTATTACTTACGAATGGGACTGCTAAAAATGCCGCAGGAGGAAATATCGCTAATTTCCTTTCTACCACATCGGTGACAGAAATATTATCAGACCAATACCGAGGAGCTAAGATCGGGTATTCTCAGTTTTCTGCTTTTGGTTACCGTTGGCAATATGGCCTTGGAAACTGGCGGTTTTGCACTACTACGGATATTCCTTCCGAATGTGACAAAGACCTCATCTCACACAGCATTGGAATCAATGGATTCTTTCCTTGGTTAGATAAAAATCGAAATTATATGGCAATCCTTGCTGTAAATAATATTGGTAGAAAAAATGGATTGAGTTTGTTACCAGCTTCTTCAACCTCATTATTCTTTGCAGAAACAGTGAGACCGCTCATTCATCAACAAATAGGTAAGTAACCATGACAAAAAAACAAATTCTAATGATAACTTTGATAGGAGTCTCCTTTCTATCAAATCTAACCTCACTCTTTGGCCAATCACCAGAATGGTCGGAGTCCAAACGAAAAAAGGGAATTCAAGTATTCTCACGTCCTTTTCCTGGCTCCAATTTAGATGAATTTTTAGGTCGAGCCGAAGTGGAAGCATCGATTTCTCAAGTCATCGCTCTTTTGACAGATCCCGCTTCCTGCAAAAACCTTTATCACCAATGCAAAGAACTCACAGTACTTTCTGGTACCGAAAAAAAATCAGTGGTTTACCTTCGCAACAGTGCACCTTGGCCAGTCAATGATCGTGATTTGATTATGGACCGAGGATTTGAACAAAATGAAAAAACTTTGGCGACAGTTATGAAAATCAAACGCCTTGATTCCAATGCACGCCCAACTCCTTCTGGAGTCACTCGTATGGAAAATTTTGAAGGTGTTTGGCGAATCACTCCACAGGCCAATGGAAAACTAAAAATTGAATACCAAGCTCATTTTGAACCAGGTGGATCTGTTCCCCAATCAGTCATCAATTTAGTATTAACTGACACTCCTTACGAATCACTATTGAATTTAAAAACTTTAGTTGAAGAGGGAAAACATAAGGAAACAAAATTTGATTGGGTGAAAGAACCAACAAAAAACTAGTTAAACTTCCGTATTTTCTTTTTATCTAAAATCAGAACTGTATTTTGAATTCACAGTGAACTTTTGTTAGCTTCAACTTGTAATCAAAATGCAGTTCTAAATCCATAACTTATAAAATTGGATCCACAGTTGGGATCGGGTGGACAATACAAACCGAAGATTCCTGACCTATGATGGACTCGTATAAACAATTCTGTCTTTCGCTCAAAAGGCAAATAAGAACTAAATTCTACCATCATATAATTCAGTAATGCCCTTGATTCAATGGCATCTTTTTGTAAACCATCCAAATAATAACCTTTGGCCTTATTTTCTAATTTTGGATTTTCAGAGGCAAGGGACAGCCCTTCACCTAATGATAAACTGAATGGAGAACCATACATCCTGTCAATTTTTACGATATAAAATCCATTCACTTCCCAATGATTCATCTCACCGAAATGTTTGGTAACATTACCTTCCCACAAAAAATCAAACCATCGAATTCGGTAATTTAGTGGTCTTGAAATTCCTAAACTACCAATATAAGAATCTTTGTAGTCAGTTTTTTGTCGAAATACAATAGGAATGAGGTCTGTTGTCGTAAAGATTCCTCCGTATAAGACCAAATTCCAATTTTCTTTTGGAACAGATACAGACTGAAGGTCCCGTAAAGGAAACATCCCGAATAAAAATCCGATAGATAAAAACACTAAGATTTTATTGGGTTTTTGGTGAAATAATTTTAAGTTTCGATTTAAGATCAAATGAAATTGCCTTGGTTAAGGTTGGAACCAATCTTGGGTTCTTTTTTCCCATTGCATTAATTGCGAATGTACGTTGTCATAATTCTGAAGGAATAATCGCCTAAGAAATGTTTCATATTCCTTGCAATTTTCTGTTTGCAATTGCTCCAGTGATTCTCTTAGTTTACTTGGTTTTTCCAATATACAAAACTTTTGTAAGTTAGAGGGATAACGATTCGAATTTAAAGCTGGTCCCACTATACTTGAACCAGTTCCAATATAAAACGGCATGGGAGCCCAAATGGTTTCATGAGTTGATAAAAATGAAATTCTATGTAAATTTGTTTCTCCGGATGTCCAAACGAGTTCTGCTTCTGTTTCCATCGTTCCATAGTATAACATAGTAAGCGCTAGTAAACTAACTCCGATGCTATAAAATGGCCGTTGGCTTTCTTTTCGAATGACAACGGTAAGATTATCAATATTTGACAATTCGAATCCGCGATCCCATCTAGGAAGTTCATTCGGACCTATTGGTTTTTCTTCTTTTGGTTTGGGTGCATGATCGGGATTTGGATCAGGGAGGGGAACAGTTGTCAAATCAACGACATTTGTATTTCCATCTAACAAAATAGCAGGTGGAACCGGAAATACTTCATTAAAAACTTTAGCGAGAATCGGATCGGATGTTGTCCACCGAATAGAAATCATTTTGTTTTTGGAAAGTTTTGCCTCCGAACTCAACTCAGGCATTGGAGTTTTACAAAAGAGATTCAAAACAAATAAAATGATAAAATAGAATAATAACTTTTGATTCATATTAACTTATTTTTTAACTTCTATTAAGTAAAATTATTTTTTTTGGGTCAAACGAAAAACATACTAAATGACGTTTAACAGGGATAAGATCACCCATGTTAGACATTCAATAGATATGTAAAGGACGGTTTATTATTTTTTAACGGGTCAATGCAAAAGTTTGAAGAGATAAAAAAAGCCCGATTCCTCGGGCTTTTTCCTTTATATGTCGATAGATTTTCATCCTGTCGACATTAAATAAACGTAATTTCTAACTAAGAAGCGAGCGCTTGGTCAAGTAGGTCTTTCGCTACTACGCGAAGTGCCATTACTTCTTCCGCACCTTCAAAGATAGAGAATACACGAGCATCAACAAAATATCTTGATACTGGATATTCTTCCGCATAACCCATACCACCATGAATTTGCATTGCTTCACGAGTGACCCACTCAGCAATTTTGGATGCATACAACTTAACAAGTGTTGCTTCCATTTGGCCTTTGTGTTCATCGAGTAGTGTTGCTACATAGTTAGTATACTGGCGAGTTGCTTGGACAATCATTGCCATCTTCGCAATTTTGAACTTAGTTAAAGTATAATCGTAAATTGGTTTTGCGAATACTTTACGTTCTTGAGAATAACGAAGTGCTGCTTCAAGAGCTGCTTGCATCACACCATTGGCACGAGCTGCTGTTTGGATACGTCCACCAGCAAATCCTTCCATTTGGAAATAGAATCCTTTTCCTCGTCCTGCATCTCCACCAAGAAGGTTTTCTTTAGGAACAAAGTAATCTTCGAAAGATACTTCATAAGAGTGCATTCCTCGGTAACCGATAGTTCCGATAGCTTTTCCTTGAATGGTTCCGCCACCTTCTTGTTTGTAACTGAATTCATGGCCATCAAAGGATGGTTTTTCAGCCAGTAGGATGGAAAGACCTCTGTGTTTGAGACTTGGGTCAGATTCTGTACGGCATAGGATAAGTAGGAGATTCGCATAACCTGCGAATGTGCACCAAGTTTTTACACCGTTGATTACAAATCCACCGTCTACTTCTTTTGCAGTTACAGACACTCCAGCAACGTCAGAACCGTAGTTAGGTTCTGTTACCATAATTCCTGCGAATTTTTCACCGGAAGCAAGTAGTGGCAACCATTTGTTTTTTTGTTCTTCGGTTCCCCCTTTGAGGAGAGCCTTAGACATAATTTCTGGACGAGTGATGAGTGATCCAGCAGCACCGAGTGAACCACGAGAAAGTTCTTCCGTTACCACTAACATGGAAATGTTATCTGGACGGTCATCTGGTTGGATTCCACCAAACTGTTCTGGAATACAAAGTCCAAAACAACCCATGTCTTTTAATCCGTTGATGATTTCTTGTGGGATTAGGTCGTCATGTCTGTGGACATGTTCTGCATGTGGAACCACTACGTTTTCAGCAAAATCTTTGAAAATTCCGCGAAAGTTTTCATGGTCTTCGGAAAGTCCATAAGCACCGAAGTGTCCAAGATCAACAATCTTATCTACAATGGCCTCGTAGTTTTCCATTTTTGATGCAGCTTCAACGTAAACATTGATTTCATCAGAAAAAAGTTTGGAGAATAGTTCTTGGTATGTGAGTTCATATTCTGCAGGACGTGCTGCCAGTTCAGAACGAATGTTAGAAACAGTTTCGGCTACAAAAGTAAGAGCCATTTTCTGTTCCATTTCACCAGTTCCCTTGGACGCATCCCAAGCATAAACGATAAAGTTCTCAGCAACACGTTGTTGAGCCGTCATCCAAGCCAATTGGTAAAACACATGTTGCGTTTTGTCCATTTTGCTTACGGATACTTTGCCGTTATCGGAATTTTTCTGAGCTAGTCGTTTGGTAACTTCATTAAGGAGGGCGGCTTGGGCACTAAGAGCCTTCTCCGCCTGGGATTTTTCGAGTTTCACTGCCGTTGCGGTCATGTGTTTAACGTTCCTGCGGTGGTTTTCTTCCACTATACGGAAAGAAAGTACCTTGTCATTTTCATTTTTAGACTAGGTTTTGGGTCGGGGAGGCCCAAACTGGACAAAAGTTGGGGTTAAGGAAAGAAATTATTGAAAATCATAGGCATTGATCCCGGATCCCACCGTGTAGGGTATGCGGTTCTTTCTTTTCCCGAGGGCTTGCGTCGTAATCCAACGCTTTTAACTTACGGAACGATTGAAGTGGCACCGAAAACCCCGTCCCCAGACAATCTCCTCCAAATCAGAAAGGAACTAATGGACATTCTTTCGGAATACCAACCGGAAACAGCCGCTGTGGAAGAACTGTTCTTTGTTCAGAACACGACAACGGGGATGAAGGTTTCGGAATCTCGCGGGGTCATTTTACTTTCTCTCGGCGAAAAACAAATTCCTGTTGTATCACTGACAGCAACGCAAATCAAAAAAGGAATCTCCGCCAAAGGGAACGCTACCAAAAAAGAAGTGCGGGCAGCAATCCAAATGATTTTAGGATTTAAAGATTTGAAAGGCCACGACGACTCATGGGACGCCATCGCTTGCGCCTTTGTGGGTCGATCTTTAGTTTGAAGCACTCCTTGCTTGGTTCATAGACAAAAAGATTTCATTCTTTTGTTCCCGACTTGCATTCGCTGTGACGGTAGAAAATCCAGTGGTGATTTCTAGGTCCCCATTTTTTAACCCTTCGATCACACTATTTGCATATTCGTCTAAATTGAGTCCCGCTGTATGTGTATTAGGGATTCCTAAATCTGTATCCACCATTGGTGGAGAAACTTCAATTACTTCAATTGGTTGGTTACGAAATTGGAACCTTAGTGTCAATGTGAAGGAATGTAAGGCCGCTTTTGTCGCACTGTACACAGGCGCATAAGCCAAAGGAATATGTGATAATCCAGAGGTTGTATTGAGAATGGCCGCATTTTTCTTTGCAAACAGGTGTTTAGCGAATAACATGGAGAGATGGATAGGAGCTCCTAAATTTACATCAATTTCCTTTCCTAAGTTTGCCCAAGGTTCTAGTTCACCAAGTTTAGGATACCTTTGCATGCCTGCGTTATTGAATAACACATTCAGTTCCGGAAAATCCTTTGTGGTTTGTTGAAATAACTTTTCCCTCTCTTCAGGGCGAGAGATATCAAAAAGATATGTTCCCCATTTAGGAAAGGATTTCCGAATCTCTTCCATTTTCTTTTCGTTTGTTCCACAAACTAGAACCTGATTGCCTAATTCGGAAAATCGTTTGGCGAGAGCAAGGCCGATCCCACTTGTTCCCCCAGTGATGAGGATTGTATTTCCATTCAATTGCATAAATTTTTACCTTTTCATTAGTTACATTTACAATATTTTGTAAGTTACAAAAAGTCAAGTCCGTAAGTTTCAAAACTAACGTTTTTTTCATTTTGTAATTTGAGATTGACCCCAAAGATTTCGATTCGATCCTTTCCTTATGCCAAGAACCGGTCTCACAGCCTCGGAAATCCAAGACAAAGCAGTGGAAATTGCCATAAACCAAATGCGGGCCAAGGGTTTTGAAAAGGTTCGTTTGGTGGACGTTGCGAAAGAAATGGGGATTAGCCACGCAGCTCTCTATTCCCATTTTCAGGACAAAACAGCACTTTTCGACGCTGTTTCCGAACGTTGGCTTGTGAAGTTAGATGAAAAACAAGACCTTCTTGTGGCAGAAAAACGAGATCCTATCCAAAAGATCCTCACTTGGTTTCTAAATCTCCACCGAATGAAATTGGAAAAAGTAAAACTGGATCCCGAGTTATATAAAGCTTTCGATATGGCGGCAGAAGAATCCAAACCCTTTATCCAAACTCATTTGACCAATATGCGAATCCAAATGTCTAGTTTAGTCACAGAAGCCGTAAACCAAAAAAAAATCAAAAAACGTGATGTGGACCTTGTGGCAGAAATTCTGATTTCTGCAGGAGCGGCTTTCACCCACCCCAAACTTGTGGCTCAGCATTGCGGGGAGAACAGAGAACTGTTGTTAGTTGATACGATTGAAGCAGTATTGAAGGGATTAGGTTGAGATGATAATTAATGTAGAAACTTATCTGAGAAGTAATTACGAGATGGTTACTAAATATGTGAAGCTTTCCAAAACGTTAGATTACATTTCTAAACCACTAGTCGTTTTTGAACCTGTTGATCAAAAAAAATTTCCAGAGATTTGGGAAAATGGTGAATATCTGACTAAAATGAAACTATTTGGAATCATACCTCTCGGGAACCAATCAGTAGTTATTGAAAAATTGAAAGAAACCAACCAGAATGAATTCATACTAAGAGATAATGGTTACAGTTCTCTCATTAATACTTGGGACCATTGGATCCTGATTCGAAAAACAAAAAATGAAAATATAGTAAAATATATTGATAGAATTGAGATCAAAGCAGGTTTACTTACTATTTTTATTGTAATCTTTGCTAGTGTATTTTTTCGGTGGAGACAATTCCGTTGGAAGATGTTGATTCGAAGTAATTATAAAGCTATGTATTGAGTATTTGAAAGATAACTATTCCAATTTATTTTTACTCGGTTTCTCCTGCTAAAAACCTAGCAGTATTTACATTTCGTATCGTCATGGATTTGTACAGTTTATGACTGATGAGTTTCGCCAGTCGGCTTTTGTTTACATTTTCTCGTTTGATATTCCAAAAGAGGGCACCTTTTACATAACGAATTTCTAAAAATTCTATTTTGAGAGGAAGTTCCTCAATGATTTTTTTGGAATCAGCTTCTGGAAACAAATAGGCCACATCCGTTTTTTGCGTTGGATCATTTTGCCATTCTTCGGGAATAGCACTGGCAATTTTTTTCATTTCCTTTTCTGTCTTCACAAGAGTAGGAATTTCAAAATCAAAAGTTTTTTCAAAAGACTTTTGTATTTTTACAAGAACAGTTTTTGCATCATGTTCGGATTCAAAAATGATATTACCGGAGTTGATATAAGTGGACACGTTTGTAAATCCTAAGGATTCAAAAAGGTTTCGAAGTTTTTTCATTTCGACCTTTCTGTTTCCTCCTACATTGATTCCTCTGAGTAATGCGGTGTATTTCATGATGTTATATAAAAGAACTAAGATTTTAAAGTCGATTGAAATCTATCAAAGAATACAAGCGCAATGCCGAATAGAATCAAAACTGATGAAACAATTATTCTTAATGTTAATGGCTCCGCTATGAGAATCACTCCACCTAAAGAGGCAATCACAGGAACAATTAACTGTATTACAGAAGCTTTGGTGGATTTTAAAAATGGCAGTACAGAATACCAAACTGCGTATCCCACACCGGAGGCGAGGGCACCGGACGAAACGGCAAACATAAACCCATAACTGTCTATATTGATTTTTTCGAATGTAACAATATTTAATATAATTGAAAAAGGGACAGCTTTGATAAAGTTTCCAGCAGTGGTAGCAGTTGGATTTTTGCTTCCGCCACCGCGCAACGAATATATACCCCATGCAAGACCAGCTATCATCATGAATACTGAACTAAACAATGAAGGAGATGAAATCCCAGGCAGTAATAAGTAAACAAGACCTCCGAATGCTAATATAATTCCGAAAAATTTTTTAAAATCTAACCTTTCACCCTTCCAAATTCCGAAACCAATCATCGTAATTTGAACTGCACCAAATAACAAAAGTGCACCAGTCGCGGCAGTCAAACCTACATAAGCAAAAGAAAAACAAGCAGCGTAAACAAATAACGCAAAAGCTGATTTCCAATTCCCTGATATTATAGTTTGTCTCTGAGTTATACAAACTAATAACCAAAGAGTAATAGCTCCTGAAAACAATCTTATACTGGTAAAACTTGATGCATCAATTTCGGTTCCCTTGAGAGCGAATCGACAGAGAAGAGAATTTGCTGCAAAGGCAATCAATGAAAATGATGTAAGGAGAAATAAGCGCAATTTAAACATTGAATCGGATCGTTTTACAAGTTTCTAAATATTTCATCTTGTGCTGCTAAGTATCAAACGGAGTCCCATTAAACACAAATACGACAGCATCTTCCAACACCATCGTATCCGAAATCAAAATAGAAATACTTTCCCTTACGGCCTTGGGCAAACCAAAAGAAAATCTTCAAACACTTGCGAAATCAAAAGTTTGTTTTTGAAAACAAGTCCTGTGCTACCAGCTGAGATTTCTGCACCTTCATTGGCATACACTTCTGTAACTTCCTTTGTTTCTGGATTGATTTTAAAAACACGAGTGGGTGCTAGGTTGGTTCGGTTCATTACATGACGAATGAATTTATAAGTAGAATCATGGGCCGCAAGCCATAACATTCCATTTTCATCTTCTAAAATATTATCTGGACCTGCACCGATGGCGATGGATTCTAAATACTTTAAATTGATTTTACTGGAACTTCGGTCTACTTGATATACTCGAATGGCTTTTTCGGAAAATACAGATCGGTATAAGAGTTCTTCATTTCCTTTTTTACGAATGTAAATTCCATTCCCAAGCATAACTGGTACTTCCAGTGCTTGAAATGTTTTTCCATCATAATAGGATACATCGGCCCTTTCACTGCGGATGATCATGTCCCAATACTTACGAAAGGCATTACTAGTTCCATTATCATTGGAAACAAAAATCTCTCCAGCTTCGTTCATAAAAATATCATTGGGACTTGTGAGCGTGGGATCCCTTAGAGTTTTTTTATAAGTCCATTTGCCTGATTTGGAACGTTCAAAAATTTCTATGGTATGCGGATTTTCATCTAATAACGTATGGGAGATCACAGCCAAGGTGTCTACACCTTTAATTTTCGCATAACTAATCCCATGTGGTCGAAAGTTTTCAGGATAATTGGTTTCAATTTTTTTTGCTTCTAATTTTCCATTCGGGTTAGCGAAAGAAACTTCAAACAAAGCTCCGATATCTTTTAGTCCATTGCGGCGTTCATGGGAAGAAACAATGACTGTTGCTGTTTCTCGGATGAGATCCAAATCTTCCGGACCAGGAGTTCCTGGAATTCGTTCACAGCCAGCAATGGGTTTTTCTTGGATAGGGTTACTACAGTTTGCAATTAAGAAAACTAGGGTCAAAACGGAGAAAAAAGTCCTTAGGGTTTTTACGCGCATCCGGCCATTTTAGACCATGATTTCAGATTCCTCCAGAAAATTCTTTCTAGACATTATTGTGCAGTGCAAAATAATGGAGAGGGAAGGAGTAACATCCGATGAGCAATGTGGAAAATAAGCTGCAAGATATCGTGAATGCTGGGATTGGAGCCGTAAAGACTTCCAAAGAAGTTTGGGAGAAACTGGTTGTGGACCTAAACGAGAAAAAAAGCAAATTTGAAACTAACTTTCAAAAGTTAAAAGAACAAGGCGAAAACGACACCAGCGACAATGCACTGAAAGTAAAAATGGGCATTGCTTGGGGAATCGTTCGTATCGACGAGCTAAAAGATAATGTAGCCAAATACTTAGATAAAGTCAAAGAAGGAAATCAAAACAAACCTTCTTAACAGTTATATTTTGTATATCACCATCCTGAATTTTCTTCCGGCAGGTTTGTTCGCAGGCCTGCTGGGTTTTTTAAATCAAAACTATTGAACTTCGGAGTGACCGGATTTGAACCGGCGACCCCTTGCCCCCCAGACAAGTGCGCTACCGCTGCGCTACACCCCGCGTTCTGAAATCCAAAAACCCTACAATCGAAACCGGGTCAAGTCTTACTAATCACTAGAAATTCAAATGCCTAAATTGTCCGGTGAAATGGCCCAAATAATTTGCCCATGTGCAAATTTTTCCCGAGCTACATTGATGGCAATGGTCGAACCAGGCTGAAAGATTAAATTTTCTGCAGCACTGGAATTCCCCAATAATTTTGCAGCGAAAAAAGTGATATCAGGATTATGGCCGACTAACAGAACTGTGTCGGAATTTGTAAAATTTACTAAACAAGAAATAATATCGGTACAACCTTTACCGGCTAATAGGTCATCTGACGGAACCAATTCACAGCTATACTTTAATTCTTCAGAAAGAATCTCCGCTGTATGTTTAGTTCTTGTATAAGGGCTATAGTAAACTTGTTTAACAGCTAACGAAGAGTTTTTAATAAACTTTCCTATTTTATGAATATCACTAACACCTTTGTCGGTTAGATCCCGCTGCGAATCAGAAATCGTTCCGCTAGCGTTTTCTGCCTCACCATGACGAACTAAAATGATCTTCATATTACTTCCTAAGTCCAAGATTGGAACCTCGGACTAGCGGAGAAACAAAAAATTAAGGAATTTCTTGCGAAAATGTATGATAGAGCCATTCTAAGGATTATGACAGATAAACCCTACCGCAAAAATGTAGGCATGGTGGTTTTTAATTCTTTAGGCCAAGTGATTGTTGGGGAGCGAATACAATTCCCTGGTTCTTGGCAATTCCCTCAAGGTGGAATCGATGAAAACGAAGATTATTTGGAAGCCGCAAAACGGGAATTATATGAAGAACTTGGAATCAAAAAAGCAATTTATGTAACCGAATATCCTGATTGGATTCCCTATGACTTTCCTAACTCTTTAGGTCTTAATTCTCACTTACAAAAATTTCGTGGGCAATTACAGAGATGGATTTTATTTTTTTGGGATGGAACTTTGGAAGAGTGTGATTTAGTCCACCATGAACAAGAGTTTTTAACAGTCCAATTTATGGAAATTCAAGATACAATTCAATCCGTTGTCGAGTTCAAACGAGCCGTCTATGAGAAGTTTGTCCCTCTTTTTAAATCTGCCATTCAAAATTACATTGCAGAGAATTCTAAATCCAAGTAAGTTCTAGAAAGGAGACTATCTTTGGGAAAATCAGAAGAAGCAAGAGCGCGAATTTTAATACGGGGAACTGTACAAGGGGTTGGATTTCGTTACTATGTCCTCCAAAAAGCCCAAGAAATGAGACTCAAAGGTTATACTCAAAACTTACCCAATGGGGAAGTCGAAGCAGTGGTAGAAGGTGATAAACTTTTTATAGAAGATTTATACAGAGCCATGCAACGAGGGCCCACAAAAGCAAAGGTAAAAGATCACGTCATTGAATGGAGTGATCCAAAAAATCAATTCAGAACATTTTTAATTAAAAAATAACATGAAAAAACGAAGACTTGGAAAAACAGGAATGGTGGTATCCGAAATTTGTATGGGTACTATGACATTTGGCTCCTCGTGTAACGAAGATGAGGCGTTTCGAATTTTAGATCGTGCCTACGATGCTGGCATTGATTTTTATGATACAGCAGAAATTTATCCGGTGCCGCCACAAAAATCTTGGGTGCATAGGACTGAGGAAATTTTCGGAAAGTGGCTCAAAACAAAACCTCGTGATGGTATCATTCTCGCAACGAAAGTCGCAGGTCCAGGTCACGGTTGGTTTAGTCCCCCACTCCGCGAAGGAAAAACAGCATTAGACAAATATCATATACGTCGTGCCATTGAAGGTTCCTTACAAAGATTAGGTATTGAAACTATCGATTTGTATCAAACTCATTGGCCTGACCATGATATGCCTTATGATGAAACGATGGAAGCACTGACTGAGCTGAAAGAAGAAGGAAAAATTCGTTACGCGGGTTGTTCTAACGAAACTTCTTTTGGACTAATGAAAAGTCTTTGGACTTCAGACAAATACAATCTGATTCGGTATGATTCCATTCAAAATAACTTTTCCATTCTGAATCGTCGTTTCGAAGATGAGTTAGCACAGGTTTGTCGAAAAGAAGGAGTATCTTTGTTACCATATTCTCCGCTTGCAGGTGGTGTTCTCACTGGAAAATATAACGGGACTGTTCCCCCAGAAGGTGCGCGGTTTGTTCGTTATATAGCAGAAGGTGAAAGACAAAGGCGAATGGCCAGTCGTTTCCTAAATGAAAACACTTTGGCTGCCACTGCCGAACTAATGAAAATTGCGGAAAAATATGGAATGAGTGCGACTGTTCTTTCTGTTGCTTGGAGCAAACAACATGACTACGTTGCTTCTACGATCATTGGAGCCAATACTGTAGCCCAGTTGGAAGAATCCTTAAAAGCAACCGATGTCATTTTGTCTGAAGAAATTTTATCAGAAATCAATCTTGTTTCTAAGAAAATCCAATACCCAATGGGTTAAGGTAAATAAAAACAATGAGTTCTAATTCTTACGAAGATCATTCAGAAAAACGTTCCGTAATCAATGATGATTCAAAACCATCAAATAAAAAAATTTCCAAGTTTGAAAAGATCACTTCGGGAATTTTTCGGAAGGTTTTGATTTTATTTTTAATTACTTATCTCTTCCCGGAATGTTCGAGTTTTGGACCCAAAAATGCACAAAGCAGTCTCATCATTCTTCACATGACAATAGTTAAAGATGAAATGATTTTAGATGAGTTGATTGATCCAAGGTTTCAAAAAGTAACGCTTCGAAAGGGAGAAAAAACTTTTGAATACAATGAAAATTCAGAGCACTACTATTACTTCCAAAATCTAAAGGAAGGGCAGTATGAAATTTATGATGCAGTCCATCTTTTGAATCGTGGTGCATCGGACTTTTCCTTTGGAAGTACAAAACAACCCACAAAAATTGATATCGATTTTGACCGAAACGATATCGAAAAAACAAGGTTAGATCTACAGCCAGGCACTGTGGTTTTTATGGGAAGTTTTCATGTCTCCGTTGATTTTAAGTTCCAAGAAGAACCAAAAATCACGGTTCGATATAGTAAATCGAATGAAGAGGAATTAGCTGCTATGGAACATTTGTATAAAAATTTTCCAAGAACCGGTTGGGGACAAAAAGCCAAAAATAGAATGAAACTTCTATCATCCTTTGCCCAATAGCTTCACCGATTCGTTGTTATATGATTTTTTAAAAATAAATTTAGATTCAGGTTTATTTCAAACTAAAGTTACCAAATCTGGATCTTGTAAATGGGGAGTGTTGTTCCAACTCACAGGCTCCCAATGGTCTTTTTCTCTTCTAAAAACACTGAGAGAAGAATTGGTAATCGATTTCATAAATACCGGAAATTCAACAGGTTGCATTTTACAAGAAAGTCCCATCATGATTGCTATAGGTGTGCTAGAAGATACTACTAACGTACTTTTTACATCGTTAGGTATTCCTTTCGGGCCAGAAGAAACTTTGTCCACATATTGATTGAATGTATAAGGCTCCACAGGATCCCAAACTCCATGTACCCAATCGTGTAAAACAATTTGAATGAGTTCTTGGAAATATTCTCTTGTTTCCTCTTTTCCGTCTTCCCATGCTTTTTTATAAGATTCGTATAATTTTGCAAAGTCATTATTCGCATGACGAATCTTAGCTGCAAGACCAAGCCACATTTTGGAATCAAATTCATCCCAAGCTGTATTTTCAATTGGTTCCGGAATACAAAACTGGTCTTTTGAAAAACTCTCAACTATACCTTGTGCAGTTTGTTTTTGTCGATTGAGGCTACCTGTATATACAGAATCAAATTCGATTCTTTGGTTTTTAAAGTATTCTCCCAGTAATTTGGCTTGTTTCCAACCGTGTTGCGTTAGTTGGTCATAGTTTTTTCCAAGGCGATCTGCTTGTCCATGACGGACTAAATACAATAAAGACATTTAGGTTTGGAACCTCGGATTTGAGATGGACAAATTTTCTTTAAGTTGGTTTTTTGCAAAGTTCCAAATTTTTCCACCAGGTTTAAGGTCTGAGTTTGATTTGTCTTTTGTTAGGTTTCGAATTGTATTAGCAAATTCTTTGTTCCAAACTAGTAGCAAATTGTATTTTTCCTTTCGAGTTAAATTCGCAAACTCTTCGGATTTAAATTTTGTATCTAAGTCAGAAATTTTTAAATTTAAATTTTGGATTCGTTGAAGGTCAGATTCAAATTCTTTTGATTCTATTTCTCTTGCAATTACACCCAACATATTCCATGAAACTAATGTTTTATAAGATAACAAATCATCTCCTTCCAATTTAGGAAGAAGTTCCTTCATCAAAAAATCCTGAATGGTCGAAATGAGTTCTTTTGTTTCTGGTCTATATTGCATTACTGATTTCCTCGATGAGTCGCATGGCTTCCCATTCCATTTCAGCAGTCCGACGGCCGATGGCAGCAAGTTCAATGCCTTTGTCTTTTCCTGATAAATGTCTTTCTGTTTGTTGTGCACTTCCTATGGCCCAACGAACATTCCCCATAATTTCCCAGAAAGTTACTTTAAAAGGATCCACAGGTATTCCTGAAGTGTTTTCATAAGCATCATAAAAATCTTTTCGATCTCCAAATCCGCCCACTTCTTTGTTAAGCCTTCCAAATCGCCAGTCACGCATACACAACCAAGCAATGTCTTCGTGGCGGTCCCCAAAATGGGCAAATTCATAATCTAAAATTCCTTGGAGTCCATCGGAGTTCATCATAAAGTTTCCTGTACGAAAATCCCCATGAACCAGAACAATATCATCAATAGCAGGTGCATTTGATTCTAACCAAAACAAACAAAGTTCAATGGCAGGATGTGCTTCGGGAAGTTCGTCTAATGATTGTTTTAGATCCAAAATTGCAATAGAAACATAATTTTCTTTTGTGACTAACTTTAGCTTTTGTTTAAGTTCTTCATCTGAAATAGAACTAGGTTTTACGGTATGAAGTTTCGCTAAGTTTGAAGCCAGATCTGTTACCATCTGGGTTTTACGATAGGAATCAAGTTCCTTATCTTTTGTGATATAACGTCCAGTAGCTTTACCTCCAATTTTCTCCATTAGAAAAAAAGGAGCACCTATGACTTCGGAAGTTTCTTCCAAAAAAACTGGAGTCGGAGTTTTGACACCTGCTTTGTATACAAGCTCTGCCACTTTAAACTCATCTCGTTTTGACAAAGAAGAAAGTAAACTCGCTCCTTTGTCTGTTCGCAAAACTAACGACTGTTTTCCGGATTTAGAAATTAAGTCCAATGCATAATTGTCTTGGCAAGCTCCCCCACTTAAGTGTTGTATTTGGGAAACTTTTACATTGTCTTTCCAAACGGAGGATAAGTGGAGTTCTACTTTTTCCTTTAATTCTTGAATTTCCATACTCCTTAAAAATCCCATTTTTCTGAAATGTAGTTTCTACCTATGACCATCTTATGGACTTCCGATGGTCCATCAGCAATCCTCGCGGCTCTTGCATCTCTGTAAAACAATTCCAAAGGAAGGTCTCTCGAATATCCTTTACCTCCGCAAACTTGGATGCCCATATCAATCGTATTACACAGAGATTCGCTGACTTTCCATTTTGCCATAGAAGTTTCTTGGCGTGCATCTTTTCCTTTTTGTAATAACCAAGCAGCTTTCAAAGTCAAAAGAAAGGCCATTTCAATTTCGGTTGCACGTTCAGCAAACATCCATTGGATTCCCTGGTGGTCAGCGATTCGGGCATTAAATACCTGCCTCTCTTTCGCATAACTTCTCGCAATCGACAATGCTCGTCTTGCCATCCCAGTCCAACGCATACAATGCGTTAAGCGAGCAGGTCCAAGCCTTTCCTGGGAAAGACGAAAACCTTCACCAACACGGCCAAGAATCATATCTTCAGAAACTTCTACGTTTTCGAAATTGAGTTCGCAGTGCCCACCTGGTCCATGAGAACCCATAAGTTCAATTTCCCGAACCATTGTGTATCCTTTAGCATCGGTTGGTACAAGGAACATGGTGGTTTTTCGGAAACTTCCATTTACCTTTGCCATCACAATTAAATACTTCGCACCATTGGCACCAGTGCAGTACCACTTACGTCCGTTGAGGATATATTTATCACCTTGTTTTTCGGCATTGGTCTGTAAGGTGGTTGGGTCTGATCCTGCCCCCGGTCCTGGTTCGGTCATTGCAAAGCCAGTTCGTAATTCGCCTTTGATGAGTGGGTGAAGTATTAGTTCTTTTTGTTTTTCAGAAGCAGCAATTGAAAGTAAATGCATGTTTCCTTCATCGGGAGCATCACAATTAAATATGTATGGTGCTATAGGGGAACGACCCAGTTCACTAAAAATAATACAAGTTCCTATTAAATCTAAACCCAATCCACCTTCTGATTTTGGAAGATGTGGAGTCCAAAAACCAGCTGCCTTTACTTTAGCACGCGCTTGTTGGTTAATGTCTTCAGGCATACGACCTTTTTCATAATCGTAATGTTTTTCCAGAGGGATGATTTCATTTGTAATGAAGTCTTGGATATTTTTGCGAAGTGTTTCTACTTCTTGGGGAATTTCAAAGTCCATTGATTCCCAGAATTACAAGAATCAATTTGAATCGTAAATCTTTTTTTAATGAGATCGAAAAATAGGTCTTTCACGTTTTGAATTTCTTCTAATTTCAAAATGTAAATGTGGACCGGTCGCTCTACCTGTTTGTCCAACTTCCCCAATTTTTTGGCCCTTTTTTACTTTCTGTCCTACATGAATATTAAAATCTAAAAGATGTCCATAACGTGTTTCGTATCCTAAACCATGTTTTAAGATGATTAAATTTCCATAACCACCTTGTTTACCTTTGAATATTACTTCACCATCCATAGATGCAAATACGTCTGATCCTTGTTCGGCGGCCAAATCAATTCCTCCATGAAAGGTATCTTTTTTAGTGAATGGATCAATTCGTTTACCAAAACCAGAAGAAATCCTTGCTTCCGTTAATGGAAATTGAAATCCAAATCCATAGAAAAAAGATTTTTCTGATTTTCCCATAGATATTCCTGGTAAAAACCATTTTTCTCTTTCAGAATCATATTGTAATTTGTTCGAATCGATATTGTATTTTTCAGCTAACGTTAGTTTTGTTTTTTCATCTCCAGTTGTTTCTTCTGGATGGAAGGTACCACGCATATTGGGAATTTCTAAAATCATTCCAGGGGATAGATCATGTGGTGAACTGAGCTCGTTTACAGAGGAAAGGGTTTCCAAATCCATTCCTGTGCGTGCCATGATTTTAAAAAAATTATCTTCTGCACGAACCTTGTATTCATAATATTTCAGAGGAATCAGAGCTTCTTTCCTTGCTCCGGATTTGGAGATTCGTAAATTTTCTTTGATTTCCGAACGAAGATTTTTTAAGGAAGGGTTAGTATATTCCAAATTTGCCAAAGTGAGCGGGCCTGAAACCAGCGATGGGAATCCACTGAAAGTGATCAGAAAAAGTGCCCATTTCACAAAATCGACGGTTTTAGACATAATCTTCTTATTTGAATATCGGCCATTCTCCAAAAAAACGATGACGATTCTTGTCGAAATTGAGGAACTGTAAGGCAGATGCAGAATCGTTTTTTTGAAATTTTTCGACTAACCGCCTATTCCCTTGGTCTTGTTTATATATGTTCTTTCTTCTATTCCGTTATTTTCTTAGCTTTTGTTAACAATTCGGTCCTGAGTGACCGGATCCCCGAAGAACAGTTACTTCCCCTCTACGAAGAATATTGGGAAGGTAAAATGGACTTTGCCACTATGCTTTCCGAATACGAAAAAATTGTGACACCCATCAAAGAACAATTTCAAAAGGAAATCACTTCCAATCCCAGTTTGTTATTATCTCAGTTTTACGATAAAGTGTTTTCTGAAAAACCTCATTACCTGCTTGGCCATTCCATACCGTGGTTTTTATGTTATGTGGGACTCGGTTATTTACTTTATAAAAAAGTACTACAAATACCTGTAACAAACCTCCAAGATGAACTTTCCATCCCAATTTTACTGCGGGGTATGGCAAATGGATTTATCTGTTTTATCGTTGTAGTTATCTTTGGGTTGTTATTGGAAAGGTTATCAGTTCCTGTGGAATCAGGTGTGTTTGCAAAGAAACTTTATGAATCCCTTCATGGAAATGGGTATTTATTGGCTTGGGGAATCTACGTTGTAGGTATCATTACTGGAATTCTTGAAGAAATCTTTTTTAGAGGTTTTTTACTAAAAGCATTTATTGATAAGAACCTTGCCCAAGAAGGTTTATTCATAGTTTCTCTAATTTTTGGTTGGCTTCATTATGGAGAAGGAACCTCAATCGCCATCCCTTTTATCATCTGCGGAGTGGGTATGTTCTTTGGATATATCTATATTAAAACAGGTAATATATGGATAGCGATGGCCTGTCATGCCACATATAATTCGTTAGGTTTAATTAATGCTTACCTTCAACTTCCTGGAGTCCAATCATGAAACCATTTAAAAGATTTCGGTTCATACTTTTATATATTGGTCTTTTAATCTTTCTTTCTACTAGTATCACTAACTCTCTATTTGCTGGAGAGACGGTAGAAGTATTAGGTGGACCTGAAGATGTGAATCTTCGTTTAGTTGCCTTATTAAACAAACTAGATCCCGATTTTTATGCGGATGAAAAAACTCAGGGTTTTGTTTACAGGTACAGAAACCGCTGGAAGAATCCTTATGATTTTAATGTCTATGTAGGAAAAGTAGGAAAAACATCCCCCGATTCGATCATCAGAATTGAATCACCTAGACGTGGCCAAGAACGAATGTGGAAACAAATTTTGGAACAAGAACTTCTTCAAAAACCTCCGCATGAATCCGCGGTACCTTTATCAGAAAAATACCATGTCATCTCTCAAGGTTTAAACTTAATTTCTCCAATGGCATCTGTTGGTTATAACTCTTGGAACTCTCCATTATTTACTAATCGTGATACTTTTGTTAGTATGAGCATTTATTTATTATGCGATTTAATTTTGGCAGGTGGTGCTTATCTATATGCACAAGAAAATCTGCCTAAAAAAAATATTTGGGACAATATGGCGAATGTAAAAGGTCCAGGAAATGTTTGGGAGTCGCCAAATGCCGTAGGAATATTTGCAGCCCTTGCTGTATCAAGGGCCGTTCGGGCGTTTGATGCTTGGGAAGATACTTCCGCACATAACAAAACGGCACAATTTGGTTGGTCGTTTAAGTTTTAATCGATCGATTCAAATAACCAAAGTTTCTATTTTCATTTATGATTTGAATAGGTCTCTTGCTGCATCTGCCGCACTAGACCTTTCAAAGTCTTCTCTCTCAATCAAAGTTAATTCCAAACCTTCTTTGTCAATTCTGCTTAGAATTTTTCCAATATCTGCCACCTTACTCATTTTAGTTGCGAGGTATTTAAATGTTACTCCACAATCGGGACATTTTTTATCTTTTAGATAATTGAGACCTAATTTTTTACAATTGCCACAAGTTCCATAGAGATCGTCGATATAGAGTAATTGTTTTTTTACATCCTCTACATTGAGTTGTCGCCAAACTCTAACAAATTTAGTATTCTTTCCTGCTGCATCTGAAGTCATAGGCAATAGGAAGTATCGTTAATGAATCTTGTCAAGAAGCAATCCTCTGCGTTTTTAATCCTACTCATTTGCCTTTCTGGGTTTTTAGCTGTTGCCATCGGAGCTTTTGGTGCGCATGGTCTTAAAAAAATAATTACACCAGATCTAATGGTGATTTTTGAAACAGGAAACCGATATCATTTTTATCACACTTTTGTGTCACTCTTCGCATTTCTACTGTTACAGCATTCAATAGAATCAGAATCTACAAATAAAAGTAAAACTTATTTGAAGATTGCGAATTGGTCATTTCTTTTAGGAATCCTTATTTTCTCCTTTAGTTTATACGCACTGGCAATCACTGGGATTAAAATTTTAGGAGCAATCACTCCCATTGGAGGAGTGAGTTTTCTGATTGGTTGGATTTGTTTAGGAATTGGATCTTTTTATCTTTTTGTTCCAAAAAAATAATTACCTTGTTTACTGATTAAATTTCTAGAAATTAAGCCGTCAGCGATGAGCAATAACCCTTCGGCGGCGGCTTTTCTTGCTTCTTCCGTACTGTCTTTTTGAAGAGACATTAGTTCATGTACATACTTTCTTTTTTGAATATCCAATACACCCAACATAGAGCCTGCAATTTTTTCATCCATTTGCATAAATGCCAATGCAAGAGTTTGAGGAGGTGTTTCTATACATAAATAGTATAACGCAAGATTATCAAAATATGATAATTGACTTAACTTCTCTAAAACTTGTTCTGATCCTGACATAAATAATCCTTTTGTATTAATATTTTCAATTTTTACTATTTCGTTACTTCTTCAATTTTTCCATTTAAATAAGAAATTAAATATTTGGAATTAGCAGATTCACCTGTCACATCTCGCATGAGTGTATCTACATCATAAATTTTACCTTTAGAGTGAATATTTTTTCTGAGCCAATTTAGAAGATCAGAAAAATCACCTTTCGTAGAAAATTTGTTATGCGAATCAGGATATTCTTCTGTGAATTTTTTGAAAAACTGTGAGCTAAAAATATTTCCCAATGTATAAGTTGGAAAATATCCGAAAGCACCCATAGACCAATGGATGTCCTGTAAAACACCTTCTGCATCATTTTCTATGGAAAGGCTAAAACTTTCCTTCATTTTTGCATTCCAAATCTCTGGTAGATCCTTTACTTGAATTTTTCCATTGATGAGGTCTCTTTCAATTTCAAAACGTAAAATGATATGGAGGTTGTAAGTAACTTGGTCTGCTTCCACTCTTACTTTTGTTTTTTCTGTACTATTGATGTATTGATATAACTCTTTAAATGGAAGTTCTTTATCCGTTAAATCAAAGTCAGATAACAAAATAGGGTAAACAAATTCCCAAAATGGTATGGAACGTCCCACTTGATTTTCCCACAATCGGCTTTGTGATTCATGAATTCCTAAACTTAAAAACTCCGTTAAAGGGGTAGGCCAGTCTGGCATTGCCGATAATCCAGATTCATATAATGAATGGCCAGTTTCGTGTAACACACCAAAGATGGAAGAAAGGGGATCTTGTTCAGAATAGCGAGTTGTGATTCGTTTATCACCTTTACCCAGACTTGTTGAAAACGGATGGTTACTTGTATCCAATCTAGATTCTTTGGTTGTTAATCCAAGAAGAGATGGCAATCGATTGCAAAATTTTGTTTGTTTGTCAATGGATACGGGTCCAGGAAATGGATTTTTGAATTTAGGTGCGTTGGCGACGATTGGAACGAGTGACTTTTTCAAATCAGAAAATAAAATCTGAATTTGAGCGGCTTTGGCTCCTTTTTCATAACTGTCGAGCAAGGCATCGTAAGGTTCTGTCGTATAACCAAAGTAATCTGCCTGTTTTTTTGATAATTGAACTAACTCCTCTAATCGATTTGCAAAGGATTGGAAGTTTTTGTCTTTTTTGGCACTTGCCCATTCAGCATGTGCTAAGTTAGTGACTTTTGCATATTCGGAAACAAATTCAGAAGGCAATTTATCTGCTTTCTCTTTCTCTTCCATAAGAACTTCCAACTCACGATTCCAAACCAAGCGGTCTTGTTCGGGGAGTTCGCCTATCGATTTTTTGGCATCCTCAATTTGCTTTAGAAAAGACTTGTCTGTCATCCAGTCATGGGTGAGCTCTGCCACAGCGGCAATTTGTGAGGACCGGTATTCCCTTCCCTCTTCAGGCATCATTACCTCAGAGTCCCAATGTAGGACAGAGGCTATGTCTTGGAATAATTTGATTTTTCGATATTGTTTGCGGTAATTTTCGAGTGCTTGGGGCAGGGCCATAGTCTCATTTTCTTCCTACCACGCTTTCTGGAACCAAAAATCATTGACCCTTTACCCCCAACCAAAACTATGTATTTACTGTCGCGGGTGTGGTGTAACGGTAGCACAGCAGCCTTCCAAGCTTCTGGCGAGGGTTCGAGCCCCTTCGCCCGCAAAAGACAGATCTCCATTTCCCAAAATCCATCATCATCTAAGTATCATTCCGAAGGGATCGAACAGTGGCGCGAGCTGGAACATGAGTGACCCATAGGGAACGAATGTTACAGTTAGAAAGCCACGATGGCTTTCGACGAGCGACGCCGTGACTCGGAGCGCAGAGAGGACAGGATGTCCGAACAGCGGAGAGGGCGAGCCCCTTCGCCCGCAAAAGACAGATCTCCATTTCCCAAAATCCATCATCATCTAAGTATCATTCCGAAGGGATCGAACAGTGGCGCGAGCTGGAACATGAGTGACCCATAGGGAACGAATGTTACAGTTAGAAAGCCACGATGGCTTTCGACGAGCGACGCCGTGACTCGGAGCGCAGAGAGGACAGGATGTCCGAACAGCGGAGAGGGCGAGCCCCTTCGCCCGCAAAAGACAGATCTCCATTTCCCAAAATCCATCATCATCTAAGTATCATTCCGAAGGGATCGAACAGTGGCGCGAGCTGGAACATGAGTGACCCATAGGGAACGAATGTTACAGTTAGAAAGCCACGATGGCTTTCGACGAGCGACGCCGTGACTCGGAGCGCAGAGAGGACAGGATGTCCGAACAGCGGAGAGGGCGAGCCCCTTCGCCCGCAAAGTAGAATATAGTATCCCCGCCCGATTTTAGGGTGGGGAACTAGACCCGCCACCCAATGAGCTCCAAATACCATAAACTTGTGTAAAAGAAAATTCCTTTTCTAAATCCAAAAAAAATAAAAGGGAAAAGTTCGTAATTCCAACATTCAATTTCTATTTGATATACTTTTAGATAAGAACTCTTCGCGCCACCGATCGCAGTGGAAATCCTTTCCCACAAGGGAAAGATTGGAACGAAGAGCGGGATCGTCTCATCAATATTAGCTGGAAATAAGATAGATTGCGAGGCGCCCAACTTTCAACTAAAGATTGTTAGGATAAGGCATTGTTACAAATCCTTTAAAACCCTCTTGGTATACCGCGAGATATAACTTTTCTTTTCCGGGGACAACAACAATGATATATGAAAACAAACTTCCATCATGCATGCTGAAATACAATGGCTCACTTCCGTTAGGTGAAAGAGCAAGTATTCCAGTTTTTTTGGAAACTGGTTGGAGTTTTTCTGGTATATAGAGAACAAGTCGTTTCCAAAAAGGATGTTTATGTAACCATGTGATTAGTTTCGAACGTTCTACTGGAATGGCTACCCAGATACGACCCTTTGGATCTCTGTCCATTCCGTCTGGAAATCCAGGTAGACCTTCAATCACTATTTCATCTTTTCCTAGTTTATCTCCCGTTAGGTGCAAACGTATGAGTCTAGATTTTGATAATTCGTTCAAAAGAATGGAAGATTCGAAATCTCCATTTGAATATTCCAATAAAATTCCATCTAAGTAAGTGTATTGATACGCGATCAAACTCACAGTGTTATCGTTTAAGTCATATTTCCAAAGATGACCATTTCTTCCAAGTGTGAGGACTTCTTGTTTTGATTGTAAACTTACTCCTAGGATTGCATCGGGATGATCATAGGGTTCTGTAAAATAAATTCTTTGGCCATCCCTACTAATTGCTAAATCATCTGCTTTTTCCACATTACGACTGTTACTTTCTACTAATTTAGAAAAGGGGATTTTTGATTCTTTACCTTTTGGAAAAAAGATACCGATATGATCAGCCGATGGTTCTTTAGATTTATCCACGATAGGAACACGGCTCCCAATTTTCCTTAATTGTTTTGTGGATATTGTTAATTCGTAAATCCCAGGAACGGCAGAATTTTTATCAGTATGTTCTTTTCCACGAGATAGGCACATATAGATGATATCACTGTTTTTTGGATGAAACACCATACCACCTGGTAGAAGCGGAGTTTTAATCAACGGTTCTGCTTCGTGATTACGCAAATTTACTTTCCATATCCAACCATCAATGGAAGCAACAAATGCTCTATCTAAATCTTCTTGTAACAAAATCTCATCTTGTGCGGGTAAAGAGGATCCGCTTATGATTACATTTTTTTTGATCGGATCTCCCTCTGACTTGATTGCATTTATTCCTAAATGATAAGGTAAATCGATAGGTTCTTTTATTTGGTTTTTGAAATATTCTTCTGGTGTTCGGCAGGAAAATAAGATTAAAAACAAACCTATTATATAAAATGAAACAAATATTTGTTTTTGAATAATTGATTGGATAACTATTTTATTCATTAGAATTGTCACCTAACGGAATACTAGACAAAGGTAAGGTATACAAACCTCTTGAGGATATGTCAAAGGAAGGAAAATAAACAGAGTCTAAGTTTGGAACTGCTACAGAGATATCTTTTATTTTTGATCCATCATGCATCGAGTAGTATAAGGGAGTTTTTCCATTGGCATTCAAAACAAGGATTCCCGTTTTTTTGGCAATAGGCAAAATTCTCTGTGGAAGAGATAGTAACAGTGGTTTTAACCAAGGATTGTTATGAATCAAATTGACAAGACCAGATCTAGGTTTAATGATGCCGACCCAAATTCTTCCTTTATTATCTCGTTCTAATCCATCAGCAAGTCCTGGAAGATTTTCTAATAGAACTTCAAAAGTACCTTCCTGTTTGCCACTGATATTTGCTTTGATGATTCTAAACTTGGTAGTTTCAGTAATGATTACAGATTCCTCTTTTGAATTAGTATGGTCTGCAATGATGATTCCATCAACAAAAGTAAACCCACTCATAACTAAAGATACGGTATTTTGTTTTCTATCAAACATCCAAAGTTTACCATGAGGATAAAGTCCTATTGCTTCTGGAACAGCTCCACTTCCCATAGCCGCATCTGCTCTTTCAAAAGGTTCTGAGAGATAAATTCTATTTCCATCTGAAGAAACCGCGAGATCATTACACAATGAAAAGGGGCGTGAGTTTGCCTCATTTAAATTCTTTAATGCAAAAGTAGGACGTTTTGATTCTGGATAAACCAATTCAAAATCTTCCTGATTAGTTTTAGGTAATGTTAATAAAATCGGAACTACTGTTTTCGATTTAATATTTACTTCATATAACCCAACTTGTTTTGTTTTATCATAACTCACACCTCCGAGTTTGGATGCGCATACTAAAATTGATTCGTTATTTTTGTTTGAAAACTGTAACCCGGCCGGATTTACTGGAGGTTTTACCCAAGCTAATGCTGTATTAGATTTAAAATCTAATTTCCAAATCCAACCATCCATTCCAGAGGCAAAAGCAATTTGATTTTTATTGTCAAAAATTAAGTCATCGTGCCCAGGTAATTCGGGCATAGTTGTAATTAAATGATTTAAAAAAGGATCTGGTTTACTTACTTTTAATACTGATTCAGGAACATTTCCCAGTTGGTAGGCCTTTCCGATTTTAATGTTTCCTGTATTACAAGAAACGAATATTAGTGAGATTATAAATATTGAATGTAACTTCATAAATTTCATTAAATTGCCTTTTTTGTTTGGTGCTTTTTTACATGAGGAACATCATCGTCTAACCAATATGCTTTGTCCTCTTCTACTACTAGTATCTCTTCAAACTTAAATCCAGTTTTCCCCCGACCAAGATGTGGTTCAATGGCCCATAATCCGACTTTGTTTCCTTCATGATCAGGTGTTAATAATTCAGGTAATACCTTGTGAGATAAAAATTCATAAGATCCTTGTAAACTAAACCAACTAGCAAAACTTATAGGTAATAATGGGAACGAAATGTTAGGAAGGTTTACTTTATATACACGGTGACCAAGAACGGCAAAAGGATATAACGAGTGTATGTTGTCAAATCCGGATTTTTTGGCATCTGAATCTATTTTCCACCAAATTTCTGAAGAAGTCATTTTTGAATTAAAGTATTTTGGGATTTCCTCTCGAAGGTGTAACAAGTATTCCATACCTTTATCGAGTTCTGTATTTTTGATTAATGAAGAAGAGTAACCGATATCACCAATGTAACCATCTACAACAGGCGATACATCTAGTATAAAGGATTCTTCTTCTATTAACTTTTTTTTACCTGGATGAAATTGAGTGAACCGTTTGTAACCATCAAACCTAGCATGTTCACCAAACCAAGCAAAGGGCCTATGCAAAAAAACTTTGACTCCATGATCGCGCAGAAACTCATCCATACGTTTGGCGGTTTGCTTTTCGGTCCAACCAGGTTTCATTTCCTTTTCAATGGTAGTAACACATTCATAGGCTAATTTTTGAGCTTTTTGAAATCCTGATTTTTCTTCCACGGATGGAATTTTGATCGATTCCGATTTTAATTTTGAAAATTTTGAGGATAACTTAGATAACAATCCTCTTTCAGTGGCTAGGGGCATCAGTTTCTCATTTCCTTCTTAGAAAGAAGAGGATAACAAAATCTAAAAAACTGTGCTTGAATGATTCCGGTATTTTTAAGATTTATTAGTAATTTTCTTCAGGTTCGCAAAATCGAACTTCCGCAGTTTTTAAATGTCCAAAAAATAACGATGGAATAAATCCGAAATTTTCTTTGAATGTCCTCGAAAAATGTGCAGAGTCGGAAAAACCTGCTTCATGTGCAGCTTCGGTGAGATTTTTTCCTGCTTTCAATTCTTTGACTGCTCGTAATATACGAACCCATAACAGATATCTTCGTAACGGAATTCCAAGATTCTCTTTGAACAAACGTATCAATCTATCTTCTGAAATTGAAAAATCTTTACCTATTTCTTTCATTCGAATGCTATTCGGAATTTCCAATCGAATTCTTTTTGCAATTGTTTCAATTCTTGGATCCATAGTAGGATTTAATTTTTCAAAAGGATAAACCGTTCGAAGCAAATTTAATTGAAGTTGAGTCGCTTCACTATCTTCTAGGTCTCCATAATACAATGACCAAAGAGAGTGAATTAAAGGTAAAAATTTTTGCACCTCTAACCTTTTCACTTCGCCAGATGCTACTGATTGGGAAATGGATCCAAACTCATAAGTTTCTGGATCGATCAGGAGTGCCACCATTTCTACTCCAGGTGAAATCGTGCGATGATAAGTATTTGGACCTACAAGTGCGACTCTATATTCTTCCTTACCTAAATTAGTTTCGATTGTAATATTTTTTTCTAAGGAAACAGCAAGTGTAGCTGCATAATGCGAATGAAAATCTGTCTGCATATTGTTAGTTGCAAACATAACTCTGCTGTTCCATAAATAAAGCCGACTGTTTGTTTCAAATTCCAACCGTGATCCTCATTCTGAAAAACAGTTGGCTTGATTTTTTTGATTGGTCAAGTCATATAAATTAAAATAAACCTAAGAAATTAGTTTAAAATAATTAATCTTGTTCAAAATAAAAAATAGTAACATCGAAGAAATAACAACTCGTCAGTCATGATTTGATTAAGATTTTTTTTTTTGAACTTGAGTTTTCTTTTTCGAAACTTTTTTGTTAATCTTTTCTAAATTTTCAGCCACTCGAAATTTTACAATTTTTTTAATCAAAGAATAAGGAATAGGTTCGTTTAAGGGAAATTGGATCGAACCTTTGCCAAATTTGTATTGAGAAATTTCCTTCTGGAAAGCTTGATTCCCAGAAGGAAGAGCATAAAAACCTATATGTTTCGAAAATGCCGCAAAATGTAATAGATTCCCATTTTGTACAAATGTAGGAATTGCATAACTTATGGTTTCCGTAGCATTTGGTGCTTCTTTTTGGATTGTTTTACGTATCTTTTGAAGGACCAATTGCACTTCTTTTGGAAAATTCTCAATGTATTCATCAATTGACTTTGGAATCTTTGATTTCATAATTTGTTCCCTTACCTCCACTAAACTTTGATTTGTTTCCAATTTCCCTTAGTAAACAACCAAAGAGTAAATACACCTACAGAAGATTCGGAAATCATGATGGACCAAAAAACTCCAGTGGAGCCGAATGAAAAATATTTTCCCAAAAGATAAGCTAAGGGAATTTGAATGATCCAAAAGAAAACAATGTTGATTTTAGTTGGTGTCATCGTGTCCCCTGCCCCATTAAACGCTTGTCCTGCGGCCATCCACCAAGCATAAATAAAATAAGAATAAGAAACTATTTGTAACCATTTTCCGCCAATTTTTATGACTTCTGGATCTTCTGTAAAAATTGAAATTAAATTTTCGCTCCAAAAGTAATAGATGATGGAAACTATAATCAAATAACCCATATTACAAAAACCTGTATACCAAACTGATTGTTCGGCGCGGTCCGGTTTTCCTGCACCTAAGTTTTGACCAACTAACGTTGCAACGGCGTTGGACATACCCCAAGAAGGCATCATGGTAAACATCATAGTTCTAAGAGCAATGGTAGCTCCCGCAACCGTTTGACTGCCAAACTCAGAAAGTATCCTCATGATAAAAATCCAGGAGGTCATTCCCACAATCATTTGTCCTATTCCACCAAGTGATGTTTTTAAAATTCCACGAATGGTATCCCATTCCATTTTTAGATGGGATCGGAGAATTTTAATATGTTTACCACCTCTAAATAATAACCATAACTGAAAAAGGACTCCTATCCCACGTCCGATGTTAGTGGCAATGGCAGCTCCTGTAATTCCATAAGCAGGAATCGGTCCCCAGCCAAAAATAAAAATGGGATCTAGGATAATATTTAATCCATTAGAGATCCACAAAACCCTCATAGATATGGCAGCATCACCTGCCCCACGAAAAACTGCATTGATAAGAAAAAGGAGAACTATTACGATATTGCCACCTAACATCCATTGCATGTAGTGATGACCTTCGTTTAACACCCACTCATCGCCACCCATCAGGGTAAGAAGTTCTTTCGAAAAGAATATTCCGGCAATGGCAAAGGGTATGGAGGCTATAATTGCAATCCAAATGGATTGGATGGCAGCCACCCCCGCTTTATCTTTTTCTTTCTCACCGATTCGCCTAGCGATTATGGCTGTCACAGAAAATGATAATCCCATTGCAACGGAATATAAAAGGAATAAATAGGTTTCAGTAAGTCCTACAGTTGCAATCGCGGAAGCACCTAAAGAACCTACAAAATAAATATCTACAACAGCAAATACCGATTCTAATACTAGCTCCAAAACCATTGGAACTGAAAGTAAAAAGACTGCCTTTCGTATACTAACTTCTGTATAGTCCTCTTCCGAACCAGCTAGTGCTTTTTTTAAATCTTCCCATAAACTAGCGCTTGTCATTTGAAGTTTTCCCCTGAGTAAAAAATTTTCCAATGAAACAAATGAGTATTCGACTTCTTTTAATTGAATTCATTTTATTTCTCCAAATATTGGTTAAGTCTTGAAAGTGTTTGTTTTCCACCTTCTATCGCACCAATTCTTAACTTCGCATTTCGAACGTTTGTATCAGAAAAAGTCATTTGCATCTTTACTAATGTTTGGTTCTTATCGATGGAAATTAGATTTATGATTACCAGAAAATCATCATTTTTATTTTTATCTCCGGACCCATGTAGATATTCCAAATAGTCGTATTCTCTAATTTCTTTATATTCAATTGTATTTGGCCAAATCGTACCATCGGGTCCATCCATAGTAAAAACCCATTGTCCTCCTACTTTAAAGTCCATAGTTTTTGTTGTTGTTTTAAAACCATTTGGACCCCACCAATTACTTATTGTTAGAGGATCGGAGAATGCTTTAAAAACTATATGTTGCGGATGGTTCAATTTTTTCTCGATACAAATTTGGTTAGATTTTGGTAGTGCATTTTCCTCCAATTTCTCGAAACTTTGTGACCAACCTTCTTTCATTCCTGAATTGGCAAAACCGTCGCGTATTTGGTTATTAGCAAATTCTGTAATAAGAACAACTTTTGTTTTTTCGCCAACTTCCTCGAAGAGAACTCTTAATTTTGAGTTTAATATTTCTCTATCACCAGTGATTCCCGCCATTTTTTGAACTTCTTTTACCCATTCGTCCGGATGTTCATCTACTAAATCACTAATCACAAAACTTTGAAAAGGTGTAATTTCTAAAAAATGTCCTTTAACTGGATAATCGACTCCATCTGGTGATCGCATAACAATTCGATATGATCCGCCAACTTTAAAATCAAATTCCACAGTAGGGTTTGTAAATCCTTTTGGGCCCCACCACTTTCCAATGTGTAAAGGGTTTGTCCATACTTCCCAAACAAGTTGAATGGGAGCATCAAATAGTCTTTCAATGCGCACGATATTTTCTTCTAGAGTTAAAATTGGATCTGATTTAAACATTGTTAGTTTTTTCCTGTTGTTGTTTTTGTAGTCCTGTTAAATAGGCATCTAAACGATCGAATCGTTCTTCCCATAATTGTTTGTATTGTTCCAACCATTGGTTAGCTTCTTGCAATGCCTCAACCTTCAAACGACACGGGCGAAATTGGGCTGTTTTGGTTTTTTCAATGAGTCCAGCTTTTTCTAAAACTTTGAGGTGTTTGGAAATTCCAGGAAGACTCATCTCGAAAGGTTCTGCCAGCTGAAGGACTGTTGCCTCTCCTGAAACCAATTGCATCAATATCTTTCGCCGTGTAGGATCTGCCAATGCCTGAAATGTAGCATTGAGTGTTTCCTCAGTATCCTTCAATTTAACCATATAGCTAATTAACCTTTTGGTTAAATTGGTTAAGGACCAGGATCTTGTCAAGGGGAATTGGTGTGTGGTTTGCTAGGAAAGTTCGAATCGGCGAATATTAGTATCCCCGCCCGATTTGAGGGTGGGGAACTGAACCCGCCTCCCAATGCAGCCCTTCTACCATAATCCTTCGAATTCAGAAATCCAAATCGCCAAAACTCAGAAAAAATTTCTGAAAAGTTCATATTTCAAAATTTTACAACTCGAGAAAGAGTTCGTGATTAGGGTTTTTTTATCAACAATGAGGTTGGATAGTAAGAAGTGGAGAATATAAAGACATTCCAACCAAAAGGTAGTTAGGTGGAATGTCCTGGAGATTTAATTTAGTAAGAACTCTGAGTTTATAATGCTACCGCTCGCCCAAGCTTTGTGGCTTCCGGAACTTCCACGAGTTTCCCTGTTTTTACATCATAATAATATCCATACACAGGAATGTCTTTGGGAATCAATGGATGGTTTCGAATTCTTTTTACATCATCGATCACACTCTGTTCTAAATGATCAAAGGTTAAAAAAGGAATGAACTTCGCTTCTTCCGAACCTCCCGATTCTTCTACATTACGCCAACCGTTCGAATCAATCGTTGCTGTTTTTAAACTTTTAGATAGAAGGTTACGAATGATTGGATCAGTGAAAAGTTGCATCCCACAATCGGAGTGGTGGATTACAAAAAATTCTTTGGTTCCGAGTAGCTTATAGGAAATCACAAGCGAACGAATGGCATCATCACTGGCGCGACCACCGGCGTTACGAATGACATGTGCATCCCCTTCTGCCAAACCTGCGTACTTAGCAGGATCAAGTCTTGCGTCCATGCAGGTTAGGATGGTAAAACTTCTGGCAGGAGGAAGAGCCAATTCCCCTTTTTTCCCAAATTCCGATGCATACTTTTCGTTAGCACCAATGACTTCTCTATGGACTTTGCTGGTTTCTTGTTGGATGGGTGTGTTTGACATAGTAGATAAAAAATTCAATATAACGGAGCAGGCTAGAAAAGAATTTGGATCAAAATCATTTCTTTTCCGAATCTAATCACTGCCTTTGACAAATGGCAAAGATATTGGAGATTTTTCTGAAGGAATTAGCCCGTGCCAGGGATCTGGAGGGCTAGGTCACCTACCAGCGTTAGATGGTAGGTGACGGGAGCGAGAGCGGACCCCGGAGGAGCCCGGTCATTGTTACTGAACCATTCTTAAATTAGTAAAATTTGAGGCACAAAAAGAAGTTTGTTACATAAAATTTTCCTAATCATTGTTAGCTTGCTTTTGGATAATCAGTATACCCTTTTTCACCAGGAGTATATAGAGTTGTTTGGTCAAAAGAAACTAACGGAATGTTTTTTTGGAACCTAGTGACAAGGTCTGGATTGCCAAGGAATGGTTTTCCAAATGCAACAAGATCGGCATTCCCTGAAGTTAAATCTTTTTCCGCACGATCCAGGTCATAACCACCACTCAGAATGAGAGTTCCTTTAAATGCGTTTCTGATATTTTTAACTGTTTCTGGTTCTACTGTTGGTGCACCCATTGAGGAATGGTCTACCAAATGAACATACACAATACCAATTTCGTTAAGCTTTTCAGCTAACAATGAATATTCTTCATGAGTTTCGGGAAATGGAAACAGATCGTTGAAAGCGCCATAAGGAGATAAACGAATAGCCGTTTTGTCTTTGCCTATTGCGGTGCTAACTGCTTTCGCCACTTCAATAATAAATCGAATTCGGTTTTCGATAGAACCGCCGTATTCATCAGTTCTTTGGTTAGAAGAAGGATGTAAAAACTGCTCCAACAAATATCCGTTAGCAGCATGTAATTCAACACCATCAAAACCTGCTTTGATTGCATTTTTGGATGCGTTTACAAATTCTTCTAAAGTTTGATTGAGTTCTTCTTTTGACATTTCCTTTGGTGTAGGATGGTCTTTCATTCCATCGGCATCTGTCCACATTTGTCCTTTGGCAAGGATTGCCGATGGTCCAAGGACTTTTGCACCGTTTGGTAAATTTAATTCATGTCCAATACGGCCAGTGTGCATTAGTTGAACAAAAATTTTACTACCTTTTGCATGAACTTTGTCTGTTACTTTTTTCCAAGCTTTTGTTTGTTCTTCTGAAAAAATTCCAGGAATTCTCGCATAACCAAGACCATTCGGAGAAGGAGAAGTTCCTTCTGTAATGATCAGTCCCGCTTCTGCTCTCTGTTCGTAATAAGTAGCAACAAGATCACCTGGTACATTCCCAATGGATCGGGAACGGGTCATGGGTGCCATCACCACTTTATTTTTTAAGGTAAGATTTCCTAACTTCGCTTCTGAAAATAATGATTTCACAAGGTTCTCCAATTTAATTTACTGTTGAAGAATAGACTACAACATGAAATCATTTGATGTTATATTTATTTAATATTAAACTAATTTTTAAAAAAAATCAAAAATCAACTCCAAGGATGGTTAAATCGTCCTGTCGATCCTGACCATTTAGAAAACTTTGTAGTGTTTTTATGAGGTGGTCCTCGACCGCTGCTAGGTTTAAGTTTCGGCTGTTTTGGAAAAGGTGGTAAAGTGATTCTTCGCCAAATTCCTCCTCTTTTGCGTTAAAGGCCTCAAAAACGCCATCGGTGAATATAAACAACCGATCCTTTGGTTCGAAGGAAAGTTCGGAAAGTTCATAATGGCTCTGTTTTTTAAGCCCAATCATCCTCCCAGTTTTCGATAACAATAACATTTGGTCCTTTTGCAAAAGAACCGCAGCGGGATGGCCAGCAGAAGCAAAATGAATTTTTTTCTCCCTGAGATCTATGTCTATGATCATTGCAGTGAGAAGGCTATTCAATGAAACGAAGTTATCCATAAACTCTTCATTAAAAATTTCCATCACTTTCGAAGGAGGTAATTCAAAAGTTTTGATATTATCGTATAAACCTTTAATCGCCATTGTGATCATCGCTGCTTGGACTCCGTGACCAGTGGCATCTGCAATGAGAATTCTATATTTGGATTCTTTTAAAAGTACTATGTCAAAAAAATCTCCACCCACTTCGGATACTGGAAGATAACGATATTCAAGATTTAATTCCTTGATGAGTTTGGAATCGGTCATTAGAGAATTCTCTTGAATTTTTCTTGCCACAAAGAGATCCCTTTTCATTGCATTTAAGTTTCGGTTTAACTTATCCGTACGTTCCTTTACCTTTTCTTCCAAATCTAAATTAGATTTTTCTAAGTTCGATTTAATTTGTGCTTCGGCAGCTTCCTTTTCTTTTAGGATTGAATTGTATCGATCTGCTAAAGCAAATGCTAATAAAATCATTTCCGCCGCAGATCCGTATTGTGGGCCATCGATTGTAAAAGAATTGGTAGGTATTAAACCTAAAGCTCGCATCGTGGAAACGATCAAAGCTAAGAATAAAAAAGAAAATGCTAAAAGAAAAAAATAAGCAATTCTTTCTTTTTTATAAGAACATACGATTCCAATTAATAAAATCCAAAAGGAAGTTAATGTATGACTGAGTACTAAAATTTTCACAAATGATTCAAAAGATAAGATATAACAAATTGCTAAAACTATTTGCAAAATAATAAATGCCAAGCTGACTCGGTCCAATTTAGGAATGAATTGTTTGGTATTTAATAACTTTCGCATAAAAATCAAAAACAAAACCAAAACAATGGAGATAAAAAAATTCACGAAATATTGGTCCATCCAAGGGGAGTTTGGCCAAAAATATTCCGACGATATACCGTTATGCGAAGCGATCGTAAAAGCTGTGCTTAAAACTACTAAAACATATAAAAAATAATTTGAATCTTTTAGAATAAAAAATAAAAATAAATTAAAAAGAACCATAGCCAAAGCAATTCCAAAATACAATGCTTGGATCACATGGTCGTTGATTTCGTGTCTATCATACAAATCCCTATTCCATAGTTGAATCGGTATGTTTATAGAATTCGGAGATTCCACTTTCAGATACACCGTGGCTTCTGTACTCTCAGGGAACAAAATAGGAAATACAAAAAAGCGACTTTGGTAAGGACGTTCCGACATCGGAACTGAATATCCCGATTTTATCTTTTTCATTTCTTTGGAACTTTGAAAATAAAAATCCAAAGTTTTTAACCTTGGATATGAAATGACGAATGTTACTTCTTTGGCTGATAGGTCCTTATTTTCTAATTGGATTCGTAACCAATACGTAGATTTTGAATAGGAAAAGTTAAAAGCTTCGTTTGAGGAGGGAACTTTTATAAATTGATTTTCCAAGTTTTTTGTAAGAATCGAATCAAAATCCAAACGGTTGGAAGGATCTTCAAAAACTAATATCGATTTTGCGAGATAGATTGGCGATTGATCTATATTTTGAATGTTGATTCTTTCAACTATGGACTCTTCTGCATAAATTTCGGAATATCCAAAAAATAAAATAAGTCCAACTAGAAAAGGAATAGATCCAATATTTTTCCCACTCATCGAATTTCAATTTTCCGCATTCAATAAATCAATTACAAACATTTGATTTTGATCGGAGAAAATACAATGTCCATCAAAACTCACCGACAATCCTTTTGGCCCAGGAAGTATTTTTTGTGTGATGATTTCTCCCTTTGGGGATAACAATAAAAGTTCTGTTTGGTCTTTATCAATATAAGCATCATGAAAGGAAAGAAGAACTACCCCGTGTTTTCCATCGAAAGTAAAAACAGATAATACTTCTGATTGGATTGGCTTTTCTAATAATACATTTCCCCAAAAATCGATCATATAGATACCAGAAAAATCATTTGTGATAATGATTCTATCTTCGGTTGTAATGACAGGCGTTTTTGTAACTCCAAAAGAATGAGGTCCAAGTGTATCGGTGGTTGTGAAGGGGAAAGACTTTATGATTTCCAAGTTGGAATTTAAAAGTAAGGATCCATCCAAAGAAAAGGATAAATAAATTCCTCCTGGAAATTCGACAGGTAATGAAGATAACTCCCTAACCAAAGAAATACCAAATTCGGTTGTATTTTTGAATGTTTTTTTCTCACCAGTATTTGCCGATTCCACGATGGCATAATAATAGTAAAATTGAAACTGTGAATCGATGAAAACGGGGTGGTAAGGGGAAAGGTATTGAAAGATAATTTCACCAGAAACATTGATTCCCAGAATTCCTTTTAAAGTATGAAAAAGGATATTTCCCGATTCTGTTTGGAATGCCCTTCCTGAAAAAAATTCACCTGTTGGCATTTTTATCGTTTGGGTCAATTTTCCTGAATTTAAATCATAAACTTGAATCTGAGATTGGTGTGGAAGGTATAATTTATTTTCTATTATCGTAAAACAAAAATTATGCGAAATTCTATTTTCGGAAATATCACGTTCCTCTGTAGAAAGAATTTCATAACATTTAAAAGCAAGTTGGATGGATACAATCTGATTCCCAAATAAGTCATAAATACAAAGTGTATCTGGTCTATTTAGTTTTGAATAATATTCGGAACCTTTTTGGAAACCTTGGTAGGAACAAAGGTATCCAGATTGGTAAAAAAGAGTCGGTATCGAAAGACCTTCCAGAAAGGGTCTACGAATCGAAATTTTCCAAAGGATTTTTTGATTGGTTAAGTCGTATGACTGCAAAAAGTAATTATCTTTTTTTGAAGTAATAAAAACAAATTGGTCCTTAGTTATAAATTCTGAAACAAGTATAAATTCTTCCTCCTCCAATATAAAAAGTAAATTGGCCTCCGTTGGAAATCCTTGGTTTTGAATAATTTGAAATTCTTCGGGATAATCTTTTTGAAACCATTGGAGAAGCCACCTCTTCACGTTAGTTGGTAAATTAGGATTTCTCTGGTAGTAGAATGTTTTTAGTTCTTCTGAATTCGAGTCTTTTAGAATCTCGAGGACTTCTTCAAAAAAGTGGTAAGGGTATGCTGATTCCAGATTGGAAAGGATTCCTGAAATTGATGGATTCCGAATCAAATCAGAACGGTGATCATCAATTCGTTCGGCCGTCTGTTCATAAAACTCGGGATAGGTGGATCTTGGATCACCTGTCCCACGTGTTCGGATCCACCAAATGCTGAGACAGTCTTTACATTCATATATTTCAGAAAACGGATTTAGCGAATTTCCCACAATGTCATCCGTAGGAAATGTATGGGTTTGCCTTTCGTCCTGGACAGGTTCTAATCGGGAAAAACGGGAAGATCCTTTCTGGCAAAATAAACAAGACATATCGTTTCAGGGAGTTCAGATTTATCTAGGAGAACTACTCAAGTCAAGTCCGATTCTATTTGATCTAAATCAATCGAACCAATGACTAAGTTCTTGGCATTTTTTTCGAAAGATGGATTTTAAGATTATTCCATGTCAATGAAATCAAAGACATACGAATCTCTTTTGGCTGATATAAAACGTTTGGAAAAAGAAAATCAAACGCTAAAAGAAACATATTTAGATATTGCCAATAAACAATCGGATCTGATTCATACTCTCCAATTCACGCAGTTTTCTATTGATACCATTTCCGAAGCGATCGTTTGGTTAGATGAAGATGGAAACTATGTTTTTGTAAATGAAGCCGCTTGCACAAATTATGGATATACAAAGGAAGAATTACTTTCCATGCAAATGTTCCAAGTAGATCCGCTATTTAGTTCGGAACGTTGGAATATCCACTGGCAAGAAATTTTAGATCGTAAAACTTTTACTATCGAAACTATTAATAAAAGAAAAGATGGAACTCCAGTCCCAATTGAAGTAACTGTAAACTTAGTGGAATACGAAGGGAAACAGTATAATTGCGCCATCATAAGAGACATCACTGAACGAAAACTATCAGAAGAAAATCTTAAACAATCGGCTATCCGTTTAGCAGAACTCAACGAATCAAAAGATAAATTCTTTTCGATTATAGCTCACGATTTACGCGGACCTTTAGGAAATCAAAGGGAGTTTACCAAAATTTTAAGTGATAAAGTTCTTCAGTTTTCTGAAGCGGAAAGGACTACTTATTTAAAGATGTTGGTAGAATCTTCGGACTTAGTATATTCTTTACTGGAAAATTTACTTGATTGGGCCAGATCACAAAGTGGTAATATTGTTTACCAGCCAACATCAATTCAATTATTCGATCTCATCCAAAGAGTGGTTGGATTATTAAATCTTTCCGCTAACAAAAAACATGTAACCATATCAAATCAAGTACCAAAAGATAAGAAAATTTTTGGTGATTTATATATGATTGAAACTGTATTAAGAAATTTAATTTCCAATGCTATTAAATATAGTAATGTAAATTCGGAAGTCACTGTAGGTGTTTTAGAATTTGATTCAAATGAACTTACAAATGAAAAATTAAAATATGATGTATTGAATACAACTTCACCAACGAATTCCACTATTTTTTTTATAAAAGACACTGGCATTGGAATGGAAAAGGAACAAATAGAAAATCTTTTCCGGTTGGATAAAAAATTTTCGACGAAAGGTACTGCAGAGGAATCTGGAACAGGACTTGGACTCATCCTATGTAAAGAATTTATAGATAAACATAAAGGCAATATATGGGTCGAAAGCGAACCTGGAATCGGTTCTACTTTTTATTTTAATTTAGGATAAAACACAATCTACTAATCAATAATTTCTACCTGAACAGAAGAATATATTTTTTCCAACGAATCAATTTTATATCATTCGTATATAATCTTATATGATCCACTTTGGAAAAAAAATATTTCTATATTTTTTCGTATTTGCCTTTCCTCTTTTTGCACAAAGTCAAACGAATAAACCAGAAACTAATCAAGATACTTCCAAAAAATCAGGATCATCATTAACTTCGAGACTTAAAGTGTTAGAACTGGCGGGAGAATTTTTACAAACACCTTCGGAAGGTGGTCCTCAGTCTGTTTCTAGTATCTTAAATTCGGCAAGGGTTGCAGCTAGTTTTGCAAATACCAATACAGCAAACAATCAATTGATGTTTAGTACACCTGTAAATAAAACAGATCTAACCATGTTTCAATCCAAGGAAGGATTGTCGCGTGGACTCGGTGGTGCTTCCCTAACTTATGAATTAGGACTTGTTTGGAAATTTTTCGAGACCTTCGGTTTAAAGTACGGAGGTTTTTACCAAATATCTTCTTTTAGTATTTCGGAAGTGAGCGGATACAATTGGGGACCTGGGAAAACACCCGTTGAGCTTAGTTCCGTTTCCAACATAAATTCTTCCCAAAGTTCCAAAGAATTTGGTTCCTTTGGTGCGAATGTTTCTATTGTAAAAAACTTTTGAATCTTATCTGCTGTCTTATTAGTAACGATACAATTCGTGAAACAGGACAATTAGATGAATCATAAATCGATTTTATATGCACAAAAACTAGACTTTCAATGGCCAACATTGGATCCCTTTTTGTTTTGTGTTCACCACGAAGATTTTTATCCTAAAGGCAATGGAAAGTTTGGCCCTGATGCCTCCTTACAAGGTAGACAAATTGGCCAAGACTTTGCCGGCAAAGATGGATGGAGAATGTACCACGGTGAAACCATTCCTGGATTTCCAGGACATCCACATCGCGGATTTGAAACCGTGACAGTTGTTCAAAGAGGTCTGGTTGACCATGCTGATTCCCAAGGAGCTGCCGGAAGGTATGGAGATGGGGACGTACAATGGATGACAGCTGGTTCCGGTATCCAACATTCCGAAATGTTTCCTTTAGTGGAAGAATCTAGTGAGAATACTTTGGAGTTATTTCAAATTTGGTTAAATCTTCCTGCTAAAAATAAATTTGTAGATCCTCATTTCAAAATGTTTTGGAATGAAGATATTCCTGTTAAAGTAGTTTCTGATACCGCTGGTAAAAAAGTAAAAATTAAAACGGTCGCAGGATCTTTGTTTGGCGAAAAACCGCTGGACCCACCTCCCGATTCCTGGGCAGGAGATCCGAAAAATGAAGTGGGAATTTATATTTTAGATTTAGATCCTGGTGTCAGTTTTGTTCTTCCTGGAAGTTCAGAAGGTAACAATAGAAATCTGTATTACTTCCGAGGTGAAGGCCTTGTCATCGATGAAGTGGTGGTACCAGGAAAACATATGTACAATCTAAAGTCCGATGTTTCTTCAGTATTAAAAAACGGATCGGAATCGGCTCGCATTTTGATTTTGGAAGGAAAACCCATTGCAGAACCAGTGATTCAATATGGACCTTTTGTGATGAACAAACAAGAAGAAATACAACAGGCGTTTGACGACTATCGCAAAACACAATTTGGTGGATGGCCTTGGGATTCTTATGATCCAGTTCATGTCGGAAAAGGAAGATTTGCTAGACATGCGGATGGAAAAGAAGAAATTCCCACTAAATTTTAAATTGAGAGGGAATTTCCGTTGCGAGTGAAAGGGAAAGTTTATCGGTCTGTCAAACAACCAGTACTTGCATCTTTTACCATTTGAATGTACTTCCAAAGATACCCAGTGGTGATCCTGTAAGGCGGTTTTTTCCAAGCCGCTCTTCTTTTTTCCATTTCTTCTGAAGAAACGATTACCTCTAGTTTGTTGGTGCGAGCATCAATGAGAATTTTATCCCCATCTTGGACAAGGGCAATTTCCCCTCCTTCCATTGCTTCAGGGGTGATATGACCTACTACAAATCCATGGCTTCCCCCAGAGAACCTTCCGTCGGTAATGAGTGCCACGTTATCACCAAGACCCGCTCCAATGATAGCAGAAGTTGGTTTTAACATCTCAGGCATTCCTGGACCGCCTTTGGGGCCTACATAACGAATCACAACCACATGTCCTGGTTTTACTTTACCATCGCGAATTCCAGCATTAGCTTCGACTTCCGAATCAAAACAGATCGCTTTGCCTTCAAACATCTCGCCTTCATGTCCTGTGATTTTGGCCACTGCTCCTTTTTTGGCAATATTGCCATAGAGCACTTGGATATGGCCCTCTTTTTTGATAGGGTTACTGACAGGTCGAAGTAAGTCCTGGTCACTCGGAAGATCAGGTAAACCTTCTAAGTTTTCTGCAATGGTTTTTCCAGTAACCGTCAAACAAGAACCATCAAGTAAACCTTCGCGTAACATAAATTTCATGATGGCAGGAGTTCCTCCAATGGCATGAAGGTCTTCCATAAGATACTTTCCACTTGGTTTCATATCTGCTAGAAGCGGAGTGGTATCAGTTACTTTTTGAATTTGTTCCAAATCGAGTGGGATTCCCATTGTTCTTGCAATTGCAATCATATGTAAGGCAGCGTTAGTCGAACCACCAAGAATGGTGACTACACGAAGTGCATTTAAAATCGATTTAGGAGTGATGATATCAGAAGGTTTGATATCCTTTTCTAAAAGATTATAAATATACTTTCCTATATTCATACACTCTTTCTTTTTTTCTTCGCTACGTGCAGGAGAGGAAGAACTATAAGGCAAACTCATTCCCATAACTTCTATGGCAGTTGCCATTGTGTTGGCAGTATACATTCCACCGCAAGCTCCAGGGCCCGGGCAGGAATTTTTAATCACTTCTTTAAAATCATCTTCTGTGATTTTGCCGTTTATTTTTTTTCCGTAAGCTTCAAAGGCTGAAACAATATTTAATTTTTCCCCTTTGTAGTTACCACCGTTGATGGTTCCGCCATAGACCATGATGGATGGACGGTTGAGTCTTGCCATTGCCATAATGGCCCCTGGCATATTTTTATCGCAACCAGCTGTAAAAAGCAGTCCGTCATAATAATGAGCACCAGCAATCGTTTCAATGGAGTCGGCTATGATTTCTCTGGATGGTAAGGAAAAACGCATTCCATCATTTCCGTTGGTAATTCCATCGCTCACACCAATTGTGTTAAAGAGTAAACCAACCATTTGTTTTGTATCTATTACACTTTTTTTCTGTAAGGCAGAAAGTGTGGTTAAGTGCATGTTACACGGATTTCCATCAAATCCTGTACTTCCAATTCCTATGAATGGTTTATTCAGATCTTCATAAGGAACTCCCGATCCAATGATCATGGCTTGGGAAGCTGGAAGGGATTCATCTTGGGTAAGAGTGCGGCTGTATCGATTCAAAGTCATAAAATTCAATTTCCTTTGGATTAAAGACAAAATGAAAGATGGCGAGGTTAAGGAAAGCGGATTTTAGATTTATGGAGGAGTGATTTCGACTAGGATTTTATTTTCAATATTTCCTTGTGTTAGGTCTTTTTCCCAATCCTTAAACTCTAAATTCAAACAGCTGTTAGCTCGATCACGATTCCCTTGGGGTAGAAACCCGTTGTTTGCGATGGTTTTTGCAGCTTTGGCGATTTTTCCACGCACAGACTCTAACCATTGGATCTCAGAAAAATTTGCCAATCTAACATTTGTAGAAGTTTGGAATCCTTCTAACTCACAAGAATCCACCACCCGGAATGTATACTTTGATTTTAAATTCTCTATCTCAGTGTCTGTGGTCGCTTTTAAAGCCAAGATCCCTGATTGGAAGATGGATTCCTGGCAGTCAGTAGTCCTATTTTGAATGGTTCTCATTTCATTGAACATAACATTCAATTCACTTTGTGTGAAAACAAGTTGGTTTACAGAACAAACTCCCAATGGTCGCCTGCTACAGAATTGGTTGTTAGTAGTAAGTGTTGTATCTGTTTTAATACAATTTCCCGATTGTCTGACCAAATACAATGTAGTCAGAAACAAAGTTTGTTTGTTTTTCTCATTTTTCTCTTTTTCGCTCCCATTTTCAAAACAAGAGGTAAAAAAAAGAACCAAATACAAACTAACCGCGATTCTTTTCAAAATCTTACCTCTATACCTATATTCACAAGAGGAATGATCGCCATTTTACCGTTAGGTGTTTGAGATACAATATAAGGAGAGTTGACTGTATCATAAGTAGGGGCAGGATTCTGATTTCTTTGGAAGTTTTTGGTATTATCAAAATCAAAACCAGCTTGGTTTCTTCTGCCGTAAAAATTTACAAATTCAATGTAAGTGTTCACATAACCCCAAGAATAATTTTCAATTCGATCGATCCGCAAATCAAATTGGTGGAAAGGTAGAAATCGATCGCTGTTATAATTTCCAGAATAATTTGGAAAATATAAATTCAAACCAAAAGTGGCAGCTTGGTTTGCTTGAGTAGCACTTGTGATGGGAGTGTAAGGTGTTCCTGAAAAATACCGAAACCTTCCACCCACCATCCATTCTGGATTGAACTTATAACCAAATACAATATTTAAAATATGAGTTCTGTCCAAATCATAAAGTTGTTCTTTGTCATTATTGTAAATGACTTCAACATTGTTATCATCGTAATAATTGATGTAATTAGTTCCCAATTTACTTTGTGCCAGAAGAGTTCTTGAATTATTGAGTAAGGCTCTATTTCGAGATTCATCACTATTCAACCTGGATTGGTTATTGATTCGTTTGGTGATAGAGTTTGTGTAGGAGATCCATCCAAAAAGCCCTGATTGTTCTCTTGGATCTTTTGTTTTTTTGATAAAAATTTCTACACCTTCTGAATGTCCATAACCTGCATTGGAATAGTTGAGATTTTTGGGAGTGATCGGATTTGCGAGTACCTTTGCCGTTTCATTTACAAAGACCCTAACATCATTATTGAGAGCATACGGATCTACAATATAGGCATCAGGAACAATGATGTTTTGAAAGATATTACGAAAACCTTCTATTTTAATTTGCCAATGATTTGCAAATTCTTGGCTCACACCTATTGAATTGTGTTCGGCTCTTTCCATAAACAAATTAGGATTTCCTGACTTGGGAGAGATTGCTTCAATGGATACTGGTGCATTATAATGAATTCCATGTCCCGCCATAATCCCTGTTTTTGTGGATTCAAAAAGATAACCACCCGTGATCCTGGGAGCCAAATTAGTTTCATTACTACCTGAATAATTGTCAACTCGTGCTCCTGGTGTTAGGCGAAAACCTGCATATTTAAAAGGAAGTTCTGCATAGGCAGATTTTTCCCGATAACGAATTCTATCTCCATCAATCACCGATCGAAACGCTGCATTCGAATTCAAAAGATCATTGAATATATTATAAAATAAGCGGTTATAAGAAGAAATATTTTCTCCCTTAAGAGTTGTCTCTCGGAAGCGACCCTGCACTCCCGCTTCGAGTTTGAGATGTTCCTCCCAAAGTTCCCATTCGAAAGCATTATGCACATAAGTAATAGAATCAGTGGTTCTGTTCTGTAATCCAAAAATATTTTCGGCCGTCAGTGGATTGGTAAAACGAAGTTCAAAAAATTCGTTAAAAGATGTTCGTGAATAAGATAAAGTATTTCGAAAGGTTTTTCCTTTCCAAACATAACGAATCGCATCGGTTCGGAACATACGATCGAGTCCTGTAGGTGGTCTTGGGTCTCCTCCTCCCCGTTCTAAATCTGCTTGGGCCTTTGTATAGGCTTGGCGATCTCTAGTTCCAAAAGTTTGTACTGTCAATCTATGTTCAGTGTTAATATCCCAAATGAGTTTCCATTGGTAGTCTTGGTATTCAGCAAATTTTGCATCTTCAGGAATTCCTTGGGGATAGGCTTGCAATAAAACTACGTTAGGATAATTTTTGCGGCCAGAACTGATCATGGCAAGTCCTGGTAGAATTTTGGATTGGTTATAAACATCTGATAAAAACAAATTGGTATTGATGACAGTTTTATTTTCATCCACCCGATCTGTACCTTCAATGGCAATAATTCCTCCAGTCGCATAACCATATTTAGCTGGAAATGCTCCTGAAAATACATCAAAAGACTTAATTAGGTTATTATTTAAAACAGAAGATTGGTTTCCTAAATGAAAGGGATAAGGAAGAGGAAATCCATCAAAGTAATATTGATTTTGTCTTGTACCGCCCCCTCGTAAAGATAGGTCCCCTCTTTCACTATTGCTATAAGGATTTCCAGTGAGTAAATTAGATCCAATGTTTGTAAATACAGATGGTAAAATTCCTACGGGGGCCCCAATCACAACACCAGGAACCGTTTGTAGTGCTTTCAAGGAATCACCGGAAACTCCAGGAAGGCGTTTGATTTCATCTTGAACAAGTCCATACCGAGAAAGCGGAGTTTTATCCCTCTCCCCACTCACCAAAATTCCTGCTAAGTTGGATTCGGATATGGTGACAAGGATTACTTGGCCTTTAAACCGGACTTCGCGAAACACTGATTCTGTTTTATCAGCGGTCGAAATTTTGATTTCATAATATCCAGGTTCGGGAAATCGAAGTTTGGCGATACCTTCCTCGTTAGATATGGCACTAGTCTTCCCTTTTTTAGAAATGACCACGGCGTTGTTTACTGGTTTTCCGGAATTGGATTTTACAATTTGAAATATAACTTCTATATTGCCTTCTGCATAACTTGGCAAAACCCAAACAAAAGTTAGAAGAAAGCTGAATAATTGTAACCAATATTGTTTCATTTAGGATTTGGAATTAAACATTCTGCAATACGATAAAGTTCATCCAATGATCTTTTATCATCAAGCAAACGGAAACCTTGCAAAACCCCCTCATAAACATAAAATAATTGTTTGGCGAGTAGTCGACAATCAACTTTAGAATTTAAGTGACCGTTCCCAACCGACTCTTCCAGATACTCTGCTAAACAATCGATATTCCTGTTGGTAATTTCTTCAATTTCTTTCCAAATTTCCAAGTCATTTGTAGTCATTTGCGCTCAAAAATTTGCCATCCCACACCCATAAAGTTGGAATTTCCTTGTTACTCTCTAAAGAATTCGCACCTTGGCCTTTATAAAACCTAATGAATTTGGATTTCTTTAGATAAAAAGTGATTTTGGGATTGAGCATTGGGTATCCGAATCCAGATTCAGAACTTAACAGGTTTCATACACCCAGGGAATCCGCCGAAGATTTAATTCATTTCTATTGAAAAAGGATTTCTGATTCCTAAAATTTAGTATATGCTGGTCTAACCAAAAAATTCAAATAGCAGGTCAGTATGTATTCAAAATCATTCTGGAATGAACGTTATGCGAGCGAAGAATATGTCTATGGCAAAGATCCAAACGATTTTTTACGTACTCGGTTACCAAATTTAAAAAAAGGAAGAATCCTTTTTCCATGCGAAGGGGAAGGACGAAATGCTGTTTTTGCTGCAGGCCTTGGTTGGGATGTTTTTGCCTTTGACCAGTCAGAATCTGGAAAAGAAAAAGCTACAGCTCTTGCAAAAGAAAAAAACGTAAGTTTTCATTATGAAATTTCAGATGCTTTGAATTATCCTTATGCACCCGACCAAATGGATATGGTCGCATTAATCTACTGTCATTTTCACAAATCCATTCGCACTACCATTCATAGGAATTGTGTTCGTACATTAAAACCAGGTGGTATCTTGTTATTGGAAGCTTTTTCTCCTGACCAATTACAATATACATCAGGTGGTCCGAAAGATCCTGATATGCTTTACCATTTAAAAGATTTGCGGATGGATTTTTCGGAAATGAATGTTGAATACGAAGAAGCCTTGGAAATTGAACTGAATGAAAGTCCGTTCCATAGAGGAAAGGCCTCCATTGTAAGATTGGTTTTACGGAAAATTTAAGTTAGTTTTTTCTTTCAAGTTTAGAAATCCATGATTCTCTTTTTCCGAAAGAAGGGGAAAAGCTTCATGAAATTTTGCATTTCGGTTTTAATGGGAATTAGTTTCTTTTTACAATGTTCGTTTGGTCAAAAAGTTAAGTATGCCGAACTGAAACAATCTTACCCGAAAGTCAACTGGGATGCGCGTAGAACCGAAGCCGTCAAACTTTTGTCCGATCTATTGAAGATCCCTTCTGTGCGTGGAAACGAAATCCAAGTGGCCAAGTACATCCAAGCCGTCCTCACAAAAGAAGGAATTCCTTCTCGATTTGTTTTTGATCCCAAACACCCCACAAGACCAAACTTAATTGCGGAATTACCTGCTACAGTTCCCAATCCGGAACCAGGGATCATCCTCGCCAATCATTTGGATACAGTCGAATTTGATTCTCGCGAATGGAAAATGGCACCTCTATCCGGTAATGTAAGCGAAGGCAGAGTTTGGGGACGAGGGGCCATTGATATGAAAGGAATGGCAGTTATGGAATTACTCGCCTTTCTGGAAATCAAACGATCGGGAATTCCAAGAACTAGAAAAATTATGTATTTGGCTTTGGCCGATGAAGAATCCGGTTCCGAGTTAGGTGGAAAGTATATGACTTCAAAACAAAAACAAGTTTTTGAAGGATATGAATACGCCATCAATGAAGGTGGAGTTGCCACAAGAGACATTGTGATTCCTGGTTCCACTATCTTTAACATTCAATATGCGGAAAAAGGGAACATTTGGTTAAGAGCAAAAATTAAAGGAACTAGCGGTCATGGGTCCTCACCTCCTACACAATATCCAGCTTTATCCTTAATTCAATTTTTTAATGAAGTGAGAGAACTCGAATCTGAAATTCGCATAACAGAAGAAACCGATGCTTTCTTTTACCAACTAGGGACTATCAGTTCTTTTCCAAAATCTTTCTTTTTAAAAAATGCAAGAAATCCACTCATTAAACCTTTATTACATGGAACCATTCGAAGCAATCGCCACCTGACGGCAATGACAACCAATACAAAATCCATTACCGGATTTCGTACCACAGAAGGGGAAGGTGGAGAAAATGTGATAGCAGGAGAAGCAACAGGAAGATTGGATATCCGCACACTTCCTGGAGTTGATATTGAGGAATTTGCCAATAAGGTAAAAACCATTGCTGCCAAATACAATGCAGAAATAACATTTACCGACATCAATCCCACAGATGTATCTCCCATCAATACACGTTTTTTTAGCACTTTGGCGGCTGTTTCTGTAAATAAATTTCCAAATAGTACAGTGACCCCTTTCCTTTCTCCTGGAAAAACAGACAATTCCTATTTAAGACGGGTGGGAATCAAAGCTTACGGTCTTATTCCCGCAGTATTGAAATCGGAAGACATCGATGGAATGCACGGAAAAAATGAAAACATGACGGTTGATAATTTGGAACTTGGGACTAAGATTCTTTTTGAGACTTTAGTAGAGATGAATCAGTAAGGGAAGTGACTTGTAAAGGATGGAGGATGGCACTGACTCTGATCAGGGTGAGTGCCAGAGAATATTTCTAGGAGCTGTTAGGTGAAGTCTTTGTCGTTATTGGTAAATGTATTGCAACTCAAGAGCTTTTAGCATCTTTTTATCAAGAGTCCAAAGTTTTAAATTTCTCATTTTAGTTTCGTAAATTAATATTGAATCAATAATTCCGATACCATATCCAAAATGTTTTTTTTCAAAAGAGAGACTTCCGGCTTTAATGAAAGCCCCATTAGAGAAAACATTATTTAAATTTTCCCAATAATCTAAAACGAACTCATGCTCAGTTTTATTTTTGCAACCTTGTAAAATTTCTCCAAAAACAACTTCATGGGCTATGACTTCGGAAGCTTCAATAAGTCCTGTTAATTTAGAAAAATAAGGTTCTTTTCCTCTGAAAAATTCAATCCAAACAGAAGTATCTACTAAAATCATTGTAGTCTATTAGTTTTCCTAACTTTTTCAGCTGAGAAATTAATAGCAAATTCAAGAGGTTTTTTTCTTAATTTTTCATTCAGCTTTTTTACTTTGGCAAGCTTTACCCATTCGGAAAGGGCCTTTTGCAGGGAATCTGTAATATTTTTACCTTCAGTATATTTTTGAACTTCTGTAATTAAATCATCAGGGAGAATTGCAGTTACTTTCATACGATAAAGAATACGATCAATTATCGTATTTGTCAAAATCTTTTTTTGTCATTTATTTAAATTGTCACATACAATTCGCATAACAAAAAAGCTGTTATGCAATAACATTAATAGAATCTAGCAAAAAAGATTAAAATTGTTATGACAAAAAGAATATAAAAAGACAAAGTGATTGCCGATTTTATTAATTTTTTATTAAGTAAAATGAATTTTGGATTTCTAAGGATAATTTCGCTTAAATCCGCTGGCATTCCATTTGATATTGTGAATATTTTTTTTAACCACAAGAAGCAATAATATATTGTTTTGATAAAAAGAAAAAGAAATACCAAAATTGAAATAATAATTAAAATAGCCAAGTTGATTAAGAATTATAAAAAGATAGGTTCAAATAAATTAAATATTTAAAACTATAGCCACCAGGGTTTTTGGCTAGATTTATTTTTGCATTTATCTTCATACAACTTTGCACAGTATGCAACAATTGCTTTATCTTCCTCAGTCGGATTCTTTTTTAACTGATATAAGAAAAAACAATCAGTAAAAAATGAGTCATTTTGCCTTTGCTCATCTTTACAAACGTATTTTTCACTCAATCCTGGACCATAACAATGTAGGTTTAGCGTCGCAATTAATAACAGAATATATTTCATCATACTTTCTCGAGATATTATATATTAGTATTATTTTCTAATAAAGAATTTTGTTTTGATTTTTGAAAATTTTGCTATTTTAAAACTCAATCAAAATCTATTGCTTCTGAATCAAAAATTCTAAATATAAAGGAATTATCACAAATTATTTCCTCTCTTCCGCTTTGTTTTGAGCGTATGCACATTGAAGATTAAGTAAAATCAAAATAATTGCTATTTTTTCCTATATTTGTCTAAAAGATTTTTTCTTTTTCGCATAACGAACTAGTCTTGATGACGTAGGCTGACCCTGAATCTCGAAACAGAACGTTAGGACTGCCACGTAGTTTGCGGATGCAAACTGGTGACAGAAAGCCAATGTCGCAGACCGAGCGAGGCCGTAAGTGCCGAAGCGAAACGTTAAGGAGCTGTTAAGCGAAGTAAATTATGATACAATTAAGCGCATAGGAAATTAATAAGAATTGAAATAGATCCTATTAATAAGTTTGGATATATAATTAATTTTAACATTATTTCTTGGGAATATTTTAGATTATTTGATTTGAAAATTTTTACTAAATATCCTAAGTAAAGTAGTGTAATCCCCATTATAATAAGAAAATAAACAAATAGTTCCATAAAAGAATCTAAAAGTTTTTCTTTTGTTGCATAGCTTATTGATATGATGATGAGAGTTACAATTAGAAAATCAAATACGTTTGTAATCCAAAGAAGTACTTTTTTTATAATGGGAAGCTCGGGTTTACCTAGTATTTTAGTTTTAATTCTGTATGAAAAAAGTATAATCCATATCGGGAGCAAAAAGAGTATATTTAAAATTGGGAAAAAATCTGTAAGATTTAAATGGGATAAAAACATATTTTTTTTAATTATAATTCATAATTTCGAATTTTCGGAAAGTATTTATAGATTTTTTTAAAATATAAGTAAATCTGCATTTACTGTTCAGCTTTTGTTTTATTGCAAATGTCAATATGCTCGATTACAATGAACAATATAATCAATTTTAGAAAATCTGCTTTAAGCGAGGTTTTTAATTGAAATCAATTGATACATTAATTTCATGAATATTCCTCTTTAAATTTATTTCGTATAACGAACTAGGCTAATCGACGTAGGCTGGCCCTGAGTCCCGGTAACGGGACGTTAGGGACTGGCATGTAGCTTGCGTAAGCAAGGCGAATGCCAGAAGGAGAATTTGCCTAAGCGAAGCGGTAAGTCGCTGTTAAGCGCAGTTACCAATTAATCTTTTTCTTCTTTTAGTAAAAATATAGTGCTGAAAATTGCCGATCTAATGACTCGGAGTAATTTAGGTAAATTTTCTAATAATTTTGATTTAGATATAGTTATGATTCTTTCTTGATTAATATTTTTATTTTCACTATTTGTTAGTACAATAAGTGAGTGTTCGAAAGCATTTCTCCATTCTTTGAAAAATCTAAGTTCACCTTCTTTTAGTTCTAAATCTGTTGCAATCGAATACAATGCGAATAGATTGTAACTTTCAGATGTCATCGCTTTCTCTTTAAGTTTAGGTTTATTTCTCCAAAATGATTCAAATATTAAATTTTCATTATTTTTAAATTCGCCGATTTCAGATAAAACTATTAATCTAGCAATTTTATCTAATGTTCCATAGCATATTCTATAGGATGCTCTTAATGATTCTTCCGAGTTGAGGTTATTAGATTTTGGATTCAAATTTTTAAAAAGAAGGTCACGAGCAAAAATATATTCAGTTATTATTCTTCTTAGTAATCTTAATAAAGTAACTTTTCTATTTAGTCCTTTTCTATTTGGAATAAAGTAGTTTCCAAGAATGTCGTCTGTTCTGGCATCAATACATGAACAGTAACAACTATGATGAGATAAATATAAGGAATTATTAATAAGATAATCCTTTCTTGAGTTTTGATAAGAAAATTTATATTTTAATCTGTGCTTTTCGTTATAATTAATTAAATCTTCATTTATTTTTGAAAGACTTAATTCAAGTAATTCTAACCTTCTCTTTAATTCATCAATGTTGGAATAACTAGGAGCATATTTTAAAGCTTTTTGCAAATGATATTTTGTAACCAACATCATTTGTTCAGTATGTAACCCGCTTAGATCATTAAGCCATTTTAAAGCCGTGGATTTACTTGCGTGAGCTTCAAATCTTTTTGGATTTATCGTAAGCGCTTGGTTGTAAAAAAATAATGCTTCAGTTGGTCGACCACATACGTCTAGTGCGTTGGCAGCATTTACTAGAATTTGATATTTAAATTCTGCTGATATATCTTCATCTGAATTTAAGCACCTAATATAATAATTTTTGGCCTGTATTGCTATTTTTAATAATTCTGAACTGTATTTTCCGTGTTCTTGCTTTCGTTTAGCATCGAATAAGGCTTTTTTACCATTTCCTAAATTATAATCTCTAGAAATTTTTGAAATAAAATTATCGTAGCGCTGAGAATCAATTATGGAAATCCCTTTATTTATTAATTCATGATTTCTATTTAAATCTCCAATATCAATAAGTAAACAACCAGCTTTGTAATCTGAATAAATATTTTTTAGATCCTTAGATTCTGGTTTTGAATAGGATAGATAATTTAATATTTTTTGTAATGATTCGCTTATATTACCTAATTCTAGTAACTCTTCTGCTTGTTTCAGTTCGTCATTTATATCCATTTAGTTTTAGGTAATTACGCATAACAAACTTTATTCGAACTTATTTAATTAGGAAATTCCTATTTTATAGAGAGCAAGTATTTCAAAATCCCCTCTTCCCCACGTTCGTCGGCAAGTTCGACTAAACTGACACCACCTACAGTTTTGACTTTGGTTTCGGCCCCAGCTTTGACTAAGAGTTTCACTATATCCATATTCCCACGATACACAGCGCGGTAGAGTGCGGTTTCACCGGTCGTATTACGAAGATTAACGTTGGCACCTTTTTCGATTAAGAACTTTGCCATGTCTAAATCCTCTTCGTCTGCAGCTTTGATGAGAGGGGAATTGCCTAAGGAATCTTTAGCGTTGATGGAAACTCCTTCCTCCAAAAGTTCTTTTACTAATTCTAAGTTTCCTTTTTCTACAGCGTGAAAGAGACGATGTTCACGACTCATTGGTGCTTTGACAACCGTTTCGTCTTCCATACAGGATATACCAAATTGGATGATTATCAAAAAAATGAGAAAGATATTTGCCGGAATAAAAAATCGAGTGGAAAGAAATTGTAACATTGGTTTTAGTCTAATGGTTTAACTATGAAACGTCGATCCATTTTTCCAAACGGTTTCCAGTTCCTTTTCATTTTAGGTGTGAGCCTATCCTATTTTGTATCCTGTTTGTCCATCATAAGCCCTGGCGAAGTGGGTCTAATGTGGCGACCTTATAGCACCGGCCTCAGTCAGAAACCACTGGAATCCAGGGTGCAAACTTATATGCCGTGGAATAGTGTGTATGTTTACTCGATCCAATGGACAAGTCACCAAGAAAAAGTTGAGGTCCTCACGCGAGATGATTTAACAATCACGGTCAGTGCTGCTATCATTTTACGTCCTGTTCAAAACGAAATCTACGAACTCGAAATGGAAATTGGCCGAGATTACTATGATAAAGTTGTTAAACCTCAGTTTCGCACTGCCATAAGAAATATTTTATCTGCTTATAATATGGTTTCGATTTCTAAAGAAACACCTAACGTCTCCGCACAGATCAAAAAGTCTCTTGCCGAAAAGCTAAAAGACAAACATGTCGAAATAGATGATGTAATTATCGATGATGTTGAGTATAGCCCATCGATTTTAAAAGCAATAGAAAGCAAACTTACTAAACAACAAGAACAAGAACAAATGAAGTTCGAAATCAATATTGCGAAACGAGATGCAGAAATCCAACAGATCTCTGCAGATGGAAGGGCCAAGGCCGTACTCATTGAAGCGGAAGCACAGGCCAAAGCGCAACGAATGATTTCGGAATCCCTAACACCAAAATACATACAATTAAAGGCAATGGAGAATCCGAATAATAAATTGATCTTTGTTCCCAATGGAAAAGATGGATTGCCGATTATAGTAAATCCAGATGGGAAATGAGGGGAAGGGATCAGACTTATCAATAAAAAAGCCCCACCTTTTTAGGTAGGGCAATTTTAAAGAAGATTTTTTTAGTTATTTTGCTTAGAACTTATATCCAGCAGACATAGAGAAAGAAACACCTTCCCTGTAGGATCGGAAAAGTTTCTCTTCGTTGAGTAACTCATCCTTAACATAAATCTTGAACCTTTGGTCTGTTACGTTCTTCGCAGCAAATTTAAAATCTAATTTTTCATCTATTTTGTGTGAGAATACAATATCCGTCAAACCTACGCCACGTTCATAAGCATCAGGAGTACCGTTTGCCCCGACCACAAAGATCCTATCTCCAAAGTAGTTATAGTATAATCCAATAGTTGTAGTTTTTAATTTATTCAAATAAAAATCAAATTTTAGGTTTGCCACAAAGTCTGATTGTCCTTGCAAAGGCCTACGAATGTTAGTTGGATCATAAGAAAAACTTCTGTCGATTGGATCTAAAATTCCTGCCTTTCCTATTGTAAATTGTTCCCAAGTCATTACGTTAACTAAAGACTTAATAAAGAAAACGTTTGTTTCAAAACGAAATCTATCAAAAAATTCTCTTCTGAAATCTAATTCAACCCCTCGAATCGTTGCACGGCTTGCATTTGCATAAGTAAAAAATGGTGATATTTGACCAGCAACAGGTTGTCCAATTAACTCAATAGGATTGGAAAGGTCTTTATGAAATACACCGACCGCTGCATAGTTTGCTCCACCCATAAAGTACTCATATCTAAAATCAAAGTTATGAATATACGTTCTTTGTAAGTTTGGATTTCCCCTGATTCTATCACCACCAAAGTAAGGAGTGAAAGCAAATGGAGACATTTCTCTAAAGTCAGGTCTAGTAAGAGTTTGAGTATAACCAAACCGTAAATTTTGATCCTTAAGAAATTCATAAACAAAATTTGCACTTGGAAGAACATCCTTAGTTCTAATTTCACCTACACCATTATTATCTGCAGCGCAAATATTGTTTTTAACTAAAAGAATTCTCTCCCCTTCCGAACCAGTTTCACAACCATAACCTGGCTTTCTTACATCAAACTGTTCCTTCAATACAAATGTTTTTACCTTTTGGTAAGAGTCTTCATACCTCGCACCACCAATAAATCTAAACTTTGAGAATAGTGGGATATCAAATTGAGAAAAATAAGAATGCAATTTCTGATATGCATCATAAGCATTGGGCTCAACTTGCCTTTCAGAAAAAGTCCTATTAGCGAGACCTGTGCTATTAGTTCTTAAAAATTCTAAAGGATTATATACAAGCTCACCTGGCACTGGATACAAGTCATTGTTTGTAGCTCCAACATTCGATTTGGATCCAAACTCTCGGAACGTAAATGATTTGAATCGGTCTAAAGCCGAGCCTCCAAATTTGAATGAAGATTTAAGTCCATTCCATTGGTCAAAAGGTATCTCGTATGCTACGCTAAAACTTCTTACCGTATCATTTGCAGTAGAATAAAATCTAGAACCATCTGGGTTATTTCCTAATCTAGTAGGGACGGTAGTAACCGGACTAGTTTGTGGTCTACGCCAAACTTGTTGTGTTAAGTTTGGTTCATCTCTTTTAGCTTCTCCATAGTTCATTTGCCAGTCGAGAGTATGTGGCCTTCCGATAGAACCCAGGTTAATTGAATGTTTTCCACCAAAACTTGAATTAAATAATTGTCTGCTTATGAAATCATTCGTCTGAGAAAAAAATTGAAAATTATCAATGTTGTTTGTTCCAACAGATTCACGAACTGACTTTTCAGAAGATACAGAATAAAAATTCTTAAGAAAGAATTGCTGACCACTCATTGGTTCATAGGCCAAGTTTAAATTGTTTCCAAACAAACGTTCTTCTAAATAGATATCAGCATCCTGTGTTTGTAGTGGTGAAACAGTAGTAAGATCTTTAACAGAGAGATTTACAGGGTTTCCCGGAATATAACGAACATCCTTTTGCCTTTTGAAACGATAATCAACTGAGTGAGTTGTTCCAAAAAGGACACCTAACCTTTGGCCGGATTCTGTTAATTTAAATGTATTACCAACTGTAAAATTGAAGTTTTTATCATACGGTGCTTTGGTCGTATCAGGAGTCCAGGTAGAAGGAAATGTGGTAGCTCCTAAACTAATAAAAGATGGATTGATACCACCAAACCTACTACCAGGTTCAAATGGTAAATACTCCGGAACTGATTTTACTATAGAAGGTAATTCTTGGTTTGCAGTTGGTCTTCCGAAAAAATCCCCGCCATTAAAGGTTTGCCATTTATTTCTTGTGGTATTTGAATTATAACCAATACCCAATCCAACTTTCATAGTAAATTCATCTGGATATTCTTTAGTTTCAATTTTAACTAATCCTCCAGAAAATTCAGCAGATTCTTCTGGTACAAAAGTTTTAATAATTCTAATATTTTTAATTAAGGAAGCAGGAAATAAATCTAACGGAACAACACGTTTATCAGGTTCTGTAGATGGAATATAAGCATCATTTAAGTATGTTGAGGAATATCTTTCACCAAGACCTCTAACAAATACATATTTACCACCAATTAATGTAATCCCAGTTACACGTTTTACTATTTCATTCGCTGATGAATCTGGCGATTTTTTGATAGATTCAGCACCTATAGAATCTGAAACAGTTGCAGATTTTTTTTGAAGTTGTAATAGAGCTGCATCTGATTCATTCAAAGCGCGATCTTTTACTTCAACGGTTTGTAAAACTTGCGCTCCGAAAGTTACATTCATTTGACTAGCTTTTCCAGCAGAGACGACTATTGTCCTATTTTGTGGACCATAACCGTACATTTGGTATTCTACTTGGTATGTGCCTGGGGGAAGATCTAATGTATATTTTCCATCAAAATCTGTCTTAGCAAATTTTTTCTCAGATCTTACAACGATAGTGGCGCCGAAGACAGGCTCTCCGTTCTCTGAATCAATAATTGTTCCTTTTACTGACCCATTACTTTGAGCAAATATGCTTAGCGATGTAGTAAGAAACAATGCGAGTAGAATGATTATCTTCTTATTTAAGTTCATAAATTCCTTCAGAGCCAAGCTTATAGAATTTATTATTAAGTAAATGAAAAGGGAATTGAATTGAGTTACGTTTACGTGAACTAATTATTACAAAACGATTACAAGATTACGGTGCTAAAACACCAACTTTATAGCCTGTTGTTGTTTGAAATACCATTTTGATTTGTTTCAATTCATATAGATTTTTATCAATTTTCAATTGAATTGATTTTGGTTTATGGGCTTTTAAATTTCGATATTCTTTTGGATCATCCCAGTCTATTGAAGTTATTTGAAATTTTTTCCCATAAATCAACTTTGCGATTTCTTTTATCGCCATTTCTTCGCGAATATCGAGCATCTTCTTATATTCGGAAAGAGGCGTAGAATCTAACATAGTCCCATAGCCAAGAACATTCGGAAATAACACTTCCATTTTTTCGTCCCAGCTAACGTAATACGAAGTTGGTTTTCCAGTATTTGATATTTCAGTTAAAAAATTCTTTATTGCTAGTTCTTTTGATTTTGAAGATTGATTCCAGTCTTTCTGATTCAACCTGTTTATTTCGATTTGTTTTTGGTCATTTTTGATTTGTAAAATGACTTTTTGATTTTCTTCTTCCATTTGTTCACGCCAATTGTCGCGATCACAAGAAATAAGAGATAGGCTGATAAAAATATAAAATAATTTCTTCATATAAAACACCTAGTGATCAGATTATGATCACTAGGTAAACTGATAATTTAATTATCTAGCTCGATATACAGTCCAGTCTTTATACCATTCTGATGTAGCACCACCAACGTAAGTACCAGAAAGAGAACCAATCGTTCTATAATCTGGTTTTGTTTCGCCAAATCCACATTCGGTTGTAGAACCTGTCGAAGAAATTGGAGTCGCACTGATTGTCGTTGAACCGGTTGGAGTAATCGCTGTAGTTTTTCCTGTTTCATACGCTAAGTTTGAAATAGTAGCTGTCACTGCAGGGAATGTTCCTGAAGTTGAAGTGCTAACTGCAGCGGCATCAGCGAAACCATAGATAATGGCCTTGTTGATTGTACCCGCAAAACCTTCTCGTAATCTCATACCTTGACCACCAGAAATTCCTGCTCCAATTAATGTAACATTTGTAATTGTAGGATTTGTACAACGTGTGAGTGATCCTGCGCATGCTCCACCGCCACCACTAGTTGAGTCAATACCATCCATTTCAAAACCATGTGGATCTGTTGAGAAGGAACCACCGCACGAAGAAGGATATTTATGGCCGATTAGATTTGTGAGTGTTCCCGTAAACGATTCATCTAAGTCGAAGTCGTCATCAAGACCACCAGTGGCGAGCATATTAGACCAATTTCCTGATCCACCCCAAGCCTCTACTCCGTCATCCAATCCTCTATGAATCTGCACATGATTTAATACAGACTTTGATGAGTAGATCGATAGGTTGTTTAATTCGTCCCCAGGAGCTACCTCATTTCCACCAAATTCAACGATATTATAAGACATATTCAAATTTTCTACATCGGAACCTAATGCCCCACCATAACCTTGTGGTGTAGTTCCTTCTGTATTCGAAGAACGTGAAGCTCCACTTGTTCCAATGACAACGATACCGCCCCAATCTCCCGGGAAACGTGAACCAAGTGCACTTGCAGAGGACCAACAGATAGGATCTGCTGCTGTTCCGTTTGCAACCAACTTGGAACCTTGTTTAAAGAAAATAGAAGATCCTCTTTGTCCAAAAATTGCAGTTCCAGGAGATACAGTGAGAGTTGCTCCGGATTCTACAAATACAGTTCCTTGGAGTAGAATTCCACCCGACCAAGTTTCTGAACCAGAAATGGATCCACTTTTAATGGTTGGTCCACCTGCCAATCGTCTTCCATCACAAAGGTTTTCACCGATTGTTGGGTTCACAATTGGATATTCTCCTTTCACAAAAACTTTGACAGCTTTAATCGTTGCCACGAATCCAGATGCTGTGACTGAAACATTTGAAGTATTTGTTCTATCATTCAAATCAATGTTTAAATTTAAAGTTCCAGTTCCTAATGAATTTGTAAAAGTGCTAGCTGCTAAGTTAGCAACTACCGAAGAACAATTAGAGGTATTGTCTGCACCAGTAGATTCAGATGCCGAAAATTTAAGTGCACCATTCACTGTAGTTGTTCGGAAACTAACAGTAAACTCTCCATCCACAGTATTTGCTGGCGCAGCTGCTCCTACTGCATAACTGTTTGTTTGGCAGGAAGTGAAGTCTGATAAATTTGTTTGGCCAGAAGAAAGAATAGGATTCTCTCCATCTTCAACAACTACTTTACCGTCTTTTATTTCGGAACCACTTGAAGTTTTAAGTGTTCCTGTTATAATAATCGTATATTCCGGCTGATTTAGCAGAAATGCTAATGCAGCTAAAAGAAGCGTATTATCATCCTTTTTCTTTTGGCAATCGACCGATGTAAGTCCCATCATTACAATGAGAGCCAACACTAGACTTTTATTGATAATTTTTTTCATTTTAAATCCTCTTTCGAAAAACTCGAATTTGTTTGGCTAGCGGGTCTTCCCGGAAGGGATTTGCAAAAATTCTCCCTCTAGCTAGAGGTAAATATGCATCTTATTTGTTACAGTGGAATGACAAGCTGGTGAAGGTTCTATGAAGGTTTGGTTAAAGGCTTTATTTTTGGATTCGATTTAAAATTTTTACAAGATTACTTTTAATGCGCCGAATTTGGTCCGAGGTTAGTTGGAGTTCACCACTTTCCGCTTTTTCAATGACAAGTTCTGCTTTTGTGATAAACGTTACAGCCTCTTCGTCGATAGCTTCTTTTCGTTTTTGTTTTTCTCGGTAGGCATCCAAGGCCTTTTGTACATCAAAAAGTTCCTTAGAAATCCCACCAATTGCAATATTGAGTTCAACTATGTTTTCATCCATTAGTTAAATTTGCCTAATCCTTAAAAACTTAGTAAAGATATTATTGTTTACTGATATAGAACATCTATAAATTTCTTTTTTGCTTCTAAATGTTCCTTAAATGTCGCAGAAAAATAGTGCGAACCATCAGGTTTGAGAAGAAAGAATAATTTATCAGATTTCATTGGTTTAAACGAAGCTTCTAACGCTGGTAAACCGGGATTAGAAATTGGTCCCGGTGGCCATCCACCATTGATATAAGTATTGTAAGGCGATACAATCTTTAGATCAGATTCAAATAACCTTTTTTTTGGTTTATCAAATAAGTATTGAATCGTTGCGCAAGATTCTAAATTAATATTTTTTTCAATTCGAATTAAGAATACACCAGCCATCATAGGCCTTTCTTCTTTTCTGACCGCTTCTCTTTCTACAATGGAAGCAAGAACTACCCTAAAATGAAGATCCGCAGGTTTTATATCTTTTGCTTCAGGAATGGATTCTAATTTTTTATAGAAACGTTTGACCATCATCTCAGTGATTCGTTCCAGTGGGTAATTTAAAGGAACTGAATAAGTTTCAGGAAACAAATATCCTTCTAAAGTTTTTGCAGGAATGTTGTATTTAGTTAGCAAAGCAGGGCTTTGTGCCACTTTCAAAAACTCTTCTCGTGAGATGGCTAGTTTTTTTGATACTAATAAATCTCCAATCTGACGATTGTTATAACCTTCTGGTACTGTGAAGGTAATGAGCTTTACTTTCCCCGAAATAATGACGTCGAGAATTTTTCGTGAACTCATTCCGTCATTGATGTCATAAACACCTTGTTTGATTTTGTTTCCGGCTCTCGTAAATTTCATCAGGTAATTGAAATATACCGATGATTTGATCATACCTGCAGCAGCTAACTCGCGTACTACACTCGATGAAGGTTCGCCGGGATCAATGATGAGTTCGTATTTATTTTGGCCATCGCCGACAGCTCCTCCTTTGAGTTCGTCGACTACGAAAAAACCAATCAAGGCCAAAACTAATAATAAGGAAATACTTAATCCAGATAAAATCAGGTATTTTTTAAGTTTCGAGTTCATTTCATCCCCATTCTCTTTGTGATATCGACAATTACCAAATCTTTTTTATGGTCTAACGACTGGTTCCATTTCCAATCTTACAAAAAATGTTTCAAATACGCGTTGTCTGACAGATTCCGCCATTGCTAGAAGTGCAGAAGTTGTACCTTCTATATTGATTAGACCTAAACAATGTTTATCTGAGATTCCGACCCCACCAGGATATTTAGTACCTTTTTGGATCCCTGAGTTTTCAATCAGCCAAGCAGCGGAGAGTTTTTTGTATCCAGGTGATTCCGTATAGATAGGTGGATTTTCGAATCCGTGTTTTTTCGCGACTTGAAGAAACTTTTCGGTATCAACATCAGATAATATTGGATTGGTAAAAAAAGAACCCGCAGAACGAGTGTTTGGATCATTTTCATCCAAAACCATCGACTTTTTTTTTCGAAGTTGAATCACCATATTTCGAACTATTTCCATTTGTTGGATTCGCGATTCTAAATTTGATTTGCCGTTATTAAAATTTTCTGAATTTGAAGCATCCCATAGATTTTGTAATTCCGGGTAACGCAAACAAGGTGCAGCTTCCTTAGACAATTGAAAGGTAACTGAAATTACAATATAGTCCTTATAAATACCGGATTTAAACTCACTATTCCGATAGCGAAATTGACAGTTTTGATTCGTGATAGAAATGATTTCTCCAAAAGGATTCATACATTCCACTGCTAAAATTGAATCTTTAACCTCTTGACCATAGGCTCCAATATTTTGAATTGGGGATGCACCTACAGAGCCCGGAATACCAGAAAGACACTCAATACCAGCTAATCCCTGTTTTATAGTAAATTCAACAAAATGGTCCCAAATTACACCAGCGCCAACTTGAAAAATTGTATATTCGTTATTTGAATCTAGACAACGTATGCCTGGGATTTGCATTTTGAAGATGACACCTGGAAAACCAGAATCCCGAAATATAGTATTCGATCCACCACCCAAAATAAAAAAAGGTAGATTTTCTTTTTTACAAAATTCTAAAGCATACCTTAAATCTTCGATTGTCTTTATAGAAATGAAGTACTTTGCCTCACCACCCAATTGCAATGATGTGTGCGGAGCCAAGCTTACATTATTTTGGACAAACATAATCCCAATAAAAAGTTTCCGCAAAAATCGTAAGTAAGAAAATCAGTCTTATGAGTCGTTCCAACCCTAAAGTTTATGAATATTCTGGATGTAGCACCTGTCGCAATGCCCTTAAATATTTAAAATCAAAAAAAGTGGATTTTCAACAAGTCCCTATCCGTGACAATCCCCCCTCTGTCACAGAGCTTAAAAAAGCAAAACAATACTTAGGTGACATTAAAAAACTTTTTAATACCTCGGGTAAGGATTATCGCGAAGGAAATTGGAAGGAAAAATTGGTAACTCTTAAGGAAGAACAAATATATAAAGAACTCTCTTCCAATGGAAATTTGGTAAAACGACCGTTTGTTGTAGGAGACGGTTGGTTTTTAGTAGGATTTAAGGAAGAGGAATGGAAGGAAAAATTGGGGTAAGGTGGGAAGTTGCGAATATTAGTATCCCCGCCCGATTTATGGGTGGGGAACTAGACCCGCCACCCAATGCGTTTCCTTTACCATGCAGGGGACAGAAACACAACGGATTTGTTTAAAACCATTTTTTTTTGAATCAAAAGTTCATATTTTCCACAGGTCAGTGACTATTTTCGCTTTTGATTCGGTGGATTTTTTGATTGCGCTTTCGGTTCGTCATCATCACCACCAATATCTATTTGAATTAGTTTTGAACTTCTCTTAATTCGATTTTGTTCCTTTATTAGTTTCCTTTTTTCATCCAATTTCAAGAGGAATTCCATAACAAATGGTAAAACTAATCTCGAAAGCGCAGTTGCAACTAACACACCAAAAATAACAACTGTTGCAAGAGGTCTTTGTACTTCCGCGCCTGCCATAGTTGATAATGCCATTGGCAAAAAACCAATAGCTGCAATAAACTCTGTAGTGAGAACAGGACGTAAAGACAAAATCCCTGCCGACACAACTGCTTTGTCGATATCTACTCCTGATTTGATTTCATCTTTTAAAGTCGAAGCATACACTACTCCATTCAATACAGCAATTCCACTGACAGCAATAAAACCAACAGCGGCTGGGATACTAAAAGGAAGACCTCGAACTAACAAACCCAAAATACCTCCTGCTGCAGCAAGAGGTACTACAGAAAAAACCCCAACTGCATAATAAACACTTTCGAATGCGATGATTAACATAAAAAATATAATCGCAAGTGCTACTGGAACTATAAGTATGAGTCGGTCTCGGGCACGAACAAAGTTATCAAATTGCCCCCCCCATTCAATTTCATATCCATTGGGTAAGGCATCTTGGACGGATTCTGTTTTCTTTTTAGCATCATTGATATAACCAACGAGATCGCGACCTCGAATATTCACCTCTACAAAAATTCTCCGCCTTAGTCCTTCTCGATAAATCGCTGAAGCAGAATCCAGAATATCGATATCGGCTACTTGGGCTAGCGGCACTGTCGTACCACGTGATGTCATAATAGGAATGTTTCGAACTGAATCGATGTCTTTCGCCTGTAAATCTAATCGTAGAACTAAATCATAACGTCTAGCACCTTCAAATATTTTCCCTGCTGTCGAACCAACTCTCATCATTTCAACGGTTCGTAAAATTTCGGAAGCGGTAACTCCATAACGAGCCATATAATCATAGTTTGTATTAATTTGTAACATTGGAAGACCTAATAAACGTTGTACACGCAAATCACCAGTACCTTCTATTTTTGAAAGTACAGATGCCATTTTATCTGCATGAGTTTTTAAAGTTTGTAAATCATCACCGTAAATTTTTAGAACGACATCCGCTTTCGAACCAGTAAGTAGCGCATTCACTCGATTTTCAATTGGTTGAGACATGCTAAAATATGTAGATGGGATCGATGATATTAATTTATCTTTTAAAACATTCATCAACTCTTCTCTTGAACTGGCATTCACCCAATTTTTTTTCGGTGAAAGTTTTACCATGACAGAAGTTTCTTCAGTACCCAAAGGTTCTGCTGCAGACTCTCCCCTACCAACACGAGATACAACGCTAGAAATTTCTGGGAATGGTTTTAATACTCTTTCAATATCTTTATTTAAATCTTTTGAATAATCAATAGCAGTGGAAGGCAAACGTTTGGCATCAATTTCAATTTCGCCTTCGTCAATTCTAGGTAAAAATTCTGATCCTAGATATGATCCCAAGAAAAAGGAACCTATAACCAAGAACACTGAGAATAATAAAATCTTTTGTTTTCTTTGGTTTCCCCAATTTAATAGTAAAACATAATATTCTTCAATTTTTTCCCAAGCATATGCCTTATGAATGAAAGGTCTTTTATAAAAAATCGCAAGGCTTGCTGGAAAAACTGTAATCGAAAATACAAGGGCACTTGCAAGAGCTAAAGCAACTGTAATTGCCATTGGACGAAACATACGCCCTTCCACTCCTTCAAGAACCATCAGAGGTAAATAAACTAACATGATAATCGCCACAGAAAATGCAGCTGCTTTACCTACTTTTTGACATCTTTCTAAAATGATAACGTCGGTAATTTTTTTTATTTCATCTTCGTTCATTGGCCGGTTAAACCGTTTTCTACCCATATAAAAACCAGCCAAAACTGATTCTAACATCACGATAGAACCATCCACTAACAATCCAAAATCTAATGCACCCAAAGACATTAAATTTCCTACGACACCTATATATTTCATAAATATAACAGCAATTAGCATAGAAACCGGAATTGCTAATGCGACAAGGATACCTCCTTTCGCAGTTCCTAGAGTTAATATCAATGCAAAAAATACCAATATGGCTCCCTCTGTAAGATTGATAAAAACTGTTTTCAATGCACGATTGATAAACTCAGATCTATCATAAAAGGGTTCAATTTTCATTCCATGTGGAAGAGTGGAACGAATCTCTTCTATTCTTTGTTTTACATCACTAACAACTTTGCGCGAATTTTGGCCGAGTAACATTATGACTGTGGCGGCAACCACCTCCTTTCCATTTTTTGTTGCAATTCCAAAACGTAATGCAGGACCTTCTTTAACTGTTGCTATTTGACCAAGCAAAAGTGGAATTCCATCGTTTGCAGTTCTGACAGCTACTCTTTTGATTTCATCAATACCCTCGAACTGACCTTCACCTCTAATCACAAGTTGTTCATAATCTTTCTGAACGTAACCCCCACCTGTGTTAAAGTTAGCTGTTTTCAAATTCTCTAATATTTCAGAAATTGTTAAATTATGAACTTGTAATCTTTTAGGATCGATAAGTATTTGATATTGTTTAAGAGAACCACCTAGAGTATTTACTTCTATAACTCCAGGAACACTTTTAATTTTTTTGGAAAGATCCCAATCAACAAAACTACGTAGGTCTGTTTCATTATGATTTTCTGATGTCAAAATGAATTCATAAATATCGCCAAGTGCAGTAGCAACAGGTGCTAATTCAGGTTTTCCATATTCCGGTGGAATCTCTGCTTCAACTAACTTCAATCGTTCATTTACAATTTGCCTTGCGAACCAAATATCGGTTCCATCCTCAAAAATAACAGAGACAGAGCTTACTCCGGCGCGAGAAATAGATCTAATTTCCGTAGCACCAGGGATTCCGTTTAACTTTAATTCAATAGGGTAAGTAATGAATTGTTCTACTTCAAAGGGAGTCAAAGCAGGAGATGATGTAACTGCTGTTACCTGAACATTAGTTACATCCGGTACAGCATCAATAGGCAAATGAAAAGCGTTTACAATACCAACCAAACATAATACTAAAGTTACAGCCATAACCTTAAATTTATTTTGAATTGAAAATGCTACAATTAATTCTATCATAAGCTTTACTTTATGATAGAATATCACAACTTGTTTTTCTGGCTAGTGAAACTTAATAATATTTAATCCCAAATCTTTAGTGATAATATATTAGCGAATTTAGAACATTCAAATTTGTTCTCGAATTACATCGACTTCTACTTTCAACTTATGTTTTCCACCACCAAATAAAATTCCCTTCAATGGTGATACGTCCGCATAATCACGACCGACAGCTGTGATGATATATTCTTCCGTTATAATTTTACCATTAGTTGGATCAAAGTCCAACCAACCAAAGGTAGGGCAATATACAGAAACCCACGCATGTGTTGCATCGCTACCTTGTAATTTTTGCGCACCGGGAGGAGGAAGTGTCTCTAAATATCCACTCACATAACGAGTCGGAATCTTTAATGAACGTAAGGCGGCAATCATTAAATGCGAAAAATCCTGACACACACCTTTTCTTTCATTTAAAACTTGGTCAATGGGAGTGTTGATACTTGTAGCTTTTGGATCATATTGAAATGTTTGGTAGATATATGTTGTCATCTCCAATGCAGCTGCAAATACAGGTTGCCCTTCTGTAAAAAACATTCGAGCGAATTCAGAATAACTTTCTTTTGCTGCGATAAAAGAAGAAGGTTGGATGTATTCAATGGATAAAATATCAGCATCTAAAGTTGATTCATGGATGAGCGAATAAATATTTTCCCAAGGAGTCGATTTATACAAATCAATTCCGGAGGATTGGTGTGTTCGCACTGTTGATTCAACGACAACCTCTAAAAAACGATGAGGGTCTTCGACTGAAAAAAGAAATACTTGGTTTCCAAAATAATCTCTGCGAAACGAGGAAACAACCGGTTTGGGATTTACAGTCACATGCGTTCTAAAACAATCTTGGTGTGGCGAAGTCAAAGGGTACATATGTGCCATATTATGGCAATAAGCAACTGTATCGTCGTAACTGTATTTAGTTTTATGAATTACTTTAAAATCAGCCATTACCATCACCGATCCTTGTTTGTTCTTCGGTGTAGTTAAAGTAACGTGATGCCAATGCGTCAGATAAATTTTTCAGATGGTTGTGTAATTCTTCCAACCAAATAGAAACTGATTCCAACGGATTTTCCGATTCAAAAAATATGGATATATCTTTCATTTTAAAATGAGTATAGAGTTGTAAGGCCGCTCGGTCTTCTGAATACACAACCTTTTCATTTTTTCCAGGTAAAAACTTAATATCTGAATTGATTTGTTCTAACTGATAAGCAAATGACCTTGGATTTGTTGTATCAAATAGTAAAATATCCAAAACAGACTCTTGGTCAATTTTTCCGCTATATCGTCTATTGTAAGTTAAGCGAATATCGTTAATTCTTAAAAAAGTTTCAAAAGATGCTTTGTCCCTAAAACTATCCCAACGAATCATACCTTGTAACATCAAGATCATATTGATAGATCTTTCAATCCGGCGACCAAGGTTTAAGAAATACCAACCTGCTTCCCGACTCATATTTTCGAAAGATAACCCAGTCAGCGAGGATAAGTTCAAAACAATCTTTTGTAAAAAATCGATGATTTGATCGTAAGATTCAATTTCATGTTGAGACTGATCTTCCAAATGAAGGAGAATTTTTTTCATATCATCGGAAAGGCGATCTCTTACAGACTTCGATGCAATCACCAAACTTCGTAAATGGAAGGCCAAACTTCCAACAACTCCACGATCCGAAGTCAATCGCTGTAATTCTGAAAACGGATTTAGGAATAATTCTCCTGCATCATCACCAAGAAATCCTGGATAACTATTAGTTACATGAGTTACTAGTTTTAATGCGTTTTCTAAAGATTCTCTTTCGTAACCATCTTCAACTTGTAAAATTTTAAAAACTGCTTCTCGTATAACCCTAGTTTGGTTTTCGGATCGTTCCAAATACCTTGCCAACCAAAAAAGGTTGTCAGCTACACGACTAGGAACTCCAGAACTTTTTCTGGAAATCATCACTTGGTCTGATTTTGTTACAAGTAATGATTCTTCTTTTTGTGTTTCTGTTGCGAGTACCCAAAGGTCTTTACTCCAAGCTCCTCTTTGACTCGTAATGAAAAAATCATCCAAGGAAGGAGATACTCTCACTAAACCACCAGCCATAGTCTGATAACCAGACCCAGAAGAAGAAACAAAGGTTCTCATTATGGCACGTCCAGGTCTAAAGCCATGTTCACCTAATACTGGTACGGTGGCTGATGCGATCATTTCTTGTGCGATAAATCGATTTGGGAATGATTTTAGTTTTTGTAAAAATGAATCTTTTCTATCCCCACTCAGTTCGATAAAGGTAACAGGTTTTTCTTCATCTGTGCGAGAAACAGTTTTAAAAACATACTTTTCAGGATTTTGTAAGACCAAATAAAAATGTTCTTTTGTTCCCATCCAATAGGTAGGAGCCATCGGAAGGATTAAATCTTCCCCTAAATAAAATCGGCATAAATCAGAATAAAATGGTAATAAGGCACGGTTCTCTAAAAATCCAGTTCCTATGGGATTTGCGATTTTTACATTTCCTGAACGCACTGATTCTAAAAGTCCAGGAACTCCTAAAAGGGAATCTCCTCTCAATTCCAATGGATCCATAAAATCATCATCAACACGACGTAAAATCAAATCGATCTGTTGTAAACCCTCTACGGTTTTCATATAAACTTTGTTTTTTCTAACAGTTAGATCTTCACCTTGAACCAGTGTATAACCCAAATAACCAGCAAGATAGGCATGTTCAAAATAGGTTTCATTAGATGGCCCAGGTGTCAAAAGAACAATTACTGGCTCACGACCACTAACACCCGCTAGTTGAGTTAATGATTTACGCAGAGATCTGAAATAAACCGCAACTCGATGCACCATGGCATCGCGGTACATACTTGGAAAAATACGAGATAAAACAATGCGATTTTCTAATGAATATCCAGAACCCGAAGGAGCTTGGACTCGGTCATTTAAAACATAAAAATTTCCATCAGCAGCGCGAATCAAATCACAAACAAAAAATAATAGAGCAGGATTTTTAGTTAGGAAATGATTGGAATCATACATTCCATCACATGCACGTAAAAAAGAAGTTTCATTTAAAAGAATTTCAGGAGGAATTTTTTTTTCGTATAACAGGCGTCTTTTGGAATAAACATCTCTGACAAGGGCGTCTAACAAATCGGCTCTTTGGTTTAAACCTCTTTCTAAAACTCTCCACTCTTCACTTTCCATAACCAAAGGAAATAAATCCAAATCCCAAGGCCTTTCTTTTGCTTCAGGTGAATCCGATTGGTATAAATTATAAGTAACACCATTTTCTCTAAGAATTCGATCTGTATCACGCCTGCGATTGACAAGTTCTGCAGGTCCTAATTCTTGAAATGATTTGACTAAGAACTTATATTTATTTCGGATTTGGCCTTCCGCATCATAGAGTTCATCATAAACTCCAGGTATCGTTTTATAATTTCCGATTAAATGATAAGGATCTTGAGTCATCATCTACTTGAATGTTACCATCCTAAGATCCAATGTTGATGGGAAGGCTTTATTTTCCAATTTGATTGGTGGTAAACTTTTTCCGATTTTATGACCATGTGTCCAAAAACGCGAAATCCGTCTCGATTCAGCCTCATACCCATTGATAGGAATGGTTTGGTAAGAAAGTCCACCTGGATGAGAAACATGGTAAGTACATCCTCCAAGTGCTCTATGATTCCAAGTATCATAAACATCAAACACTAAAGATTGTTGTGCAGGTATTTGTGGATGTAAAGTAAAAACAGGAGACCAAGCCTTAAACCTGACACCGGCAACAAATTCGTTTTGAACGAAAGTAGGTTGTAGCGGAACTTCGTACCCATTACAACTCAATCGGTATCTCTCTGGATGAAATCCTTTAACCTTAACTTGAACTCGTTCTGTTGCGGAATCCACACCTCGTGAAGTTCCTTGTGCTGTGTTCTCTTCACCGAGTACGTTCCAAGGTTCAAGTGCCATTCGCAATTCAATTTCCATTCCATCCAAATAACAAATTCCATATTGAGGGAATCGAAATTCAAAAAATGGATCAAAGTCTTTTGATAAAAATCCAAAACCACTATTTTGTAAATCTTGGATCACTTCTTTAAAATCACGATACACAAAGTAGGGTAACATAAATCGATCATGTAATTCAGTATTCCAATTGATAGGATTTCCGAAATACGGATCTTCCCAAAACTTACAAATGATAGCCATCATAAACGCTTGTTGGATGACACTCATTTGGTAATGAGGTGGCATTTCGAAGGCACGCATTTCGATTAGCCCCAAACGTCCGGTAGGTGATCCGGGATCAAAGAGTTTATCGATAGAAATTTCTGTTCGGTGAGTATTTCCTGTAATATCAATTAAGATATTTCTTAACACTCGATCCAACATCCAAGGAGGTGTGTGTCGACTCGAATCAATTTGTTGGAAGGCGATTTTTAATTCATGTAAAGAATCATTTCTTGCTTCATCAATCCTTGGAGATTGTGAAGTAGGACCGATGAACATTCCAGAAAATAAATAAGATAAACCGGGATGATTTTGCCAATAAGCCACCAAACTTCGCAAAAGCGATGGTTTTCTTAAAAAAGGACTATCACCAACAGATGCACCACCAAGTGTGATATGATTTCCACCACCTGTTCCCGAATGGCGACCATCGATCAAAAATTTTTCTGCAGTCAGTCGCAGTTGTGTGGCTTCTTCATATAGAATTTGTGTTTTTTCTACAATTTCTCCAAAGGATGAAGATGGATGGAAGTTTACCTCAATCACTCCAGGATCCGGAGTGATTTTAAAACGATTGAGTCTAGGATCATGAGGAGCCTCATAACCTTCTAAAACAATCGGTATATCTGTCTCTAAAGCCGTTTGTTCGATTGCATAGATAAGCCTGAGCCAACCTTCCAATGATTTGATCGGTGGTAAAAAAACACGAATGTTCCCATTTCGGGGTTCGACACATAGAGCAGTACGTGTCCTTTCTTCAGCAATCTTATAACTTGCAGTAGTAGTAAAAAACGGTGATTGACCTAATTCTTTTGCTTTTGGAAGGTCAGGTTTAGGCGCTGCAGGATCCTCAGGAGAAGTAAACGATTGTTTTCCACTTAACGAATGCAAAGGTAATCTCAAACCGATTGGTGAATCTCCTGGGATTAAATACATTTTCCCACGTCGGAAAATCCATTCATCCGATGTCCAACTTTGATTCAATACATCATAATCTAAAGGTAGAGTGTATCCAACTTCACGATGTAATCCAGAATCAACTACTTTCAGGATTCTTTTTCGTTCCATTTCATCGTAAGTATTCAAATCATCTAATATAGATTCAGTTTCAGCCGGTAAATTTGCTTCCTGCCACAGATAGTATAAATTATCTTCGTAAGCCGTATGAATTGAAGTGGTTGGAACTCGAAGATACTCACCAAGAACACTAATGAATCTTCTTGCATCTTCTGTGGTTGCCGATCCCGTATAACGTTCGTCTGCTAGTAAATAAGGATGGTTCCAAATTGGTTCTCCGTCTTTTCTCCAATAAGAAATCATCGCCCAACGAGGAAGTGGTTCGCCTGGATACCATTTCCCTTGGCCATATTGCAAAAGTCCACCTGGTGCAAAATGTTTTCCCAGTCGTTTGATGAGTTGTTCTGATTTAGAATATTTTTCAAAACCTAATGCATCATAATTCCATTCTGGTGCTTCCCGATTTTCAGTGGAAACAAATGTTGGTTCTCCACCAATCGTAAGTCTGATATCATTTTTTCTAATTCGTTTATCAATGGAATCACCCAATCGAATGATCCGATCCCAATCTTCGCCTTGATAAGGTAAGGTGACTCGTGGAGTTTCTAAAACTCGTTCCACACCCATATGAAAGGAAAACTCGGCTTTGGCTTTTTCCGCAAAACCAAATATAGGTCCTGCTGATTCCGGTTCTGGTGTTGCAGCCAAAGGAATATGACCTTCACCAGTAAATAAACCCGAAGTAGGATCAAGGCCTACCCATCCCGCACCGGGAACATAGACTTCTGCCCAAGCATGTAAATCAGTAAAATCAGATTCCGCTCCCGAAGGCCCATCCAGAGATTTTACATCTGCTTTTAATTGGATCAAATAACCAGAAACAAATCTAGCAGCAAGGCCCATATTCCGAAGAATTTGAACGAGTAAATAAGCGGAGTCACGACAAGAACCCATTCTTGAAGATAGTGTTAACTCAGGCGTTTGGATTCCCGTTTCCATCCGGATCACATAACCAATGTCAGAGTATATTTTTGCGTTTAAGGTTACTAAGAATTCAACGATTCTTTTTGAAGTTTTATCGATTGTTTTAAGATAAGGAGCAAGTAACTTCCCCGGTTTTTTAACCTTAAGATAAGGTGCGAGTTCCTTTTTTAATACTTTATCGTATGTGAAAGGAAAGTTTTCCGCATACTCTTCTACAAAAAAATCAAATGGATTGATTACTTTTAAATCGGTGACTAAATCAACAGCTACTTGTAAGATATTCGTTTTTTCAGGAAATACCAACCTTGCTAGATAATTTCCAAATGGATCTTGTTGCCAGTTGAGAAATTTTTGTTCCGGTAAGATATTGAGTGAATATGAAACTATATGATTTTTAGTATGCGGTGCTGGTCTCAGCCGAATCACATGAGGAGACAGTTTAATCGACTTATCATACTGGTAGGTTGTGATATGGGAAAGGGCAACTCGTATACTCATAGTTAGTTTGTAAAAAATCGTTCCACAATTTTGGAACCTATATGATTCAGCTCAATTTGAATATCATCTAAGTATTCATGTAGACCTTTATCAAAAATGGATTTGATATTTTCTGAACGCAAACGATTCAAATAAACTGTCGTCGCATCTTGCGCTAAGTTCCTTGGCAATCCTTCTTTAATTCCAGAAATTTTATCCAGAGCCTCTTGCATCTCTTGGATGCAGAAAAAAATGGATCTAGGAAAAGTTTCATTCAAAATCAAAAACTCAGCAATATCCGTTGGATCAACACGTTTGTATTTTTGATTGTACATCTCATGTGCAGAAGCTGATTTTAAAAGTGATAACCATTGTAATAAATCCAAAGTAGAACCCACATCATGAACAGACGGAAGTAAGATAAAGTACTTCATATCTAGAATTCTTGTGGTTTTGTCTGCTCGTTCTAAGAACCTTCCAAGCAAAGAAAAGTTCCAAACTTCATCATGAGAAATGGTAGCATCCGAACATCCATAAAAACTTTGGCAACTTTTTCGAACGGTGCTTAGAAAGTCGGAAAGTCCCATGGAAAGTGTATCACCATGAATTTCAGAACTTTCCATATACACTTTACGATAGTCTTTTACAAAGAGATAAAACTCATTTAACACTTCCCACATAGAAGTAGAAATGTTTTCACGAATGGTTCGTGCATTCTCACGAGCTCTAGACAAACATTGAAAAATGGAATTCGGATTCTCTTCATCAAAGGTCATAAACCTTATGATATTGACTGGACTGGGACTAGAGTATCTTTTTTCAAATAACTCAATGTCACCTGTTGTATGCACAAGTGGTAACCACTGATTGGGAACCTCTTCATGTAAGTCTAAAGATAACTGATGATTGACATCAATAAACCTCGAGTAATTTTCTGCCCTCTCGATGTATCGATTCATCCAAAAAACTGATTCGGCAACTCGGCTTAACATATAACACCTTATCCTAAAACCCAGGTGTCTTTTGAACCGCCTCCCTGGGATGAATTGACCACAAGTGATCCTTTACGAAGCGCCACACGAGTGAGCCCACCCGGCATTACATAAATATCTTTTCCGTACAAAATGAACGGTCTTAAATCAACGTGCCTTGATTCAATTTTATCTGCAATGAGTGTAGGAACTGTAGAAAGATTTAATACTGGTTGAGCAATGTAATTTCTTGGATCCGCTTTGATCAGTTCCTTAAAATCTTCTTGTTCTTGTTTGCTTGCCTTTGGACCGATAATCATTCCGTAACCACCAGCTCCGTTGGCCGCTTTTACTACTAAATTATGAATGTTATCCAAAACAAATTTTAAGTCAGCTGTTTCAGAACAAAGGTAAGTTGGAACATTTGGAATGATCGGTTCTTCACCTAAGTAATATTTAATGATCTTTGGAACATAAGAATAAATTACTTTATCATCAGCAACACCCGTTCCTGGAGCATTGGCGAGAGCTACGTTCCCTCTTTTGAATGCTTCAAAAATTCCTTTCACACCAAGTAAAGAGTCTGGTCTGAAAGTGGATTGGTCCATAAAGGTATCGTCAATTCTACGATAAATCACATCTACCTTACGAAGACCTTTAGTTGTTTTCATATAAACTTTGTGATTTTCAACAATGAGATCAGATCCTTCCACAAGGTATACACCCATCTTTTGTGCTAAAAAACTATGTTCATAATACGCTGAGTTAAAGACACCAGGAGTCCAAACAGCAATCACTGGATCAACGACATCGGTTAGATTTTCTAACATGGATCTAAGGTGGTAAGGGTAATCATAAACTTGACGAATGTTTAATTTTTCAAAAAGTTCGGGAAAGGTTCGTTTCATTACTTCCCGATTTTCTAATACATAAGAAACACCCGATGGACAACGTAAGTTATCTTCTAACACATGGAAGGCGCCTGCACCATCACGCACTAAGTCCGTTCCTGTAATATGAATCCAAATGTCTTTTGGAGGTTTGATTCCGATACATTGTTTGAGGTATCCAGAACTGGATTCAATCAATTCCCGAGGAATGATTTTATCTTTTAAAATTTTTCCTTCACCGTAAATATCTGTTAAAAATAAATTGAGAGCTTGGATTCTTTGTTTCAGTCCTTTTTCCATATTGATCCATTCTTCACTTGGAACAATACGAGGGATGACATCAAAAGGCATGATCCTTTCTTGTTCCCCACCATCACCATACAGAGTAAAGGTGATCCCTAGTGACATTAAGGCCCTTTCCGCCGAGCTACTGCGTTTTACGAGTTCGATCCCACCCAAACTCTCCATTTTTGTTTTTACGAAGTCGTAACTTTTGCGAGGAAAACCTTCGCTGGAAAACATCTCATCATATATATTTTTGGCACTATAGTCGGCGATAAACATGGGGGTACCCTCTGCTTACTTAGTTAGCAATATTTGTACCAAATGGATGAAATGACCAGAAAGGATGGATTTCTTCCCCATCCGACATAAGTCCGTTAAACGGAGGATTGAATCTGTTTAAAAAGTAAGCACTAGGAAAGAATTGAAGGATGTGATGTATACAAAGGGTACGAAATGACTAATTTTCGGAGGTCGCAGCCAAATCAGAGGGCGCAATTTTTCGTTTTTTCTCCTGTTTGAGTCGAAATCCGTAGGCTAAACTTCGGAAAAAATGTAAAAATGGCAAAAATTTTAATAAAATTCGATTTCCCCATTGGTAAAAATGTTCATATCTACGTTTTTTCGGGCGAAGGACTGATCGAAACACTTGTTTTGCCAATCGGTTTGGATTGGAAAGTTTTGGTTCCAAAGCAATGATTCGGGAGAACCGAAACTCTCTTCCCATTTGTCCACGGAAGGAATCCCAATAATAATCCAAAGCAGATTTAGAAGAACCATAAAGTCCAAATCCTGGTGTTGGAATTTTTGTTAAATCGGAACTAACAACGATGATATGAAGCCCCACAGAAATTAAATTGGTTAATCGTTGTATGGTGTGGATGGGAGCTAACGTGTTTGCGTTAAAAAGGATTTTTAATCTGTTCCAATCTTCTTTTTCGTCTTCCGCATAAGTGATTTGTTCTGAGTTTAAAATAAAAACGTCAATTTTATCTAATATTTCGATGGCCGATTCAATCAACCGTTCCATTTGTTCGGGTTTGGTTGTATCTATTTTATATTTTTGAAGATTGGGGTGATTGGGAATTTCTTCCGGATTTGGATCACCAACAACAACTAATGCACCTTCTTTTAGAAGAAGTGGCAAAAGTTCTTTTCCCAAAAGAGAAGATCCTGAACAAAGTACAATCTTTTTCGACGAAAGTTTCATAACACGGAGTCAATAAGTGGATCAATTGAGAGATGGATCTTTAGTATGGTCAACAAAGTATTTATAGATCCCACCTTTACTACGTAGGGCTTCGCGCCAAACTACTTCAGGATCATCTTCTCGAAAAATGATAGATTCATCAACTTGGTCCGAAACTACCCAAGATAATCTTTCAAATTCACTCTCTAATTGGCCGGATGACCAACCAGCATATCCTTGCAATACTCGAAACTGAATTTGATCTGAGGAAAGAACCTCGATCATAGTATCAAAACTTCTTGCCATATAAATTCCAGGAACAATCTCAACGCCTGGATCTTCTGTTTGTTTTCCGTTATGAAGGATTGATACGAACATATTGTCCACTGGCCCACCAGAAAACACTTGTTTGTTGGAATAAACAGTATCAGGAAGATTTTTGATTAGCGATTCCATAGTTTGGTCAGTAGGTTTGTTTAAAACCAGACCAAACGCTCCGTCGTCGTCATGATCTACCATGAGGACAACGGATTTGTGAAAAAAATCCTGAATCACACTAGAATTGGAAATCAGTAACTTTCCGCGAGTTGAATCAGGATTATTTGTCATTATTTTTTGCCGTGAATTTCTTCCAGGATTTTGTAAGCCACTTCTAATGTTTTAATATCTGAATCACCCTTCACCATAGGTTCGGATTCTCCTTTGATACATTTTACAAAGTGTTCATGTTCCTGTTTGAGTGGATTGTCTTTGTGAACAAAGATTTTTTCCACAATAGATTCTTGGCGGTATTTGATTTCACCACTTCCGAGTTGAGTGGTTGAACTTGCTTGTCTATGTAACTCAATTTCTTGGTTTGTAAAATCTAAAAATACGTATGAATCTTTTTGAGAAATATTCAGAGTTCTAATTTTTGCTTGGGAAGCGCGAGAAGCATTGAGAGATGCAACACATCCATTCGCAAAAGTTAAAACCACACTAGCAATGTCTTCGTGATTCGATACAACTGAAGATCCAACTGCTTTCACTTCTGTCACTTCTGACTTAACCAAATTTAAAACAATGTCAATGTCGTGGATCATCATATCCAAAACCACACCAACGTCAGTGATACGACTGTTGTAAGGTGCAATCCTTCTGGATTCAATAAGAAGTGGGTGTTCGGCAATTTTTCCAAGTTCTAAAACTGCTCCGTTGAACCTTTCCACATGTCCTACTTGCAAAATCAAATTGTTTTGTTTTGCTAAGTTTACAAGTTCCTTGGCTTCTTCTACAGTTTGTGAAATTGGTTTTTCAACCAATACATGTTTCTTTGCAGTTAACGCTTGTTTAGCGATTTTGTGATGTAGGAACGTCGGTGCTGCAATGATCAAAGCATCGGTTTCCGCTAACAATTCTTCTATTGTTGGGAATGCTTTTGTTTTGTGTTTTTCAGCAATTTGATTTGCACGTTCCAAGTTGGCATCAAAGATTCCGATGAGTTCAGCATCAGAAAGCTGTTTAGCAACGTTTACGTGGTATTGACCCATATGGCCAGTACCAATGACTCCGAGTCGGACTTTTTTATCCATAGATGCTCTCAATACTCCAAAAGTTCAGCGGAAAAACAACTTAGATTTTCCGCCACTGCCGACCTTTTCGCCGGACTCACGGGCAAATTCTTCCATCAGTTCTCTCTGTTTTTTAGAAAGTTTCTTAGGAATTTCAACTTTAATGATTACGTGTTGGTCCCCTTTGCCGTATGAACCAAGGTATGGGATTCCGTGTCCTTTCAATCGGAAGATTTGTCCACTCTCTGTCCCTTCCGGAATTTTCAAGTTGATGGTCTTTCCGTCAATCGAAGGCACTTCAATCTCACCACCAAGGCAAGCCATGGACAATGAAATTGTTTTTTGAACGATCAAATCGTTTCCTTGGCGTTCAAAGGTCGGGTGTTTTTTGATATGAGTGACTACATACAAATCACCACTTGGGCCACCATTTGGTCCAGACTCCCCTTCCCCAGAAACTTTAAGTCGGCTTCCCGATTCAACACCAGCTGGGATTTTAATATGAATGGTTCGTCTTTTCTCTGTTAGGCCCTCGCCCTTACAAGTTTTACAAGGATTGGAAATGACTTTTCCTTTTCCTTTACAACGAGGGCAAGTGGTTGTTACACTAAAAAATCCTTGGGTTCTTCTTACTTGGCCTGTTCCCGAACAATCAGGACAAACTGTAGGAGAAGATCCTTTTGATGCTCCTGAACCTGAACAATCCACACAGGTTTCGAGTCTTGGAATTTCTATTTTATATTCTTTTCCAAGTGCGGCATCTTCTAAACTAACTTCTAAATTATAACGGAGATCCGATCCCCTTTGAGGACCGGACCTTCTTCCACCACCGCGGCTACCGCCACCACCTCCGCCTCCGAAAAATTCACTGAAGATATCACCGAAGTCGCCAAAGATATCAGAGAAGTCTGTATAAGCCCCTGTTCCATATCCTCCACCAGCTCCGGCGTTTACGCCTGCTTTACCAAATTGGTCATAAGCTGCACGTTTTTGCGCGTCACGTAACACTTCATAGGCTTCTGTAGCCTCTTTGAATTTTTCTTCCGCTTCTTTATCACCCTTATTTTTGTCAGGGTGATATTTAATGGCTAACTTACGATAGGCGCTCTTGATCTCATCATCAGAGGCACCTTTCGAAACGCCTAATACTTCGTAGTAACCACGGTCGCTCATAGTTTTACTTCTTTTTCTCTATTTATTTTTTATCTTCATCAACTACGGTGTAATCCGCATCGACTACCTTTTCGCCACCGGCAGAAGACTCACTTGCACCTTGTCCCGCAGCACCAGCTTGGTCTGCACCAGGAGCACCGGCTTCAGGACCCGCTTGTGAATAAATCTTTTGTCCAATTTGCATTGCGACTTCTTGGATGGAATCACGAGATGCTTTCATTCTTTCCACGTCACCAGATTCCATAGCTTCACGGCCGCGTTTGATTTCGTCCTGTGCTCTTTGTTTTTCTGATTCGTCGAGTTTGTCAGCAGATTCACCGATGGTTTTTTCTAATTGGTAAACAATAGCTTCCAATTCGTTTTTAGTATCAGCCGCTTCGCGAAGTTTTTTATCTTCTTCTGCGTGTGCTTCTGCATCTTTTACCATCTTTTTGATTTCTTCTTCAGAGAGTCCGGAAGAAGATTCAATACGAATCTTTTGTTCTTTTCCTGTTCCTAAATCTTTCGCAGATACATGGACGATACCGTTTGCGTCGATATCAAATGTTACTTCGATTTGAGGTACTCCTCTTGGTGCCGATGGAATTCCTACTAAGTCAAAACGACCGAGGGTTCTGTTAGCACTAGCCATCTCACGTTCCCCTTGTAATACATGAACCGAAACTGTTGTTTGGCTGTCCGCAGCAGTAGAGAACACTTGTGACTTTCTAGTAGGGATGGTTGTGTTTCTTTCGATGAGTTTTGTCATCACACCACCGAGAGTTTCAATCCCAAGTGAAAGTGGAGTTACATCAAGTAACAATACATCAGTAACATCACCTGCAAGAACTCCCCCTTGGATCGCAGCACCAACGGCTACCACTTCATCAGGGTTCACAGATTTGTTTGGTTCTTTACCAAAAATTTCTTTTACAAGAGCTTGCACCGCAGGGATACGAATTGATCCACCCACAAGGATAACTTCATCAATTTCGCTAGCAGAAAGACCTGCATCTTTTAATGCATTGATACATGGAATACGAGTTCTTTCTACAAGAGATCTTGTGATTTCATCAAACTTTGCTTTGGTGAGTGTCATATCCAAATGTTTTGGACCAGAAGCATCAGCTGTGATGAACGGAAGGTTGATTTGAGTGGAAGAAGTTCCAGACAACTCGATTTTAGCTTTTTCAGCAGCTTCTTTCAATCGTTGTACTGTGTTTTTATCTCCAGAAATATCAATTCCCGTTTGTTTTTTGAATTCATCGATCATCCACTGCATGACCACGTTATCAAAGTCGTCACCACCAAGATGAGTGTCCCCATTTGTGGATTTTACTTCGAATACACCGTCACCAAGTTCTAGGATAGAAACGTCAAAGGTTCCACCACCTAAGTCGTATACGGCGATCTTTGCGCTGGTTTTTTTCTTATCAAAACCATAAGCAAGTGCTGCCGCTGTTGGTTCGTTGATGATACGTTCTACTTCGAGACCTGCAATACGACCTGCGTCTTTTGTTGCTTGTCTTTGTTCGTCATTGAAGTAAGCAGGAACAGTTACTACTGCTTTTTTTACTTCATGACCAAGAAAGTCCTCCGCAGTTTTCTTCATTTTTTGAAGAACACGAGCCGCAATTTCTTGTGGAGTGAATTCACCAGAAACGGTTTCAAATTTCACACCATCATTTCCAGCACGGATCACTTTGTAAGATACCATCTTGGATTCGTCACCAGCTTCGTTAAAACGACGACCGATAAAACGTTTCGCAGAACGGATTGTGTTTACTGCATTCGTAATTGCCTGGTTCTTTGCGAACTGACCTACAATGGTTTCACCCTTTGCGGTAAAAGCAACAATAGAAGGAGTGGTTCTTGCCCCTTCAGAGTTTTGAATGACAACAGGATCTCCACCTTCCATAACCGCCACACAAGAGTTAGTGGTTCCTAAATCGATACCTATAATTTTTTCCTTAGACATAAACTTCTCCTTCTTACTAATATTAACTTTGTGGTTTTCCCACTTTCACACGTGCAGGACGAATCGATTGTTTGTTTTCACCTTCTTCATGGTAATAACCAGCTTGGTAAGTTTCCACAACAGTCTCTTCTGTAAACTCTGCACTTTCCTCAGAAGCAATTGCTTCCATAAGCATAGGATCAAACGGCATTCCTTTCGGATCTAAACGTTTGATTCCTTCTTTTTCCAATACGGAATAAAATTCCTTTTGAACCATCTTGATTCCTTCTACGAAAGCCATTACTTCGGGTGTTTGGTTCGGAACATTGGATACTCGTTCCAAATTGTCCAAAGCACCTGTCAGTCCTTCCGCAAACTTTTTGATAGATTCTTTTCTTGCATTTAACAAGTCGTTTGCGGTTCTACGTTTGTAGTTTTGAAACTCCGCACGTTCTCTTAACCAAGAATCTTTTAAAGTTTCGATTTCCTTTTTAGCGTTATCGAGTTCTTTCTCAGCACCTTCTACCGCTTGTTCAATGGCTTCATCCGAGATGGTCTGTCCTTCTTCGACCGACACATTTTGTTCATCAACGGACCCGTTTGTTTCTTCTGCCATTTTTCCTCCTACTATCTACTCAATTTCGTAATCATTTCTGAAACTAACTTTGAAGTGAATTCAATCAAAGGTAATGCCTTGTTGTAATTCATCCTCTGAGGACCAATGATTCCCATAGAACCGATCCTCTTTTCACCCATGCGGTAATTAGTTGCGATGATGGTAACACCACCTAACTTTTCATTACCATCTTTTCCTATAATGGTATAAACACCATCCATAGGAACATAATCGCTAAAAAAGTCTTTGAGGAACTGTTTTTCATCAAATAGATGCAGGATGTTTTCTAATTGTTCCTCTTCATCCTTAAAGTTTTCATAAAGGTTTTTCAATCCATCGATATATAAATTATCAACTGACTGGTTATCTGCTCCCATTGCTCTCGCAATTGATGGTGCAAATAAAGAAAATCCTTCCGGACCTTCCTTTTGTATCATCATCTGAGGGATCAGATTACTTTGAATTTCATGAACATCAAAACCTTTGACGTTATCATTCAAATACCTTGAAATTTGGTACAAAGTCTCTTGAGAGATGTGGTAATCGAAAAATATATTCCGATTAAGCACAGTACCTGACCGCATAACAAGGATCATCAGAACCTCTCCACCATTTACATGGATGAGTTCAATATGTTTGAGTGTATCCAGTGACCCTTCAGGTCCGAGAACCACACTCGCTGATTGCGAAAGGGAAGCCAAAACTTTGGATGTGGCGATAAGAACTTGGTCCAATCGAAATTGCATCCTCAGATACTCTTCCTGGATCCTTTGTTTCTCTCGCATGGTTAACTCAAATAGAGTCACCAAACTATCTACATACAACCGGTAACCACGTTCTGTGGGAACACGCCCACCCGAAGTATGTCTTGCCACAATAAAACCCATCTCCTCTAGTTCTGCGAGGCAGGACCGAATGGTAGCGGGTGAGACTCCGATATCATATTTTTCAGAAAGGGTTTTGGATCCTACCGGTTTGTTGTCCGATACAAATTCCTCAACCAAAGCTTTCAAAATAGATCGATGTCTAGGGGATAGATCCATTTCCTTCTTAGCACTTCCTTTAGCACTCTGATGATTAGAGTGCTAATCTATGCTTAAAGTTTACGGATTTGGGTTTTTTTCGTCAAGCAGGAAGAAGAATAGAGCTTGGAATTTTAGCAGAGTTTGCTAGATTCTGCTAAAATTATGTCACACTGGGTAGACTTGGATCTGGTTACGACCGTGGTTCTTGGCTTGGTAGAGCGCAATATCCGCTAACTTTAAAATTTCCTCTGGTTTTTGGAGAGGATGCACCTTGGTGTAACCAATGCTAAGGGTGATGTTGAGGTAATAGTTATCAAAAATAAAAAAACGATGGCTTTCTACGGATTCGCGAAGGCGGTCCAGGACAATGGTCGCTCCTTCTGTGGTTGTATCAGGAAGGATACAACCAAACTCTTCTCCCCCAATCCTACCCACAGTGTCCTCTTCTCTGAGACAATCCACAAAGATATTGGCCATTTTTTTGAGAACCAAATCTCCAATGTCATGACCGTAGGTATCGTTAATGACCTTGAAATGATCGATATCAAGGACTGCTAGGACCGATTCCCGATTGCGTCTTTTGACAGTGGCCACTGTTTTCTGTAAACTTTCGGAAAAGGAACGTCGGTTCGGCAACATGGTGAGTTCATCCATATAAGCCAAACGTTTCAAACTATTGATCAGAACATTTTTTTGTTCTTCCAATCTTCTTCGTTCACGAACATCACGAATGATGGCCGCATAGTACATTTCATTATCATTGTGAATGGTAAAAGCGCGGATCTCTACAGGAATGGTTCCTTTGGGTTTGGTGACAAGCTCCAGTTCTTTTAAAAATCCAGCTATATAGTGTGAATCTTTAGAACTAACAAAGGTTTCTATTGAGTTTTGTTCTCCTTTTTCATTTGGAGGAAAAAGAAAAGAAAACGTTTTATGGTATAATTCGTCTTCGGAAAAACCAGTTAACGATTGTAATGCTAAATTACTAAAAAGTATTTTACCACTCGTATCTAAAACAACGATAGCATCGATGGATTGTGAGACAATTTCTCTTACAAACACATCTGTATTAATCTCACTCATGACCCCAAATTTCCCCATAACCTTTTTCGCTTCGGAATGAATCCCGCCACTTGTGAATATGACGAAAATTAATTTCCGGTTTGTTGGTACGGAATTCTTTTTTCGGCAAAACCTGCATTGGTTTTGGGTTCAGACCTTGATACCAATAAGCAACAGAGATTAAATCTAAGGTCAAGGAATTTGCATGTCCATGTTCCAATAAGAATAGGAAATTTTTTTCAAAACGAATAGGGGATTCCACCCAAAATCGGTATAAATGGGTTCTTCCCAACCAACCAACAGAATCAGATACTCGCGGATATCCGAAATAAGGATGCATAAAGATTTCTTTTGGTGACCAAGCTGTATTAAAAACATCTTCGGTTCCCGTGCCCTTTAGATTGGCTTCTGTTTGGTTGCCATCAATGAAAATCAGATCATCCCCTTCTCCATACCAAAGTGGTGTGGGAGAATCCACATACAAATTGAGACCAATAAATTGTCCTTTGCCTTCCGTTTCGAGGACAGAGAAGTAATCTTCCTTTTTAAAAACAGTTTTTTCTGTTTCGCCGAGAAGACCCCACTCGTTTTCTTTCCCATTCGTCGTGTTAGGTTTTGTTGTATTTCGATTCCATTGTGCATGAAAACGCAAATTGGAATTTAAAGGTTCTTTCCACTCTTCGTAATCAATATAAAAATAAAAATTACTGATATCTTCCTCAGATTCATTTTCAATTTCAATCCTTGCCCCCGATTCAAAAGGCATTGGAAAGTATGAATTCATAGATTTACCTTTTTTAGGTGCCGCCACAAGTGGAGCGGAATTCATTATATATTCTTCTCCCCATCCTTGTCCAAAAAATTCACCTAATGGAACTTCTACGGAAGGATGAGAATGATTGTCCCAATACATGCGAATCACAGCATTTTTTCTGGCCATTACATCTTTACTGGCAAGGGTCATCCAAATATGTTTGATCACACCTCTGGATTTGATTTCCGCAATTGTAACTGTTTTTTTCTTTGGAATTTTAATAAAGTCATCATTTCCATTGGTGGGATCTGCACTCGAAATTCTTTGGTTACGATAGGTTTTATCTTTCCAAAGGGAAGACTCCCAACCATCAGCAAACAAAAGATTGGTGGATACACAAGAAACCAAGAGTAAAAAAAAGAAAACTGCTTTAGTTCGAAAACCATTGAATTTCGTTCTCACTCTAATCAAAAATTTTAGATAATCAGTTTGCATAAATTAAGTTCTCTGTATTGTAAATGAATTTCTATTGCTATTTATTATTTAACTTATTTGGTGATGACATTAGCCGATCTTTGTGTATGGTTTCCCACGATTCACTAAGGTAAGAAAAATCCCTGCCTGCACAAGTGATTGCAAAAAGATTTCGATGACTACATAGAAGTGAATGGAAATAGAAACTTCTGGAATCAGAAATACCATACCCTCCAAACTTCCTACAGCCGGGGAAATGGCCGCAATTCCACCCAATACCGTCCTCATCCAGACCAATACAAACATCTGTTTGCCGAAAGTTTGATTGCGAAACCAATCCCAAATCACAATCAAAAAACTTACCATTAAGATGGCTTGAAAGATCAGCGCTGGAATTAACCAAGTCATGGCTCTCGTCCAAGCAGCTCCATCGTTTGCTGTAATCAGGAACAATGGGAATACCGCATTTTCTCCTTCATAATAATCTTTCATTACTAATTGGAAATAGGGAATCGAAACCAGCAGATAAGCGGAAAGATGGCTGAAAATAAACTGAATTGTGATTTTAATCTTCGGATTCATGTTAAAGTTGTCCAATAAGGTAGGAATCCCATCTTAACATGATGAAATCAGAACTCAAGGCAAAACTGCAACGGACATTTCCAAAAGCCAAAACTGTTTCCTCAGGAAGGCTTTTTACACGCCAGTTGAGTAATCTCGTCGATGAGTCAATCCGCACCCTTTTTAATGAGGTTTCAGAAGGGATTTCCTTAAAAGACCATCTTTGTTTGATTGCTGTTGGTGGGTACGGTCGAAGAGAACTTGCTCCCTACTCAGACATTGATTTACTTTATCTTCATGATGGAAAACTTTCGGACAAAATATTAAGCGAAATTATTTCAAAAGTTAACACATTCTTATACAACAATGAAAAGGAAGTAGGACATTCTTGTCGCACAATCAAAGAATCATTTTTGTATTTAGATCAAATCGAAACGTTTCATTCCGTGCTTGATTCTAGATTTCTTGTTGGTTCCGAGATATTATTTCAAAAATACAAATCAGAATTTTTATCAAAAATTCCAGAGAAAACCATAAATACTTATAATGACTGGAAACTCTCTTACCTTCGAGAACGAATCATTAATTCTTACAATCCCATTTTACTATCTGAACCAAATATCAAATCCGATCCCTTGGGACTACGTGATATCCAACATATGTATTGGATTGAAAAAACAAATCCACTGGCTGATTCCGCAGATGGTGGTATTTTTAATTTTTATTTGATAGGGGATAGTTTAACACTATTATCAGCTTATGATTTTTTACTTTTAACAAGATCCGCCTTACACATCATTAGCGGGCGAAAGAACGATCGTTTGGATTTGGGATTACAAGGTGAAGTGGCAGAATATTTAGGTTTTGGACCAAAAAACGAAATCAAAACTCTCGAATCTTTTATGAGCCAATTTTACAAAGCGCAAAAAGATGTGTATTTCTATATTGGAACTTATTTGGATGAAAAAACCAATCGAAACAAAAAAAGAATCCAAAGAGAATTGTCCAATCCTGAAAGTTTATATGACGACATTATACAATTTTTCGCAGAATCACAGTTAAACGAAGAAGAACCTTCTCGCATTGATTTGAACGAAATCCGATTTGCCTCTCATTTTATAGATGATGATTTTAAAAATCAAAAATCTGTATTAGATACTTTTCTTGGTATGTTACGCCAAAAAAAAAGAATCGGGCATACACTCACTCTTATGCATGAGTGTAACATATTAGGAAAATTAATTCCTGAATTTGGAGCCTGTACAAACTTTCCTCTCTTCAGTTATCATCATCAATATACTGTCGATGAACATACTTTATTAATTTTAAGAGAGTTAGATGTTCTAATTGCTGATTTATGGGAAGATAGACAAGTCCAAGATGTATTCAATGAATGTAAACATATTGAAATACTTGCACTCGCCATCCTCATCCATGATGCAGGAAAGGTAAAAGAAGGAGACCATAGTCAGTACGGTGCAGAACTTGCACTAATCATTGCAGAACGATTTCGACTTTCTGAAGAAGATACTGAATTATTGCGCTTTTTAGTTGCCGAACATATAGTGATGTCAGAACTCTCTTCCAAAAGAGATATTTATGATCCCAAACTAATCTCTTCTTTTGCAAAACAATTTTCAAATGAAAACACCTTGCGTTTGTTATATATTCTAACTATTATTGATACAAAGTCAGTTGGTCAAGGAGTTCTAACCAACTGGAAAAAAGAGATATTACACTTTTTATTTATATCAACTATTACCTATCTTCAAAAAAAAGAAATCACAGCCGATACCCAAGAAAGAATCGAATCCACTTTAGAAACATATTTGATCGAAAAAGAAGGACTAACCGTCGAACAGACCGAACACATTGTCAACTTCGGCATGAAGATCAAACCTTCTTCCTATTTGAATTATAATACTCCGAGAAGAGTATTCCAACATTTTAGTTTACTATATGAATGGAAAAATTCAATGTTACCTTTCCGCATGATTGCAGAAAGAGAACCTGCCTTCGTTACTTTATCCATTTTTGCAAATGCTGACAAACAAATGTTACTCTATTTGTCAGGAACCATTTCCTCTTTAGGACTTAGTTTAGTTGGATTACGATTATTTCGAACGGAAGAAAATCAACTCATTCTACAAGCACAAATTACTGACGAATTTGGCAGTGGTGAAATTGCAGAACAACAAATTACTGATATTGAAACTACCTTGGCAGACTGTATTGAAGGGAAAACCAATATAGAAGATTTAGCATCCACTACAAATATTTGGAAAACTTTGCCACAAATTCCCGACGGAATGGTAGAGGAATTAGTGAAATTTGCCAATGACCTTTCAGAGACTTATTCTGTGTTAGAGGTAAGAGTTCCCGATTCTATTGGGCTTGTGTATCGTATTCTAAAAACATTACTCGACTTTGAACTTGATGTAATTTTTGTTAGGATCTCAACCAGCGCAGATTTTGCTTATGACTCTTTTCATATTCAAACTAAAAGTGGAAAAAAAATCGAAGATACAGGACTACTACTGGCTATCAAAGAGAAAATCCTCTCTGTTGCGCGAGTTAAAGAAAACCAAGGAATCATGGAGATAAATTTTTAATATGGTATGGTGGAAAGAAGCTGTTATTTATCAAATATATCCTCGTAGTTTTCAAGATTCCAATGGTGATGGAATTGGTGACTTAGAAGGAATCATTCAACGATTGGATTATCTAGCAGGGTCCAAAGATTCTCTTGGCATTGATGCCATTTGGTTATCGCCTGTATATCCATCACCCATGTTTGATTTTGGGTATGATATTTCTAATTATGAAGAAATTGATCCTGTTTATGGTGACACCCAAACATTCAAACGGTTGTTAAAGGAAGCCCACAAACGTGGTATCCGAATCATCATGGACCTAGTGGTCAATCATACATCCCACCTCCATCCTTGGTTTATCGAATCCAGATCCTCTGTGAATAGCCCCAAAAGAGATTGGTATATTTGGAAAGAACCAAATCATAATGGTCCACCTAACAATTGGCTAGGTGCATTTGGAGGTTCCGGTTGGGAATATGACAAAAGAACAGGTGAATACTATTTCCATTCTTTTCTCAAGGAACAACCAGACCTCAATTGGCGTAATCCCGACGTTGAAGATGCTATATTTAGAATGATGAAGTATTGGTTGGATATGGGTGTTGATGGTTTTAGACTAGATGTAGTCAACTTATACGTAAAAGATGAATTTTTACGAAACAATGCTTCTTATTTTATGAAAGGACCAAGGCCGTACGATAAACAAGTTCACGCCTATGATCGTGATCGCCCGGAAATGCATGGAATTCTTCGTCGTATGCGTAAACTTTTAGATTCTTATGACGAAAAACGTATGTTTGTTGGTGAAATCATGCAAGATTTCCCTGGAAACGTTTTACTACCAGCAACTTATTGTGGTCGAAATGACGAGTTACATCTTGCATTTAATTTTATGTTTTTATTCTCGCCTTGGAAGGCAGAACGATTCTACCAAATTGTAAAAGATTTTGAATCGGCACTTGGTGAAGATAATTGGCCAAACTATACTCTTTCTAATCATGATTTCCCACGTCATATTACAAGGTATGAAAAAGGTACAGACACCATTGCAAGAGCAAGACTTGCCGCCTGTATGATGTTAACTTTAAGAGGAACACCTTTTTTATATTATGGGGAAGAGATTGGAATGAAACGCCAAAAAGTTCCATATAACAAAATTCAAGACCCAGTTGGAAAAAGATACTGGCCTTTCCATCCTGGCCGTGACCCAGAACGAATTCCAATGCCTTGGGATGGTTCGGATAACACAGGATTCACAACGGGAAAAGCTTGGCTTCCTTTGTACGAAGAAAAAAATATTGTAAACGTGGAAAAACAAAAGGAAGATCCGAATTCTCTTTTTTTCACGTACAAAAAATTAATCCAAATCAGAAAGGATAGAAAATCTTTAAGAAAAGGAAAATTAAAAATCCTATTAAGTTCAGACAAGCAAGCGTTATATTACAGAAGGAGAGATGGCAAAGAAGAAACTTATATATTTTTAAATTTTTCATCTAAACCTGTCAGCGTTTCCTATCCAAGAAAATGGGTACTAAATGAAATTCTATTTAGCTCAAGCAACCGAACCTCTTCCCATGAACTTGAAAAGGAGTTGGACACCGGCGGATTACTTTTGTTGCCAAATGAAGCTGTAATTTTTGGAAAATAGTTTTTTTTTTGCAAAAACCAAAGTGACTCTTTCCCATATTATAAAATGGGAATAGAATTTAGAATTATTTTAAACTGTTGACAATTCTTCTTCGGGGATTTGGCTGGCAGTAGATGGTTCGAGGTATGAAACAGACTGTGATCAGCAAACTTTCGGTTCTACTGTTCTCGTTTATCTTCCTCAGTACTAACACGGATGGATATCCGGCCTCCCATACCTCTGACATAAAGACTAATTCATATAATATATCTAGCATTTATGATTTAAGCTTTTTCATTAACAACATTTCCGAAACTAGCGAAGAAGAAGCAGAATTAGATTCTTTTCATCAAAACCAAGTCCCAGCTACTTTAACTTCTTATACTTCTTTACTTGCTGAATTTTTTTCCGAATTTTTAACGTTCCAACAGCAAAAAATAATTTCTAATGAAAGTTTAGAAAAACCCAAAAACCGCGCTCCTCCACTCTAATTCCTCTAAAATCTTATTCCATTAAAGGTACCGTCAATGGTACCGAATGATCTTAGATCTAAATCATTTGTTTCAACATTCGATTGAACAAAGTGAGGATACCATGAAATTTCCTTTAGAGTTTAAAAACTCATCTTCTTATAAACTTTCTATATTTATTACTTGTATCATCTTAATAAATTCATTCTTAGCAAATTGTCACTCACGGAATCACGAAGAAAAAAATTCCTTAACTGCTGCTTATCCTTGGAAACAAGATGTGACGATTGAAAAAAATTATGTAGCACAAGTAAAAGCAATCCAACGCATCGAAATTAGAGCCTTCGAAAAAGGATACTTAACTAACATTTATATGGATGAAGGAAAAGTTGTGACCAAAGGGCAAAAACTTTTTCAAGTGATGCCCATGCTTGTAAATGCCCAATATGAAAAAGCAAAGGCTGAGTATGAATCCACATCCATCGAATATGAAAACACTGAAAAACTTTTTAAGGAAAATGTAGTTTCTCAAACAGAGTTATCCTTAATCAAAGCTAGGTTAAAAAAAAATAAAGCAACAATGGATTTGGCTCAAATCCACCTAAACTTAGCGACTGTTACTGCACCATTTACTGGAATCACTGACCGTTTCCAAGTTCGTTTAGGAAGTTTGGTCGAAGAAGGAACTTTACTCACAACTATTTCCGATATATCAAAACTTTGGGTGTACTTTAATGTATCTGAAAAGGATTACCTAAATTTTACAAACAATAGGAAATCAGGTGATAAACCATTAAAAGTAAAATTCTTAATGGCAAATAACCAACTTTTCAAATACGAAGGTGTCGCTGATACAATCGAAGGAGAATTCGATAGCGAAACTGGTACGATTCCCTTTCGAGCCACATTTCCAAACCCAGAGCGACTTTTACGTCATGGAGAAACTGGCAATGTTGTTGTTCATGAAAAACTAAATGATGCATTAATCATTCCTCAAAAAGCAACCTTTGAAGTTTTGGACAAACACTATGTTTATATAGTAAATCTTAAAGGTAAAATCAAAGCCACTGAGATCAAAATTGCAAATGAAATACCACATTTATTTGTAGTTGAATCAGGAATTTCAGAGAACGATATCATCCTTTTAGAAGGACTTGGAAAAGTTCATGATGATGATGTAATTAAATACAAAGTAGAATCTCGTGAAAATATTCTGAAAAGTTTTGATTTAGCTGCTCATTAGGAGAACCATTTATGTTTACTAAATTTCTCCAAAGACCAGTTCTTGCCATCGTCTTATCTGTGTTAATTGTTTTTGTAGGATTAATTTCTATAAAAAACATTCCTGTATCACAATTTCCAGAAATTGCGCCACCAAGGGTTACCATTACTTTATCCTTCCCCGGTGCGAGTGCACAAGTATTAGTGCAATCAACCATCACTACTCTTGAACAAGCTATCAATGGTGTTGCAGGTATGCGATACATGATTTCATCATCTACAAGTTCTGGTGATGCCATCATTCAAGTATTATTTGATCCTGGTACCAATCCAAACGATGCCTTAGTACAAGTTAAAACAAGAGTAGATCAAATGATGTATCGAGTTCCTGAGTTAGTTCGACTAGAAGGAATTTTTGTACAACCTGTTCAACCTAGCATGTTGTTGTACGTAAACCTATATAGTAAAGATCCAAATGCGAGTGAAAAGTTTCTCTATAACTATGCTACGGTTTTTTTACTACCTGAACTAAAACGAATTCATGGAATAGGTCAAGCAAAGATACTGGGAACTAGACAATATGCGATGCGCGTTTGGTTAAATCCTGATCGAATGCGAGCTTATAATGTAACCACTGATGAAGTGATGAAATCCATCCATAACCAAAGTATCATAGCAAGGCCGGGAAGACTTGGACAAAGTTCTGGAAAACAGGCGCAATCACTAGAATATACTCTCACCTATGAAGGTTGGTACAACGAACCCGGGCAGTATGAAAACATCATCATACGAGCAAAAAATGGTGGAGAGGTTTTGTACTTAAAAGATATAGCAAAAGTAGAACTTGATAGTGAGTTTTATAATATTTATTCCGATGTGGATGGTCATCCAGCTGCGGCTATTATGTTCAAACAAACGGAAGGAAGTAATGCTAAAGAAGTTATCGAGGATATCAAATCAAAGTTAGAAGAACTTAAAAAAACATTTCCTCCACAAATGGATTACAAACTCAGTTACGATGTCTCAAGTTTTATTGACGCAGCTATTGAAAAAGTAATTCACACACTTGTCGAAGCATTCGTACTTGTTGCCATCGTAGTTTTTATCTTCTTAGGCGATTGGCGTTCTACACTCATTCCCATCATAGCAGTACCTGTCTCCTTAATTGGAGCATTTTCGTTTATGTTGGCCTTAGGTCTTACCATCAACTTAATCACACTGTTTGCAATGGTATTAGCAATTGGTATCGTTGTGGATGACGCCATTGTTGTTGTGGAAGCAGTTCATGCGAAAATGACCGAAAATCATCAAAGTGTCTATCTAGCCGTAAAAAATGTTTTGGGTGAAATCAGTGGAGCGGTGATAGCCATCACACTTCTTATGACTGCCGTATTTGTTCCTGTCACTTTTTTGCCAGGACCTGTAGGAGTATTTTACCGACAATTTGCTATTACAATGGCAACTTCGATTGTTTTATCAGGATTTGTTGCTTTAACACTCACACCTGTGTTAACCGCAATGATTTTAAAGCCTCATGTTCATAATAAAAAAACACACAATCCGATTGATATATTCTTAAATAAATTCAATGATTACTTTGATCAAATCACAGAAAAATATGTGAACTTAATGCATCGTTTTTCTGGATCGAAAGTTTTTATCGTTTCCATTCTTCTTAGTTTTACCGTTGGATTTTTGTTATTAACACAAATCGTTCCAGCAGGTTTTGTACCTGGCGAAGACCAAGGTATGATCTACGCAGTCATACAAACGCCACCAGGATCTACGATAGAAAAAACAAATGATGTCGCACGCAGATTGCAAGAGGTCGCATTAAAAATTGAAGGTGTCGACTCGGTAGCATCCCTTGCTGGTTATGAAATTCTAACTGAAGGAGAAGGTTCGAATGCTGGAACTTGTCTGATCAGTTTAAAAGATTGGTCAGACAGAAAAAACTCAGTTCATGATGTTATGGAAGAACTCGAACATAACACAAAGAACTTTGGTGCTATCATTGAATTTTTTGAACCGCCCGCCGTACCGGGGTTTGGTGCTGCTGGCGGTGTCATGTTTCGTTTGTTAGATAAAACAAATAGCGGTGATTATACTGCATTTGATAAAGTTCATGAAGAGTTTATGGTTGAACTTAGAAAAAGAGAAGAATTAACAGGTTTGTTCTCCTTTTATTCTGCTAAGTTTCCACAACTCGAAGTAAAATTAGATCGAAAACTTGCAATGCAAAAAGGTGTCAACATTGGGGAAGCAATGGACAATCTTGATATTCTTGTTGGAAGTACTTATGAACAAGGATTCATTCGCTTTAACCAGTTTTTTAAAGTATATGTTCAATCCCTGCCAGAATTCAGAAGATTACCATCTGATATTTTAAAACTTTTTACACCAAATGATAAAGGAGAAATGGTTCCCTATTCAGCATTTTTAACTCTAGAGCAGAGACAAGGTGCTAACGAAATCACAAGATACAATGCTTATACATCATCAGTAATCAATGTATTACCTAACGAAGGTTACACAACTGGTGATGCCATCCAAGCAATCCGAGAAGCATCTAAAAATCTTCCATCAGGTTTTGAAGTCGGCTGGGAAGGTCTCTCTTATGATGAAGCGGCGAGAGGAAACGAAGCTATATTTATTTTTTTAGCGGTAATAGTCTTTGTATATCTTGTGCTTTCAGCCCAATACGAAAGTTTTATCATTCCTTTTTCTGTGATTCTCTCTCTTCCACCAGGAATTTTTGGAACTTTCTTTTTATTAAAATTATTAGGTCTTGCCAATGATATCTATGCACAAATCGGAATGATTATGTTAATCGGTCTACTTGGTAAAAACGCAGTATTGATTGTGGAATTCGCAAGGCAAAGACAAGAAGCAGGTTTAAGTGTTTTTGACGCAGCGATTGAAGGGGCAAAGGCCAGGTTTCGACCCATCCTAATGACATCGTTTGCCTTTGTTGCCGGTTTATTGCCTCTTGTATTCGCTACTGGCCCTGGTGCCATTGCAAATCATACAATCGGTGCTTGTGCGTTAGGTGGAATGGTATTCGGAACTATTTTCGGTGTCGTAATCGTTCCGGGATTATACATCATCTTTGCAAACATTGCTAAAGGAAAAACTTTAATCTATCGCGAAGATAATATGCCACTCTCTGAATCAGATTCCAGTTACATAATGTCGGAGAAAGAAAAGAAAAAGTTGAAAGGAGGAAAAAAATAGAATGAAACAAATTATTTTACCAATTATATTTTTACTTAATTTTTCATGTATCCCTGCACTCTTTCAAAGAGATAAAGAAGATTTAAAACTTCCTGAAGAATTTTTAAATTGGGAAACATCAGAAAAATCAGAAAAGTTAGCCAATCAAATTTGGAAGGATTTTTTCAAAGAGCAACAATTAATTGAACTCATCGACGTTGCTATCGAAAATAACCAGGAACTTGCTATATTAGAACAAGAAATCAATATTGCTAATAACGAAGTTTTTGCAAGACAAGGGGAATATCTCCCTAAACTATCCCTTCAAGCCGATGGAGGCGTAGAGCAAAAAGAAAGATTTAGTACACCAAATGCAAATTCACCAACACTTTTTGTCCACGGTGGACTTGTGATGAGTTGGGAAATTGATATCTGGAAAAAACTTAGAAATGCAACTAAGTCAGCTTATCTACGTTATTTGGCTGGCATTGAAGGCAAACGATATGTAGTCACAAACTTGGTTGCTGAAATTACCGATACTTATTTTGAATTGATCGCTTTAGACAATCAACTTACTCTAGTAGAAAACTATATAGAAGTATTATCCAAGGTAAAAGAAATTGTAGTGCTTCAAAGAGAAGCAGGTCGAACTACTTCATTAGCAGTTAAACGTTTTGAGGCAGAAGTTTCAAAAAATTTAGCGCGAAAATATGACATTGTCCAACGTATCGCAATCACCGAAAACCGCTTAAACTTTTTATTGGGAAGATTTCCTGAAAGAATTACAAGAAAATCAGAAGAGTTTTTAGATATATCATTACCTGAGATTCAAAAATCTGTTCCAATTGATCTTTTAGAAAATCGTCCTGATATCAAACAAGCTACGCTTATTTTAGAATCAAGAAAATTGGATGTGGATGTAGCAAGAGCCTGGTTTTATCCTTCACTTATGATTGATGGAAATATTGGTTATGAAGCATTTAATTCAAAACATTTCAAAGGTACTCCAGTATCTTTAGCATACGGATTAGGTGGTGGAATCATCGCACCTCTCATCAACAGAAAAGCAATTGAAGCAAACTATGCAACAGCAAACAATCTTCAAATTCAAGCTTTATACAATTATGAAGTTTCACTTTTAAAAGCTTTTACTGAAGTAACCAACCAAATTGTAAAAATAAAAAACTTAAACCAGAAATTTGAAGCAAAAACCAAACAAGTTTTAAACCTAAGAGAATCTGTTGAAATTTCCAACATTCTCTTTAAAGCTGGCCGAATTGATTACATAGATGTTTTATTCACTCAACGTGACTTTTTGGAAGCCCAAATTGAAGTGTATGAATTAAAATATAGCCTATTAGAATCTAATGTAGGTTTGTATAAGGCACTTGGCGGTGGTTGGCGTGGTCAAAAAGAACTAGAAAATGAAAGGAAAACGAGTAACTTTTAAGTTACTCGGAATTCTTTTATCATTTTAAGGAGAAATTAGTACTTCAAGAATAATCCGGTAATTCTAGTAGACAAACAATGATTAATATCAAATTTTCGAAAAGTAGTGGTTTTAAAAAATCGAAAGATAATCTTATTATTTCTTTTTTTATCAAGCCAACTTACTTTTTTGCAGTGCAACCTATTCAAATCCCACACAAATTCACCGGTAGCTAAGAATGGTTTTCTTGATTTGTCGATTCATAATGACGCAATTGTTAAAAATGAATTCGCAAATTTAAAAGGTGAATGGAAATTTTTTTGGAACGAATCTAAAAATCCAAACCAACTACATGATTTTGAATCCGAATCAGAAACCATTATAGTTCCCAGCTCATGGAACCAAAAAATAATTGATGGGAAAAAACTAGGCAGCACCGGATTTGCGACTTACTACCTCCAAGTTAAAATACCAGAAAAATGGAAAAATAGAGTTTTATTACTGAGAGTAGATTACCATGCAGGTGCTTATGAATTATTTGTTAACGGAATACTTTCACAATCAGTGGGTATGTTTGGAGCAAAAAAGGAAATTTCGAAAAATGTTCATGCACCTTCGATTGGATATATTTATTCGAATTCGGAAATTCTAAACATTGTTATCCACGAATCCAATTTTGAACATAGGGTAGGAGGAATTGGACGAGAAATATATCTTGGCTTTCCCAAAGCCATCAATTCAATTTCAAACGAACGAAGAATTTCGGACCTATTTTCAATTAGTGTTCTATTTATTATCAGTTTATATTATTTTTTCTATTTTTTAATTAGAAATTCAGATAAGTCTAGTTTGATCTTTTCAATTTTATGTTTTTTCTTATTAATAAGAGCATTAGTACAAAATGAACAAATTTTACGCGAATATTTTCCGAATGGAAATTATAAAATCTTTTTACTAATTGAGTATAGTGCTATGTATTTTGCACCAAGTTTAGCAGTTCATTTTTTCTCTTTGCCGATCGAATTTAAATTTAAAAATAAAATCATAATTTCTTGTTATACAATTTCTATTGGCTACTTTGTTTACGCAATAATAGTCGATACTATATCAATTTCAAATACAGTATTACATTTTCAGTATATTGTATTAATTTTGAGCATCTTTTCTATCGAACTAAATGTCCTTGCGATAACTAAAAAGATAAAACATTCTTGGTTATCATTAGGCAGTATGTTCGTCGCTCTGGTTACAATCATAATTGATATGTTAATCATTCAGGAGAAAATACAATTACCATTTACGGCTTCTTATGGCTTAATTTTTATGATTTTTACTCAGGGAATCATATTAGCAGTCAGACACTCCGAAGCATTTAGTACGAATGAGCAACTTACCAATGAATTAACTTTATTCAATGAAAATCTAGAAATTAAGGTAAATGAAAGAACAATTGAATTAAATTCGGCAATCGAACGAATGGAAAAATCCGTTAAAGCTAGAAATGATTTTTTAGCAAACATGAGCCATGAAATTCGGACTCCAATGAATATAATCTCAGGTATGGCTGAGTTACTTGATGAATCAGAATTAAAACCTGAACAAAAAGAATATGTATCTATTTTCAATATAGCCAATAAAACATTATTAAACGTTCTTAATGACGTACTAGACTTATCAAAATTAGAACAAGGATTTCTATCTATTGATACGCATGAATTTAGAATCGATCATTTATTAAATGATTTAAATAAAATTTTCCAATTCAAAACTAAAGGAACTTCATTAACATTTGATATACAAATTGAAAAAGATGTTCCCTTGCTTGTTAAGGGGGATTCAAATAGAATTTCTCAAATATTGTTTAATTTGCTGAGTAATGCATTTAAGTTTACGAATAATGGGCAAGTTAGTTTATCACTTAGCTTAGAAAATAATCAGTATTTTGTTTTTACAGTCAAAGATACCGGTATCGGAATGACCGAGGAAAAAATTAGTAACTTATTTATAAGATTTTACCAAGCACATGATTCGAATCAAATTTTTCAAAGAGGAACAGGCTTAGGTTTAGCCATTTCGAAAAAACTAGTTGAACTTATGAATGGAAATATCGCTGTTAAAAGTACCTTAGGTATAGGATCAGAATTTGTTTTTAAAATTCCATTGATGATTTCTACCACTGCTAATTTAGTAAATTCTCAACTCAAACAAACAAACGAACAATTTCATAATTTAAAAGTTTTAATCGTAGATGATGTCCAAGAAAATTTACTTATTGTAAAAAAATTCTTAGAAAAAGAAGTGTTTAGTATACATCTCTCCTCTGGTGGCTATGAAGCTGTCACTATATTTGATGAGAATTTGTTTGATATTGTTTTAATGGATATTCAAATGCCGACTTTAAATGGATTTGAATTACTAAAAATTTTCCGCAAAATAGACTCGGATCGATTTAGATTTACTCCGATAATAGCTTTTACGGCAAATGTAACTTTAGAGGAACAACGTGAAATAAATGATGCTGGATTTAATGGTTTTCTTTCTAAACCTGTTTCAAAAAAAGTTATATTTGATAAATTTAACGAATTATTAAGTTAATATATTATCAGTTCGTAAGCAAGATCAGTTTATAATTAGTTATCACCTTTTGTGATACAACAATGCTTTCTTTAGACATGTAGTTAGTTTTGCTTTAGAAAGTTTTTTACTGACAGAAAAATATACTGCTCTTCTTCCATCACAGTTCCAATCTGGAAATTCAACTGCAATTTCTTTAGCAATCGTAGTTTTACAATTGAAATAGAGTGCAAATTCCACTTCATTTACTTTCGCAATCCTTACGGTAGAACCTGATTTTGTTTTTGGAGTTAAAAAACTAGGTTCCCCCCATTTCAAACATTCATCAATTTCGCCTATCCTTGGATCTTTTTCTGACAACTCATAAATCCAATTCCGAATTTCCATAAATTTATCAAACATTACTGGTGTTAGGTTAAAGTAGTAAGAGGAAACTTCCTCCGAGGGAAATTTCAATTTAGATGTATTTTTTTGATTAGAAGAACTAATTTTCATTTTCTGCTAACTGATATTTTAGATTTACTTATTTATTTTTATCTATAAGTAGTTAGTACTTCTCATTACAGAAAAGTAAAATTAAAACTCTAATATTGAAATATGGGTCCAATTTTTTCATCTGTGCCTTTGTATCGGACTTTATCACCGATTTTTACTGCATTAAAATCGGTAACACCATCAATCACCGTTGTCAGTTTTACATTTTCCTCCGTTTGCACAATTGCTAGGACATAAGGAGCACGAGCTGCCATATGGCCAAATCCTACGTAAACTACAGTAAACGAATGTATCGTTCCATTCTCTTTTAATTCCACTTTTTCTGTGGATTCACTGCCACAAGAAGGACAACCACTCAGAACTTCAGCTACTTTGAAGTTACATTGGTTGCAAATTGTGCCAGTAAATGTTTGTGTTACGCTCATATTACATTTCTTATTTGGTCTTGATTAATTTGCAATACGTTTAAATTATTGTTAGGTGAATTTGACTAAAAATAATTTTGAACATTTCTAAGCACAATGCTTAATATTTGACTTTTAAAACCACTTTACCTTTTGTACGTCCAGTTTCCACATAAGATAAAGCTTCGTTGGTTTGTTCAAACGGTATTATTTTATCGATCACTGGTCGTATTGTTCCAGCTTCAATCAATGTGGTTATTTCACTTAACTGATTGCCATCAGCCTTCATAAACAAAAACTCAAAATTGACATTCAACTTTTTTGCCTTTCGGATTACTGACATACTTAGTAAATTCATAATGAATTGGAAATGCCGACCTAAACCAATTTTTTTTGCAAAATCTTTAGTTGGTGGTCCCGTAAGTGACACTAGAGTTCCGCCTGGTTTTAAAATTTGTAACGATTTGTTAAGTATTTTATTGTCCCTATTGCTATGTAATACCACATCATAATCTTTTAAAATTTTAGAAAAATCTTCCGTTTTATAATCAATGATTAAATCAGCACCAAGACTTTTCACCAAATTTGTATTAGCTGAACTTGTTGTAGTTGCAACAAAAGCACCTAAATATTTTGCTAGTTGAATTGCAAATGTGCCAACACCACCTGAACCAGCTTGTATAAAAACCTTTTGACCTTTTTTAACATTTGTTATCTCCACCAAGGCCTGCCAAGATGTAAGGCCAACTAATGGAATTGATGCTGCCTCTTCCATTGAAATGTTTTTAGGTTTCATAGCTAAATCATTTTCAGAAATAGCGATAAACTCAGCAAAGGTGCCTATATGAAAATCGGAAGGCCTAGCATAAACTTCATCGCCAACTTTAAATTTTGAAACATTAGCTCCCACTTTTGTGATAACACCTGCCATATCATGTCCATTTGTAAAAGGTGGTTTGTATGGAAGAAAAATTTTAAAATCTCCATTTCTAATTAACGAATCAAGTAGGTTGATAGCCGTTGAGTGTATTTGAACTAAAACTTCATTATCTTTTACTGTTGGTTCTGGTACTTCTGCAAGTACCAGTTTTTCTTTTTTACCGTAACGTCTTACCTGAAATGCTTTCATTGTCTTAACCCTTAAATCGATTGAAACTTTTAATCAAAGATTTCTCAAATACTTTGTAAGCAAAGTGTTGGATCGCCAAAATCACAGAGGCACCTTTTCCGACTGGATGGCTGAATTTTGGATCTTTTGTTTCAATCAATTTTACCAAAGTATCAATCACAGGAGTTGGTTCTGGAGCATTGTCAAATAGATCTTTTGCAAACATTTCGATTTTACTTCTATATTGATTGTAGTCATCAATTTTAAGTTTAGCTTTCACAGAATTAGTAAATACTTTTGTCTTAAATCCCATTGGTTCAACCATTGCAACTTTGATGTTGAATTCATTTAACTCAAATCGTAATGATTTAAAAAATCCTTCCAATGCATGTTTGGAAGCTCCATAATATGAACCACTAGGAAAATTCAATAGTCCCATAATCGATCCAACGGTTATAATTTTTCCAGATCTTTGTTTTCTAAAATCTGGTAACAATTCTTTTGTAAGTTTGACAGTTCCCCAAAAATTAGTTTCGAATTGTCTTTTACCTTCTTCGATCGTAGTTTCCTCTGCTAATCCCGATAAATAAAAACCGGCATTATTGATCAAAACATCGAGTTGGGAAATATGCTTGAACAATTCATTACGGAATACCTTGATTGAATTATCATCGGCAATATCAAGTGATAACATTTTGAATGGTACTTTGATTTGGTTAGGGTTACGACTAGTGCCAATGACGTTGTAACCACTTTCATGAAGTCTCGTTGCAGCAATCAGACCAAAACCTGATGATGCGCCCGTGATTAAAATTGTTTGTTTCATACTTCGATTAGACTCCGTGTTTTAATTTTTACTTGCAATTTGCAAGTAAAAATATCACTTTTATTTTGCAAGTGATTATTTTGTTATATTTTTTAAAATTTTTAATTGGAGGAAAATGAATGGAAAAAGCTAATAAAAGGTCAGAATGCCCTCTCAGCTGCTCATTAGACATATTTGGTGACAAATGGTCGTTACTTATCATTAGAGATATGATGTTCTTTAATAAGTCAACCTATGGAGATTTTTTGAAATCTGAGGAAGGTATTGCAACAAACATCCTAGCAGCCAGACTACAAAGTTTAGAAGAAAACGAACTCATCAAAAAAACGGAACATCCAGAAAGTAAGGCAAAGGTTCTCTATAAACTTACAAATAAAGCTATTGAACTATTACCGATTCTTGTAGAAATACAATTGTGGGCAGATAAATATTTTGATATTCCCGCAGAAATCAAATCTCAGCTCAAAGAAGTAAAAAAGGGAAAAGAGGAATTTATAAAGGTTATGACACGAAATTTAAAGAGACAAACTACAAACCAAGCGGGCTAGTGAGTGGACATATGATGATATTATTTTTTTAGTTTTATCATTTCTTCCATAGTTGTATTGGTTTGTTCAGGAAAAGAATTGGTTTAGTAATATTTGATTTTTTAACTTCATACCTTTACTATTACAAATATATTATAATCTGGAATTTACAAACCAAGACTAACCAACATAAGTTAGCCCTAATTGTCGGCACTTAGTGGTTAGTCTCTTATGCGTTGCTGCATAAAGTTAGTGAGTAAGAACTTATTTCAAAATTTTCATATTCACTAAATCATCTAAAAAATTGTTCACAGTAATTTGAAGAGCTCTTTCTCTAGCCAGCCTTTGTCTAAAAGCGTACATGAAATGCTCTGTAGGTTCTGAAATAGCAGCTCCACTATATGTATTCTTAAAAACTAATCTATTTTTTAAATAAAGTGAGTATTCAACTTTGATTGAATACGCAACATCAATAAATTCTCCACTATATTGATCTTCAAGTTTTTCTGCTGTTAAGATGTAATCGCCTTCTTTTTCCTTAACTTCAGAAAATAATTCTGAATATTTTAAATTTTCTTCAATTAAGTTAGCTGCTAGAAGATAATAAAATCCAGTAGCAAACATTTCAAATCTACCCTCAGGTTTAGTCAAAGAAATCGATTTTAGATCTGATCTAACCGGGTATTTTTTAAAATTTTTTGAATAATCTGGCATTAATACACAATTGCTGAATATTAATCCGATTAAAAATGTTAAAAGTTTAGTTTTCATTTTTGTTCCTTTTGTATTGTAATTTAGAGTAATTTTTATTATTTATATTTCGCATTAAAGTCATATGAGAATTCTTTTGTAATATTTTCTTGTGATTTAATAATACTTTGGTCAATATCTTTGAAAACAAATTCCTTCTCGTTTATATTTAAGTTAAACCACCAGGAAGTTGTAATGACTACTTGCTTTTTATATTCAAACTTATCTATAAGATTGAGTTTAGAATCATAGACATAGAAATAGGCATTTACTGGTTCTGCCTTTTTCGAAGGAATTATAAAAAAAGATAATACGGAAGCTGCACTTTGGATATAACCAAAAAAACTAGCATCGTATTCAACCCATGAATTAAAAGGTTTTCCAGGAATTCCGAGAATATAGTAGTCTACATTATTAGTTTTAACTTGGCATTTAGATTTAGATGTATCAGGTGTTAAATCGAAATCGATAAAATTACTCAATTCCATTTTGCCCGAATCTTTTACAATATTTATGTATTCATAAACAAGATCTAAACAATTATCTCTTCCTATTTGACCGTTAATTTCTTTAGAATTAAAAAAAGATACATCCTTACCTGCTGGAAATAATTGTTTCATGGACTGATTATAGTTTAAAGAAGCAGATGATTTATATAAGTCACCTTGTCTATCTTTAGTCATTTGAAATTCATAATTCATGAAACCTATTAAAGCGATTCTTTTGTTTGATATTAAATGGTTTTTTTTAGAATCAGGTGCTATGTAACTTTTGTATGAGTTACATCCTAATATTGTAATAATAATAGGTATTAAAATTTTCATTTGCAAATGATATTAACATTAAGAAAATTGCAAACTACTTTTTACAAAGTTGAATATATAAAACAACTAACATAAGTATGTTGACTCTGGTGTCGGAAAGAGACATTAAGGACAGATCTACTGTTAGTATGCGAGTGAGTGACGGGAAAAGAATTTGGAGATACCCGACCGAAGGATCAGTGCCGATTTGTAGCGGGATAATTTATAAAAAAACACGTTTAAACCCCGATTTAACGAGATTCAAACGTGTTGATCAAATGGTAGGTTTTACTTCAATCTTTCGATGATTGTTGCGATACCCATACCACCACCAATACAAAGAGTGATGAGTCCGTAACGAAGGTCTCTTCTTTCCAACTCGTCAAGTACAGTTCCTGTAAGGATCGCACCTGTTGCTCCGAGTGGGTGTCCAAGAGCAATTGCTCCCCCGTTCACATTGATTTTTGATTCATCAATACCGAGTGTTTTCTTTACGTATAACACTACAGAAGCGAATGCTTCGTTGATTTCCCAAAGGTCAATGTCTTTTACGCTAAGGCCAGCTTGTTTCAATGCTTTTTGAGAAGCAGAAACAGGACCAGTTAACATAATCGTTGGATCTTCACCAGTTGCCACTGTTGCAAGAATTTTTGCACGTGGTTTCAAACCGTATTTTTTCAATCCTTCATCGTTAGTTACTAAAATCGCTGCAGCACCATCTACAATACCAGAAGAGTTTCCGAGTGTATGGATATGGTTAATTTTTGTTACTTCTGGATAAGAACGAAGTGCAATCGCATCTAATTCTTTTTCACCAATCGTCTTGAATACTGGACCGAGACTTGAAAGGAATGCATAGTCTGATTCCAAACGTGGGTTTTCTTCTTCAGTCACAACAGTTCCATCATCCAAAGTAATTGGGATCACAGATTTTTTGAAATATCCATTTTGAACGGCAGCATGTGCTTTTTGTTGTGAAGATTCTGCAAAACGATCTGCTTCTTCGCGAGAAATATCATACTTTGTTGCGATAAGGTCAGCAGAAATACCTTGTGGAACTAGGTTGTAGTGAGCAGCAATTTTATCGTTACCAACGTTAAAATCACGTCCCATCATATCATCACCCATTTTCACACGGCTCATGGACTCAACTCCACCACCAACTCCAATTTCCATAGCTCCTGAAGCAACGTGATTTGCTACGTTGTTAAGAGCTTGTAATCCAGATCCGCAAAAACGGTTTACTGTATAACCTGGTACATCTTTTGGCCAATGAGCCGCCATAACCGCATAACGTGCGATACATGCAGCTTGGTCAGCAACTTGAGATACACAACCCATTACAACTTCTTCAACCGTTTTAGGATCGATTCCGGTACGTGATTGGATGGCTTTTAATGTGGCAGCAGCTAATTCTTGTGGATGGACGGATGCAAGTGTCCCGCGTTTTTTGCCCTTTCCTCTCGGAGTTCGGACAGCATCAATAATATAGGAATTCCCCATGGGTTTACCTCTCTCTGGGTGTTCTAGGAAAAACGTACAGAGTTCGCCTCATAAGAAAAGTAAAAAAATCATCATTTCGTCATAGTTTTCATGAAATTGTGACGGTAGTAGAGTAATTTTGCTCGGATTTGGCATCTGTAGCCCGAAATCATAGAATCAAACCTGTCGGCTTTACTTTCGTTTCGTTCTTCTGCGATGCGGATGTACCGAAAGTTGGGCTCTATCGCTTCTGAAAATTCTCGTTTGTTCCAGTCTACATACCGCCAAGCGCTGAAACTATGGTTCACTCCTACCTTTTCATCGATGGTTCCCAGGAGTTGAAATTTGGATTCACAAGGAGTTCTAAAGAATATGTAACGATTAAAAAAATAGAGTATCGTTCGGTGAGGGTTTGCCTCTAAAACCGAGCGGAAATGTTCCCGCATTTCCTCTACAGTATAAAACAAATCGGGTCCAGAATTGGTGCTACGAAAGATAACTGGAGAAAATTCATTCGGTGTATACAATTTTGTTAAAATTCGGATATAAGATGGGTCATCCAGTCGGTAAGGAATTTCATTAAACGCAAATGGGAAAGGATCTCTTTCTGTGAAATGAATTTCAATATACCGAGTGTGATCGTATTCTGGGTCATTGATATCGGTAGCCACAATCTTTTTGATATAACGGGAAAGGAATTGGTCTTCGTACAAATCACGAACGGTCACAGCACCCTCTTCATAGAGAATGGCACTCCCAAAATCAATAAAACTCGCACCATCTAACAGTCGTCCAATGGATCCATATTCATGATGTAAAATTCGATTCCGAAAGATCGATCTTAAAATCAAATTGTGATCATACAGCCTTTTACGGCCCGATCTTTGTTCTACAACTGTGTTTTTAGTTTTTTTAACTTTATAATAATGAATATGATTGGCAAGGCCGAACCGTAACTTTTCAAATGCATGATTTTCTAAAACACGTTTTTCATCTTCTTCATTTTCGATAATCGTAGTGTCTGCAAAAACTGAAGATGAATCACTGAATGTTACCGTTATCATCCAAAATAAAACACAAAAAATGAATCTAAAGCTTTTGGTTACTATATATAGTTTTGGAAAATTAAAAACAAATAATCTGAAGTTGAATTTTTGAATCAAAGGAGGTAAATTCACAATTGTATTAATAAATTTGATTCAAAATTAAAAAACCCGGTTCCGTCATTAAACAACAAAAACCGGGTATTCCAACCGAATTGAAAAAATAAACTTAAACCCTTTGGCCGAGAATGGGTCCGCCAGTTTTTTCCATCATTCTTTCTTTCGTTAAAAACAAATCTTCACGATTGTCTGCTGCCATCTCGCCTGTTCCATCTAGATAAATGGCACCCTTAGGACAGGCTTCCTCGCAAAGACCACAAAAAATACATCTGAGTAAGTTGATTTCAAACTTCTTAGCAAACTTATCTTCTGGATGAAGGTGTTGGCGGTCAGTTGGCACTTCTGCCGCTTCGATATGAATCGCGTTGGCTGGACAAATCCACATACAACAAAAACAAGCTGTACATCGTTCCCTACCTTGTTCATCTCGTTTCATGGAATGCATTCCGCGAAACCGAGTGGAATATTGGCGTTTTTTATCAGGGTATTCGATGGTCACTTGTTTGTTAAAGAAAGCTACTTTAACAAAATGTTTAAGTGTGATCCAAAGGCCTTTGCCTATGGACCAAAAATAGAACTTCTCATACCAAGAAAACTGGTGTTTTTTGGCGACGTTGACTACATTAACGGTTCCCAACAGATGCCTCCGCTTTTTCAGTCAGTTTATGAAAAACCAAATCCACAACACCAGCAGACGATTCCAATCCTTTGATTGCATTCATAGATTGCTCAAAGTTTTGTTTCAGGCCGTTTTTATTTGTAAAACTTCCTGAAGATTCAGCAAAAATCTGAATTGGCGCCGCCAAACTTGCGTTCTTTGCTGCATCAGTCAAATTGGTATCAAAAACAATCACTTTAGAAGGATCAATTCCTTCAGGAATGGATTCCTTTAAAACAACCACCAAATCAATAGCACCGGATTTAACAGCACTGATGATTCCAGAAATTCCTGAAGTGGTAGTGATTCCTAAATCTACTGCTCCCTTTGTGTTGGGGTGGTAATCTTTGGTGAGTAAAAAATCCACTTGTTCGGTTTCTTTGTTTTGGGCCTCAGTCACACGGGATTCCCATTGGATGGACTTACCGCCTAATTCACGTGAGATCGATTCAAAACTTTTTTTCAATGATGCCAATGTTTCATTGGATTCGTGTGCACCACCCAAAACAGCAATTGATTTCGCTGATTTCATGCGATCTGCCATTTTAGAAAGAACTTCTTTGGAGGTAGAAGGATTACCAGCTTCCAAATAACTATGGAGACGATTTTCATTCATCCAATCCAAATCAAATCTTCCTTTATCACAAAGGAAGAACATACCTTGGTCATAGTTTTCACGAACCATATAACGATACATTTTATTGTCTCGCACATTCGTTGTTACATTACAACCTGTGGAACAACCATGACATACGGATTTATGTGATTTGTACCACCATACGCGCGACTTAAATAATGTTTTATTATTAAGGAGTGCACCCACTGGGCAAATATCTGCCAAAGCCCCTTGGTAGTTATGATCGATTGGTTCTGATTTTGCAAGACCAATGATGGAATGATTTCCTCTTTCAAAAAGTCCAAGATTGGACTGCCCGACCTTTTCCTCTTCAAAACGAACACAACGATAACAAACAATACAACGATTATGATTGATGATGAGATTGGTTCCAATCTCCTCTTGAGGAATATTTCGTTTTTCGAATTCAAACCTAGAATGTCCAGTACCGGAACCAAATGCGTTGTCTTGTAAACGGCATTCCCCAGCTTTATCACAAACAGGACAATCTAACGGGTGATTGGCGAGTAAAAATTCCATTGTGCCGGCACGAGCTTCTTTCACTCGGTCTGACTTTGTAATAATCCCCATTCCTTCTTTTACAGGTGTGTTACAAGCTGCTTGTAAACGAGGTACACCTTCAATTTCAATGAGACACATGCGGCACATACCGACAATGCTTAATGCTGGGTGGTAACAGAAGTAAGGGATTTCGACTCCAACTTCTTTTGTGGCGTCGATGAGGTTTTTCTTTTCGTCGACTTCGTATTCGACTCCGTCTATCTTTATCTTAACCAAAGAACAGGCCCCCTACGTTTGATTAGACCTTATCATTGGTTTTTGTCAAACCTTCATTTTGAAATTATATTTACCTCGGAAAGATATGAGTAAGGTTGCAAATCCACAACGTTGTCATTGAAGAATTCCGAATCTAAAAACAGTGAACTGGCACGGATATTGGTCTGTTTGAGAATTTTGGCGATCAAATCATCCAAAATTTGTAGGGCACGTACTTCATAAAAAAAGATCTTATCGAGATTGATTCTCAAATTGGTAAAAGATCCCCTTCCGCCCAGAGTCAACATAAAACGATCAAAAATTTCATCCTGTGCTTTTTTACCAGGACAACCTTGAATTTCGAGAAGCATCTGGGAAATGGACAATTCAGAGACTGAAATCTTTAACGGATGTTGTTTTTTATCAAAAATGTTTTCCGGTTTGAGCTGTAAAACCTGCGCAATTTTTTCGAGTAAAGCTTGGTTTGCGATCGGTTTTAAAAGATAGGCTGTGACATGACTTAAAGCAGCGCGTCTCACTTGTTCTTTTTCACCAACAGCAGTTAACATGATGACAGGTGTCATCTTTAACATCTCTTTCCCTTTCTCTAAAAAACTTAGCCCATCTAAATAAGGCATATTCACATCGCTAATGATTAAATCAAAACTATTGTTTCTGATTTTAGCAAGGCCGGACATTCCATCCACAACATGCGTTACATCAAAGTTATACCTTTCTAAAGTATGTAGTAGTAATTTGGCACTACTTTCATCATCTTCAAGAAGCAGGATTTTATAAACTTTGGGTCGATTCATTTGTATTAGGATTCCTTTATTGTTCCGGTATCGAATCTAAGTTAGCATATTTCATAAACCATTTTGGTTGTAAGGCTCTTTGATAAAGATAAGCGTCCACAAGCACAAGATTTACAACAGCTTCCACGATGGGAACAGCTCTTGGTAAAACACAAGCATCATGGCGACCTTTAGCTTTTAAAACTGTTTCTTCTTTTTTATCATTAATGGTTTTTTGTTCAATTTTAATAGTAGAAGTAGGTTTGAAAGCAGCGCGAAGAATCAAATCCATTCCGTTTGAGATTCCACCTTGGATTCCACCAGAATTATTGGTTTTTGTTTTTACTTTTCCTGTTCCCGCTTCTATATAAAACTCATCATTATGAACTCTTCCTGTTTGGCGAGTGCCTGAGAATCCTGAACCCACTTCAAAACCTTTACAAGCAGAAATCGACAAAATCGCTTTGGCTAGGTCTGCCTCCAGTTTATCATAAACAGGATCCCCTAAACCTGGAGGAAGATTTCGAACGGCAATTTTTACAACCCCGCCTACCGAATCTCCTTCGTCTCGAAGTTTGCGAATCAGAGTTTCCATTGCATCATTTGACGATTGTTTTGGACATCTTGTTGGAAAATTGTCCACAAAATCTCTTGAAGTAGGATATTCAGATTCACTAATATTGGAGTCAATGGTACCAACAGAGTCCACCCAACCGACTGTTGAGATACCTAACTCTCGCTCTAAAATAACTCGAGCTAAACCAGCAGCAGCAACTCTGCCTATGGTTTCACGAACGGAGGAGCGTCCGCCACCCACATGGGCACGATGTCCGTATTTTTCTGAATAGGTATAATCTGCATGAGAAGGCCGAAAGACATGTGCCATTTCATCATAGTCACTACCTATTGTATTTTGGTTATTTACCTTCATTAAAATGGGACTACCCGTTGTTTTTCCCTGGAAAACTCCAGACTCAACAACCATCCGATCTTTTTCATCCCTGGGAGTGGTAAGATCATTTTGACCTGGCCTTCGCCGTGTTAAATCTTTTTGGATTTCTTCTTCTGGAAATGGAAGGCCAGCAGGAACTCCATCCACAACCACACCAACGGAAGTTCCGTGGGACTCACCATACGTAGATACTCGAAAAATTTTTCCCCAACTTGAAGGCATATACGGACAATGAAAATGGAGATTGCATTCTCTCCAATAAAGTTTTTCATGTTCTTGGAATGCACATTCTCTTTGAAGGCCAGAAATACAAGGCGATGCTGATCAGTTTTGGATTTCACCTTTTGTTACTATTGGCTCTATTTGGATATAACCTGCTTAGGGACATAGATTCGACATATTTGAATCTCAAAGAAGGGGGAGCCACTTCGAACCTGCGCTTACAATTTTTATCTGGAATGGGAAAATCCCAATCTTCTTCCCCGACAAATCTCGCACAAGATAATGGAACCAAAACGGTGGAAGATGAAATTTCTGAATTCCAAAATTGTTTGAGTTATCCGCCTCTTGCCTTGGAACAAAAACTCGAAGATACATGCGTTTATAAACTTTCAGTAAAAGAAGATGGTACTCTAGAAAAAATTGCAGTGGTCACCGCATGTAGGTATGCCGTCTTTGATTTACAGGTGCGTCGGCAACTTGCCGATTGGCATTTTCAATATTCCAAAGGTAAAGAATTTGTTCTACCCATTAGGTTCCGTTTAGATGTCCGAGACTAATCCCCCCATAGAAGAAAGTGCTTGGTACATTGTGTATACAAAACCCCGAGCGGAAAAAAAACTCAGTGAACTTTTAACCAAATACCATTTAGAAAATTATCTCCCCATCCGCAAAGAAAGGAAAAAATGGACTGATCGATTTAAATGGATCCATGTTCCCATCCTTCCTTCTTATATTTTTGTAAAAATCGTTTTCTGGAGAGATAAGAATAAAGTTCTGCAATTACCAGGTTCTCACCATTTTGTATTTCATAAAGGCCAACCAGCAACTGTGACCCAAAACGATATTGATCTATTAGAAGAAGGTCTACAAAAGTATGCTGATAGTTTGAAGGTTAGTCCTGAATCCGTATTGGAAAAAGGGAAAATGGTTCGCATCATTAGCGGAGCACTAAAAGACAAAATAATGGAAATTTTAAAAGTTAAAAATAAAACCTTAGTGGTCCTAAGGTTACCAGGTGTTGATACTGCTTTTTCTTATGAAATCAAAGTAGATGATTTAGCCTGGGAGGAACTACTCGTATGAAAGAAAAAGATACACTATCAATCGTAAAACAAGCGCTCGATGACGAAATTTCATCTTTAATTCATTTTAGAGACGAACTAGATCCAACGGTAAAAGATTGTATCGATCTAATCTTAAAATCAAAAGGGAAAGTGATAGTCACAGGAGTTGGAAAATCTGGTGACATTGCCAAAAAAATATCCCATACACTTTCCTCCACCGGCACTTCAGCATATTTTTTACATCCGACAGATGCCTCACATGGGGATTCAGGGATTGTCGGTCCAGACGATGTAGTCCTTGCGATAGGAAAAAGTGGCGAATCGGAAGAACTGAACTACATACTCCCGACACTTCGTAAAATTGGTGCAAAAATTGTTGGAATCACGGCAAACGCCAAATCAAAGTTAGCCTCTCTTTCTGATATTGTTATCATTACTCCTGTATTAAAAGAAGCCTGCCCATTAGATTTGGCTCCTACATCAAGCACAACCATTGCTCTCGTTTTAGGAGATGCCATTGCTGTGGCTCTTATGGAATTAAAAAATTTCCAAGCCAATGATTTTGCTTTATACCACCCGGCAGGTAGGCTTGGAAAACGACTTTCACTATACCTTTCCGATGTTATGCGAAAAGGGGAAAGAAATGCGTCAATTCCAGAGGATGCAAACCTCGAAACCATTCTCAAAGAAATTACCGAAAAAGGTATTGGAGCCACAGGGGTTATAGACTCTAATGCAAAACTAATCGGCCTAATCACCGACTATGACATTCGAAAGTATCTAACTAAAAACACTCTATTACCAACAGTTACAGCCAAAGATATGATGAACGCAAATCCAAGCAGTTTCCGACCAGAGGAAAAAGCCTATGACGTTTTAATCAAAATGGAAGGTCGGGAAAGACCAATATCCGTGGCTCCCGTTGTAGATGATAAAGGTTTATTTGTGGGAATGATCTCCCTTCACGACTTATTACAAAAAGGACTTTAAATTATTATGCCAGAATCTTACAAAATCATAGCCTCTGTTGGAGAAGACGACCTCCGACATTTGCAAAAAAAAGATGTAAAAGAAATCGATGTGATCGAAGTGCGATTGGATCTTTTTTCCAGAAACTACATCCAAAAGGAAATGAAAAAAAAGCTCAAAGCTTTAGGTCTTCCAGTGCTTTTTACTTACAGACGTGCGGAAGATAGCAGCGTTCGTTCTTATGTAAAACTATTCCATGAAGATGTTGAAGGAATTTTAAAAGATTTTAATGATAACGCAAATTATCTGGATATCGAACTAAATCGGGAAGACACCATTTTTAAAAATTACGAAAATCTAAACTATCGCATCATTTATTCTTATCATTCGTTTAAAAAGTCGATCCTTGCCAATGAAATGACAAATTTCATAAACAAAGCAAAACCAGTAAAAAAGAAAAATCCTATTTTCAAATTTGCAATTACACCTGAAGACATCGAAGAAACTGCCGATTTTTTGAATGATATCAAACTTTTGTCTAAATCAAACACGATGATTGGTATTTGTATGGGAGAACTAGGAATTATATCTCGCGTTTTTGGGGACAAGTTCAATTCATCATTCACTTATATGACGTTAGGCGAACCTAAAGCCCCAGGCCAAATGTCGGTAGAAACATTTAAAAAACTCAGGGCTGATTTATTTAAAAGTCCAAGTTTAGCAAAAGAAGCAAAGGAAGATTAATATTAGTTTTGGGAACTTACTGTTCCCGCTTTTGTTTTAATAAACTCACGAAAATTTACATCTTTCCAGACATCTTTAAAATCCTTTTCTAAGGACTCGGAAACCCAGTATTCTGGTTTTAGATCGGCTGCTAACTTAAACTGTTCCTTTGTTTTGGAGATGTCACCTTTTTTAGAGTAACATCTAGCAAGAAGGTAATGTCCTGAGGAAGAACCTGTTACTTTTTGTAAAATGGTAATCGCTAAATCCACTTTGCCTGAATAAAAATAATTACGACCTCGGTAGAATAAAAATTCCCGCGTTTCTGCTTTGACTGCATCTTTTTCTAAAACTGAAAAATAAGTTTCTGCTTTGTCAAAAGCATTAGTTTCCGTATAACGCCTTGCTAGTTTAAGAAACCCAACTTGGTATTTTTCTGGAGTTTGGGTTAAATCAGGAAATTTAGAATCAATGAATTCTGAATACTTTGAAAAACTGGTTTCAAATTTTTTAGTGCGTTGTCCCGCTTCAAACATACAAACAAAACGAAACATATGTGATTCCACTTGGTTGGGATTGAGTGAAAGCGCTTTATCCGCTGATGAAATACAGTTTTCCCAATCTGATTTTTGTTCGTATAACCTTGCCAAGGCTAAGAGTGGTGGGTCTTTCTGTAATTGTTTGTATGCTTGTTGGAAAGAAGTTTCTGCTTTATCCAGTTCTGCTAACTTTTGATAAGCGAATCCTTCGTTTAAATAAACATAATATAAAAACACATTTGTATCTTTTGAAAACGGATTTTTTTTGGCCCTTTCAAAGAATTCTATAGCTGATTTAGGATCATCTTGTCTAAGTTTAACAATCCCCAGTTTATAATGGTACCTAGATCGATTTGGGTTTTTTTCAATCAGAGTTCTAAGATTGGTTTCTGCTAAATCATATTTTTTTTCTTCGAATAAAGCCAACACATAATCCCAACGTACATCTTCCAAATTTGGTTGGCTGGCCAAAACTTGCTCATAATAAGAACTTGGTTTTGTAGATTCCTGGTCTTCAGAAACCTCTTCCTGTTTTTTAGACGTATCTTTTTTTAGATCAGACTGTTTCGGTTCGGTATGTTTTGGTTCTTGTCTTTGTGGTTGTGAATACGATTGCGAGGAAGAAGGATTTCCTTTGTTTCCCACGGCGCGATTGTATATTTTTTGTACTTCTTCGTTTTTTGGATCATATTTCAAATAACGAGAAGAGTATGTGGCAGATAAGTTCCAATCTTGGTGGTAATTGAAAAAAAGTGCGAGTTTTAATAAGACAGTTTTTCTTTGGTCTTTATCCAAATCCAAATCGACGGCTCTTCTAAAGTTTTGAATGGATTTAGGATAATCTTTTTTGTATTCGTAGATATATCCCAAATACATATAAGCTTCCCCGTCTTGCGGGTGTGAGTCGGCGTGTTTTGTGAATTTTTTAATCGCTTCGCCATATGCTTTTTTCGAAAAAGCTTTTTTGCCTTCCTTCATTGCATCGCTGTCAATAGCGAAGGCTGTAGTGTGAAGGATGACAAAGATAAATACAAAGGAAAGATATTTCCGCACGAATTCCAAACTAGTTAGAACCCGTGGGATTGAAAGGGATTTTTGGAAAAAAGTTAGATCTTCGTTCTTTCTTCTTTTTGTAAGGCCAAATTTCGCGAAGCTCTGAGAACGATACTCATTGTCGTAATTTGCGGATTCACCGAAAGACCTGTCGGGTAAACTGAGGCATCCATGACAAATATGTTTTTATGGCCATAAATTTCCAAATTTAAATCAACCGCACCTTTTTCTGGATCATTTGCCGATTGGATAGAACCGTGTGGGTGTGCAGAACCAACCGTTAAATCCCCTGGTTTTACACTTTCTTTCAATATCCAATCAAAATTGTCATTTCCTGTAACTTTATAGGGTTCTGTAAACCTAGTAAAAGGAAAAACTAACTCTTTGGCACCGGCAGCCACAGTCACTTCTGCCAAGGCTTTAAGTCCACGTAACATATTAAGTCCGTCTGTGGGTGTTAGTTCAAAATAGACCTTTCGTCGACCCAAACTATATTTTACACTCGCATTGGCTTCCCCATCGGCACCATCGCGAACCAGAACAATTCCCGCATTGTATTTGGTAAAATCCTTCATCACATCAAACTGTTGTTTGCCGTAAAAAGGAACAAGAGAAGAAGCAAGTGTAGGTCTGTATGGTGCCGCCTCTAACCAATAACCATAACCAGTTCCATTTTGATTATGACCATCTTTGATCACAATGGACTGTGGAGGACCATGAAACATTTTGATATCCGAATCAAACTTTCCAAAGATAGTAGAAGTTGGATGGACCTTTAAATTTCTACCAACCCAACCATTCCCAATGCCACTCCTTTGTAATAGAGCAGGTCCTTCAATCGCACCAGCACTGACTATCACAACAGGTGCTTTGATTTCCATCATTTCAATGACTTCAGTGGGAGCGGATTCATAAGCATCAGGTGTGAATTCTGCGATGACAGTTTTAATTTTGCCTTCTTTGATTTTTGCCGCTCTCATATTGGATATCACAATGGCTCCCGCTTCCAAGGCATCCGGAATCCATGTTAAAAATGCAGATTGTTTTGCATTGATAGGACAACCGAGCCCACAACGACCAAGCCCAATACATCCGCGATTATTGTTACGAAGTACCTGTGGAGTGAGTCCCATTTTTTTTCCACCCACACGTAACACATTATTGTTAGCATTTACTAAGTTATCTGGTACTTCATGCACACCTAACCTTTCATGCACCTCGGAAACATAAGAATCCATTTCTTCTCTGGAGTATCCTTGCCATCCAAAACGTTCACTCCATTCATTGGTTACGTAGTCAGGGGGATATAAAGAAGTTTGCCAATTGACAGTTGTAGAACCACCAATTGACTTCCCTTGTAAAATAGATAATGTCTGTTCTTCGGTTACAATAAAACCCGCATCCCGATACAATCTCGCCTGAGAAATGAATTCATCTGAATTGAACTGCGCAGGTGTAAAATAACTTCCTTCTTCAATGAGTACAACTTTCCAACCGTTTCGCGCCAGTTCACATGCTGCAACGGCACCACCAGCTCCAGAACCAATGATGACGACATCTGCACTGAGTTCCCATTTTCCATTTTGGATATTTTGTTCTTTAATTATCTCTACATGTTTTTTTGGAGTAATGATTTTTTGGTTTGAATGAGGAATTCCCATATAGCCTGCCTTATTGGATATAACCGACAAATTTTTGGTATTCTTTGTCAGAACTTAAAAGGAAAAATGAAATTTGCCTGAGGATAACATATACTCCCCTTTTCAGTCCAAGGGAAGAGTGTTTCCATTCCTGCAATCGTTTGATACGTTTCTCCATCGGTAATTTTACAATGGGTGTAAAAGAAAAATCCAATGCCATTGCTGCTAAAATTGAAGATGGAACACTTGCTAACAACTGTATGACGCTTTCTGTTTCAATGGGATAAGGATGTCCATACACGTAATTATCTAAAGCAAGTCCAAGATCAAAGTTCGGAATGGGGTTGTCTTGGAGAAAGACTTCTTGTAAGCTACGAAAACTATGGTATTGTTCTGGAGAAATTCCCCTAAGAGGGGGAGTCGTAAGACCAGAACCACAGTTCACTCCATGAATCGAAACTGCAGTAAGGGCAAAACATTTGAGAGAAAACTTTAAGAAACGATTTCGCGATAATAGAAAGGGTGTGTACGGCTCCAAGTCTCTTTTCCTTGTTATGATTTTGAACCCATTGTGTCAGATTCTTTTAAAAATATCACTCATTTTCCTTATTTCCTCTGGATGTATTGGTATTTTTCGAAAAGCTCCCGATTACCCATCCATCCGCATCGAAGGTTTAGTTTCTTATAACGAACTAGAGTCGATTAAGAATATAAAATGGAGTTCTCTTTCCAAAGTACGGGATCCAAAATTAGTTTCCGCCATCATCCTTCACAACTCTGGAAAACGAAAGTTACCAGAGTTTTTTAAACTTTCTTTCGCTAATCAATTTCTCTTTCACATCTACGTAGACTCTGATGGAAATATTTTCGGTGATCCTAATTTTCTAAATCAGGAATGGTCGGCCGCACCAGGAATTGATTTAGAATCCATTCACATTGTATATGAAGGCACCCAGGAAACTCTCTATAACAATCGCAAACAACGAGGAGTTCTCAACCAAGTGATTTCCTATTTGGCCGAGGAACTAAACATTCCAAAATCCAATTATGATGTCATTTCAAAACGAGGCATCTTTACACATAACCAAACCAAACGTCGGTTTGGCGGATTCGTAGATTTTTCTCCTTGCGGCAGTGAGTTAGCTCTTAAACAAATTCTTTCCGAAATCGATGGTAAATTTTATGAAGAAGATGATTGGAAAGACAGGTTTGTCACCGGTTGGGTATTAAAAAAGGAAAACAAAGAAATTTTAAAAGATACCTTCAAACCTACGAATGGAAGAGGGATCACAAAACCAGAAAAAATCACCATAACTCGAATTGAAAAAGATGAAAAAGGTTTTCCACCGGAAGAATATAGAGTTAAGTACACCTTCCGTGGAAAAATCAAACCGAGTTGTGTAGTTTTACATTACACTGCCATTTCCGATTATTTTAAATCTCTTCGTACACTAGAAGCAAGGAACCTAACTGCCTCTATCATGATTGACAATAACGGAAAGGCTTATCAACTCCTGGATGTTTTGGAAGACAGAGCCGCCGCAGCCACGGGAACTAACGATAATTGTATCCAAATCGAAATTGTGGCCAAGGATACGGAGGAACTCTTAAAAAAACCAGAACAAATCCAAACCGTGAAAGATCTTGTGACAGAGCTTACCACCAAATACAAAATTCCACTTTCGAATGAAAAACTTGAGGATTTAACTGGCGTATTTAGCCACACCCAAGCCAAAAAAAAATGGGGTGGTTCCATTTTCCTAAACGCAAAAGACTTTGATCCAGGCGAAGAGTATATGGAAATGATTTTAAATTCCATTGGTGGCAAATACTATAGTGAACCAGAATGGAAAAACCGAAAGGCAATCGACTGGGCCATTTTATATCGCAACTTTCAACCTTAACGAGACGGAGAGACAGAACTTCTATGAAACAACTTTTACATTTTTTTTACTTACTTTTCGTACTTTTAGTTTTAGATTGCCGTCTCAAAAAACCAGTTTACCACCTAACCCAATCCGAAGCAGAAACTCGATTCGAAATTATAGAAGACATCCATTATGAGTTAGATGTCCATCTCAGTCCTAAAGAAACTTTTGAAGGAAAAGTTAAAATTCGTTTTTTTGGAAAAAAACTCGGAGACTTGCGTTTGGATTATTATGAAGGAAAAATCAAAAGTATCATATTAAACGAAGAAGATCTTACCAATCTTCCTTATGAAAATGGCCATATTCAATTGCCAGCATACAATCTAATGATTGGAAATAACACTCTCACAATTTTGTTTGAGACTCCTTATGCCAAAACAGGAAACGGTCTACATAAATTTACAGATCCAGATGATAAAGAAGTTTATCTATATTCACAATTTGAAGCCTTCCACGCGAACAAAATGTTCCCTTGTTTCGATCAACCTGATTTAAAGGCAACATTCCAAGTCAATGCGACTGTGCCAAAAAATTGGAAAGTCATTTCCGCAACACTTCCTCATTCCCAATCAAAAGGTCTAAATCCCGAGGAAATTTCTTTTTCTTTTCCAGAATCAGCAAAAATTTCCACTTATGTTTTTTCTCTCCACGCAGGCCCTTATCAAGTTTGGGAAGATAAATTTGAGTCCATCCCTTTAAGATTATTTGTTAGGAAGTCACTCGCTAAATATGTAGATCCCAAAGATTGGTTTACCTTTACCAAAGAAGGTTTTGCCTTTTTTAATTCCTATTTCGGAATTCCTTATCCATTTTTGAAATATGACCAAATCATTGTTCCGGAGTTTAACTTCGGAGCTATGGAAAATGTTGGTGCCGTCACTTTTTCCGAACGATTTGTTTCTCGTTCACCAATGACAAGATCTCAAAGAGAAAATCTTTCCGATGTGGTTTTGCATGAAATGGCACATATGTGGTTTGGAAATCTTGTTACCATGCGTTGGTGGAACGGATTGTGGCTTAACGAAAGTTTTGCGACCTATATGGCAAGTTTAGCCCAAGCAAAAAATTCTGAATTCAAAGAAACTTGGATTAGTTTTTTTGAAAAAATGAAACAATGGGCTTATGAAGAAGATAGTTACAGTACAAACCACCCTGTAGAAGCAAAAGTTTCTGACACAGAAGAAGCCTTCACTCAATTTGATGGAATCACTTATGGGAAAGGTGCCTCTGTCCTCAAACAATTAGTTTATTTTATTGGTGAGGAAGCCTTTCAACGAGGTGTTCAAAATTACCTTCGCAAATATTCTTATTCAAACTCTACACTCTCTGACTTTTTAAAAGAGTTGGAATTTGCAAGTGGATTTCCCATGAAAAAATGGTCGAAAGATTGGTTAGAAACCAAAGGTACCAACCAAGTTGAGTTAACAACCGTTTGTGCTGATAATCAATTCTATTGGAAAATTGTACAATCGGCTCCTGGATCAGAAAACAAACTGAGAGACCACAAAACAATTTTAGGCCTCTATTTCTTCGATAAACCTAACAAACGATTATCCTTTGAAGAATTTCCTGTGGTTTATTCCGGTCGCTCCACTAATGCCATTTTCCCATTAAAGACTTGTCCCCATTTTAGTTTTATCAATGCCGAAGACCATGATTTTGCTATTTGGAAGTGGACGGAACCTAACAAAGAAAATTTAGAATATGTTTTAGAATTCGATACCGACCCAATGAGAAAACTCATCTTGTGGACTGATTATTTTAGACAAGTGCAACTTGCTAATGTCACTTTTGATGAATTCAAAGAAACAGCAGTTCGTATATATTCAACCGAAACTGATATCAAAATCAAACGATGGATTTTATCTCGATTGGCCGGTGACAATGGTTCCACCTACGTAACTAGTAGGTTCTGGTTTCCAGAAGAAAAACGAATCCAAGATTTGAATGCCTTACAAAGTTTTTTATGGGAAACACTGAACCAAGCAAAACCGGGAAGTGATGAACAAAGGTATTTATTTGTTTCACTCATTGAATCCACTTATACAACAGCTTCTAAAAAAAGACTTTATGACTTTTTAGAAAACAGACTTTCCATAAACGGCTTAAAAATTGACCAAGATTTACGTTGGAATCTACTCATTAAACTCAGTTCCTTAGAATCGGATAGAACCCAAATTCAAAACCTGATTGAACGTGAAAAAAAAGTCGATCCTTCTAGTCGGGGAGTTAATTCCAGTTTGGCGGCCGAAGGAGCAGAGCCCAATCGTTCTGTAAAAGAAAAATGGATTCAAGTTCTACTTAACCCAAAATCAAGTCAGTACTCCTCCTCTACACTGCGAGTGGTGTCTTATTCCTTATTTCCAGAACACCAAAAAGACATCCAACTCAGCTTTTTAGATACTTATTTGGACGCATTGGATAAATTTAACAATGGTGAAGATGAAAACTATTTAGATGCCTTTGCTAAAAGTTTAGCACCAGACTTTTGCACTGATGAAACATTACTGATTCTAAAGAAGTTTACTGGCAACCATCCCCGGCTTCCAGCTCTAGTTAAAAAAACTCTATTGAAACAAATTGATTCAGAAAAAAAGTGCATCCAAATGAAGAACAAACATAAAGATCTCATAAACAAATAAGGATTTTTTTTGAATCAGTTTTTGATTTCACACATATTAGTTTTTTTGTTTTCTATTTTGTTTTTTGGAAATTGTGCCTCACCAGGTTTTGGACCAAAAGGGTTTATTTATACAAAAACAAAAATTGGAATTTTTGGAACAGGGGAATCCTCTAAAAGAAGAGCTACCTCTTGCGTACACTCTGTACTCGGACTTTTTTCTTTTGGAAATGCCTCCCTGGAATTCTTAAAGTCTAGATCTAAAATCCAAAATGTCACCGAAACCAATTGGACCACCTTTGCCATTTTGGGAATGTATGCGAATCTTTGTGTCGAAATCTCAGGAAACGAATGAAAAAAGACTCTCGATTCATTTCAAAATCATTTGTAGTTTTGGTTTCTTTTATCCTTGGTTTCTTCCTCACTCAATGTGTTAATTTAGGGCAACCACAGGGACTTGGGCCCACCGGCATTTTGTATGCGTCTTATTCTTTAGGACTTTCAGAACGTAACTTACCAAAACTTCCTTTGAAAAAAGGGAAGGCTTGTGTAAAACGATATGGTATTTTTTTTACAACTGGTAATGCGAGCATCAGCGAAGCAGCAAACGCTTCAGGAATTGTGGATATTTATAGAATCGAAAAAGAGGCAACGAATTACCTCTCTCTCTATTCTTCTCTTTGTACAGTAGTTTGGGGAATTTAAGGTTTCGGGCGAACTACGGAGTCCAATAAATCTGGATAATCAGAAATAATTCCATCCACTCCACAAGAAACAAGTCTTTTCACTTCTTTTTCTGTATTTACAGTCCACGGAACCACCAACATAGATTTGTTATGCGAATCTTTCACAAATTTGGGTGTAACATATAGAAAGTATGGAGAAATGATATCCGCTTGTTTTTCTTTTGCTGCTGACAAAATGTTTTCTCGGTATCCATTTCCAAAACCAATTGTCATCAAAAATCCTTGGAAGTAAGTGGGAACAAACAAAGCACTGGTTTTAATTTTTGGATTCTTCACCTTGGAAACAGCTAAAGTCCTAAGGTCGAATGATTGGATGGTAGACCTTTCCACTACTTTATACTTCTCAATGATTTGAATTAGTTTTTCGGTGTGTTCTTTCACTAAACTATCGGGTGCAGAACCATCATCAGGAAATTTTGTCTCAATATTAAACTCATAAACTTCTTTTGATTTTTTTTCCGTTTGTATTACCTTTTCAAAAAACTCTTCTAAAGAAAGAAGTTTGGTACCAGGTACAGGAGACTGTTTTGGAAAGTTAGGATTTTTTTTTGATCCACAATCATAAGTTTGTAATTCAGCTAACGTAAGTTCGTAAAGCGAAGTTTTTTTAATCTCAGTCCCATCTGCGTTTTGACAGATCACAGGATTGGTATCCGAATCATGATGGATGACCACTCGTTTGTCTTTGGTAAGAACCGTATCCAGTTCTAAAGTTACCATTTTATATTTGATCGCTTCTTCAAAGGCAGGCCAAGTGTTTTCTGGTTTTAGTCCTCGTGCCCCACGATGGCCTTGTAAATCAATCACCTTACGCAGACGGTTCGGTGGATCCACTGTGGCACAGTTGGTAAAATAAAGTGTAAAACAAATTAAGAATAAACTAATTCTAAAAGTTTGGGTTTTCTTCATCAATGGTTTCCTTTCTTACGGATTCCATCGTAAACATTCGTTGTGATTAGAAAGAAATTTTTATGCTTCCATTTAAAAAGAAAACTGACTCAAAACGAATCAGAAATAAGGGAAATACCCGTAAGTCGTAGTACTTCTTATCACAATGCGCGGAAAAAAAAAGAAATCAAACTCTAGAAATAAGAAAAGGCTGGAAAAAACGAGCACACCACCTAGGCTAACCCCGGTGGTGGACTCCAGAAAGGAAATTTAGCGTAATTTGAGCCTAACGGTTCTTTCCCTCTGCAAGTCAACCTTATCCATGCGAATCTTATTCCTTCAGAACGTTCAAAACGTTTTTAAGGCCGTTTTAGACCGTAAATAACGGAATTTTTGAATTTTTTTTTAAAACATGGAAAAAGTAAATCACTTTAGAAACTACCGCGAACGACGAAAACTCACGAGAATCGAATTATCCGAAAAACTAAACATTCCTCGCTCTGCTGTGGAACTTCTGGAATCCGAAGATTGGATCCGCTCCAAATTTGATAATGTGGTTTTGGTATCTAAAGAACTTGGATTGTCTCTCATCGATCTCATCCGACAAGAATTCGATTACGACTTAGAAAAAGAATTTTTTAATGAGGAAGAATTTGAAGAGATTGTAGCCCGTTATGCTAACGCCAGGGTCACGTTGATTCTTTCCGAATTAAAACTATTTTGCAGTAATGCAAAAGTTAGATTGGATGATTTTGATATTACCGAGTTTTCCTTTTCAATGGGAAACCTTCATAAACTCATTACTCTAAACCAAAAATTAGAACGTGGTGAAATATCCCCGAAAGATGCCCTCATTGAATTTCCGCCAAAATGGGGGAAATTCAGTAAACGTAATCAAGCCACTTAAAATCAGTTTTGAATTTTAACTACGGTTAAAAGAAACGTAACTTGTGGATGTTATACCACAAGTTCGTCTTCTCCTGCACGAGCCACGACGATCTCGCCCGCTTCTTCCAACTTACGGATGATGTTTACAATCTTTTGCTGCGCATCTTCCACGTCTTTCAAACGAACAGGACCCATAAAATCCATATCTTCCCTGAGTAAGTTTGCGGCACGTTTCGACATGTTTTTAAAGATTTTATCTTGTACTTCGGAATCCACCGACTTGAGTGCTTTCGCCAAATCCGTGTTATCGACTTCTCGCATTACCTTTTGGATTGCTCGGTCATCAAGTAAAACGATATCTTCGAATACGAACATCCGTTTTTTGATTTCTTCAGCAAGTTCCGGGTCTTCCTCTTCCAAAGCTTCGATGATGGTTTTTTCAGTTCCCCGGTCTACAAGGTTTAGAATTTCTACCACAGAATCAATACCCCCAGCGGAAGTATAATCTTCGGAAGCAAGTGTAGAGAGTTTACGCTCTAACACGCGTTCTACCTCGCGAAGTACGTCTGGTGATACCCGGTCCATCGTTGCAATCCGTTTGGCGACTTCCGCTTGGATTTGGTGCGGAAGATTCGATAAGATATTGGATGCTTTTTGCGGATCCAAATAAGAAAGGATAAGGGCGATGGTCTGCGGATGTTCCCCCTGGATGAAGTTGAGGAGGTGGGCCGGGTCTGTTCTACGAATGAAGTCGAAGGGCCTTACTTGTAAGGACGAAGTGAGGCGGTTGATGATATCGATAGCTTTCTGGTTTCCGAGAGCTTTTTCAAGTAAGCCCCGAGCAAAGTCAATACCACCATTGGTGATAAATTCTTGGGCCATCATGAGTTCATTGAACTCAACGAGCACCTTTTCTTTATCTTCTGGAGTGATCTTATCTAAACGAGCAATTTCGAATGTGATTTGTTCGATCTCGTCTTCACGAAGGTGTTTGAAGATTTCGGAGGCCACTTCGTTTCCAACCGCAACCAAAAAGATGGCGGCCTTTTGTCTTCCTGTGAGCGATGGCTTCTTATTGATCATACTTCGTCCCGAAATCCGTACTACTTAGTTTATCGGCGGAGTCTTAAAAAAACAATGAGTTTTATTCTGAAGGAAAAATGGATTGGGTACCTAGACCATACCTTTCCATTGGTTTACCTCACAAACTTACCCTGGTTTTCCTTTTTTTAAACCATACTACTCGAGTCTCCAAAACTTCCCTTTAACCAATCCGGGATCAAAAGATTTATTTTTATGTTGACCGGTCTATTATCTTATTCAACCAATGGATCTGTGGGCAAAAAAGGAATCGAAACTAAACAGAAAATGATCGAGGTCATGTCAGGACTTTTGGAAGAAACAGGGTATGAAGCCACTGGATTAACAGAACTCGGGAAAGAAACAGGCACACCCAAAGGTTCTCTCTACTTCCACTTTCCGGGGGGAAAAGACGAACTGACGCGCCTTGCCCTCCTCCATTCGGGTAACCAACTGAATTTGTTTTTTCAATCCATATTAGCAGAAACAGAATCACCCATTCAGTCCATCAAACAAGTGTTTCATGCTTTGGAAGAACGAATTGTTTCGAGTGATTACAAAAAAGGATGCCCCATAGCCACAACTGCAATGGAAACTTCTGGGTCGGTTCCCACTGTTTCAGACACATGCAAAGAAGTATATTCTCTTTGGTTAAAAACTTTTGAAACTTATCTCGTAGGAAAGGGATACACAGCACGTAACGCAAAAAATCTTTCACTTTCCCTACTCTCTTTATGGGAAGGGGCCTTGTTACTTGCAAAACTACAAAAATCACCGGAACCGCTTCGTGTGGCTGCAAAAACTGCAGAATTACTTTTCAAACAAAACTAAATTTATATAGGAAATTTTAAAAATGAAACTCCCATCCAAATCAAAAATTCTTTTAATCGTTAGCCTAATATCTGTAATTATTTTTTTTCTATACTTCCTTGGTTATCCCAAAGAAAAGATTCCTACCTACATCGCGGACAAAAAAACAAATTCTTCTTCCATCCCTAAACCGCAGGGAAAATCAAATTTGGTTTTTTCAATTTTAAGAACAGGAGAAGCAAAAACCTTGGAAGGATTTGTGATTGAAGGTGGGTCTGTATTTAGAACAGTGAAAGTTGCACATTCCGCTTTTTATATCCAACATCCCAAAGGGAATTTTTTGTTTGATACCGGACTCGGAACCAAAGTCAAAGAACAGTTCCAGGTTTTTCCTTTGTATTTAAAACTATTAATGGATTACAAACCTTTCCAAACAGCCTACGAACAATTGGAATCTAATGGAATCAGTCCCAAGTCGATTCAGGATGTATATTTTTCTCACCTTCATTGGGACCATGCCAGTGGTTTAAAGGATTTTCCTTGGTCAAACATACATAGTTTGCCTGAAGAATTAAATGATCCTAAAATTGAATTAGGTTACATTCCTTCTCAATTTGATGGAGATTCAGTTCATTGGAGTCACTTAAAGTTTTCTAACAAACCTTACGCATCTTATGCGAAAAGTTTAGATTTGTATGGAGATGGGACGGTTGTTTTTGTTCCCATGAAAGGACATAGCGAAGGGTCGGTAGGTTTATTCTTACATACCGACAATGGACAGGTATTCTTTCTTACCGGAGATATAGTGTGGCGACGGGAAGGTTTTTTAGAAAAAAAACACAAACCAAGAGGGGCTAGATGGATTGTGGATTTTGATACAGAAAGTCTTGGCGAAGAAATCGCAAGAGTACACGATCTATTCCAAAACAATCCAACTCTGCAAATCATTCCTGCTCATGATTTTGATGTGCAAAGTACTTTTGGTTTTTTTCCGAAAGTGATAGGTAGGTAACCTTCCTATCATTCGGTCGGTTAGTTTGTGTCATCTGGATTTTTGATTTGCATTGGTTTCTCTTGTAATAGCAAAGATCTGATTCCTTTCAAGGACTGGTCCAATCGGTCCAATTCTTCTAACAAACTGCCACGATTCTCTTGGATTTTGTCATGATACAAATGGGCTTTGCCTACCCATTGGTGGTAGTCCAACGAAAGTTGGTGCAGGGCGGAATCCCACAGTACGGGTGCAATTCTTCTTTTTTTCCAATAGATTTGTTTTCCCCATCCATAGATCCATTGCCCAAGGCCAATGGCATGTAAGGGAAGAAGAATGTAGAGTGAAGAAAAGATTACCTTTCCATAGGATATTTCTTTGGAAAACAAACCCCAGAAATAGATCCAAAGTGCAGAAAGTAACAAAACAGAAACTGTAAGATTTGCCTTCGGAGTTTTGGGAGAAACTGAATTGAAAATGGAAAGGAGGATGACAGAAAAGATAAGTAAAAGGAGAACTTCCCAAGGGACTAAAGTAAAAAATAAATCCCAAAACTTTTGTAAATTCTCCCAACTGGTTTTGATCTGGTTGATGGTAGTTTGGATTTCTAAAATTTGGTTTTGGATTTTTTGAAAGAAGTCTGTAATCGCCGACATGTTGCAAATACTAACTAAAATCAAAAATCATGCAAGTGGTTTCTTTGCTAAATTCTTGGCTCCTAAAACCCCAAGAAATTTACTGATTATCTATTCCATCATCGCCATTCCGTTTTTCATTTACCACGAATCCCATTTACCTTGGCATTATATTTTTGCCCTCTGCATCGTATCACTGGTTGTTGGATTATTCCTTACTTATGTTAGTTTGTATATTATCCAACTGTATTGGAGAGAAACCTTCCATCCAATCATTGAGTTAGGTGTTGTAATTCTTTTTATCTTTGCGCTTTGGCTTGCTGAAGTTTTGGTTTTTGAGGCCGGAACAGTATTTTTGTTTATACTTGTGGCCATCGCTTTTCTCATTCGAGTTTTACACTTAGCAGAATATGCGCGCCTACTCTTGGCAGCCTGTCTCATCGCAAGTAATGCTCTGATTGCCTTTAAGGCATTACAAGGAGCTGAAGTTCTATCAGCATATCTCCTTTTTAAAAACAAATACCAAATTGAAGAAAAGGATCTGAATGGTTGGGCTGTTACAGACAACAACCAATATTGGAATGAAGAATTGCAGTTTGGATTTACTCTTCCGGAAGGATTTTATTTTTTCAAACCTGAAAACTTAACAATGGAAAACAAAACTGGGGCGGGACAAATTGCGGGTCTTCTCGCATTCAGTGATCACGATGCCGAACGTTATCCTTTTGTTAGGATTTTCTATTTTCCTGATTACCTTGGTTTCCAAGAAAACCAAGCAGTGACAGAATTTTCAGAATTTTTAAAAATTCAAGTAAGCAAAGGTGATATTGAGGATATCCAAGAAATCCAACAAAAAGAATTGGAACCTTTTATTCTCACTTCTAAGTTTTGGACTTTTTACGACCTACTACGTCCCCGTTATGCGAAAACAGGATTTATCCTGGTTGATACGCCAAATCACGATAAACTTCTTTTGCATATAACCGAAAATTTGGAAAAAGGAGAAATTCACGAACAAGGGATTCGTGAATTTTTATCTTCAATTCGATTTGGAAATCGACTGCAAAGCAATTAAAGAAAGTGGATCTACCAAAGTGTCATTTACCTTAGCTCCTAAATGGAGGTGAGGACCTGTTGACATACCTGTTGTACCAACGGTTCCAATTTCTTGTCCTTGTTTTACAACGTCACCGACTTTGACATTGATTTGATCTTGGTGCATATAAAATGAAAATATCTTATTTCCGTGGTCAACGATCGTAAAATTTCCTTCATAGTATGCTTTGCGGGCTAGAACCACAACTCCGTCTTGAATCGCATATATAGGGGTTCCTGTTTTTCCTCGAAAATCAACACCACCATGTGGCCGGCCTTGTTTGTTATTGTAGTCTCGCCTAACATAAAATTTACTGGTTATAAAAATTTTATCCAAAGGATTTTTAAAATTACCTGTAAATTGTAAACGGCTTTGTTTGGAAAATGCGGCTTCTTTTGCAGTTTTACATTCTTGGATAAAATCCAAAGTTTCTTTGGGAAGTTCTTTGCTTACGAATTTTTCATCAACCTTGATCTGTTGGTTTTTTTTGATTACTTGGAATTTTGTTGGTTCTAAAATGATTTGGTATTGTTTTTGCCCGCGTTTGACAAAAAAGATTTTAGATACAATCTCAAGAGTCATAGCACCGGCAGGTGTATCGGGAGAGATAGGTAAAAAAGCAACCATACTCTTTTCCCATTTTGTAAGGATCACATCTTTACCGAGCCAACTTACTTTATAAGACTCATTGATCCATTTTTTATCTTTGGGGGTCAATCGAAGGAAAATGACTTCGCCTCTTCCGAACCGCCTTGCTTCCATAAGTAGGGAAAAGTTTTTTTCCTCTTTTTTCACAAAGTAATTCGAAGAGGAAACTTTAGCTGGAGGTTTTTTTTTGACCTCACGGGATTCCGCAGGAACAGCACGTACAAAAGATAAAATCAGAATCAATAAAGACAAAAACCGTATCATCAATAATAAATTCGGCTATTTTGTTTTAGTTGATTCGTTAAAATTTCTAACAAAAACAACAAATTCGTCAGCGGGTAGCGGTTTGCTATAAAGATATCCTTGGATCATGTGACAGCCTAAATCGTGAAGTAAATCTCTTTGCGCAGGATTTTCCACCCCTTCTGCAATCACTTCCATACCTAAGGAATGTGCCATATTGATAATGGCCTTACAAATAGCGCGATCATCTTCGTTCAGTTCCAAATCAATCACAAAGGATCTGTCGATTTTAAGAACATCCGCATTGATTTTTTTAAGGTAACTTAAAGAACTATAACCTGTTCCAAAATCATCGATGGAAACTTTGATTCCAAGCCCAGATAAGTATTCAAAAGCCTCGATACTTTTCTCTGGATTTTCCATAATGGAACTTTCAGTTAATTCCAGTTCAATTTCTTCAGGTACTATATTGTATTGGAGAATAGTTGACTGAACACGATGCGACCAATTAGCTCGCGCTAATTGCTTTCCGCTTACATTAATACTTACAGGGAAAGTAGGAAGATTTTGCTCCTTCCATTGTTTTTTGAGACGGCAAGCCTCTTCTAAAACCCAATCACCAATTCTTTCAATGATTCCTGAGTCTTCTGCTACTGGAATAAATTCAATAGGCGGAACCCATCCTCTTTCAGGATGTTTCCAACGTATGAGTGCCTCAGCACCACAGACTTTATTAGTGAGCGTTGAAATTTTTGGTTGGAAAAATAATAATAACTCTTCATTCTGAATGGCTTTCCTAAGAGAGTTTTCAATGTATAATCTTTTTTCAGAACGAAGGATAAGTTCATTAGTATAAAATTTATAATTATTTCTACCTAACTCTTTTGCCTTGTACATGGCCATATCAGCATTTTTTAAAAGTTCAGAAGAGGAAACGCCATCGTTAGGCGATAGTGCGATTCCCATACTAATTGTAGTAAAAAGATCACGACCCATGATATGAAATGGTTGGCTTAGGATATCGAGAATTTTTTGAGCAAACTCTGCGGCCGCACTTTTGTTTGCTACATCCACTTTTAAAATAGCAAACTCATCACCACCAAATCGTGCTACCGTATCAACCTCAGTCATCACACGTTTGAGTCTTGCCCCAACCATTTGCAAAAGAATGTCTCCTTTTGTATGGCCCAAACTATCATTGATAAATTTAAAGTTATCAATATCAAAGAAGTAAAATGCAAGTAAGGTCTCGGTTGATTTATGATTCTTTAAGGCTTGGTTTGCATGGTCGATAAACAATGTTCGATTCGAAAGACCAGTGAGTGCGTCATAATAAGCTAAGTAAGTAATTCTCTCTTCTGATAGTTTTCGTTCAGTAATGTCCACACCAAAACTAATGAACCTTTTTTGATCAGTTTCTGTATCATCAATAGGAATGTACTTTCTTAATAAATAAGTTACTTTATCGTTACTGTCTTGGATGAGTTCTTCAAACTCGACTATTTGATTTTCTTTGGCTGCAATTTCTAAGTATTTTTTGCGTTTTTCATGGAAATCTGATGGAAGGTCCAATTTTTCAGCCAATTCTAAATCGGTCTTTTTATATAACCATTTTCGAATATCCTTATTCGATAAAAAGACTGGGTTTGTATATTCGTATTGAAAATTCGAATTTAACACTGCGATGTCAGAGTCTAGGTTATCTAAGATAAATTCATAGAATGCTTTTTGGTTTTTTACCTGTTCTTGCGAACGTTTCCTTTCCGTAATATCGCGAAAAGTTGCCCAAATAGCCATTTTTCCATTTACTGGAAACAATCGAAAAGAGGATTCAGTAGGAATCAAATGTCCTGATTTTGTTCGCAAAGCTGTACTTTCAATTAGATTGCCTTGGAATTCTTCATCTTCATCGACCTCTACAGGTGGCATAAAAAATGAAAATTCTTTGCCCACAATTTCCTCTAATGGATATTCCAAAACAACCACAGCTTGTTTATTTGCATTGATGATCTGTTTTGTATTCGGATCAATCTGCATAAGAACATCTAAAGATTCTTCAAAAACATTCTGAAGGACGATTACCTTTTCTCTAATTTCATCATAGGCGATAGAACGATTCATATCTTCAATCAATCGTTCAGCAAAATTGAGTACTAAATCTAGGATTCCAACCGAATAGGTTTTTTCTGCTAAGTGCAAGTAAGTAGGATGGGCTGCCCTTGCCAATTCGGTAGGAGTTAAAGGATCAATCGAAAGTAATATGTAAGGTGATTCGGGAAATTGTTCAAAGATAAACTTCTGTTTTTCTAAAACTTTAGGATCATTCCAAAATAGAAAGACTGCCGATTCTTTGATGGATCCAGGTTTGATGTCCAAAATGGAATGAAAACTGTGAACATTGCAAGTTTCTATATTCGTTATGTCGCGTAGTATGCGATTATAAAAATCATGATCAAACTCTTCTATATAGATGGTGATTTGTTTGAGTGACATGACCTTGGCATAGTAGACGAAAAAACCTTTTCCTTACAATTGATTTTTTCTATGTTATGTTAGTAAGTAATATAGAGACAATATTGAAAGGAAAGATACGAATATCTCCCAAACTTTCCCTGGTGAGATTGGATCTGTCATGATTTTGTCAGTATCTTAAAAAAAATGCTCAATCAATAAAATGAATTTGATTCTCATTACCAGTCTTTAAGCCTGGATAAAAATGACCGAGGTTCTATGAAATCCCTTCAAAATAAGACAAAATTATTAATTCTTTTGAGTTTGATCGCCGGACTTTCTTTTCAGTGTGAAAAAAAAGAAAATAACGACAAAGACCTTCTTACGTTAGTGGCTGTTGGTTCTTTGTTTAACATGGCTGGGGACTGCTCTGTAGCTGCGGCTGGCAAATCACTCAATACTTGGACCACAACTTCTGGAGTTGGTTCTGGAACCATTTCAAAAACAAGCAGTGTTCCTGTTGTAGGTCATCCTACTGCTGTCTTAAAATATGCAAGTACTGGCGCTGTCACATTTACGTTAAATGGAAAGTCAGAAATCATTGTCTACGGTTCTGGATCTTGTCCTCTAGATGCCACAAAAGTAATCAAAACGGGAATCACCACTGGAGGAAGTCTATCTGTGGATAATTCTTTCGAGAATGCTTACAAATTAGATGGAACAGGGACTATCACGCTGACTGCAGGTGCAAATACTTCAGGTGTTTATATTTTGATTTATGCAATACCTAAGAATGGACAAGCAGCAGAAATTAGTTATTCCATAGCACTTTAATATTTCTATAGTATGCGAAGGATTTACATTTGCCTGGTTGCCATCGGATTCTTTTTTTGCGCCCGTCAGGAGAAAGCCCTGACGGACCAAGAAATTATAGTCAATCAATTGATTATCAATGCAATCAATGCGGGGAATCCTAATGCTCTGGATAAAATTGTTTTCTCCCGTTTACAAGCGGACGGGAGTTACCTCACTCGCTTCAACGCTAGTAATTTAGATTTTTATATTTATTTCTATTTTGAAGGAAATAAACAAATCCCTTTTTCTGATAAAGATAAGTTAACCTGGGACATTGCTTTTAACCGATATAAGGTGGCAACAAATTCAGGGGAAACCAATCGTTCTGGTTTGGGTGGAGCCTGCAAAAGTAATACAACAGATTTTTCTGTTGCAAGTTCTACTTCTGCGGCTAGCCAAGGTTGTAGTACTTTTACCATTGATACTTCATCCACTACGCAAGGTATCGGTGGTGCTGGTGCCGTATACGTAGGAAACTCTTTAATGACAGAATGGTACAACTACACGATTGGAAATTTAACACCGAAATCCGATATCTATCTAATTCGTTCTGGAACCGGTTCTTCTATTTATGCAGTTCATATTGAAAACTATTATAGTGATGCGGGAACTTCCGGTTATCCGACCATCCGATGGAAAAAACTTCCCTAATGTATTTATTTAATCCGTTCCTATTACCAATCCTTTGTCTTTTTTTATTGTTTATAGGAGAAGTTCATTCTCAATCCAAACCCCGTGAAAACGGAAAGAATACAAAAACCGTTGAGAAAACACCAACAGTTCCAACAACTCCTGTAACTACAGACACGAATACAAACAATCCAAATCCTCAAAACGGAGACATTCCAACTCCTAATACAAACGCTTCCCAAGAGGGAAATAAAGAAGAGAATCCACCAGAAGAAGTTGACCGATTTAAAGATTTGGATAATAAAAATGGTATTGTAGTCACAGGTTCTCGCGGAGAACGACGACTCAAAGACTCTGCTGTGGCTACAGAAGTAATTTCTCGTAAACGAATTGAACAAACCGGCGCACGTAACTTAGGTGAGGTGCTTGATACACAACTGGGAATCAATGTTACTCCTTTTTTTGGCGGTTCTCAAGTCCAAATGTTGGGTTTGGATTCAAAATATGTATTATTCCTAGTAGATGGACAACGTGTTGCTGGTCGACTCAACAATACTATCGACCTAACACGATTTAAAGTTCAAAACATAGAGCGAATCGAAATTGTAAAAGGAAGTTCGTCTTCATTATATGGAGCCGATGCTATTGGTGGTGTGATCAATATCATCACCAAACAAGCTGAAAAACCAGAACATTACCAGTTCCGAACTTCCTATGGAAATGGAAGACAAACCAATTTCGGAAGCCAAGGCGAAAAGAATATGATCGCCGATGTAGGTTTCAAAAATGATTTTGTTGCTTCTAATTTTTTTGGTGGCTTCAACCAATCTGCTGCTTATGATTTAGATCCCAAAACTCCTGCAACTACAGGAAACGCCTTCCAAGATGCCAACGTAGGTGGAAACATGACTTTCAATCCTGATGGTCAATTTAAAGTTAAAACTGGAATTAATTATCTCAATCGTAACCAGGCTGGGATTGATTCTAGATCCAATGGTGGAGTTTTTGATAGAACTAACTTAACAAACGATTTTCTTGGATTAGGTGCATTAGAATACACATACGGAAAACGTAATATGGTTTCCTTACGTGGAAATTTTTCTCGTTGGGAAAATCATTATAAGTTGGACCAAAGAAATTCGAATGAGTTGGACGTTAAAGAATTTACCAACGAATTTTCCTCGCAAGGTGTCGCTCAAATTGATCACGAAATCAATAAAGACCACATGGTTACTGCCGGAGTAGAATCATACTCTGAAGAATTACAATCTGACCGATTACAAAGAAGAAATGCCTATCGAACAAGAAGGGCTGCATTTATTCAAGATGAATGGATTATTTGGCGTCAAGGTTTTGTTTGGCGACTAGTTCCCGGAGTTCGTCACGACGTGGATTCACAGTTTGGCGGTCAAACCACTCCCAAAATCGCAACCAAAGTTGATATCACTAGTGATTTAGTCTTTCGTGCGAGTTACGGAAAAGGTTTTCGCCCGCCTTCCTTTAGAGAGTTGTACTTACGATTTGAAAATCCTGGTGTTGGATACGTTGTTGATGGAAATGATAAACTGCGTCCTGAAAAATCAACCACTGTCAACGCAGATATCGAATATACGCCTTTTAAATTTTGGACACTTTCTCTCAGTATCTTTCGAAATGACATAACCGATCTCATTCAATATAGTTTTGGAACAAGAACTAGTGAGTTTGCTAATTTCCAATTAAAGAACATACAACGTGCTTATACAAGAGGTGTGGAAGCAGGCTCCCGCGTTCGTTTTCTCAAATACTTTGCTTTGGAATTAGGTTACAACCAAACCGACACAAGGGACCTAACGACAGATAGACCCTTAGAAGGAAGGGCACTTCACCAAGGAACGATGAACTTTTTTGTAAATGCTCCTGGCGGTTGGGAATTTGCTCTCCGTGCCAAACGTTTAGACAAACGGCCGTTTTATAGTACAACCAACGACTTCACATCTGGATCCAGTACAGCTCTGATCGACCAACAAACGAAAAGTGTAGAAGAGAATAACAAAGTTGTCTATGGGAAACCCTTCACCTTACTCAACGTTAGAATGGAGAAAAAATTCTTCGAAGGAAGGATGTCTCTGTTTTTAGGAGTGGACAACGTCCTAGACCAATACGAGCTTACTTACAATCCTATTCGTCCCAGGTTTTACTATGGTGGACTCCAAGCCACTTTTTGAACATAATTCGCTTAAGACAAGTTTTGTTGTTTTTGTTCTTTATTGTTTTTCAGGACTAGAACTGTACTCCGATGAATCTAAGTTAAACGCAAAACAAACCAAAGTTTTAAAAGAATCTTTTTCCTATTTGGAAACTTTAGAACCGAAACGAATCAAAATCGACAAACCTACTTACAATCGCCTCACTCAATTCGAATCTATTTTTAAATTTGCTTTTTCTGGGAAAAAACTTTCTCGTTGGATCCAGTCTCGGATTAACAAATATTCATACGGTTCCACAGGAGAATTCATAGCCATGTACCAAGACGGCGATGTATTACTTGGGCGAGCCTTTTTTAGTTTAAATCGTTTGGATCGGGTTTTAGTGCTTTTACACGAAGCAAGACATGCAGACGGAAAAAATTATGGCCACGTGGTGTGTCCCGAAAACTTTCAATTCCTTAATCCACGCGATTGGAAGATCCATCCTGCGGGGAAAAAAGGGTGTGACTCCGTGCCGGATGGAAGTTATGGAATCACTGCAGCCTTTTTATTTGAATTAGGTGCTTACGGGTACCTCAACCAAACAGAAGCCGCACATCGCTTTAATTCTGAAATCTCTCGTGTCATTCGAGACTAATATACACAGGCTTGTTTCAGTTCTGGATTTTCCGCAATTTTCGTTTTTAGCCGAGATAAGATAATTTTCGATCTAATTTTAGATTCTTCCCCTTTTGTAGGTTCAAAAATAAAAGAATGTTTTTCCTTCATTAGTTTTCCTAACTCATTGCTATGAGTAGGACAACCTAACAAAGAAGCTATGGCTCGAATTCTTTCGCCTGAGCCTTTAGCAGTTTCTAATTCCAAAGGTTCTTCATTATAGGCCACAAATACTTCTTGGGCTCGGTCGGCACGGACAATTCCATCAGTGGTGCAATTAGAAGTTCCAGAAGTGATTCCAAATGTTTGAGAGGATAAACTTACATTCGTTGTCGCAGCTAACACTTGCCCGATATCATTTTTCCATGCGGGAACCATAGACCCAAGACCACAACCTGCCATTCCATACGGTTCTGCTGAGACAAAATTAGGAAATATAAATAATGATAAGCTAACAATTGCTAGTTGATAATTTAAAAAGTAAGTTTTGTTAAGACTAAACATAAAACCTCAAAAATTAAATAGAAAATAAAGAATCGGAATTACGTTCGATTTGAGGAAGGCGATTTCCATAAGCCAAAATTTCTCCCTTCATGGAGAGAACTGCCCAGGTTTTTTCCTCTTTGGTTTTGGTTTGCATTGATTGGAGCATTGTATTGGTGAAAGACTCCAATTTTTGATGAAGAACGGTATTGGGAACTGGTGACGGTTTCTTTTCTTGTGCTTCAGTTGATCTCATGCAAATTGTTTTCCCGGTTGTCTTTAAGATCGGCGGGAGGGCCGGAATGACTAAAGTTTAAAAACTCCAAAAAAGGAGTCAAGAAGAGACATAATTCTGAAGAGGAAAAATGAAAACTCTAAGTTCTCCTTTTCCCGAACGATCGGAATGCCAAACTTGACCAAAAACCACCTGTTACGAGGACGACTTTGCTTACCCCTCAGATCAATCTGTTCAAAAAATCAAATCCCCTTCAAGCCCAAGTTTTGGCAAATACCCGTTTGACTCCCGAACCAGGAAAAGGAAAGCGCCCATCAAAAGAAGGCGATTCTGCGGTACATCGGATCACGATTGCTATCGACCATAATACTTATCCTTATATGATCGGGCAAAGTGCCGGAATCATTCCTCCAGGTGTAGATCCGGAAAAAGAAGCTAAGGGTTCGGCCGACCCATCGTATACCATCCGGCTGTATTCTATTGCTTCCCCATCTTTTAGTTTTGGGCAAACCAAGGACAATATTGAATTTGTGGTCAAAAGAGACAATGTGTACGATGAAAATGGAAATCTTCTCCATAAAGGAGTTTGTTCCAATTATCTTTGTGACTTAAAACCAGGTGACACAGTCACGATGACTGGTCCCGCTGGAAAAAAATTCCTACTTCCACAAACTGACTTTTCTGGTGATATTTTCTTTTTTGCTACAGGAACTGGAATTAGTCCTTTTTTTGGAATGGTGGAAGAACTTCTGGTTCAAAAACTAATTAACTTTCAGGGAAATGTATGGTTAATCTACGGAGCACCATATTCAGATGAAATCGTACTTCGCGATTATTTTGAAGATATGTCCAAAAACCATTCCAACTTCCATTTCGTAACAGCGATTAGCCGAGAAGATAAAAATTCCTTTGATGGCGGAAAGATGTACATCACTCACCGCGCAAAAGAAAATGCCGAATCCATTAAAAATGCTGTCAATGGAAACGGTAAGTTTTATATTTGTGGCGGTCCTAAGGGAATGGAAAAAGGAGTCATACAAGAAATCATATCTGCTTGCGGAACTGATCTTTCGTATGATGATTTCAAAAAACACCTAGAGGAAAAAGAACAACTTTTTGTAGAGACGTACTAAAATGGCAAAAACAGGAATCATTCGAGACATTGACAAAGGGCGAGGAGAAGTCATCCGCGTGGAAATCTCCGAATACAAAGGCCAAACTTTTTTTAACATTCGAGTTTGGTATACCGATCCCAACGGAGAACTAAAACCCACTCAAAAAGGAATCGCAATCGCGCCAGGTTTAGTTGGTGATTTAAAAGAAGCGATCGAAGAAGCAGAACGTTGGTTGGCATAACCAACTAACTGTTTTTATCTCCTTCGTTTGCATAAATAATCCTCTGTAAAATTTCATTGGCAGAGGAAACATTTTCAGCCACGCGAATGTGGTTGTACAACCTAGTGATTTCAAAAATTTTTTTTACTGAATCATGGATGTTGGCAACCACAAGTTCTCCACCCCGTCTCCTGAGCCAACCCACAATCTGAATCACCATTCCAATCGCAGAAGAATCAATATGAGATGTATTGGAAAAATCAAATATTACATACCGAAAACCTTCAGAAATCTTTTGTTCCATAAAAAGTTTTATCTCGGGGCATTTGTACAAATCAATATCACCAGTGACTCTGTATTCCAAAATTTCATCATGAACTAACACATCTTTTAAATCCAACTTTTCTGGACCTTTCATCATGATCTGTGAATTCATAAATAAATGTTTGTTCAAATCATCTGATTTTGTTGTAATTTTTGTTTCTAAAACCTGGAGACGACCAAGGACTGAACCCAGTGCATTCGGAGCAAAGTGTAAATTATTTTTAATGTCCTGAATAAGACCAAATAACAATGCTTTGGCGTCTTCTACATGACCACGTTTGATAAAATCGGTAATTTCTTTGATCCCTGTAGTTGCATTGGCAATCAAAATCTCAACTAATACATCAGGGTCTTGTTTTCCTTTGTTGTTTCCTTTGGGAAACTCAAAGTTTTCTTTTACAGATTCTAAGGCATTTTGTTGTAACAAATTATAATAAGATACGTTTACTTCACATAAAGGGGAATCTGTTTGGTTTAATCGATCATCTATTTCCAATCGTAACACTAAGTTGCGGATATCATCGGCTCTGAGATCACCTAATTGGAGATTGATTTTTTGTCTGGAAATGGTTTTGGAATCACCAAGAAATTCATCGAATTCTTCCAATATCTGGTGAGATGTTTCTGACAACACCTGTTTCAATCGAACACCAGGAGCTAGTTGTAACTCTACATCAATGGCTTGTGCATATAGGGCCCCAATGTCACCAAATTCATCGAAAAATATATCCGAGGCTTTTTCTGGATTATCGATGTAATGAAAATTTCCACCTCCGGCCTTTGCTATTTCCACCAACATCTCTTCATTAAAATCATTTCCCACACCAATGGTTGTTGTGGAGATACCCATCGCCAAATGATCCGCTGCAATTTTTACCAATGCATCTCTTTCTTTGATTCCTGAAGTTGGATTTCCATCGGTGAGTAATAAAACTCGTTTATAGGAGTTCGGGATTTTGGACAAACTGAGACTTTTTAAAGCGGACAACCATCCGCCACTTAAATTTGTAGACGTGGCTACTTGGATATTTCGAATTTTATCTGTTACAGAGACTTTTTCTGTTAGGTGAGTGACTGGTTGGATGAGTTGTACATCAGCAGAATAAGCAATGATGGATACAGCATCATGTCTGGTTAGCCAATTGACTAACGCACAAGAAGCTTCAATCACTGCTTCCATTTTTTCACCTTTCATGGACCAACTTTTGTCCACAGCAAGACCTATCACTAATGGTTTACGTTCTGCAATTTTTGGATTGGCTGGAGTACGAAATCGAAGCAACAAATGGTTTTCTTGTAGCTCTTTTTCTTGGATCAGAGGATATTCCAATTTCGCTTCTACGTACATGAACATAAAATGAAATTCTGAATAAATGTTTTCGCAAGAACAATTTAGTTTAATCTGACATCGAAGGAATCATCACAATGTTTGGAAAAATTCACGAAATCTATTCTTCTATTTCTGGCGAAGGAATTTCACAAGGGATCCCAACAGTTTTTATCCGGTTTGCCGGATGTTCCTTACGGTGTGGCAAAACAGAATCAAGATCGTTATGGTGTGACACAGCTTATGCCTTAGGCCCGAACCAAGGTGAAGAAAAAAGTTTAGAATCGATTTGGATGGATTTAGAAAACTTAGATCCTCATCATGGTTACCAAGTTCTACTTTCTGGAGGGGAACCCTTAGAAGGGAAAAACCGTGATCTATCCATTTCTATTGCCAATAAAATTTATAAACATAGAACAGAAGCCGGTTTGCCCTATCCTGCGGCGCGTGTGGAAACCAATGGAAGCGAAAGAATCACCGAAGATGCTTTTTTTATTTTCACTATGGACTACAAATTACCAGGTTCGGGCATGGAAGACCGAATGGATCTGGAAAATTTCCGGATTCTAGAAAAGAGACATAATTCACTTGACGAAATCAAGTTCGTTGTGCGAGATAGAATCGACTTTGATAGAAGTATCGAAGTCATTCGCGAACAAAAAATACACACAAATATATTATATTCGCCTGTCCACGGGGAAGTGGATGCCAAAGAACTGGTTGAATGGATCAAAGTTGACAATCCACCTAAGTGTCGTTTGTCGCTTCAAATTCACAAAGTGCTTTGGGGAAATCAGAAAGGAGTTTGATGGATATCCCTACTCAATTAAGTTTAGATTTTGAAACAACTGTTGAACCAAAACAAACAAATGAATACGGATTCCTTGTAGACGAACCGGAGTTAGGTCTTGCAAAAGTCACAAAAGAGACTGCTACTTCTGTAGAACTGTTTTTTGAATCAAAAGAGATTTTTAGAACAGTTAATAAATCCAACAAACAATTAAAATTTTTAAACCAATACCCACAATCACTTCGTGAATGGGAAGAATTTCCCAAAGCTATGGACTTGGCACTTGATGCAAGCCAACTCAAACTTACTTATAATTTTAATAAACTATCCTCACTTTCAAATTCTCGAACTCGTTTACTTCCTCATCAGATTGAATCTACATTCATTGTAGCCAATAGTTTAAAACCAAGATTCATTTTAGCAGATGAAGTAGGACTTGGAAAAACGATTGAAGCTGGTCTTGCTGTTAAAGAACTTATGTTCCGACGTGGGCTCAAACGAGTCCTTGTGGTTGCCCCATCTCCCTTACTTGTCCAATGGCAACAGGAGATGAAAAACAAATTCAATGAAGAGTTTGCGATTGTTCGTAGAAGGAATTTTGTTACCAACGGTCCTGACCATTGGAGGAACTTTAATAAAATCATCACCTCCATTGATTTTATTAAAAACCCAAGGTATGCCGAAGAAATCCTTGGAACCAAATGGGACATCGTTGTTTTTGATGAAGCCCATAGACTTCGTCGTGATTATTCCAAAATCACTCGTGGATATTTATTTGCTGAAAAAATTGCTAGAAAAACAGAATGCCTCCTCCTTCTCACAGCGACTCCATTCCGAGGAAAACTAGAAGAACTTTTTTACCTCATGCACCTAGTCGATCCCAATATTCTTGGGCCATACCATACCTTCGTTAATGATTATGTGGTTGGTCAAAAAGGTGACTTAAAAGAAAAAATTTCCAAGGTTCTCCTTCGCCGTCGTAAAGTGGAAGTGGGTGGATTTACCAAACGATTTGCAAAAACAGTTAGGATTGATCTCTCTCCCATCGAACGAGCATTTTACGATGAGACTACAGATTATGTAAAAAGAGAATACAATATGGCAATGGGGACCAAAAACCGTGCCATTGGATTTGTAATGGTGGTATTCCAAAAACTTTTGGATTCATCTGTCATTGCACTACTTTCTGCCTTACAAAAAAGAAAGTTTATGTTGGAATCCAAATTCCATTACATGAAAGAACATGAAACCACTTTGGATGATTGGGATTTAGATGAAACAGAAGGTGTCGAAGATTTTATTTCTGAATTAGAAGATGAAGAAATGTCTAGTTTCCAAAGGATCAAACGAGAGCTTTTTACACTGAACCGCCTCATCCATTTGGGAAAACAAATCAAAGAAGACAAAAAAACTCAGAAATTAAGAGAAACCTTATATCGTTTAAAAAAAGAAGGCCATAAAAAATTCATTATCTTCACGCAATTTAGAACGACACAAGATCATTTGCAATCGGTTCTAGAACCTGATTTCAAGGTTTCTCCTTTCCACGGCTCTCTTAGCATGGATGAAAAAGAAGTTGCTATCCAAAAGTTTAAAGAAGACTACGAAGTTTTAATTTGTACGGAAGCTGGTGGCGAAGGTCGTAACTTACAATTTGCAAATATCCTTTTTAATTACGACTTACCTTGGAGCCCACTCAAGATCGAACAACGGATTGGAAGGATCCATCGTTTCGGTCAAAAAGATAATGTTTATATCTTTAACTTTGCTTCCAAAGATACAGTGGCCGAAAGAATTTTAGAAGTTCTGACCAATAAAATTCGTTTGTTTGAAGAATCCATTGGTGCTTCTGATGATTTGCTCGGAACGATTGAAGAGGAATTAGATTTCAACTCTAGTCTTATGAAGTTTGTTACTGGTACAAAAACAAAAGAAGAGTTAGAAACAGAATTTGATCTTAGAATTCAAGTAGCTCAAAAAGGCTTTGAAAAACTCAATGCTCTTGTAACTCCCAAGGTTTTAGATTTTAATCTAAAAGATTATTACGATCATACACTTGAAGAAAGAGAATGGAATAATAGTCATTTGGAAGAAGTGGTTGCCCAAGGTTCCAAATTTTTCCAAGCTCACCTACCAGGAACATTGACCTCGGTTGGGAAAGGGTCTTACGAATATAAAAACGCAGATGGAAAACTTAAAAAAGCTACCTTTGATTCAGACCTTGCTTTAACCAATGATTCATTGGAATTTCTTGCTTTTGGTCATCCCTTTGTAGAAAAAGTTACAGAGTTACTCACACAAAGCGATATCGGACGTAAAAAAAAGTACCTATTTTCAAATAACCTAGGACAAAAAATTTTATTTGTGTTCCAGGTGGAATTTGATTTCTCTCTCAAACGAAAAGATCTGTTTTTCATAGAATATGACTTAAAGAAAAAGAAATCTTTAGTTCTTACGGAAAAACCAACAGAATGGATCGATGCAAAATCCTACGTTCCAGAGAAAGAAATTTCACTTTCCAAATTAGAAGAAGCATTTATCCATTGTTATCCGATTGTTGAATCGGAAGCAGAATCTAAAAAAGAAACTCTAAGAAAAGAAACACTTTCGATTTTCCAGAAGGAAGAATACAAAGTGGAACTTTCTCACCAAAAAACCATTCGCCAATTAGAAGAAAAATTAATGCGCCAGGAAGCCGCTTACAAATGGGACAATCGTCCTGAAAAAAAAGCAGTCCTACATAAAACTATGAAAGAAATCCAACGTGCCAAGGATGATTACACGATCGAAATTCGAAAAATCAAAAATGGTGCGACTATTTTTCATAGAATTCGCCTTTTCCAAACTTACATCAGTATTTAATTCATTTACAGAGAATTTCAAAAAAATAGAATTTGGGAATGTTCTTTCCCAAAATTCCTTTCTGGATCCAAATTTTCGCATCTTTGTTGTTAGGTTTATTATTTGGTATCCTACTAAATCCAGAAACAGGTTTTGTATCCTCACTTGTTTTAAAACCTTATTTATCATGGATGAAACTACCTGGAGATATTTTTTTAAATTTGCTCCAGATGATTATGATTCCTTTAGTGATTGTCTCCATCGCACTTGGTGTTTCTAGTTTAAAAAATTTAAAGGATCTTTGGAGTTTGGGAAGTAAAACACTTCTCTATTTTATTTTTACAACTATTGTTTCAGTCAGTATTGGAATATCGCTCGCATTGGTGATTAAACCAGGAAATCAAATTCAAACGCAATCAGTCGTTACAAACACAACGATCGCAAAAACGGATTTAAAACAAAATGAAGAACCGGTTCCTGAAATTATCGCAAATATTATTCCTAAAAACCTTGTAAATGTTTGGTCCAAACAACAAATGTTATCGGTTGTTTTTTTTGGAATGATCTTAGGTGTTTTTTTTCTCACTTCCAAAGAATCTGGAGCGGCACTCAAAGCATTTTGTCACTCCCTTGAAAGTTTTTGTTTATGGGTAGTTGCCACTGCAATGAAATTGGCCCCACTCGCTGTTTTGGGACTCATGAGTTATGCGATGGTACAAATCGGATTTTCTTTGTTATTTGGATTGGTTTCTTACATTGCGACAGTCATTTTCGGATTATTTTGCATTCTTATTTTTTATTTAAGTTTGATTTTCATACTTACAAGAAAGAATCCTTTTCGTTTTTTGAATCAAGTTCGCGAAATTCCATTACTTGGTTTTTCAACCTCTAGTTCAAGTTCAGTCCTTCCCTATTCGTTAAAACTTGCTAAGGAAAAATTAAAATTAAAAGAAACCGTGGCCGACTTTGTACTTCCTCTAGGTGCCACAATCAATATGGATGGAACGGCTTTATACCAAGCAGTGGCTACCGTTTTTTTAGGTCAGGTTTACCAAGTCAATTTATCCACAATAGACTTGTTTTTGTTAGTTGGAACAGTGACGGCAGCCTCTATCGGAACTGCGGCAACTCCTGGTGTTGGACTTGTCATCCTCACATCTATCTTATATACATTTCATATTCCCATCGAAGGAATCACTATCCTTTTTGGAGTTGACCGCTTTTTAGATATGTGTAGAACTTCAGTAAATCTAACCGGCGATTTATCCTGCGCATTTATTATGGACCATATCTGGAAGGAAACAAAAACCAATGAAAAGAATTAAATACACAGTTTTGTTAGGAATGTTGGTATTCCTCATCCATTGTGATACAAAAAAGGATTATCTTGACGATGTTGGAGCCAATTTACTTTGCACGACATACGCAATTTGTAACGGAGAAACACCTGCAAAAACTGGTATTATCGGTGATAGTTGGACAGATCTCCTTCTTGGGTTTCCAGCTGTAGAAACTCTTAGGCCTCAGTTAGAAAACCGGTTTCATTATAAATTTGTTGGTGCCACCCTCGGTGGTAAAACCTTACAACAGGTAGTTAACGAAGGGCTCCAATTCCAAGTCATTGACCAAGGTGGAGCTGACATGAAAGTTATCATCTTATCTTTGGGTGGAAATGACATCCAAGCCAATCTTTCCGAATATATTGGAAATGTGGAAGCGGTGCAAGCAGAACGTTTTGCTACCATCAAAGCAAATCTCAAAAAATTATTGGCTACAGGAAATGCCTACAAAGTTTCTAGATTTGGTGGCCAACCCCTTAAGTGGATCATTCATGGTTATGACTATCCGAATCCATATATGGCGCCTGTCATAGCCGGTTCAGATGAAGGATGTAAATCGAAGTTTGATCGCATTGGACTTGTTGTTCCAGATGCAGCTGTGTTTACCTCAACACAATTAGATGCATTTAATAACTTACTACTTGATACCATTCGCGAAGAACCCACCCTTCTTTATACGGACCTAAGAAATACTTTAGGTGGAAAACCGTTTTCGCGAGCTGAATTTATGTTAGATTGCATTCATGCAAATAACTTAGGATATACGTATCTTGCTGATAAATTCGCAAGATTAATTTATCCAATTACCAATATAGGATTTTAATATGAAAAATATAATCATCATATACCTCTTTTTAATTTCATTGGTTTCTTCCTTATATGCTCAGCCAACTACTAATACTGGGTTTGCACACCCGTTACAAATTGAACCAGTAGCTTTATATACAAAGGTTAGAGGAAACATAGGTTATTGGCATAAAGACTTCAATGGAGTCAAAGAAATAAACAAAGACATTAATGTTGAAGGGGAATACAAATTTTCAAATTCGTTTTCTGTTATTTCTTCTTTTGGTCGAACAGACTATTCACAAACCGACACCGCAAGAGAAATCACTTGGGATCGTTGGAATGCAGGGATTAAATATGGGAAAGTATATGAAAATGGATCTTCCCAATTTTTAATCGGAGCCGGTTTAAGGCTCTATGATAAAAAAAGAAACGCTGAATTTAGAGAAAGAGAAAATCCTGATTTTTATTTATTTAGACCTAATTTTGGATTGGGCTATAAATACGGAATTTTCCAAATCATGTCTGAGTTTCGTTTTCAAACGGAAACGAATCGACATGGGAAAGAATCTAGCCTGCAGGAATTTAAACGTTATTACCAAGTAGGAATTGCACCATCTTTTTCCATCGCTGATTCCGTTCGTATCTTTACAGAATTGGAATACAGAGAACCAGTCGATCGAGTGGCCGATAAAAATTTAAGATATTTTAATTTTTATCCAGGAATCTCAATGAATACCGAAAACTTTGGAACTTTTAGTTTTTCCCTTCTCTTAGGTATTTTGCCAAAAGAAGACAATGCAATCGATCGTGGAATTCGTTTTTCCTATTTCTACTTCTTTGATACAAACCAGTAGTATGAAACGTGGTCTATTGATTTCAATTTGTATCTTTTTTTTTCAATGTTTAAGTTTTCAAATTGGAAATCCTTCTGTAACAATTTTCCAAAATAAAGGACAAGAAGGATGGTTTTCTCCAGGAAAGGTACCTATGCCGACAGATACATTTGTGGAATCTTGTACTACGAATTACTTTGGTTTGGTGAGTATTGGGAATGCTAGTTTAGAATTTATATCTTACCATTCCCGTCCTAAAGAAATCCACAGTTTGGATCATTATTATAAAAACCAATATTTCTTTTTCCAAGAACTTTGTTTACGAATCACAGGACGATGAAACAAAACATTGACTCACTAACTGAATTTGCAAAGAAACTGAAAAGTGGACTCATTTATGAGGAAATTGAATTCAAACTAAAAGAATTCCATTCCAAAAAAAACATATCCTCTAATAAATCACTCGAAGCACTTACTGAAAAAATTCGAAAGAAAGAAGAACAAATTAAAAAACTTTATGACGACATCATCCATTTACAAAACAAACTTTCAGAAATTTTGGACCAGGAACTTAAAAAATAACCAATCCTATTCAAAACTCAGGCTGGTCCAAACATTCTGTTTTTTAATTTTTATCTTTTTTCATTCCTGTGCCAGTTCTGGATTTGGAACCCAAGGCCTTCTCTACGAGAACCAAAGGATTAGTACGATGGAAACAGGTAATCCTGCCACTAAGGAAGGAATTGCTTGTGCCAAGTCCTATTTGGGTCTCCTAGCCCTCGGAGATGCCTCTGTGGAAGTATCCCAAAAAAATGGAAATATTAGAGAAATTACGTCTATTGATCTAGAAACTTACAATTTCTTGGGGATTTACGCAAAACTCTGCACAATTACGAAGGGAATTTAGTCGAAACTAATAGAACCTATGTCTGCTTGGAAGAAAATTCATGTCCTGTTTCTCTGTCTATTTTCTTCCCTAGTTTGTTTGCCAAAACCAAAACCATCGCTTTTGGGGGTTTTGGTCTTGCCTTTAGTCACACAAACATCTTCCAATTTTACCATTGAATCCACTGTTCCAGCAGATGGAGCCACAGGTGTTTCCTTAAACCCCACAATCACAATTGTGATGACCCAAGCAGTCGAGAGTACTTCTCTTAATACAAATATTAGTTGTTCCCCGTCTTGTCCGAGCCTCACTGGTGGTACTTCTAACAGAACCATCACACTCACACCAGCAAGTGCTCTCATTACAGGTACCACTTACACCATTACTTTAAACCAAAACATACAATCTATCTTTGGATTAACGCTCGGTACAAACACCAGTTTCAGTTTTACCACCCTATAAAAAAAGCCGACGTTTCCGCCGGCTCCTTTTTCCAAATTTACGAAACTAGAATTGGTTGTTTGTCTTTGGTAGATTCCTTTGAATCAAAGACCTCTACCAAAGTAAAGTAGGTTCAAATAAATTCTTATTTAAAGAAATTTAAAATGATCCCACCTTTTGTTACAAAAAACTCAGCAAACACAAGTGAGGTGATTGCCATAAGTTTAATCAAAATGTTGATGGCAGGACCAGAAGTATCTTTGAACGGATCACCTACTGTATCACCCACAACCGCGGCTTTGTGTTTTTCAGAACCTTTTCCACCAGCTGTTTTTTCGATGTATTTTTTAGCGTTGTCCCAAGCTCCACCGGAGTTTGCAGATGAAATCGCAAGAACCACACCAGAAACAAGGGCACCAGCAAGAAGACCAGCAAGTGACTTCACACCAAACAAATAACCAACCACAATCGGGCTAAGAAGAACTAGTAAACCTGGAGGAATCATTTCCCGAAGAGCCGCAGAAGTAGAAATGTCTACACACTTAGCATACTCTGGTTTTGCAGTTCCTTCCATAAGACCTGGAATTTCTTTGAATTGGCGACGAACTTCTTTTACCATATCAAGGGCTGCCTTACCTACAGACTTCATTGTCATCGCAGAGAAGATAAAAGGAAGCATTGCTCCAAAAAGAAGACCACCGAAAACTAATGGATCCAAAAGTTCAATGGAAGTTAAATCAATTGCACCTTCACCCATTTCTTTGGAAGCATTTTGTGTTCTAGTGATAAACGCTGCAAATAATGCAAGGGATGTAAGGGCAGCAGAACCGATCGCAAAACCTTTTCCTACTGCCGCAGTTGTGTTTCCCGCTGCATCCAAGTTGTCCGTTCTATCACGAACTTCTTTTCCAAGCTCGGCCATCTCCGCAATCCCACCCGCGTTATCAGAAACAGGGCCGTAAGCATCGATCGTCAGACCAATTGCAATAGTAGAAATCATACCGATAGCAGCGATCGCGATTCCATACATACCTGCAAGGATATTGGAAACAACGATTACAATCACAAGTAGAATCACAGGAACCACAGTGGATTTGTAACCAAGTGCCAAACCGTAAATGATGTTTGTTGCAGCACCAGTTTCACAAGCATCTGCCACTTCGCGCACTGGTTTGTAAGAATGAGAAGTGTAAATCTCAGTGATCCAACCAATGAACATACCAGCAAACAAACCTAATGCGACTGATGTATAAACATTCCACTTAGTGATGGTTTTATCTCCGATTTGGAAACTATCGATCATAAAGATGTCTGTTACAAAATAAAGTGCAATGGCTACGATGAATGTAGAAATCCAAAGTTGGAGTTTGAGAGCTTTTTCTACGTTTCCACCTTCTTTCACGCGAGCAAAGAAAGTAGTGATAAGAGAAGCCGGGATTCCAACTGCTGAAATTAAAAGTGGATAGAGGAGAGCCGAGTTATTGTCAGCAAGAGCCGATGCTGTTGCACCAATCACAAGAGCCGCACAAGTGGCTTCGGCAGCAGAACCAAAAAGGTCAGCACCCATACCAGCGATATCCCCAACGTTGTCTCCTACGTTATCAGCAATGGTTGCTGGGTTACGTGGATCATCTTCTGGAATTCCTTTTTCTACCTTACCTACAAGGTCAGCACCAACGTCAGCGGCTTTGGTATAGATACCACCACCCACACGACCAAAGAGTGCAACCGATGATCCACCGAGACCAAAACCTGCAAGTGATTCCATAAGGATGTGTTTGGCAACACCTACGTTTGTTCCTGTGAAGAGAAGGAAAAGTCCGATCATACCAAGGACAGCAAGACCAATCAGACCAAAACCCATTACCGCTCCAGAGTCATAAGCAACACGGAAAGCTTTGGAAAGTGAAGTTTTTGCGGCTTCTGCTGTACGAACGTTACCAGCAGTCGCAATTTTCATTCCTATAAAACCAGAAAGGCAGGAAATGAGGGCACCGGAAACAAAAGCAACGGCAGTATAAATTCCTTCGTTGAACTCCGTTTTTGGATTATCCAAAAGTAAATAAATGAGAACCGTCATGAAACTGATAAATAGCAAAATGACTCGGTATTCTCTGAGAAGGAAGGCCATAGCCCCTTCTGCGATCGCAGCGGAGATTTCTTTCAATTTAGCGGTTTCTTTTTCACTACCGCCGCCTGCGCCCACTTGGATGCGCACCACCCGAGCCGCGTAGAATATCGCCGTGACTATGGAAACCAGTGCCATGACGATGATGATTAACTCTACATTCATGAGATCCTCTTTGAGATTGTTTATTTGAATTTCTAAGATTATTTAGAAGATGACCGATGAGAATCCATAGATGATACTTCGGTCTAGGAGAATATGGCAATTTGGTGTTCTGGTAACAAGTCTATTTCTGGTTTCGAGGCCAAATTTAGCGCAGACAGAGGTTCTGAACCCCGTTAAGGTTTTTTATGGATACGAAGATCTTTTGCGAATGGCCGAAGACAAAATTATCCAAGAAACCCCGGCCAAAGCCTTCGATTTTCTCATCAAAGCAAAAGAAATAAATCCAGATCCGGACTATCGGTACTATAATTTAGCCGCACGCGCCCATATGAAGTTAGGGCAGGTCTTTGATGGAATCCATGCCTATGAAGAATCCATCAAAAAGAAAAAAGACCAACTTGATTTGATTCTTTTTATTGCTGACTTTTACGAAAAGGAAAGGAAACAAAAAGAAGCTTTGTTCTATACCAAATTGTATTTAGAACAAAAACCAAATGCAAAGTACAGATTGTATACAGCTGCCATTTTATCCAGACAACTCGGTTTAGAATCCGATTATGAATCCTATATTCAAATATTAGAATCAGACAAAACTTTTGTTTCTGAAAAAGATGCCTTACAAGCAAGCCTACTAAAAAATATCAAAGGCAAAAAATGGAAAGAAGCGGATGACTTGAGTTTGCGATACTTAGTATATTTTCCTCGGGAAGAAGCAATGTATGAAACCTTAATTCTAGCACGTAGAGGAAGAGAATCCGAACTTTTAGAACAAGCCTACCAATGGACTTCTACCATATTTTTAAATGATACTAGATACTTTACAAGGTATGGAGTGTTTCTCCAAGAAAAACAAAGATATTTGGAAGCATTAACTTTATTTCGACGGGGATTTTACAATTTACTCAAATTTTATCCAGATTCGGATGCTGGTGAAATCCTATTTCTCATTCGTCAAAGTTATGCGAATCTTGGAAAAGATAGAGACACTCTTGCGATTGATTCCCTAGTTAAGGACTTTCAAAACCAAAACAAACTCACGACCACAGAATTAGAAAACCACCAAAACACGTATCGTAAAAATAGAGAGTATTTGTTATTTTGTATCCACTGGTTTTCCAAACGAGATACGACAAAAGCAAACGAATACCGTCAAAAATTGAAAGATAGGGATTTGGAATTTGAAGAATCGGAATTCCTGCGGGTGATGGGAGTTTTTTCCGCTCTCCCACAGGATCTTTAATACAGGTAGAACCCAACTCATAGAAGGAGTTGGGATTTAAAATCTTATCTTAACTGTGGAATTTTTTCTTATCGTCAATTAACGACTGTACCACGGATGGATCAGCGAGGGTACTGATATCTCCCAAAGTATCAAATTCGTTATTGGCAATTTTTCTTAAAATCCTACGCATGATTTTCCCTGATCTGGTTTTGGGAAGTCCCGGAGCCCAATGGATGACTTCTGGCCTTGCAATTTTACCAATCACCTTTTCGACCATGGCAATCAGTTCTTTTTTTAAGGCATCATTGGTTGTCACACCATGTTTCACAGTCACATAGGCATAAATTCCCTGACCTTTGATGTCATGTGGAAATCCGACAACCGCTGCTTCGGCAACTGATTTATGTTCAACAAGAGCACTCTCCACTTCTGCAGAACCAATTCTGTGTCCCGAAACATTCAGAACATCATCGACTCTTCCTGTTATGCGAAAGTATCCATCTTTGTCTTTATTGGCACCATCCCCTGTGAAGTAATACCCTTTGAATTGCGAAAAGTATGTATCAAAAAAACGTTTTGGATCTCCATACACACCTCGCATCATCGAAGGCCAAGGTTTTGCGATACATAGATTTCCAGAAATTTCTCCTTTGCCTTTGACTTCCACACCTTCGTTGTCCACGAGAACCGGTAGGATTCCATAAAATGGCCAACTTGCCGAACCAGGCTTTTGCGGGATGGCTCCAGGAACTCCAGAGATCATAATGGATCCGGTTTCTGTTTGCCACCAAGTATCCACAATTGGGCATTTTGATTTTCCAATATTCGTATGATACCATTCCCAAGCTTCTGGATTGATAGGCTCACCCACAGAACCAAGAAGACGCAACGAAGCGAGAGATCTTTTTTTAATAGGTTCAATTCCTTCTCGCATGAGTGCTCGGATGGCAGTTGGTGCTGTGTAAAATACTGTGACTTTGTATTTATCAATCACATCCCAAAAACGACCGGCATCAGGATAACTAGGAACCCCTTCAAACATTAGGGAAGTAGCACCATTGGACAAAGGTCCATAAAGAATGTAACTGTGTCCTGTGATCCATCCGATGTCTGCCGTACACCAGTAAGTATCTGTATCTTTATAATCAAAGATCGTAGCAAAGGTAAGATTGGCACCGAGTAGATATCCAGCTGTGGTATGAAGGACACCCTTTGGTTTTCCCGTAGATCCTGAAGTATAAAGAAGAAAAAGTGGATCTTCGGAATCCATGACCACAGGAGGGCATTCTTTTTTGATATCGGGTTCTTTCATCAGGTAGTGGTACCAGTGGTCTCTACCTTCTTTCCAATTTAAATTTCCTTCGTCTCCAGTTCGCTTAACAACGATTACGTCTTTGACTTTGTATTTACTATCTTCTAAAGCCACATCCACATTTTTTTTGAGTTCGACTGGTCTGCCACCGCGATACCCACCATCTGCAGTAATGACAAGTGTGGGTTTGCAGTCTTCAATCCGACCAAGTAGGGCTTCTGGTGAAAATCCACCAAACACAACAGAGTGTACTGCTCCAATTCGGGTACATGCAAGCGTAGTGATCGCAAGTTCCGGAATCATCGGGAGATAAATGAGGACTCTGTCCCCTTTTTTTACATTAAACTTCTTTAGAACGTTTGCAAAATGATTCACTTCGCGGTGGAGGTCATGGTAGGTAAGGACTTTGGATTCATCAGGGTTGTCTCCTTCCCAAATGAGAGCCGCTTTGTTTTTTAAAGGAGAATCTAAATGTCTGTCTAAACAATTATAGGATACATTGAGTTTCCCGCCAACAAACCATTCTACTTTTGCTTTGGCAAAATCGTGTTTGAGAACCTTGGTCCATTTTTTAAACCAAGTTAGGCGTTTGGCTTGTTCGGCCCAAAACTTTTCCGGTTTTTCTATCGATTCTTTGTATTTGGTTTTGTATTCTTTTAAACTAACGTTTGCTAATTTAGCGAAGTCTTTGGACGGTGCCACGATTCTTTCTTTCGGCATAGATTCCCTCTAAAGAAAGAATGCTGAACTTTTTTTTAGAAAAGTCCAGCATGAATCTGAAAAATTGGATTTAAAAATTGAACTTAATGCGAGCCGGTTCGGATCAAATCCAAAAATTCGCTGCGAGTCGTTGGATCTGTTTTGAATAGACCAAGTAGGCTAGAAGTAAATAGTTCTGAGTTTTGTTTTTCCACTCCACGCATCATCATACATAGATGTTTGGCTTTGATGACAACACCCACACCAAGCGGATCTAAGGTTTCTTGGATGGCCTGGGCAATTTGGTCAGTGAGTCGTTCTTGCACTTGCAGACGACGAGCAAACACATCAACAATTCTTGGAATTTTACTAATTCCTATGATTTTTTTATTGGGAATGTATGCCACATGAGCCCTTCCATAAAAAGGAAGTAAGTGGTGTTCACACAAAGAATACATTTCAATATCGCGAACCAAAACCATACCTGTAGTGTTTTCTTCAAAGATCGCACCATTCACAATTTGGTTCAAATCAGCTTTATAACCACTGGTCAAAAAGTCATAAGCCTTCTTCACTCGATTAGGCGTTTTCACAAGACCTTCTCGCGAGGGATCTTCACCAATTTGTTTTAGGATTTCTTCGATTAAGTTTTCCATTCGATTCCTTTTGACAGATATGTTCCTGGTGTTCTGATCCTGCCTTCCAAATTATGAATGCAGAATATTTACTAGTAATTTGACTAGACTTGACTTATCGGGAAAAGATACATTTCCTTTTTTTTTAAATTAATTCTAAAGGACATAATCAAATCAGAATGCGGATTAAAATTGGATACGATGCACGGATGATTGAAAACTCTGGGATTGGGATTCGGATCCAACATATTTTGAAATTTTGGCCCATTTCTACAAAGATTGCCGATTTATATATTTTTGGTGATCCCATTGTTTTAAAAAAATACGACCTTCCGAAACACGCGGAAATCATAGAATACAAAACAAATATCTATTCCCCTAAGGAATTTTTAGGTCATTCCAGAATGGCCGAAATGGATCTTTTAGATATCCCTCATTTTAATATTCCCTTTCCATACATTCGTAAATGCATAGTTACCATTCATGATCTCATTCCTTATCATTTTAAGGCAGCACATAGTTCTCTCGTCAAACGAGTGTATATGCAAATTGTATTTCGTTGGATCAAATGGTTTGCTCGGAAAATCATTACGGTTTCAGAGTATACAAAAGAAGATTTGGTAAAATGTTTTGGATATCCGAGAGAAAAAATTTCTGTTGTTTATAACGGAATCGATTTACAAAACTTTTCAAAACAAACACCGTCAAAAGTTTCTCAATTTATCAAAAAACACAAACTTCCCCAATCTTATTTATTCACTGTAGGAATTGGAAAAACTCACAAAAACTTTCCGTTTTTATTATCCAATTTAGAAAAACTTTGGAACCAACAAAAACTATCTTTGCCTTTAGTAGTTGGCGGTCTTAAGGAAGAAATCCCGGAAGATTTTTTAGTAATCCAAAGGAAACATCCAAACAAAATTTATTTTTTATCTCACTTGCCTTACTCAGAACTTCCACTGGCTTACCAGGCTGCAAAGGTATTTCTCTATCCGTCCTTATTTGAGGGGTTTGGATTTCCTGTTTTAGAAGCCCAGAGCGTGGGGACTCCCGTTTTTTCCTCTAACGCCAGTGTATTGCCAGAAGTCCTTGGAAATGGGTATGAGGCCTTTGATCCAAAAGATTCCGATTCCTTCCAAAACAAATTGCTTATCTTACTAAAAGATTCTAAAAGACTCAGTCAGTTGAAAGTTTTAGGAGAAAAAAATGCCAAACGATTCTTATGGACATCGGCGATCGATTCTCTAAAGCAAGTTTACAACACCATTCTCGAACAAAAAACCCGATAAAATTCCGGGGGCTTTCACGGTTTTGCGAAATTTTCCAAACTTGAGCCAAAAAAAAATTCTTGTCGTACTATTTGGATACTTAGAGACTGATTCTCAGAACCATGATCAAGTGTCACTGTGCAGAAGTTTTCTTTGAATCTATCTTAAATGTTGTCAAAGAATCCAATCGCCCTATACTAGAAGTAGCCCGCGAGATGGGAGCGGCTGATACTTGTACGGCTTGTGTTCCGGATATGTTAGCCTTCATCGAGCAGGAATTGGAAGGTCAACTTGCAGGAAATACAACTCATTGATTCCGACTTAATCGGAAACCTCGTCAAAAAAGCGCAAAACGCAGAAAGAAAACGTACCAACCACAACTTCCATGAACAAAAGGAAGTGTACCAAAGATTCTTAAACGTTCTTTCAAAAAACACCTACATTCCACCTCACAGACATTTGTCGGATCCAAAACCAGAAACTTTTGTCATCCTCGAAGGGGAAATCGGATTTTTAATTTTCCATGAGAATGGGGAAATTAAAGAAGCACATAAACTTTCATCCAAAGGTCCAAAACGTGGTATCGACCTGCAGCCAGGTGTTTGGCATAGTTTGGTTTGTTTGTCAGAAACAGCCGTTTGTTTTGAAGGAAAGTCTGGTCCTTATGATCCGACAGTTGATAAGGAATTTCATCCAAAATATCCGCTGGAAAGTGATCCTAAGTTTTCAGAAACCATCAAATCCTTTGAATCACTATTTCTATGAATTGGATTTCTGTTCCAAATCAGTTATACCTAACTTTATTTATGGTGTCATTTTCCTTCTTTTGTAAATCGCTGCCATCGATTGTTCCTGTTAAAGAACACAAACAACAATCGATTTCTTCAGATGGAATCATACGTTCTTTTCGATATTACATCCCTAAACAATTTAAAGAAGATAAATTACCCGTCATTTTTATTCTGCATGGTGGCGGAGGAAGTGGTGAGGGTATGATTTATCTTTCTCGAATGTCGGAAAAAGCAGAGGAATATGGATTTATTGCAGTATACCCTGATGGTTACGCAAACCGTTGGAATGACGGAAGAAAAATTCCACATTCATTAACTGATAAAAGAAATACCAAAGATGTAGATTTTTTTCGCGATATGGTTCGCCATTTGGATTCTGAATATCCCATAGACCACAATCGGATTCATGCAGTTGGAATTTCCAACGGCGGATTTATGACACAGCGTTTGTTATGCGAGGCTCCCGATTTATTTAGTTCGGGTTATTCCGTAGCAGCAGTAACATCACGTGGATTAAAAGAAATTTGTTATCCTCCTCCGCAAAAATCAATTGGATTCATAATGGGAATGTCCGATGACGTGGTTCCCTACCAAGGGGGAACTGTTTCGATTCCTACTGATCCAAACAACCAGTCACAAAGAATTGCAGCTGGAGATGTTCTTTCTTATTTAGAATCTTTAGAATACTGGACTTCCAGTTTGTCCTGCAAAGAAGAATCAAAATCCAAAAAAAGACATTTAAATAAATTTTGGAAAAGAGACATACAATACACTAAATTCACTGATTGTTCTAGTGACCAGATTGTGGAAGGGTATTTGATCCCCGGTGGAGGACATATTTGGCCAAATGGTTTTTATTACCAAAATGAAAAACAATATGGCTACTTAAGTAAGGACTTGGATACAAGAGAGATTGTGATACAATTCTTTCGAACGACATATAAAAAAGATAAGTTGGTAAACAATAATGCACCATTCGGAAATTAGAAATTCATCCACTGTATTTACCACCTTAGAAACAGGGACAGGTGATCCTGTTCTTTTCCTACATGGATTTCCTGATAATTATAAAACCTTTGCTCCTATTATGGAATCCATTGGAAAAAAAGGATTTCATTGTATCGCTCCAGTTATGCGAGGATATGAACCATCTACGATTTCGCATTCTCAAAAGTTACACGTCGTTGATTTAGTGCAAGACATCTTAGGTTGGATGGAAGACCGACGTTGGGAACAAGTGCATTTGGTTGGTCACAATTGGGGGGCAGTGATTGCCTTTGCCGCCGGAATGTATTATCCGAATCGTATTAAATCCATCACAAGTCTTGGAGTACCACTCCTTCGCACCTACCAAGATTCCTTTTTTTGGGCTCCACAACAGACCATTCATTCTTGGTATGTTTTACTATTCCAAATTCCTTTTTTGGCAGAACTGACTATTCGATCTAACGACTTTGCTTTGGTGGATTTTTTATGGAAGGATTGGTCACCTGGATATACACCAAACCAAGACCACTTAGCAGAGATTAAATCTAACTTTCAAAATCCAGGTATTTTATCTTCTGCACTTGCCTATTACCGTAATTTAAATGATCTTTTTACTGAATCAGGTAGAGAAAGTATTTTAGGAATTTTAGATTCGCAAATTAACGTCCCAAGTCAAATTTTGTACGGATTAAACGATGGTTGTTTTCATAAAAATCTTTTTGAACATCTTTTAGATGAAACAGACTTTCCTTGTGGGTTTCGCAAAATTGGTTTCGATCATGCAGGACATTTCTTACATTGGGAAAAAAGAGAAGAAGTGGCAAAGTCGATTTTAGAATGGTTACAAAAAAATAAATAATTGAATCCATCTCTTTTCCTTCGTCAAACATTCTTTAAGGAGATTGAATATGTTTCAGAATATGGGTCTTTATGACAGAATCATTCGAGTGGTCGTGGGTTTGGTATTAGGTGGTCTCTATCTGACTGGAGTTGTAGAAGGAACAACGGCTTTGGTTCTTCTCATTATCGGACTTGTGATGATTGCCACTTCTGCTATCGGATTTTGTCCAGCTTACCTTCCTTTTAAAATTACTACAAAAGAAAAATAAGAATCACAGAAAGTGATGCAAAACCAACTCACAGATTTTATTTGGGAGTTGGTTTATTTATTATTTTTTTAAACGCACTAGAACTTCATAGTGTTGGGTTCTGGGAAAAAAATCAAATAAACCCATGTAATCCAATTGATAACCTAGCTTCTCCAACCTCACGATATCTCGTTTCAAAGTACTTGGATTACAACTTGAATAAATAATTTGTTTCGGTGAAAACAGAGCAGCTGATTCTATGATTCCTTCCGAAAGACCGGCTCTCGGCGGATTCACAATCCAGATAGGAATCTTTGCTGTATGTTTCGGTAAATGTTTTTGGTATAAATCACTCACTTCATATTCAAACTGGAGTGCATTGTTGGTCTTTGCATTTTCTTTGGCATACTTAATGCTTTTTTCGTGAGATTCCATTCCATACAATGAGGCAATTTTCTCGCGAATGGAAATTCCAATAGTCCCACAACCACAGAATAATTCCAAAATTTGAGCTGAATCCGGTAAGAGAGATTTGATTTTCTCAAGCCAAGGTTCTAACAGAAACCTGTTGATTTGAAAAAAACCACGTTCGGGAACCTTGAGTTTTGAATTAAACACATTGATTTCTGTCTGGTCTCTTTCATAATTTACCACCGATTTGGAAGAAAGCCGTAGTTGGATGGATTTTTGTTTGGCGACAGATTTTCTAATTCCTTGTGGAATATCAGCCCATAACAATCGTTTATCGACGGTTTTACAGACAGATTGAGATTCGTTTACAATCCGATGGCTATTTTTTGCAAAATATCCAATTTCTTTACCGTTCGATTGCCACTGCACATTGTTTCGGTATTCGTTCTCTGGACCTTTGACTACTTCAAGTTTCCCTTTCCATTCTGGAAACATCCCTTCTAAAAGTGAAGTTTTGATTTTGATTTCATCTTGGTAGGGAATATGTCGGTAACTGCAACCTCCGCACTCCATAAAAACAGAACAATCAGATGGGATTCTCGTTTCTGCTGGTTCAAATACTTCCGAAACAGTTCCAAACCACTCTTTGTTTCCGGTCTTATAAAGACTTATGTCTACTGTTTCGCCAGGAATTCCACCCTCAACAAAGACAGCATGACCCTCATGGTGTGTTAAACAAAAGCCACCATTCACCCACTTTTCTAGTTTTATACGCAACTTTTCCATTCTCTAGAACCATTCATAGAATATTCAATTGACACTGCACTCGCATTTAACATAACGGATAGGTACTCTTGGAGAAGTGGCTGAGTGGTCTAAAGCAGCGGTCTTGAAAACCGTCGTGGTAATCCCACCGTGGGTTCGAATCCTACCTTCTCCGAGTCGCTGGAGACGTGCCTGAGTGGCCGAAAGGAGCGGTTTGCTAAACCGTCGTACGAGCAATCGTACCCAGGGTTCGAATCCCTGCGTCTCCGTTGATACTGCCATGAATACCGCCCAAATCAAAGAAAAAATCCAGAAAATTAAAGCTTACTTACTCACCGAGGAAGCTGCAAAAATTTTTGCTGTTTTACCTTTGTATTTTTCTTGGGTTCCTGTATTTACCTGGAAACGAAGTGTTCCTGAATTTGTGACGGTTTGTTTGTATTCTGCAGTTAATACTTGTTTGTTCTTACTGATCCTTCTCTTCGCGCAAGTTGTATCGGCCTTGCCCTTTGTTGGGCTTTATTTGGCTGCAACCATCCACTTACTTTCTATACTACTTTATCTAGGAATTTCTGGATTTTTGATTTACTCCATCCGCTTTAAAAAAAGCATAGAGATACCCGTTCTTTTGGACTGGGTAAAAATGCTTCAAGCATTCATTGCGCCCATAGCTCAACTGGATAGAGTATCTGACTACGGATCAGAAGGTTAGAGGTTCAAATCCTCTTGGGCGCACGTGGAAGCATTCGACTCGTTTCTAAAACGATACTCGGATGCGGTTTCCAACCATCCTAACGAAATTCCCTCCTATTCAGAAATCATCACAAAAGACGGACAAGTTGTTTCCGCTGCTTTTAATTCCGTAGAACAAACATTAAATCCCACAAAACACAGTGAAATTTTAGCAATGGAAGATGCCCTTTCCAAAACGGAAGGTCGTTATCTCACAGACCATATTTTAATTACGGCTCTTGAGCCATGTTTACTTTGTGCTGGTGCGATTTTACGAATGAAAATTCCGGAAGTGGTATATTTTGTTCCTGCAAAACCGGGTGAAGGTATTTCTTCCTATACTACCGAATCCATTTATTTATTGAATCACTTTCCCAAATGCACTCTCATCCCAAGATCCCACATAAAATTCGAATTTCTGAGTTTTTTCAAAGAGAAAAGGTAGAATTCTAAGGACGGTTTCTTTTTATGGAAGCCAGTAGAAACCATTGGAGAGATGTCAGAGTGGTCTATTGTGCATGCTTGGAAAGCATGTGTGCCAAAAGCACCCCGGGTTCGAATCCCGGTCTCTCCGCCAGGTTCTACACCATTTTCTTCCCATCCTAAGTTCGATTTCCACTCTGATTCGAACTAATGGAAAAACTCTCCCAGTTTTTACTTTAGATTTCTTAAACTTTCCTTTTCCCATTTCACAGGAAAATATCCATATCCTTCATAAATATTTCATTGCCTCCAACATACGAACTTCCAAGATCAAAGTGATTCACAAATTTTCTTTTTCTTATCTTTTGAAATACGGACTTCCATGAGCGAAAACCACCAAGTACTCTTTCGAAAATATAGACCCCAATTCTTTCGCGATGTAATTTACCAAGACCTTGCTGTTGGTTCCTTACAAAATGCATTCAAATCGAAAAAGATTGGTCATGCCTATATTTTTATTGGCCCTCGTGGTGTTGGTAAAACAACCATTGCTAGAATTTTAGCCAAACGGCTGAATTGTGAACGCCCAGATGGGGTAGAGCCATGTAACGAATGTACTTCTTGTTTAGAGATCACAAAAGGTAATTCGAATGATGTATTTGAAATTGATGCCGCTTCCAATAGCGGTGTGGATAATATCCGCGAGTTACGTGAAAACGTAAAATTCAATGCAATGGGCGGAAAGTATCGCGTTTATATTTTAGATGAAGTTCACATGCTCAGTGGAGCTGCTTTTAATGCTCTCCTCAAAACATTAGAAGAACCTCCAGCCCACGTAGTTTTTATTCTAGCAACGACTGAGTATCATAAAATTCCAGAAACCATCCTTTCTCGTTGCCAAGACTTTCATTTTAGAAAAGTACCTGTCACCGTTTTACAAAACTATATAGAAACACTCTGTGAAAAAGAAAACCTAAAGTATGATTCTGAAGGTTTGTTCTGGATCGCAAAAAAAGGAGACGGCTCAGTAAGAGATACACTTTCTTTTATGGAACAAGCCGTTATTTTTACAGATGGCAATCTAACAGGTGTAAAACTCAGAAAAATGATAGGGTATCATGGAATTGATACTTTTACGGATTTTTTAAACCAATTACTTGATTCCTCACAAAGTGCACAAATTTTTGAAACACTTGAAAATCTTTTCCAAGCAGGAATCGATCTTGGAAAATTTGTTTGGGATTTTATCGAGTTTTTGAATTCTTTACTCCTCATCAAAGACAACTTAGCAGATAGAGAATCGATTAATATCCCCCAAGAAGACCTACAAAAGTTAAAACAAAATTATCGAGAACTGGATCGTGAGGTTTTAGTTTTACTCGCAGAACGTATTTTTTCCATACACGAAAAATTGAATCTAATGAAACTAAGAAGCTCTTATGAAATGAAAGTTTATTTAGAAATTCAATTTCGAAAATTGATTTTGGACAGAGAAAAGCCAAGTGTATCAGGACTTTTAGCAAAAATATCAGAACTCACAAAACTAGTACAAGGTGATATTTCTCATATTCCAGATCATTTAGAATCTCCAAAAAAAGTGATCCCAACCACTGGTGCTACACAAAAACAAGAACCAGTAACGAATCCACAACCAGGATTAGCAAAAACAAGTTCGGAAAAACCTATAGAAAATCGGGAATCGGTAACAAAACCTCCTTCACAGTCAAAAACAAATTTGGATGTGGAGAGAAATCAGTCTTCGGAAGAAAAACCGAATTCTCCTAAACCAACAACCTCAAGTCCTTCAAGTTCGGCTAGTCCAGAAGATATGGAAAAACTTTTGAAAGAAAAATTTTCTGGGATGGAAGTTGATCCCAACCAATTTAAGAATTTATAAGTCCAAAAGGTACGTATGGGAATTTTTGATCAAATGAAACAAATGCGAGAAGCTTTCTCGCAGCTAGGCAATATCAAAGAAAAACAAGAGGAACTCTCTAAACGGCTCGCACAGATTCGAGTCACAGCGTCTGCCGGTGCCGGCATGGTGGAAGTGACTGCTTCGGCAGATGGAACACTTACGAATTTAAATATAAATCCAATTATGTTTAATGCAGATGATAAAAAGATGTTAGAAGATCTTATTCTTTCTGCTACGAATGAAGTACAAAGAAAAGCCAAAGAAACAATGGCCCATGAAATGAAAAATGTACTCGGTTTTAATCCTAGCGACTTCGAAGGTGTATTCAACCAAATCCAAAAGGATGGAGGGTTTCCTCCTGTCTGATCCACAATTTCAAAAACTAATTCAATCCTTCTCAAGCTTACCTGGAATTGGTAAAAAAAGTGCTACAAGAATTGGATTTCATATTTTGCGAATGGATCCTTCTACATTTCGTGCTTGGTTGTCAAACATCGAAGAGGCTAAAGCAAAACTTCGATTTTGCGACGAATGCGGTGGGCTTACTGAAGATCCAGTTTGTTCGATTTGTTTGTCTGATAGACGGGACAATAAAATTCTCTGCGTTGTAGAACAACCGGAGGATATTTTCTTTATCGAAAATACAAAAGAATATATTGGAAAATATCATGTACTCAATGGAGCTATTTCCCCATTAGATGGTATTGGACCTGATCAACTAAGAATTCGTCAGCTGCTACATAGATTGGAAGATGGCAGGGTGCAAGAAGTTTTAATCGCGACCAACCCAACACTCGAAGGAGATGCAACTGCTTCTTATCTTTCGACAGTAATTAAGCCAATGGAAATAAAAATCACAAGAATTGCGCATGGGATTACTATTGGTGGTACTTTAGAGTATTCCGATCAATATACCTTGGGAAAAGCCATTAAGTCTAGATTGACTCTTTAATTGTCAGTATGTCCCATACCTTTTGAATCGAACACGAAAGGTATTTTGATATTTTACTTTTATTATAATACCATTGATTCTACTAAAACCGATGTTCGAATACGATAAATCCTTCTCGTAAGACTCGACCATATTTAGAATCTAACAACACAAATAAAGCATCCCCAGCTACAAAGTAACCGGAACGAAATATAATTTGAAAATCTGCAGTCACATTATAACGAATGTTAAAATTGTATTCCATTCCCATATAAGTGGATGTTCTGTATCCATTGAGTTCACTAAATTCTCTATTGATACGAATTTCCGGTGATTTTGTTGCCCACAACTGATAGTAACCTAAAGTAAACTGATAAGGTCCAAATGCAATAATGTTCGAATATAATCCATATTCATTTAATCCAGAAAAACTAGATCCATTAAATAATGCATAACCACCAGTGAAGTCTGTTGCAATGTTGGAAATCGAAAAACCTGGTGCTAATGTTCTATATCCATTTCCTTTTAAATTTGCTTCATTTCCTTTTTCATCATAACCAGGTCTTCCTGTTGTCCCTAGAGCAATTAAATTAAAATTTAAAGACTCACTCCAACGATAAGTAAATTGAAAATCATACATTCCACCTTTGATAAAATATCTCTGCGTATTATTATAAATAGTAATATCATTTGTATCATTGACTGGTCGTAATTTTTTAACTGTTCCTGTATTTAAGATTCCATGTACGATAAAGGAAAATTTTTGAAAATTAAATTCATTATGCATTCCATACCATGCAAGTCTTGCTGTTTCATTATCTGACTTATCATTATCATCTAAAAAATAGGCGTAAACTTCATTGCGAATATTTCGAAAATATTCAAATTTCAACCGATTATAATAAATATTGGATGTTTGATAGTTTTTATCTGCAAAACCATTTTTATCCACATCCATAAAACTTTGATCGCGTGCTCTTAAAATTCCTCCTTCTAAGGATAGTCTTAGAAATTGAAAATTTTTAAGAATACTCACACCTGTTCCAGTTGAAAATAAAACACGACCTTGCGCGGAACTAAAAAGTTGCTGACCAACTTTTATAAAAAGCCCTGACTCAGGAATTCTAAAATTAAGATATAAAAAGTTAGTTTGAACGTTAACTGCAGCGGTTCTACCTCTTTCACCACCGGAGCCAGGACCAACTAAACCTGGATCAAAACCATCTGGACCCGTTGCTCTAAGACCTTTGCCTCCAAAGGGAATATCACCAACTTGCATTCCCCAAATTCCTTCTACATACTTATTTGCAGAAAAACTCATATTGTATAAAAAACGAGAATCGTAATAACTCACGTCCTCTTTTTTACGTGTAATTTGACTTGGCAATCCTTGTTGTCTTCTTTGTAGATCCGATTGAATGGTATCTTGTTCCTTCCCTTGACGTTCTGAATTTTCCTTTTCTAAATTTGTAATTGGTGTTACAGGAGTTTTTCTTTCTAATAAAACATCTCTACCTACATTTGTCGCACGAACACGGAAAGATCCGTTGAAATTCATAAAAGATCTTTGTGATTCTTCCTCTTGCGCAGTCAAAACACTGCAAGGAATTACAAAAAAAACAAAACTATAAAAAAATAAACTTCGTAGCGACATTGAATTTATTCTTTTTTGACCCACTGGTTAGATTTAAAATATTTATTTATCAAACCTTGGATTTTACCCGTACGTTTTAATTCTTTTATAAAGAAATTTAAATTATAAAGAAATTCAACATCTCTTCTTGCTGTTGCCATACTGATATGATCCTCTTGAACCACGCCCAAAATTGGCAAATAATTTGCTCTTAATGATGAATCTTTTTGTAGCAGCGCTTGTATATAAAAAGAGTCGGCAACAAATGCATTTACATTGTTTTTCTTTAATTCATTTAAAGCAGCTTCATTCGTAAAATAAGAAAAAATTTGAGCTTTTGGAAAAGCATCTCTTAAAAATAAATGATTTGAACTATTGGCCAAAACCGAATATGAAATTCCAGTAATGTTTGTTAGATCGTTTAAGTTACGGAACAATTGTACGGTTACAATTTGACCTTCTGGTTCTGGCGGTAAAGCTGTACGGTTTACGAGAGCTGCTGGTGTAGATATTAAATAAGGATCTGTAAAATAAACATCTTTAAAGCGATTTATGGAAGATGAAATTCCAGCAATTGCAATTTGTGTATCTCCTTTTTCTAACATTCGAGCATGTTGGTCAAAAGTACGAAGGGGAATAATTTTTAAATCTACATCAAGAAATTTTGCATATTCTTGTGCTAACTCAACATCTAAACCTGGAAAGTTAGGATTTGGATTCTCTATATAGAATGGATCATAGAATTCATTTACAGAAACCGTTAATGTTTTTGTTTTTCTAATTTTTTCTAAAACTTGACTAGGTTCCCCGAAAATAGAAACCGAAATAGAAAAGACTAAAAAGGTGAATATATAAACGTATTGGATCCTTTGAAGAGACAACATCCCCATTACCTTTTCTCTGGAAATAGATACGGCAAGGAAAAATTAAGGATCTGTTATCACAAATTCGGTTCGGCGATTTTTTTTAGAGGAGACTTCATCAGTACCTTGAACCATCGGTTGAGTTGGCCCTTTTCCCTCGGTCAAAAGTCGTTTTGAATCTACACCTTTAGAGACTAAATATTGTTTAACGGAATCGGCCCTTTCTTTCGAAAGGACCATATTGTCCTCAAAGTTTCCTGTTAAATCGGTATGGCCTATAATTTTCATTTTTTTCTCAGAGTTTTCATGTAAATAATCAACTATAGCATCCAAAGGAACAGATGATTCAGGTTTCAAAACTGATGATGCTCTTTCAAAATATACGGAATCCAATGAGATCTTTTTTGATTCTTCTAATTTCTTTTGTACTATGTTTTCTTGTTTTGGAATCGATGCGGTGAAAAGATCGAAAGATCTACCTTCCACTCTCCTGCAAAATAAGAATGTTTTTTTGACCTGTTGAAAAACAATATAGGCTTCATCTTCGTTTGAGTTAATAGGTGCACCTAAATTTTCAATATCCTTAAAAGTTTCCCCTTCGATTTTAGCCATATATAAATCAAAACCGCCGAAACCACCAGGTCGATTGGAAGAGAAGAAAAGAATCGTTCCATCATCATTAAAGGCAGCGGCGATTGTCGCATAATTATCATTAATTGGTGAAGGAAGAAGTTTCGGCATAGACCATTTCTCTCCTTTAAATTGGCTATAGTATACTTTTGCTAGATTTGGTTTCCCAAATGGATACCTTGTAAAAAGTAAAGTATCACCGAGTAAATGCGGATTTTCTTCTATTTCCTCTGTGTTGATTGGACTTGGCAATGCCACAGGTTTACTCCAATTTTTTCCATTCCAATTTGAAACATACAAATCACGAGAAATCCCTACTTTCCCATCGGGTAACATTACTTCTACGGAACCGTCACGGTTGGATGACAAAAGTAAAGTTTTTCCATCTCGTGAGATAAAGGGACTTTGGTCATCAAATGGAGAATTTAAAACATCTGCTTCTTCTGGATAATCCCAAGTTCCATCCTTTTTGCGATCAGATTTAAATATTTCCGTATAACCACGATTAGTTCGTTTAGAATAAAAATATAAAGTTTTTGCATCCGGAGTCATAGTTGGACCAAATTCTTGGAATTCCGTATTGATTGGACCCTGGATAGGAGCTACAACCAAACTTGGTTCGCTAGGTTCCACTTGAGCCGCTATTGGTAGGGAGAAAAACATCCAAAAAGAGAGAATGATGATTTGGTTTGTATTTTTAAAATTCATTAATGTCTGAATAATCCAAGTTATACCTTGGATTATGACTTTGGAAATAAGCGCATCACGCATAATTCCTAAAAGTTTTTGGGAATGGAAAAGGAGAGGAAATTGAAACTGGAGATATCCGCTCTTCGCATAACTGCCATTTATTGTGTTTTCTCCGTGGGGTACGTAATCCCCAGAGCAAAGCAAGTATCTGCATTGCGCATAAACACCCAGCTTGACAAATACTGATTGACGTAAGTTTATTTTTTTATTCTCAAATCGCTGAAATATAAGAGAGAAGGGCATTTGACACCTCGGTCATCTGCCCTAAATTTCTATCGAATGTATGGTTTCAATACATCCGGAATTTGGAAGGTTCCATCAGCTGATTGGTAGTTTTCGATCACTGCAGCGAGTGTTCGACCGATCGCAAGACCGGAACCATTCAGAGTATGGACGAGCAGGTTTTTTCCTTCCTTTGACTTGTATCGAATTTTTCCCCGTCTTGCTTGATAGTCTTTGAAGTTAGAAACAGAGGAAATTTCCATAAAACGACCAAGTCCTGGCATCCAAACTTCGATATCGTAAGTTTTAGAAGATGCACTAGACATATCCTTGCTGCAAAGTAACATCACACGGTAGGGAAGTTTTAACTTTTGCAGAATGGATTCGGCATCTTGTAACATCTTTTCGTGTTCGTTTTGCGAAGTTTCAGGCTCTACAAACTTCACAAGTTCCACTTTTTGAAATTGGTGTACTCGCACAAGACCACGTGTATCCCGACCGTAAGATCCGGCTTCTCTACGAAAACAGGAAGTGTGAGCGCATACAGAAATGGGTAATTCTTTTTCCGATATAATTTCATCCCGGTAATAATTGGTTAAAGGAACTTCTGCGGTTGGAATCAAATTGAGTCCGTCTTTTTCTAATCGGTAAAAATCTTCTGCAAACTTAGGAAGTTGGCCTGTGGCCGTCATCGACTCATCGTTTACAAGGACCGGTACCCACATCTCTTCGTATCCATTTTCAGAAGTATGGGTATCAAGCATTAGATTCATGAGTGCTCTTTCTAATTTGGCACCAAGTCCCCGGTATGTGTAAAATCTAGCACCAGAAAGTTTTACGCCGCGTTCGAAGTCAAAGATACCCAAAGCCTCCCCAATATCAAAATGAGTTTTGGCCTCAAACGAAAGTTTAGGAACATCTCCCCACTGGCGCACGAGAACATTATCCGCTTCTGATTTTCCTTCAGGAACAGATGGATCGAGCAAGTTCGGAAGTCCTAAATTTAGATCATGCAAAGATTCTTCTTCTTTTGTAAGTTCTTCTTCGATTGCTTTGATTCGATCACCAACACCCTTCATCGAAGCGGAAATTTCTGTGATATCTTTTCCTTGTGATTTTTGAATTCCAATTTCTTTGGAAACTCGATTCCTTTCTGCACGAAGGTCTTCCACTTCTAATTTCAACCTTCTTTGTTTTTCAGATACAGATTTAATTTTAGCTTCAATGTCTGTAGAAGTAACACCTCGTTTTTGTAAGGTGGAAAGTAACTCTTCAGGGTTTTGAACAATACGGTTGATATCAAGCATGGTGATAAGCCTTTCTTTGTGTGAATTTTAGTGAATTTTGATAAATGCGATCTGCTACTTCTGCATTGGTTTCTGTTCGTAAAGAAAACATTTTCTCAAGGACAAATGGTAAATGGGATGAATCATTTCGTTTGCCTCTATGTGGCATTGGCGATAAAAAGGGAGCATCTGTTTCAATCAGAATGGTTTCCAAAGGAATCTTACGTGCTGCTTCTTGGATGTCCGTTGCCGATTTAAAAGTAACAATTCCAGAAAAAGAAACATAGTATCCTAAATCCACAAACTGTTTGGCTGCTTCATAATCATAAGTGAAACAATGAATCACTCCAAAGGCTTTTGATTTATATTCTTTCAACGCTTCGTACGTATCTTCAAAAGCATCACGTGAATGAATCACAACTGGTAGTTTGTATTCAGAAGAAAAATCTAAAAATTTACGTAACACTTCATTCTGCTCGGATCTTGTGCTCGCATCATGATACAGATCGACACCAATCTCACCAATCGCAGAAAATTTGGAATCGTTCATTCGGGATTTTGCTAAATCTAAAATTTGATCTGCATTAGGGAATTCATGAGTTTCCGTCGGATGGCAACCTATCGAATAGAAAATTTCTAAATCATCTTTGGAATGAGTTTCTGAAATACGGACAGCTTCGATAGAACTTGGCAAATCAATCCCGATTTGAACCATCCGGTCTACTCCAGCCGTTCGGGATTTCGCCAGAGTTTCTTCAATCTCTTGGCCTTGTTCCCGAATTATGTCTAAGTGGCAATGAGTGTCAATGGTTGAATATCCCATAAATAGCAAGATTTGTAATTTCCACTGGATGAAAATGAAAATTCAATCGAAAGATATAGTGGGTGCGATAAGTTTTGTTTAAATAGTCGAAGGCCTAAAAAGAACGTGGAAGCAAAACAAAGACTACATTTAATTTTTTACCGATTAAGGTATAAAGTCCAGGAATGGAAGCTTAAGTTATCCCAACGTTACGAGGATCTGGATAAAAAAGGTCGGGAACGTCTGACAATTATGGTCATTCCTCACACCGATCGCAAAACCATTAACTTTGTTATTTCTTACAAAGCCATTTCTATTTTCATCGGGATCATGGTAGTGCTTCTTGTGATCAGCGCTGTGAATGTTCTTTCTCATAGTGGATCCATCCACCAACTCACAGAACTCAATTTAACAAACAAAGACTTTATCAGACAATCTTCCAAGATGAAAGAAGAGGTAAACTCTCTTCATGAAACCATCCAATATTATTATGAAAGAATTTCTAACCTCTATATCAAACTCGGCGGCGATCCTTCACGCGTTTCCAAAGGGATGGGTGGACAAGCAGGACAATTCCTCGCATTACAAGGAACACCACAGTCCGACATCACAGACGAATCCTTTCGCATCAAAGAAGACATTCATAATCTAAAATTATCCTCTGAACTTTCTGAAGAGATTATCAAACTCATCAAAAAAAGAAAAAGTATCATTCGTAACACTCCCTCCATTTGGCCAACAAAAGGTTATGTGTTATTTCCTTTTGGAAAATACATTTCTCCTGTGACTGGAAAAGAAGAAATCAATAGAGGACTAGACATTGGATCTTTTCCTGGTGCGGAAGTCATTGCAACGGCTCCCGGAATTGTTTTTGATACTGGTTATTCGCCAGCAACCGGATATTATGTAAAATTATCACATCGATTTGGATGGAAAACAATCTACTCCAACCTCGATAGAATTCGTGTTAAGAAAAATGAAAAACTCTCCAAGGGTGACATCTTAGGTTATGTTGGAAAATCACCAGAAAATCCGATTTACCATCTTCATTATGAAGTACATGTTGGTACCCAAGCGTTGAATCCGTTTTCGTTTCTCAACCAAATTCAAGAATAATGTCCAATCCATCTACAGAAGAAGAATTTTTAGTTAATAGCATCATTGGAGAAGGCGCCGAGTTTGTCGGTGAATTCAAATTTCCTGGCCTCATTCGTATCGATGGAAAATTTCGTGGAGTCCTCGAAACAACCGGAAAGGTACTTATAGGAAAATCCGGAATCGTCGATACAGATATCAAAGCACGAGTGGTTGTTGCCGGTGGAGAAATTCGCGGGAACATCTATGCAACAGAACGAGTTACATTACTTTCTAGCTGTCGATTGGAAGGAGACATTGTCACTCCTCGCCTCATCGTAGAAGAAGGTGTAGTGTTTCACGGAAAATGCACAATTAATCCCACTCGTCATTAGGCGGGTTTATGATCATCCAAAACAACAATCCTAAGTCGGTATCTACACCGACCAAAAAAGGATCCAAAGATAAACTCTCAGGTTCGTTTGCACCAGTGGATGAATCCAAACAAAGTTTTTTAGAAATTTTAGAATCCATCGTTCCTGCCGGAAAAGAAGAAACCAGAGAACTAAACGAACTTTGGAAAGATTTGCCCGATTTGGAAAAGGAACTCATCAAAGATCCGAACCACAAAAACCTCGAATCCTACAAAAAACACATCAAACAAATTGCCGAACTCATCCTCAAAAAAAACTACAAAGTCATGCAAGCCCCACAGCGCGGACGAAATGACCAAAAAGACGTACGTTATGTAAAGGTTGTGGATGAAAAACTGGATCTTTTGGCAAAAACTATGTTTTCACCCAATAACAGTGCTTTCGTGATTTTGAAACAATTAGATGAAATCAGAGGTCTATTGATTGATCTAAAAGGATAATTCTTTGCAAACACCTGACCGACCTAAGTCAAAAAATCTCCGCGTCCTTTCTAAAACTTTTTCTTATTTAAAACCATACAGATTCCAAATGACCCTTTCTTCCCTGGCTCTCCTTTTTACAGCCGGAGTGACTTTGGGACTAGGGCAAGGATTACGCCATTTAGTGGATGCAGGATTTTCAGCCAGATCCAAACAAGAATTAGGTTACTCACTTGCCTTTATCATTCTAGTGGGAATTTTTCTTGCGATAGGAACTTACATTCGACATTACACAGTTTCATGGATCGGCGAACGTGTTGCCTCGGACATTCGAAGGGATGTATTCAAACATATCATCTTCATCCATCCCAGTTTTTTTGAAATGAATTCTCCTGGTGAAATCCAATCGCGGATTACAACCGATACAACACTCATCCAAACTGTAATCGGATCTTCTGCCTCCATTGCCCTTCGTAATGTTTTGATGTTTGTGGGAGGAATCATTTTTCTTTTTATCACCAATGCAAAACTCACTATGATTGTGTTACTGAGTGTTCCTTTCATCGTTTTCCCGATTTTGTTCTATGGAAAAAAAGTGAGAAATTTGTCTCGAACCACTCAAGACAAAATCGCAAGCATTGGAACTTATGTAAGTGAATCCCTTCTCAATATAAAAATTCTCCAGTCCTTCCACCACCAAGAAGAAGACATTGAAAAATTTTCGCACACTGTCGAAGGAGCATTCGATGTGGCAGTCGCTCGCATCAAACAAAGAGCACTTCTGATTGCGGCTGTCATTTTATTCATCCTTACAGGAATCAGTGTGATGTTATGGATTGGTGGGACAGATGTACTCGAAGGAAAAATTACCGGAGGGGAACTCATCGCATTTTCTTTTTATGCGATCATGGTTGCAAACAGTGTCGGTGCTGTTTCAGAAGTTCTCGGTGATTTACAGAGAGCAGCCGGTGCTACCGAACGATTGATGGAACTGCTTTTATCGGAATCAGAAATCAAAGATCCAGAATTTCCAAAACCAATCACCGAAGTATTCCATCCAAATGAGGGGAATGGAACTCTATCTCTTAATGGTTCCAGTCAAAAGAAGGGACTAAAAATCAATTTAGATCATTTGGAATTTTCGTATCCATCTCGTCCGGAACACAAAGCCATTCGCGGAATTGATTTAGAAATTCCTGCCAACAAAACCACAGCTCTTGTTGGTCCCTCCGGTGGTGGAAAGAGTACACTCTTTGAACTCATCCTTAGGTTCTACGATCCCACAGCCGGAAAGATTTCCATCGAAGGTGTTGATCTCAAAGAATTAACTTTAAAGGATTTGAGATCTCTCATTGGATTTGTTCCCCAACAACCCATTCTCTTTAGTGGAACATTACGTGAGAACATTGCTTATGGAAAACCAAATGCAAGTTTTGAAGAAATCGAAAAGGCAGCAGCCAACGCCTATGTCACAGAGTTTTTAAATCAACTTCCTGATGGATACGATACTAACTTGGGACATTTAGGAACTAGACTTTCCGGTGGACAAAAACAAAGGATCGCGATTGCAAGAGCCATCCTTCGCAACCCAAGAATTCTTTTACTAGATGAAGCGACATCCGCTCTCGATTCGGAATCAGAACAAATGATCCAACGTGCTTTGGATTTTTTAGTGAAAGAAAGGACTACGATAATGATTGCTCATAGGCTTTCCACAGTTGTGAAATCGGATCAGATTGTTGTGATTAAAGAAGGGGAGATTGAGTCCGTCGGAACCCATGACGAACTCATTCGAAAAAGTGAATTGTATGAACGTTTGGCGAAACTACAGTTTCACACCGAGCTGCTCTAAAATCCTTTCCATGTCATTTAGGTTGGCGTAAGAAAAAACAATTTTCCCTTTTCCATTCGTTTCATTGTGGGCGACTTCCACTTTAGAACTATATTTGTTTCTGAGTTTGGATTCCAATTTTACAATACTCGCATCTCGTTTATCAGCACCAAAAGATGTGGGTTTGGATTTTTTATCCGGATGCAAAAGATTAGAAACAAAGTTCTCAACCTCGCGAACATTCCAACCTTCCGCGATCACTTTCTGACCCACTTCCAATTGTTTTTTAGGATCGGGAATTGAGAGAAGAGGGCGGGCCTGTCCTTCCGAAAGTTTTCCTTCCTTCACTAAGTCTTGTAACAATTTAGGAAGAGAGAGAAGACGAATTAAGTTAGAAATGGTAGCTCTGTTTTTTCCCACACGAGTGGCAAGATCAGTTACCTTTAACCCTCGTTTGTCGATAATGGCTTGGTAGGCCAAAGCCTCATCCATTGGATTTAGGTTTTCTCTTTGGATGTTTTCAATGAGGGCAAGTTCCATCATATCTGCTTCTGAAAGATCACGAACAATGGCAGGAATTTTTGCGAAACCTGCAAGTTTGCAAGCGCGTAATCTTCTTTCTCCCGCCACCAAAAGAAATCCAGAACCCGAAGGATTCTTTTGTACAACGATCGGTTGGATCACTCCATGTTCCACGATGGTATTAGATAACTCTTGGATGGAGGCATCTGAAAATTGTTTTCTTGGTTGGTGTGGGTTCGGTAAAATTTCTGTGACTTTAATTTCTCTTAGTCCAGTTTGTTCGTCTTTAGAAATCTCAACGTTGTTTTCATTTACAGGAATTAAATTCCCAAGTCCTCTTCCTAAAACCTTTCCTTTGCCGAGTGCCATAACGTTATGCCTTCCCTACAATTTCTTCCGCTAAACTTTTATAACTTTTTGCACCCACACCATCTGGATCATAGTAGTTGATCGGTTTTCCAAAAGAGGGGGCTTCTGACAATTTTACATTTCTGGGAATAACAGTTTCATAAACTTTCTCTTTGAAATAGTTGCGAACATCTTCAGCAACTTGGTTTGCTAAGTTGGTTCGTTTGTCGTACATCGTGAGAAGTACTCCCTCGAGTGCGAGGGATGGATTCCATTGTGACTGCACGAGAGAAATAATTCGCATGAGCTGTGAGAGTCCTTCGAGAGCAAAGTATTCTGTTTGCAAAGTAATCATCACGGATTGAGAAGCACAGAGAGCATTGATGGTAAGAACACCGAGAGAAGGTGGACAATCGATTAGAATATAATCATAAGATTCTTTCACAGATGCCAAAGCATCTTTCAATTTGAATTCCTTTCTTTCCATTCCAAGAAAATCCACTTCCAAACCGGAGAGGTTGATGTTGGAAGGAATGATATCCAAATTGTTTACGAAAGTTTTTTGAACCGCTTCTCTTGCAGAGAGTTCACCAATCAAAACTTCGTAAGTAGTTTTTTGTAAGGACTGCACTTCCAACCCAAGTCCGGAACCTGAGTTGCCTTGCGGATCGATATCAAGGAGCAAAACTTTTTTTCCCAAATCAACAAGATTGGATGCCAAGTTTATCGCTGTTGTCGTTTTACCGACTCCACCTTTTTGATTACTGATAGAAACAATTTTACCCATTCTTGCTTTTCGTCTCCTTTACGATTTCTTTCCAGTCGCGGGGGAATCCCTTTTTGGGAAGGGAATTCTTTTGTAGTATTTTTATATGTCTCTTTCCCACAAACTCTAATTCAGGAATGGGAATTTCTTTTTTCATAAAGAACCCATTGTTGCTAAGGACTTCTGTTTCTTTATCCAAATCTTGGTAGGGTTGCGCAAGGAAGGGACATAAGATTCCTTTTTGTTTTACCATTCGTGTCGTGACTTCTGCAATGTAGGGATAAGGAACCATTGCTCTCGAAGTGACTACATCAAAATTAGAATTAATTTCTTCTGTCCGCGCGTAGATAAACTCCACTCGCTTTTTGACTTTGGAAAGACTTCCCGTTTCGATTTCTGTTTCAAGAAGTGCGAGTTTCCGCTTTTGAGAATCCACGAGAAAAACATGCGGCGCTTTTTTTAAGAGAGCAAAAAGAAAACCGGGAAGACCTGGCCCTGTTCCTACATCGGCGACATTTGTTTCACGTGAAACATATCCGGTAACTTTCAGTTTCCAAACAAAGATCAAAGATTCAATAATATGTCTCTCTAGAATCTTCTCTGAATCATTTCGAGAAAAGAATCCTCCTTTCTCGTTGTCTCGTTTTAGAAACTCATAAAAGTTTTTCACTAGTTCCCAATCAAACTCTGGCTCTAGCTTGGGGAATAGGTCAGGGATGATGGCTTGGATTTCTTCTTGGATGGTTTTTTCTGACATAATCGTATTATCGTTTTAAATGAATTCGCCGATGTCTCCTGTAGGAGAACTCTTTTCCATGATTCGAATCATTAGTTTTTTAATCATCCTTTCCTTTCCTATTTTAGGTTACACACCAGGCAAGTGGTCCCACAAAGATGCTTACTTGTTTAAAAAAGTTAAAAAAGTTCCGAACAAAGAAATCGTTCGTAACGGCGAAGGTCAGGTTGTTTATGTCGCAGAATACGAATACAACAGTGACGGAAAATTAATCACAGAAACTTATTCTGATAAAGAGGGGAAGGGTGACGGCAAAACAACCTTCCGCTATACAGATGGTTTGCTCTCGAGTGAAGAAGTTTATGACAACGGTGGTCATCTAGTCGAACGAAAGGATTTCCAATTCAAGGGTCGTGCTTTGAAAAAGATGAATGTAAAAGATGGAGAAGGAAGACTGCTCATTGTTTATTCCATCGAGAGTGATGGTGAAGG